>JADJPH010000100.1 GCA_016713335.1 Candidatus Fredericiella danica | reverse complement strand
TTCCCTGTCCTGCATTATGGCATTACGCCACACTACAAATCTCCAGGGTGGACGCTGCGTGTCTTTGGCCTGGTCAAAGCAGAACGGGTCTTCAGTTGGGATGAGTTGATCAACCTGGGTAAGAAGACGGAGACGGTCGACATTCGTTGTGTCACGCGGTGGAGCAAACTCGATATGAACTGGACCGGGATTCCGTGGCGTGAAGTTCATCACCCATTTTGAGATTCTTCCGTAGGCCACCCATGTCAGGTGCATTTGCGAGCAGGGGGTTTACTAAATTCCCAACGTGGCGCTGGATGTGCTGGATGACGATGACACGATGCTGGCCTATTTGTATGATGCCGGGAAGCCGCTGGAACCGGATCACGGCGGTTATCCGGATGCGGTCTTGGTACCGAAGAGTATTCTGGAAGAGTGCCAAGTGGATCCGCGGGTTCGAGTTTGGCGGGGATCGTCCAGGCTTTTGGGAGCGTTCCGGCTACCACATGGAAGGCGACCCCTGGCAGGAAGAGCGGTTTGGCTGGTAGTAGACGGCCTGGGTGAAGGTCTGTCCCCCTGGAACGTTTCGTTCCAGGGCTTCCCTGTGCGAGGTCTATGCCAGCAGGCGCAGATTGGACTTGTTTTGCACTGGCGCCAAAGACATCCTTGACGGCGTCTTCTTACGATGTTGAGTGTTTCCCCGATGACTGCGGCATCGTGGCAGCTACTTTGAACCAGGGGTTCCGCGTGGTCGTCATCGACCATGTAGCCGTTTTCGATGAGAGCGCCGCGCCGGACAGGCCAGATGCCGGCGTCGAACTCGCAGTAAGAGCGATAGGTCGACGGGTGGCGTATCTTTGCCGAGTAGCACGCTGAACATTGACGGTACGCCGCTGATTGCACGAGGCACGCCGGCACGGGTGAGGATGGCATCGATCCCATCCATCAGGATCCGGCCCTGTTCGAAGATGCTGGCGAGAATGAAAGGCGTCGCCCGGATCCTCGAGGGTGGCCGCCGCGGCAGTGGCGGCCACGACGTGCCGCAACCGTTGCCGCGGTGGGCGACATGGCCGGTTCCACCACGCGCCTGATCTCACCGCGGCCGGCGACGGCGGAGACGCGGGAAACCATTGCCCATGGCCTTAGCGTAGCCGCCAAGGTCGGCCTTTGACGCCGAAATACTGCGCGCGCCGCCGTTGGCCAGCCGGCTGGTCTTGACCTCATCAAAGATCAGGACGACCCCAAATTCATCACAGAGTTCGCGCACCCGCTGTAGCCAGAGTGGGTCTGGTAGGATGCAAGCGACGTTGCCCATAATGGGTTCGAGGACGACCGCGGCCAACTCTTCGCCATGCTCCACCATTGTGCGTTCCAACATCTCGACGTCGTTATAGGGCAACGAAATCATATAGTTGCGGATGGCGACCGGCATCCCTTCGGTGGCGCGCAGGCGGTGTGGGTGCTGGCGCGGGCCGAGCAGTTCGGCGCGCGCAGTCGGGCCGCTGAACATCACATGGTCAAAGTTGCCGTGAAGCCAGTTGCCTTCGGACTTGATAAACTTCTCGCGACCGGTGTAGGCGCGGGCAATGCAGCGCAGCTAATGACCGGTGCCTGTGTTGGAAAGGCGGACCTTGTCCATCCCGGTCATCCGGGTGAAGCGCTCGGCCAGTTCGATCTCCACCGGCGTCGTGGCGGCAAAGGACGCCATTTTGAATAGCGTCGGTGACGCGCCGATTGACTTCCGGATAGGCGTGGCCAAGGATGATCGGCCCAAAGCCCAGCCGGTAGTCGATGAAGCGGTTGTCGTCGGCGTCCCACACATAGACGC
This sequence comes from Candidatus Fredericiella danica, assembly GCA_016713335.1. Classification (GTDB taxonomy): domain Bacteria; phylum Chloroflexota; class Anaerolineae; order Caldilineales; family Caldilineaceae; genus Fredericiella; species Fredericiella danica. The sequence continues at coordinate 19,512 of JADJPH010000100.1, read as the reverse complement.
GCTGCCGCGCCGCATGATGGGGTGTGTTCGTCGCCCCAGTAGCGGAAGTTTTGAATTGACGCCGTGGGGATGTACTGCTTGGCTTTGTTGAACAGTGCGCGGGTCTTGACATTGGGGTGGGTTGAGTTAGACATGGTTGTAGCTCCTGGTGCGTATCACGTATTGCGAATCACGTGTCTCTTTAGCGTTGTCCGGCATCCGCGGCCGGCGGGTCCCAAGTGTAGATTTCGTTGACGTCAAATAGATAAAGGTCGGCCTGCGGACACCCTCGACGCCGTGGAGTTTGTCGGTGAGGAGGGTGCAGGAGGTCGGCGTTGTCGATGCAAGTGACTTCCACGAGGAATTGAGGTGCCGGCGGTGATCGCAGGTGAATCACCTCTTCAAATGCGGCGATCTGCCGGGCAATTTCCAGAGTGCTGACCATCGGCTTTTACACGATCACGTGCCATAGTGTGGAAACTGGTTTTGAGGGGTGGTCACAGCGACAAATTGAAGGGCGCCGCCTGTCGACGAGGCGTTGGACGCGGGGCGGATCAAGTGCGGGCGACACGCCCAGCGCATCGGCGATGGTGGTGAAGGGCGTCAAATCGCTCTTGAGCGAGCGGATGATTGCGGTCGGTGTTGTCGAGACTCAGCGTCGTTACCTCGCTCCTGCTGCGCTCCCAAAGGGGTGCAGCAAGACAGTGTCACTCTACCGCGGCGGCGGTTGTCAGGGGGGAAATCACAAAGTGGTAGATTTTGGTCGAAAACTGTGCGAAATTGTTACTTCTGAGGGTGTGGTGATGATTTTGCAGGCTGCGTGAAGTCCGAGTCTCCGCAGCGTCTGGGCGACAAGGAGACAAAGAACAAGGAGACAAAGAGAGACAAGGAGACAAGGAGACAAGGAGACAAGGAGACGGGGAGACAGGGAAAGAGGGAGAGGGGGAGAAGGGGAGGTGGGGAGACGGGAACGGGGAGACGAGGCAAACCGTAGCTGCGGCTTGTAGCCGCAGTTGGCGCCGGCAGATTCGGGTGACTGCGAAGGATGGCTGACCGCCCGCCAGCACTACAACGGATTTCGGACCGGAACGGATTTGGGGGTTCTTGCAGATGGCAGACTGCGCGTCGCACTGGCGTAGATCCCCGCACCGGACCGCACTAACCTGTCGCCAGTGCGTCGCACGCGGTGGCGGCAAAGGATGGTGGGGAGACTACACATCGAATTTAGGACCGAATGGATGTGGTAGCGCTGTTCTTTGGGCGGTGCGTGACGGGAATGAGCACTGCGGATTCGGGTTTCGCTTGATGGGCTGGCGCTTGAACCCTGGACTTGCGCTTAAACTTCAGGTTTGCCATAGGTTTTGCTATTGAATTCGACCTGGAATCTGGCTACGATCAAAGCATCATTATCCATGCGCACGTGCGCACCCCTGAGAAAGGATTGCTGCGATCATGGCCGAGCCTCCGATTGATTTTGACGGCGCGTGGAAGCATGCGCTCGAGACCTACTTCGAAGCCTTCATCGCCTTCTTCTTGCCAGAGGTCCACGCCGATATCGACTGGACTCAGGAGTTCATCTTTGGCAAAGACATTACGCAAACTGTTGCATGACAGCGAGGTTGGGAGGTGCGCCGGTGGACGAACTCGTGCTGGTCCGGCGCAAGGGTGGCGTCATGAGGCATGGGTGTTCGTGCACATCGAGGTTCAGAGCCAGTGGGACGCGGACTTTCCAGAACAAACGGATGGAGCCTACTATCCGCATCACCAACAACACACCAACGAACCCGTCTTCAGTGTGGCGGTGCTGGGCGACGATCCCCAACTGGCGACCTGACACCTGAGGGAGCGAGGCTCTGGGGGTGTGTCGCCACGTTCCATTATCCTATGCTAAAATTGAATGACTGGCGTGCCTGGTGGGCGGAGTTGGCGGCGAGCGACAACCCCTTCGCCCTGGTGGTACGGCGCATCTGCAAGCGCAGGACACGCAGGGACGGCCGAAGCGCGCAGCCGGGCAGGTAGCGCTGGCGCCGCTACGCCGATCGGGCATTGACGAGCAGAATGTGCGCGAACTCATGAACTTGCTCGACTGGTTCTTGTTGTTGCCGAAGCCGGTGAACACGCTGTTGTGGGCGCAATTTCAGGCGGAAGAGGAGGGTGACCAGGTGGAACAGGTAAGTGGCGGCATCTTGGGAGATCGTTCAAGACCAGGTGGAACAGAAGAAGGTCGGGAAGAGGTGGGATCCGGCTTGGTCTCCTGTCGGCGATCAGTCTGGCCTGGAAACGAAATTTGGCGCGGATAGCACTGCTCTTGTGGCCCAGGTGGCTGGAATCCAAGACATGGAACAGATCCAGCAGTTCTACGTCGAACTGATCGCCGGCGCAACGCTGGATCACTCCGCTATTCCTTGCTCTAGCGAGTGCCAGGCCTCGTCTGGCGGCGCGCCGCCAGGCTGGGAAGGGTCGCCGCACCGGAACCATGCGGCTTCTGAACGCTGCGCAGTAATCAAGACGCGCACGTGCCACTGCGAAACTTCGCAGTGGCACGTGTTCTAATTTGTAGCCTATGTTTACTGTCCGGATTGCTCAGGTCCGGGCGCCGGCCGGCGCCGGCATTACGGGCGCTGGTGCAACCGGTGGCACATAGGGTTGGCCGGTGCGATCTTTGTATTCAAGTTGTCCCAGCAGGTGGTACTGGTATAGATAAACCAGCAACGGTGTTCGGGAACCGTCACGATCAGGCCAATCACGCAGAGCACGACACCGCAATGCTTGCCACTGTGCTGATCAGGATTGAAGCCACGATATACGCAATGACGTGGAGATCACACTGCTCAGGTGTTCACGGGTCCAGTGCCAGATCTCAGTGAAGCGCAGCCCACCGCTGATCTCGTCTGTGCGCGCATACCACAGGGTGAAGCCCGGCGTCACCAGCGCGTAGAAGATGCCGTACAGCAGCAACAGGCAGTAGCCAAAGCTCATGCCGATGCCGCCGATTGCGGTGAAGAACCCGGCGTCATTTTCGCTGCCAATCCCCATGAAGATGCCGCTGATGGCCACCGGCAGGCTCAGCAGGATCATCGGCAATGCCCAGACAAAACTGACCACTGCAAGTTTGAAGCCGCGCGTCAGATCACCGCCCCAATCGTCCCATTCGGGCAGGGGCAGGCGATCGCCGTTGCCGATGTTGCGCAACAGGCGCACGCAATACCCCATCACGATCAAGAAGCCGACAACGCCGATCAGGATCGACATCAACGCTCACTGACGAAAGCACGACGACCGTGCCCATCAGGATCTTTTCCTTCCAGCGTGGTCTTCAGGAATAAAAGTTAAGGCTTTTACAAAATCCATAGGAAACTCTCCTCCATTGTTGTAGACACGACGCGAAATTGCCGGCGCGTGGGTGGAGACAATCGGAAGGTCTTGTGTAGACACTATCCATGTGCGCTGTTCCCCAGTCCCCACGGGGTCCATGATGAATTATACGTTGCGCGGGGCGGAAAGTTTCAGGGAAAGGGAGAGGTTCTATCAATTGACAATGGTCAATGACGGGAGGACGAGGCGAATAGTCAATGGTCAACGGAGGGCAAGGCGGATTTCGTCAAGGACGGAGGGACCAACTCCTGGGCAAGGGCGGATTGGAGCAGGGTGAGGGCGGGTGGTGCTGATGGCGGGCGAAGATCTGGCCCAAGGCCCAGGCGGCGTGACCCCGTGGAATGGTTCTGGATCGCTGAGTGCAAGCGCCAATGCAGGCACGGCAAGCGGTGACGCCCAGTTGCCAAGGGCGACGCAGACGTTGCGGAGCATGCCGGCGCTTTTTGCCCGCTTGATCGGCGAGCCGCGAAGAATGGGCGGCGAACGCGCTGGCATCAAGCCAATAGGGCGTGTCCGCTGCAAAGCCATCTAACAGATGCGGCGCCAGCCCGCGCTGCGTTCGCTTTCAACCCAGCTAATGCCGGTGTGCGGGTCAGGCGCCGGTTGTAGGGGCAGACCTCCTGGCAGATATCGCACCCAAAGATGCGATTACCAAAGTGGCGTCGCAACACCGGCGGGATCGGCTGTTGCGTCTCGATGGTCCAATAGGCGATGCAGCGATTTGGGTCGAGGTGATATGGGCCGGCGAATGCCTGGGTTGGGCAGGCATCCAGACAACGCGTACGGCCGCAGCCACCTGTTTCCCATGTATCTTCCTGGCGGTGCCAGCGGATGCCGGAGCCGGTGCGTTCGATGCCGGCCAAGATCGCAGCGGTTCCGGTTCCTGCGGATTTGGTGCGGGCGGTGGATCGTAGGCGAGTGTCTCCGGCACGGTGAGTGTGGCGAGCAGGAGCCAACTGCCCGTGCCCGGCCGGATCGTACAGCAGTTCTTGCCGGTGAAGCCGATGCCGGTGCGCTGCGCCCAGTCGCGTTCCAGCACTGGGCCGGTGTCGACCAGTGCTTTGCCCATGCTGATGCGCCCACTCTTGGCGCGTACATAGGCATCTAATTCGTATAGTAATGGCCGGATCCAGTCATGGTAGTCATCGCCCCAGGCATATGCGGCGATTAGGCCCCGGCTTGGGTCTGTGCGGATCTCGTCGGTAGTTCAAACCGATGGTAATTGACGGCGAGGACGATCACAGATTTGAAGGCGGGATCGACTGGTTCGGCCAGCAGCGCCGGGTTGAGGCGTTTCTCGACATTTCGTTGCAGGTAGGTCATATCGCCGCTGCGACCGGCCGCGAGCCATTGTACGTAGAAATCCGCATGGGGCGCACGTTGCGCCGGCGCCACGCCGCAGAAGTCAAAGCCGAGGCGGTTGGCTTCCTGTTTGAGCATGCGTGAGGGTAGAGGTATCCATCGTGGTGGGATCGTAATGCAGAGAGGAACGGGAGAAATTGGTTGTCGCCAATGATGGACGCCGGGTAGGGGTGCGCTATGACATGTCCGACACCGGCACTGCCGTGTCCGTCGCCACCGACGAAGATTCTCGTAGGGTCACGGCACTGCCGTGTCCGTGGTCACCGACGAATATTCTCGTAGGGTCACGGCACCGCCGTGTCCGTCGCCACCGACGAATGTTCTCGTAGGGTCACGGCACTGCCGTGTCCGTCGTCACCAACGAAGATTCTCGTAGGGTCACGGCACCGCCGTGTCCGTCGCCACCAACGAAGATTCTCGTAGGGTCACGGCACCGCCGTGTCCGTCGCCACCGACGAAGATTCTCGTAGGGTCACGGCACTGCCGTGTCCGCCGCCACCGACGAAGATTCTCGTAGGGACACGGCACGGCCGTGTCCCATAGGCATCAAGCTAAGGATCAAAATTCCCGCAGGGACGCAGAGCCGCAGGGAAATGCGCGCTGGAAGCTCGAAAATTGCCACAAAGAACACCGAGAGCACAAAGAAACGAACGATAGGCACGCATTTTCTTTGTGTCTTTGCGCTCTTTGTGGCCAACGATGCTCTTCACTGCGTCTCTGCGTCTCTGCGGGAGATTTTTTTCGTTGTTCCTTTGCGTCTTTGCGGCTTGGCGGGAGGGTTTGGTCCTTAGCTTGATGCCTATGGGACACGGCACTGCCGTGTCCGCCGCCACCGACGAAGATTCTCGTAGGGTCACGGCACTGCCGTGTCCGCCGCCACCAACGAAGATTCTCGTAGGGTCACGGCACCGCCGTGTCCGTCGTCACCGACGAATGTTCTCGTAGGGTCACGGCACCGCCGTGTCCGCTGCCACCGGCGAAGATTCTCGTAGGGTCACGGCATTGCCGTGTCCGCTGCCACCGGCGAAGATTCTCGTAGGGTCGCGGCACTGCCGTGTCCGCCGCCACCGGCGAAGATTCTCGTAGGGTCACGGCATTGCCGTGTCCGCCGCCCCCGGCGAATAAAGCCTCTCGATGCTCTGCCAGGTGCGACGCACGGTGCGCCAGGTTGGACGTTCGGCCTGAACCATTGGCACCGTGCGTCGCACCGCCCGGCTTTGCTGGCCTACCGATCTCCCTGGACGATGAGGTTGGCTTCCTCGATGTCCCTAGAATATTTCGTCGGTGACGACGGATACCCCCCCCCGGCGGGCGGGGGGCGGGGCGCCGGCCCCCGGACCGGCTGGGTGCCGTGACCCTACGGTCGTAGACGACGGGGAGGGCATTCGTCGGTGACGACGGACACGGCAGTGCCGTGACCCTACGATGGTGGGCGGTGGGGAGGGCATCCGTCGGTGATGACGGACACAGCAGTGCCGGTTTCCTAAGATCCTCATCGGGGTCGGACGATCACACAGGGCGGGACGATGTCGTCCGGCCCTGTGATGAGTTGGATGGCTGCTGGTGTGTTATTGGTTTGAGAGACCGAAGGCGTCGCCGGGTTCAGCAACACCCAGGATACCCGCCGAGTCCTGCCACCAGAACTGTTGGCCACCGGCGCCCAACGAGCCGTAGAGTACATTGACACCGCCGGCGTCGATGAGGCGCCCAGATTCTCAAAGGGCACCCCGACGACCAGGTCGTCGCGCCCGTTGTTGTTGAAGTCGCCGACCGCCAGCGAATACCCAAAGAGGTCATTGGCTTCTGCAACATCCAGCACGCCGGCCGTGTTCTGTGTGAAGAATTGGTTGCCACCGGCGAAGAGGTTGTACAGCACGTTGACGGCGCCCGCGTTGACGATTGCACCGACATCTTCATACGGCACACCGACCCCGAGGTCATCACGGTTGTCGCCGTTGAAGTCACCGGCTGTGAGTGAGTAGCCGAAGATGTCGCTGCTTTCGGCGACATCGAGGACACCCGCCGCATCCTGCCAGGTCACGCTATTGCCGGCGGCATTCAGCCCACCCGCAGCGCCGAAGATGACATTGACTGCGCCATTGTTGGTGAGCGCCCCGAAGTCCTCATAGGGAATCCCGATGGCCAGATCATCGCGGTTGTTGGCATTGAAGTCGAGGGCCACGAGCGACCAGCCATAGTTGTCATTGGCCTCGGAGACGCCCGCAATGCCGGCGGTGTTCTCATTCCAGAACTGGTTGCTGGCTGCGGTGGCCGAGCCACCGAACCATAAAGGACGTTGACGGCGCCGGCGTTGGCGATGGCGCCGATGTCTTCGTAGGGAACGCCCACAGCCAGGTCATCGCGGCCGTCGCTGTTGAAGTCGCCGGCGGCCAGGGAACGGCCGAACGCGTCGCCTGCTTCGACCACAAGTCGCCCACGGTCAGCGCCATACCAAAGAGGTCGTTGGCTTCGGCGACATCGAGGACGCCGATCGTGTTCTGGGTCCAGATCTGGTTGCCGGCGAAGCCAAGCGGGCCATAGATCACGTTGACTGCGCCGGCGTTCACGACGCCAGGATGTCTTCGTAGGGGGCGCCGATAGCGAGATCGTCCCGATTGTCACCGTTGAAGTCGCCTACGGCGAGTGACCAGCCGAAGTAATCGTTGGCTTCGCTGATGTCGGCGATGCCGGCAGAATCCTGCGACCAGAACTGGTTGCCGGCAGCCGACAGCCCGGCGCCGCCGCCATAGATGACGTGGACAAAACCGACGTTGGCCAGACCGGTGTCTTCGTAGGGCACGCCGACGACCAGGTCGTCCCGCCCATCGCCGTTAAAGTCGCCCAGAAGGGTGGGGCTACCGGTGATCGACGACGTTCCATCCGCGCTTGCTGCTTCCAATGACTCCACCTGGGCAATGGCGGCGTCATTCCCGGTCACGGCGGGCATGAAGAGCAGGCTCGCCGCGGCGATGGCGACCGGGGTTTCGCCGTCTTCCGTGATCTCGACTTGCGTGGTGACGCTACCGGCGGCGAACTCGGGGGGTTCGTGACCCTCAAACTGGCTGGGGTCATCCGTTGTGTCGGCGCCGGTCAGATCCTCGCCTTCGGGGCTGGCTTCAGTCTCAGCAACGGTGGTGGCGTCCACCGCGCCGTCCGGCTCGCTGCGCCGATTTCGTCTGGCATCGAGCCGGCCTCATCTTGCGTGGTAGGCATGATTGGGATGTCGCCCTGCGCAAAGAGGCTTTGCGCCGACAAGGGAACAATCCGGTCACAAGCGTGAAACGAATGAACAGACGAACTACAGTACGCGGAGTTGCATTAGTCTTCTCCTCTGTGAAAGTAAAGCCGTTAGAGCAACGAGTGGGTGGTCGCATTGTGCTGGAAAGCGCGGTGATGCGCTGTCTCTCATAGCACACAAAATTTGATGTTTTGCGCACGCCGGTTGATCGAGCCGCAATATTGTACTGCGCGATGATGTTTGCGCTTTTTGGAATTTGGGGCGCCACTTGACAGCCGTGTTACACTGTGGTCATTATGAGTGGCTCGATGACTGCCTCGAACGATTTCCGCATATCGACCTCATCCGCTGCCGGGCGCAATGTCGGTGGCTTACTCGCGCTTAGATAGCCCGTAGACGAACTCGTCGCGGGCACCAATTCAGCGTATCCCGTATTGCGTATCACGTCCTGCGTAGCACGTATCTCGTGTTGCGTACCATGTGCGGCAATGGTAGAGAGCGTACAAACGAAAACCCCGCAAACGCAACACAAGCGGAGCTCATCATGTCAGAACGATACAACCCGGCTGCGATTGAAACGAAGTGGCAGACTGTGTGGGAAGAGCAGGGAATTGACAAGACGCAGATGGATGAAGGCAAGCCGAAGTGGTATGCATTGACCATGCTACCTTACCCATCTGGCGACCTGCACACCGGGCACTGGTATGCCTATACGCCGAGCGATGCTGCAGCCCGTTTCAAGCGGATGCATGGTTACAACGTCTTCTTCCCGATTGGGTTCGATGCCTTTGGTCTGCCGGCGGAGAACGCCGCGATCAAGCGTGGCGCACACCCAGCCCAATGGACGTGGGCAAACATCGCGCGCATGCGCACACAGTTGCGCCGCATGGGCGCGATGTGGGCTTGGGATAGTGAGGCAGTCAGTGCGGATCCGGAGTATTACAAATGGAGCCAATGGTTCTTCCGGAAGTTCTATGATGCGGGCATTGCCTATCGCGAGTATGCACCGGTGGATTGGTGTCCGACCTGCAATACGACGCTGGCGCGCGAGCAGGTCTGGGGCGATGATCGCCATTGTGAGCGGTGTGGCACACCGGTGATCAAAAAGAATCTGGAACAGTGGAAGTTCCGGATTACCAATTATGCTGACGAACTGCTGGACGACATGGCGCAGATCGACTGGCCAGAGCGCGTCAAAGGTGATGCAGACCAGTGGATTGGCCGGAGCATCGGCGCTGAAGTGACGTTCCATACGGAACAGGGTGATCCGCTGGTGATCTTTACGACGCGCCCGGACACGCTGTGGGGCGCCACGTTCATGGTGCTGGCGCCGGAGCATGCACTGGTCGACTCGGTCACCACGGTCGAGTATCGCAGCGCCGTCGCTGCGTACAAAGCCCAGGCGGCGCGCATGGACGAGATCGAGCGCGGTGCGGCGGACAAGGAAAAGACGGGTGTCTTCACCGGTGGCTTTGCGCGCAATCCTGTCAACGGCGAAATGATCCCCATCTGGATCGCCGACTACGTCATGATGGGGTATGGCACGGGTGCGATCATGGCGGTGCCTGCACATGATGAGCGTGATTTTGCCTTTGCGACGAAGTATCAACTGCCGATCCGGCGCGTGATTACCGGACCGGATGGCGCCACGGGTCCATTGGCTGAGGCCTATGCAGGCAAAGAAGACGGCGCGATGATCAACTCCGGTCCGTTTGACGGGACACCGGTCGAAGGGGCCGTCACCAAGGTCATTCAGTGGCTGGAGGAGAAGAATCTGGGCGTCGGCGCGGTGAACTACCGGCTGCGCGACTGGTTGATCAGCCGGCAGCGGATGTGGGGGGCGCCGATTCCGATTATCTACTGTCCAACGTGTGGCGTGGTCCCAGTGCCCTATGAAGAACTGCCGGTGCTGCTGCCCGATGATGCCGAGTTTAGGCCGACCGGTGAGAGCCCACTGAAGTATCATGAAGGGTTTAGATACGTGAAGTGCCCAACGTGCGGGGGCGACGCAGAACGCGAGACCGATACGATGGACACCTTCATGTGCTCCAGTTGGTATCAGTACGCCGACGTATCGCTCTATTGGAAGAAGGGCGAGCCACTGAAAGCCGACGATCTGCCTTGGGACAAGGAGAAAGGCGACTACTGGCTGCCGGTGGATCAGTACACGGGGGGCATTGAGCACGCCACGATGCATCTGCTGTACACGCGCTTTTTCACCAAGGCGCTGCGCGATCTGGGCGTTGTCAACTTCGACGAGCCGATGCAACGTTTGTTTAACCAGGGGATGATCTTGGGGCCAGACGGCGAGAAGATGTCGAAGAGCCGTGGCAACGTGATCAACCCGGACGAGTTCGTCGACCGTTACGGGGCGGACACGGTGCGTGGTTATCTGATGTTCATTGGTCCGTGGGATATGGGCGGCCCCTGGGACATGAACGCAATCGAGGGCGTTCACCGCTTCCTGCATCGGGTATGGGGTGTGGTCACCGACGATCCGCAAATGACCAACCCGACGTTGGATCCGAACATCACGCCCGTCTGGAACCAGGCAATCCGCAGTTTGCTGCTGATGATGGCGCCGATCTTCCCGCATATCAGCGAGGAGTTGTGGCACGTCGAAGGCAACACGTCCAGCGTGCATCTGCAGCGCTGGCCCGAGGCTGATCTGGAGAAAGCGCAGGAGGATGAAGTCGTCGTCGTCGTCCAGGTCAACGGCAAGGTGCGCGACAAGTTGACGGTGGCGCCGGGTACGGATGCGACCGTGCTGAGGAAACAGGCGCTGGCGCTGGAAAATGTAACCCGCTGGATGGCTGGCAAGCAGGTCCAGCGTGATTGTGGTGCCTGATAAACTGGTTAATATTGTCGTAGGCTGATCGTGGGGTGTGCGTGGCTTAAGCCGTTGTAATTTCACTGCGAGTTATTTGCGGATCGTAGGTAAATCGTAGTGTATATTTCATGAAAGTAAGGTATTCTTCAGGGGTCTGGTTCATTTGTTGAGCCAGACCCCTACTTTGTCTCTAATATTAACGTTGTACTCATTTTCATTTGTTGCGAAGTGTGTTATGATAGAAAGGTAAGGCGAAACAGTTTCCGATCGTGAGAGTGGGCTTAATTGTGCAAATTGTCTAGTTGGCTTCCTGGTTTGGCTTGATTCGCCTCGGCTTGAATCTAATTTTTGGCTGATGCCCCGAGAAGTAACGCCTGCCGATTGTCCATTGTGTTGAAGTTTTATTCTGGTATCATCAGAAGGCTTACGAAACTGTAGTTTAAGCGGATTTTGAATAGGCTTTCGCAAGCTTTTGTCCAACCTGATTCACCCTGCGGTTGGCTGTTCGTCGGCGGCAGACGATTCTTACAGGAGAAAGACCATGATCTACAAAGTTCCTTCTAATCAGCCAGGCTGCATTCGCGTGGTCTTTGAACTCCCGTCATGTGTGTGGGCGGATCATATTTTTGTCTCAGGCAGTTTCAACGCGTGGAACGAGAGTGAGACGCCAATGCGTCAGGACCGCGACGGGGTGTGGCGTGCTTCGATCGATATGCCGATGGGCAAGTACTATGAGTTCCGGTACATCATCGACGGTCGCTGGCAGACGGACTTCCATGCGGACGGCAATGCGAACAATAGCTTTGGTAGTCAAAACAGTGTGATTGATTTGACGCTGGTCGTGGCGTTGCCCGTGAGTATGCGGCACAGCAGCCAGGTATCGGATGGGCATGTGACGGTTGCGCCGCATCTGCCGGCGCCCAGCGAAGTTGCATCCACGCCGGTCCGGGCGCGCGCCCATATGGGGCCGGACATTCCTCGACTCCGTCCGCGTGGCTGCAGCAGTAGGGAAAGTGCGTCGGCGCAGCGCCGATCAGGTTCAAAGAAACGGATGGCTCGAAGAGCCATCCGTCTTTTTGAACCTGACCTGACCTTCAAATCGTAGATTGCGCGCGCACTGTGCTACACTCACCGCCTATGGTGCGCGTCTTTGTGTTGGTGGGCATTCTTCTAATTGCCATCGTCTTTCGTTTCTGGCAACTGCCGGCGCTACCACCGGGCTTCCATTTAGACGAATCATTTGAAGGTCTTGAGGCATGGCGGATCCTGACCGACAGTGCCTACCGTCCGGTTTTTCCTGACGGGCAACTTTGGTGTTCCCCCGCTCAATGCCTATGCCAACGCCATCACCTTTGGCCTTTTTCGTTTCTTTGGTGGTGAAGCGGGGCCGCTTGCCATGCGCACCACGGCCGCGGTCTTTGGCGTGCTCGGTGTCGCCGGTGTCTTTGCCCTGGGCGATGAACTTCGCCGGCTCGATCCAAAGCGGCTGACCCTCGCGCTACCCTTCTTTGCTGCAGCCATGCTGGCCACCATGCGTTGGCATGTTCACTTCAGCCGCATGGGCATCGAACCGGTGATTGTGCCGCTGTTGTGGGCCGCCGCCACCTGGCTTTATCTGCGCGGCTGGCGCACCGGCGCCTGGTGGGCCTACGTTGGCTGCGGGCTGCTGTTGGCAGCAGCGCTGTACACCTATCAGGGTGCATGGATCATCCCACCCTTGATGGTCCTGGTTGCGCTGGTGTTGTGGTGGCGCCAACGCCGCCATCCAGGTGAGATGACAGTCGCGGTCCAGCGTCGCCAACTCACAGGGTCCGTGATCGCCGCTGGTCTGGCGCTGCTGCTTGTCACGCCGCTCCTCATCTTTTTTGCGCAGAATCCCAGTCTGGCGCTCTTGCGCCCGTCGCAGATTGCCGTGACCGGTAGTGCAGTGACCGGCGATCCAATGCAAAATGCGCTGGCCAGTGCGCGCATGTTTCTCCCCGTGCCGGGGACGGGCGACCTTGATCCGCGTCGCAACCTGCCGGGGGAAGCTGCCCTGAACTGGTGGCAATTCGCACCTTTCCTTGCCGGTGCAATCATTGCGCTGCTGCGCATCGCCAATCCTGCCTATGGCATCCTGTGGATTGGGCTCGTTGGGCTGCTACTGCCGGGGGTGTTCACAGAGTATGCGCCGCACTTCCATCGCATCCTGGGCGCCGCCGCGCCAGTTGCGCTCCTGGCGGCCGTTGGGCTGGATGCGCTTGTGCGGACAGCGGCGGGAACGGGTGCAAGAATCCGGGCTTCCAATTGGGGTGTTTGGGTGGGTGTGCTCCTGATCGCGGCCGGTGCGCTCAATTCCGCTTATGATTATTTCTACCGCTGGGCAGCGCTGCCCGACCTGTTTCACGCATTTGACGCCGGTTTATGGCAAATTGGCCGTGAGGCCGGCGCGCGCGCCGAAAGCGAAGTGATCTATGTGACCCCGCGTAATGCCGACCATCCGACGCTCGCATTTGCCTGGACGGCGCAAGCGCATACCCATGCGGCGCCGGTCAGCTTTGATGGTCGCAAGGTGTTCCCGGTGCACGATGGTGCGACGGCTGCTCCTGAAACCTACATCGTGATCGAGGATGAGGATTTTCGCACGCGCCTGCTCCTACCAGAGGTCCTCCCGCACGCCACGATCTCCGAGACGATTTTGGATGGCGCCGGGCGGCCGTACGCAAATTTCTACACCCGTCCGCCCGGTGAGGCCGCGAGGCGTCCGCCGCAGCACGAAGTCACAGCGCAGTTGGGCGACGGCATTGGTCTTGCCGGCTACGACATCCAGACGGCCACCACCGAGGCCGGCAAGGTGCTCTATCTGCAATTGCATTGGCGTGTGGATGCGGCGCCTTCGGCAGACTGGACGGTCTTTACACATCTTATGCGCCGGGATGAAAATGGCGATCTGGTACAGGTTGCCGGCAATGATAGCCAACCCGGCGGGGGCAGTCTTGTCACCACGCGGTGGCGTCCAGGGTGGCGGGTGCTTGACGAGTATGAGATGGTGCTGCCACCTGATTTGCCGCCGGACGTGTACCAAATCGAAGTCGGGCTGTACCGGCCGGATGGTGCGCATCTACCTATGGGCGAGGCGGCGATCCAACTTGGGGAGATCGCGCTTGAGTAGTGCTGGCGGGTTGCTCCCGGTGCTGTATCGTTCGGACCTCAACGGTGGCTGGAACGTGGGGATGCGGGCGATCACGGGTTCGCTACTCGTACGCTCCGGAGCGCTCAGTGGCTGCGTGCTTGAAGTGGGCTGTGGGGCGGGCGCCTTTGCCGCCGAACTGCAACGTGACGCGGCAGGCATCCAGGTGTTTGCCGTTGATGTGCAGCGGGAAGCGGTCGATATCGCGCAGCGGTTGGATGCCGGTCTGTGGTTGGCGCAAGCAGATGTGCAGCGGCTGCCAGTCGCTGCCGAGCGGTTCATGGCTGCCATTGCACTGGATGTACTCGATCAGATTGGAGTGGAACCTGTTCTTGCTTTGACGGAACTGCACCGCGTGTTGGCTCACGGCGCGCGGTTGTTTATCCGGGTCAGCGCCTACCCGTGGCTTGAAGGTCCGCACGACGTCGCGTTCAACACCGCACGGCGCTACGGGCGCCATGAAATTGTAGCGTTGCTGGGCCAACATGGTTTCGAAATCGAGCGCACCACCTATGCCAATGGATTGCTTGGACTGCCGGTGATGCTGGTGCGTCTTCTGCAGCGGTGGGGTGTCATGGACCTGGCGCCAGGGCTATACGGGGCAACGCTGACAAACCCGGCGCTGCGGGTTGCATTGGGGCTGGAAGCGCGCTGGCTGCAGCGGCGCAATTTGCCTGCCGGGCTGAGCCTTTATGTCGTTGCCAGACGCCGGTGATACGCTAGTGCCACCACTGTGGATCAGGTGGCAACACCAAAATGAACTATGAACAGAGATAGTCGGAACCTGCTGGTCTGTACGGTGCTCCCAACCTACAACGAGCGCGATAATATCGGCCCGCTGATTGAGGGCGTGCTGGACCATGCGATCACCCGCCACCTCGTGATCGTGGTAGATGATAACTCCCCTGACGGCACCGGGGCAGGCGTTGACGAGATGGCACAAAAGCGCAACAATGGCGGTGAACTGTGCGTCGTCCACGCTCGCCGCACCGAAGCGCGCGGTTTGACGTCGGCGATTCAGCATGGCGTCGATCTGGCGATCTATACATTTGGCGCTGATATCGTGACCTGGATGGATTGTGACTTGTCGATGCCGCCGGCTGATGTCCCGCGGTTGGTGCAGGGGATCATGGGCGGCGCAGATGTGAGTGTGGGTTCGCGGTGGGTGCGCGGCGGCGCCGACGTGGCGCATGGTGCGATGGCGCGCACGCTCAGCCTGGTGATCAACGGCTTTGCCATGGCGCTCCTTGGCTGGGGGGTGAGAGATTACACCAGCGGTTTCATCGCCGCACGTGCTGAAGTATTGCAGCGTCTCCGACTGCGTGGCGACTATGGGGAGTATTGCATCGACCTGCTGGGGCGCGCACACCGCCAGGGTTATATTGTCTGGGAGACGCCTTATCGCTGCGTGCCGCGCACGGCAGGGGAAAGCAAGACCGGGATTGATCTTTGGGACTACCTGAACAGGGGCGCAACTATGTGCGTGCGGTGCTGGCGGTGAGGATGGGGAGATAGGAACAGGGGAAACCCTCCCGCCAAGACGCCAAGACGCAAAGGAAGACAGAACGCAAAGATGCGAAGGAAAGATTGGGTGGTAAAAGCGCCGTTTTTGTTAGGATTTTAGAGCGAAGCGTAACGGTTAAAGGAAACCATTGTAGTTATGATTGAGCCACGCGAACTCACACTGGAAGAAATGGGCGACCTGGCGGCCATTATTCCTGCTGCCGACCCAGAGGTCAAAGTCCGGTACAAAGCGATTCCTGAGTTTGGGCGCCCAACGCGGCGGTCCATCATACCGGTATGCGAGCCGACGCTGGGCGGTAACGAACTCAAATACGTTCAGCAGGCGATTGAGACCAATTGATTTCGTCGGCGGGGAAATTTATCCGCGATTTTGAGGCGCAGTTTGCGGAATTCTGTGGCGCCCAGTACGGGATTGCGTGTGCGAACGGCACTGTAGCGATGCATCTGGCCCTGGCGACGCTTGGGCTGGAGCCGGAGGATGAAGTCATTATTCCGACGTTCACCATGATCGCCACCGCCAATGCGGTCACCTACTGCGGCGCGCGGCCAGTCCTGGTGGACATGGAGCCAGAATATTGGCAGATGGATATCGACCAGATTGCCGCAAAAAATCACCCCGCGCACCAGGGTGATCGTGCCTGTCCATATCTACGGGCATCCCGTGGACATGGATCCGCTGCGTGCGCTGGCGGACAAGCATGGCATCCTGGTCATTGAGGATGCCGCCGAATCACATGGGGCGGAATATCGGGGGCGTCGCACAGGTGGTCTCGGCGATGCCGCCGGCTTCAGTTTCTACGCGAACAAAATCATCACGACGGGCGAAGGCGGCATGGTTACGACCAACAATCGGGAGATTGCCCGCCTTGCCTGGAACCTGCGCGACCATGCGTTCAGCCACGAGCGCCATTTCTGGCACAAGTACATCGGTTTCAACTATCGTATGACCAACCTGCAGGCTGCGGTTGGCCTGGCGCAGGTGGAGCAACTCGACGGTTTTGTGGCGGCGCGCCGGCGCAATGCACTGGAGTACAACCGGCGGCTAGCCGGGATTCCAGGCATCACCACCCCACGCGAGGCGTCATGGGCGAAGAATGTCTACTGGATGTACGGCATTCTGGTCGATGAACAGGGGTATGGGATGAACCGTGATGCGTTGCGGCAGGTGTTGGCCGACAATGGTATCGAAACGCGCACCTTTTTCATCCCGATGCATTGCCAGCCTGTGTACTTTGACCAGTTCCGCGGGGAACGGTACCCCGTTGCCGAAGATCTCTGTCGCCGGGGATTTTATTTGCCGTCAGCGTCATCGCTGCAACTCGACGAAATCGAGTATGTTTGTGATGTGATCCGCGAGGCGTGCACAAATTTGGGCTAAATGAGCTATCATACAGATGCATGAATCCAGATTTCTGTCAGCAAAGGAAACATCGATGCCAATCCAGTATCTGACTCCTGACATGTGGGTGGACCGCACCGAGGGGCTGATTGCCGTGGCTGAAGAACTTGGCGCACGCGGCGGTGATGCACGGCGCCGCACTGCCCTGGCCGGGCTGCGCCTGCTTTCGGTCTTTGCGCAAACAGTTCCAGTTTATCGGGCGCGGCTTTGCCGAGAAAAGGACCCCTGGCGCCGGACCCGCAGTTTCCACCCGCGTTTCTGCTGGAAGCAACGATCCATCAAGTGGCGTACGATATCGACGTCTTCGTGAGCGTGCTCGGGCAGCGTGAGAAGGAAGTAGGAACGCCCGCCATGCAGAAGACCCTGGCAATGGCCGATCGGCTGGCCGCCGATGCATTGGCGCCGGCGGTGCGTCACCGGTTGGTCGAGCAGACGGCGGTGCTGACCTATTTCCAGAAGGCGACCACGATCCGGCTGATCCCGTATGCCCCGCTGGCACTGGTCGGCTTTGACCTGACTGCGTTGGTGGAGCTGCCGCGGCTACTTGCTTTGGCGCATGAAGTTGGGCACCACGTCTATCGGCAGTTTCCAGTCAATGACGCGAGTGAACCCAAGGCGGCGCCCGCCGAGGCCCTGAGCGCCGCTCCGAAGTGGCCGGAGTGGTTGAATGCCTGGGAGGAAGAAGTATTTGCCGACGTCTATGGCGTGTTGATCGCCGGTCCGGCCGCAGTCCTCGCCATGCAGGCGATGGTGATGGCGAATCTGCCGGCACGCTTGACTGTGGATGACGGCGACCACCCGGCGCCGATCCTGCGTCCGGCGTTGATGAGTGCGGTGCTGCATGAAATGGCGCGGCGGCGGTCTGATCCGTTGCGCACCCAACTGGAGCGCACTGCGGATGTGCTGGATAAGCGATGGAATAGTTATCTGGCCTCCATTAACGCGCCAGCGATGTTTCGACCAAAGCATGCGCGGGCGAGGTGCAACTTGCAGAAGCCCGCGCGGTCATCGCCGAGCGGGTTGCGGCGCTCCTGAACGACAGCCTCGCCCCGATCGCCGATGATGCGCAACTGCCCGCCTGGAGTCGCGGACTTGATGCCGGGCACTCTAGCGCCGCCAATGCGCTGTGGGGCCAATTTGAGAAGACTGCGCGCGCCCTGACTGCCCCAATTCCGGAATTGGTGCTGCCCGCCAATAGCAATCGTGCCACGGTGGAGCCGAGTATCCCAGGTGCACGACCGGGGGGGCGCACGTTAGGTGAGATGGGTGATCCCACCCTGGATGGGTGGCGCGATGCGGTATTGGCCGGCAAGCCAATCAAACCGAGGCAGTGGAAGGCGGTCTTCGTTGCGGGGGATTGGACGACAGAGGGTGGTGGAAGTGGGATCCTGCCGCCGCGCTTCCGTCGGTAGTGCGCTCGCGGCCGTCCCGGGAATACTTTGAGTGGTAGTCGGCGCGGGAGGGAAAGATCAACGCGGAGAGGCGGAGGGGCGCGGAGGAGCCCATCAGAGCCACGCACGTGAAATCAGAGCCACGCACGTGAGTAAGTGGTTAGCCTTGCTGAAGCCAAAGCTGTCCCCGGCATGCGCCAAGTACATACAATCGGTCCTGAACAGAGTGGCGCTTGCCGGGACGTTCCTTGTGCGGCGCCAGGTGCGACGCACGGGCTGTGCGTTTGGCCCCCGCACGTGCACGCACGCTTGCTGGAGCGCCCTGCTGCTCTGCGGACGGGCGGCCAATCAGAGCCACGCACGTGAGTAAGTGGTTCGCCTTGCCGAAGCCGAAGCCGAAGCCGTCCCCGGCATGCGCCAGGCATCCCGACGGTCACGAACGGTGTGGCGCTTGCCGGGGACGTTCCTTTGTGCGGCGCCATGGTGCGACGCACGGTGGGTTGTGCGCTGGCCACCAGCATTGGCACCCGTGCGACGCACCGGTTTGCTTTTTGGCCGCGCTCACCACCCTGACGGGATGGTGCTTGACGGATGGTGCTCTGACGGAGGGTGCTTCTGCCAGAGGCGTGCGTGGCGCGCTAGCGGTTGAGCAATGGCATAATGTCGGCAAGTTTTTTTGTCGTCAAGCGCAGTGGTCAGCGCTTCGAGGTTGTTCGAGTTCCAGACTGTTGACTCTGCCGTGAGGGTTACGTCAAGTGGACCGCAAAACGATGCTGGCAAATTCACGGCGCAATCCGGCGCGCTTCCTCGGTTCGTCCTTTTGCTCGCCGATTTCTTCGCCGATTTCTTGCCGATTTCTTTACCTGCTTCGTAACGTTCGTCCAGCCGGTGGCCATGGGTTTCCCCTGGGCCAACCGACGCATCGCGTATGCCTGCCGGATGGTCGCAGCATCCACATCCTTGTGCACGCTCGACACGTAGTGCAAGATCGTGATGGAATATTGTACGGCCCGTAGGTCCGTGTCAACTCGGCCAACAGGCGGAGCAGTCCGCTCAGGTGTGCGACGACATCTGCGATGGCTGTTGCGCAGTGCCCAGTGAGCGCGCTTCCAAGTGAAACATGCCGGCGGCCGCCGGCTCCGGCACCTAACCGGATCGACCAGTTGATAGGTGAAGGTGGGGCCAGTGGGAGCGCATGGTGGAGACGGGGAAGAGGCCGCCCATGGTGAGCGGTTCGCGCCGGGG
>JADJPH010000099.1 GCA_016713335.1 Candidatus Fredericiella danica | reverse complement strand
GTCAAGTTGGACTTCCACCAGGGTCTGCTGGGAACTAGAAGATGCGAGTTGTGGGCGGGAAAACCGCCCACAACGTCGAGCCAACCGTGTTGGCCTTGATAAGCAAGTTTCACTCCGCTGTGCATGGGTGGCATGATGAACAAACGAATACGGCAGATGGCGATTCTCTCGCTGTCTTTGGTTTGGTGCTTACTTCACTTGGCGACTACTGGCCAGCTTGCTTCGGCGCATATACGAGCTGTAGGCAACGCCAGTGTAACCTTTGTGGTGGACACGACGGTTGATATGCCCGATATCCTTCCGGGCGACGGACTTTGTCTGACGCGCGCTGGCAGTTGTTCTTTGCGCGCCGCTGTGCAAGAAGCCAACGCTCATGATGGAGCGGACATAATCGTTGTGCGTGCGGGCACGTATTTGCTCGCGCTAGCAGGCGACCGAGGATATGGCTGTCACGGGTGATCTGGACATCAACAGTGACGTGCGGATCCAGGAGCAGGCGCAACTAGTACGGTGATCGGCGCGGACAACTAGACCGTATCTTTCATGTCACCGGCGCGTTTCAGGTGCGCATCAGGCCTGACTCTGCAAAATGGCATGACAGGGACGGGCGAGGACGGTGGCGCCATCTTTAATGGCACTACCGCCAACACGGTTGTTATTGACTGCATCATTCAAAACAATATCGCCGACCAGTGGGGCGGCGGTATTGCCAATAACGAAAACGCCAAATTAGATGTGCAGAACACCATTATCCGCAACAATCGGGCCGGCGTTCTGGGCGGCGGCCTCGACCAACCACAACGCAACCGCCACTGTGATCAACAGCCGCATTTATGACAATATCGCTGTAACTGCCTCGGTGGCGGCGCCTACGGCGACGGCACCTTGCGCATCGAGAACGGTCATATCACGAACAATCGTGCCGTTGGACGGCGGCGGCATCTTCAATTTCAAGTCATTGCGGGTTGAACGAACTACGGTTGATAACAACTATGCCGGAACTGGCGACGCTGGTGGCATCCTTTCTTGGGGGCGACCTGGAAATCCGCAATGTAACACTGAGCGGCAACTGCGCTGGACGAGATGCTGGCGGCATTTTCCAACCTGGGCGAGATGGAGGCGTGGCACTTGACCGTCTACGCCAATCAGGCGGTGGGGGTGGGCGGCGGATTGTTCCAGGATGGCCCTGTCGCCAATCTGCGCAACAGCGTTATCGCTGGCAATACCGGCGTGAATTGCACCCGTTGGAACACAATTGCTTCCCTCGGCAATAACTTGGAGGACAGCAACAGTTGCCAATTGACCTTAATCGGGGATTTGCCCAATACAGCGCCCCAACTTGGCCCGCTGCAGGCCAATGGCGGCGTGGCGCCCACCCATGCGCCGCTGGCAGGCAGCCCGGCAATCAACAGCGCTAATGCAGCCGAGTGCCTTGTGGTAGATGAACGACAAGTCCCTCGCCCGCAGGGCGGGGCCTGTGACATCGGGGCCGTCGAAGTCAGCAACAACGACGTCGGCGTGAGCTAAACCGTCTTCCCCAACCGGTGCTGGCGGCAAGCACGCTTGCCTATTATCTGACCATCGGCAACATGGGCACCGATACTGCCTCGAATGTAGTCGTCACCGACACCCTGCCCAGCGGCGTGACCTTTGTCGGCGTTGAGGCGGCAGGCTGGACTTGCGACCACTTCAACGGCGCCGTGCACTGCGACAAGTCGCCACTGGCCATAGGCGCCAACGAGCAGATTACCGTGACCGTACTGGCCCCAAATGAAGGGGGGATCATCACCAACACGGCCGCGGTGACGGCGTCACTGATTGAGGCCAGTTCTACCAACAATGTGGCAAGCATCACGACCACGGTCATTGCCATAGCGGATCTGGGGATCATCGTGGACAACAATCCTGCCCCGGTGCAAATTGGGCAACCGGTGAGTTTCACCATCGATGTGAACAACTACGGTCCGAGCACTGCCCGCGAACTTACCGTTGCACTGAATGTTCCGGTGGGGCAACTTGCCGACATCATCGCCGCAGGCGCTGGTTGGAGTTGCTTGTATCAGCCCTATACTTTGCTTTGCACCCGGCCATCACTGGCAGCGAATACCCCGGCGCCGCCCATCGTAGTGACGGTTACGCCACTGGTCGGCGACACCATCATCGAAGCGCTGGCTACGGTCAGCGCCAACACCAACGAGGCTCACCTGCAAACAACACCGCACGAGTCGTTTTGGGCACGAGCATTACGCCGCGTGCTGACTTGGCGATTAGCCTCGATGATGACCGCGACCCGGTGGGAACGGGGCAATCCTTCACTTACCTTATCCGGGTAGAAAACCTCGGCCCCCACACCGCCAATAGCGTTGTCGTCACTTTGCCTTTGCCGGCCAATGTACAGTTTGGACAATGGGCGGGGGTGGGGTGGAGTTGCAGCGGTGCAGGGGGAAACGTCACCTGCACACGCGCTGACCTGGGCGTCGGCGTTGCGCCGCCGCTGAGCATTGTCGTGACTGCGCCCACCAGTGTAGGGCTGCTCTCGACCACCGTCCAGGTGCGCGCCACCACAGAAGACCCGGCGCTGGTCAACAACAGTGCAGCCGAGGCAACCAGCGTCACCGCCATTGCGGACCTTGCCCTCAAGTATTGCCAGCATGCCCGATCCGGTGGCCATCGCCGCCAACCTCACCTATTCCCTGGCCAGCCAATCTGGGCAACAGCACGGCTACAAATCTTGTTATCACAGCCACCTTGCCGGTCGCAGTAACCTACGTTTCGGCCAGCGGCAGTGGGTGGAGTTGCGGCCTGCTTGGGCAGGTCGTCACCTGTAGCCGCGCAACACTTGCCGTTGGTGACGCTCCGGTCATCGTGTTAGTTGCGAATGTGACGGATGCGGCTATCCTGGGGGGGCAAGTCACGCTGGCAGCGCAGATCGGCGCGTCTTCGACCGACCCAAACTTGAACAATAATGCGGCCACACGGAGCAACACCACAGGCATTGCCGATCTCAGCGTCGCCTATGGGGCGAGCTATGGGCCGGGCGGCAATCCGCTGACCCTTTCGATCACCGTCACCAATTGGGGGCCTAACACTGCTGCACCGGTGACGGCGCTCGTTCAACTGCCTGACGGCGTGTCATTTGACCGCCTGGAAGGCCCAGGATGGACTTGCACGGCGGCGTTGCGTAGAGAGGCGTTGCGGGTCATCCCGGTTTTGGCGCAGGGCGAGCGCTTGCTGTCTGTGCAAGCGCACCGGCGCTTTGCCACGGCCGCCGATGGGACAGTCACCTGTACTTTGCCCTCCCTGCCACCGGGTAGCTCGACGCTGAATCTGATTCTGTTGCTCACGAACCCTGACGGCGGATTGCCCATTACCATTGGCGTGGGATCACCCGCTGTCGATCCCATAGCCGACGACAATTCGGGAACGTATCTCACGGTAGCGGCATATGGAATGTATTTGCCCTTGATCGACCGGTAATGGTGGCGTTAGCCCCAGGAGAATCGTATGTCGAAGCGCCCGCTGAATCGCTGGATCTCTGCGCTGCACATTGTGCTCATCGTGAGCATGCTTGTCCCCACACTGAGCATCATCTCGTCTGAACGCGCCCAGGCGGCGGGCGATGTGCCATCCGCGCCCAATTACCAGACAGCCCGGGAGTTGGCCAGTTCGGCGGATATCCGCACCTATTTGCCGGAAGAACTCTTCCTGCCCTTTGAAAACGAGCGCGCCAGCAGCCCCTGGGACTTTCTCGACCAGAAGATTCCTTCGCCCCAGGAGTTGATCCCGACGTTGGGTGGCAGCCAGGCGACCCAAGCCCAAAGCAGCGACCCGGAAAGCCAACTGGCGCTGGCCCAACGCTACGCTCAGGTGCTGCAGAC
This sequence comes from Candidatus Fredericiella danica, assembly GCA_016713335.1. Taxonomy (GTDB): domain Bacteria; phylum Chloroflexota; class Anaerolineae; order Caldilineales; family Caldilineaceae; genus Fredericiella; species Fredericiella danica. Next base: position 2,615 of record JADJPH010000099.1, on the reverse strand, counting down.
GGAAGCAACCACCGGGAACGCGGCTGCAGGCAATACAGAAAACGCGCTGGAGCCAATCTGGCATCAGCCCACCCTCCCGGCCAGCACGGGGCAGGCGGGCCTGGATGTCAGCACGGAGATCACCAATTCGACAGTCACTGCCAGCCCCAACGCCGCCTTCAGCGTCTATCTTCCCGCCGTTCTGGGCCGCACGGACTCCGCGACGGTGACACCGCCAGTCAGCCAACCAACCGAAAGCTACACGCTCGTCTCGCCCGATGGCGTGGTGACATTGCGCGCACCGGTCAGCAACTTCGACAGCAAGCCGACCTTTCAGTACGTCGCGCTTGGTGCGGGCGCGCCTAACGTGGCGCCGTTACAATGCCGTGGTGACTTTTGGCGTTGCCGCCAGCGATCCGCGCACTGGCGCGGCCTTCCCTACCTCAAGCAAGCCCCTGCCACGTTGACGATTGTTCACCCAGCGACTGCGTCCGGCGCAGGCCCTGCGCGGCTATGGCTATGACGCCAACAGCGGTCGCTGGTTCAGCCTGCCCACGTCCATCGATGCCGCCGCCCACACCGCCACCATCCACACGTCGGTGTTGACCGTCTTTGCGCTGGTGGACACCACCCAGGGCGTCCCCGTCCAGGGCGCTGCGGCCCGGGCCACGCTGGTCACCGGCGCCATCCAAGATCCGTGCGCCATTCCGGTGGCGTTGCTGGCCGACAGCGATCGCAATGGGCAGAGCAACGACTTTCCATTTCGCAACGCGGATCGGGACGGCAACGGCGATGTGATTCCGAAGATATTACCCTGAGACCCCTAGTGTTTTCCCGAATTATGTGGGCACCGATGTCTGGCTCTCGAGCACGGATACAGGCAGCATGACGGAGGCGGATCCTACTGCGGCAACGCCTTTGCAGACAAAAGACAAGATTAAGATGACCTTCCCACCCATGCCGGAAGACACTGAGGCGCCGGCGAATGGAGGACCGTTCGAGAAGGATCATGCGGGCATCTACGGGCCTGAAAATGTCACCCCGTATGTCGCAGCAAACCCCATCGATATTCCGATCCCAGGCGATCTGACTGGCGCCATGGTGCAGCGCAAAGTCTACGCGCGCACCGTCACCCTCGAACTGTCGCATCGAGACAGCGATCAATGGGGCTCGTCTGGCTACTACCTGGTGCGGGACGATTACGCCCCGCCCGTTTTTGTCGAGGTATGGACCGAACATGACGGCGCCGGTGGCGTGAACATCTATGTCACCGCGTATGACAACTGCGCGGTGAAGGGGTTGATTGTCGGTGCAAGCAACTCGGTCGGCGGCGGGATGTCAGTGCAGTTCGGTTCGAGTATCTTGGCGTATCCTGATGGGTTGGGTCTCTATCGGGCCGCAGTCTGTTTGGGCATCAAGGGGACCAATACACGCCATCACCGTGCAGGACATGGCCGATTACTGCGGCAACAATCCGGTAACGGTCACGTACTCGGAACCAGCCACCAACCAGGCCGGCGTGGGGCTGCGCCAATTGGCCAATAAGTGTCTGCCGCAGTGTGGCGGCCAACAGACTTCCGGCGGCATCGGCGACCCCATCAGCACTACCAACGGCAACTTCACCATGAATGTGACCGATGCCATGCTTCCGGGCATCGGGGAGACCGATCTGGAGATTGTGCGCACCTATAACTCCGGGCTGTCAAGCCGGTACTACAGTCTACTTGGCCCGCCGCAAGACCCGGTGGGCATCTTTGGCGTCGGCTGGAACAGCCCCTTCCAGTTCGAGGTCGAACTGTGGGAGAATCTGCCCCTGGTTGGCCCTGGTGTGGTGGTCATCTACCCGGATGGCCATTCTGCCCGCTATGCCGGCGTCGGCGGCGTCTTGACGCCGGTAACGCCAGGCGAGACCAACAAAGTCACGCGGCGGCAGCCAGGTTGTGGTGGAAGACATTCACGCTCAAGACATGCCGTTTTCAGGCTGCGGCGCTGCCCGGCCCGACCAAACCGGTGACTTCCGCCAAGTTGGTGCAGGAGACTGACGCCAATGGCAACAGCATCACCTACACGCCGGGCGAATTTGGCCCGACCCAGATCAGCAATGGCGCGCGCACACTGACGCTGGCTTATCAATCACCGACGCCTACAAGGTGAAACACGGCCTCGTGCAGAGCATCACCGGGCCGGAAGGGGTTGTCCCTCAGCTACACCTACGACACAGCCCGGTTGCTGCTGATTTCGGCCACCGACGCCTGCGGCCAGACGACCCGCTACACCTGCATGATGGTCTCTACCGGTTGACCAATCTCACCTCGCCCAAAGGCCACGATTCGATGCAGTTGAGCTACACGCCCGACAACCGCGTCAAGAAGCAGACCCTGGGCGCCACCAATCCTACACCTTTGGCTACGATGACGGGGCGGGGATCGTCACCGTGACCGACAGCCTGGGCAAGACCGAAACCCACTACTACGGCGGCCAGGATCGCCTGATCGAACTGCGAAAGATGCCCTCGGCTTTTCGGAAAAGTACAGCTATGACAGCAACGACTATCGCAAGACCCTGACCGACAAGCGGGGATCTGCCTGGCACTACGGCTATGACGCCAATGGCAATCTGTCCAGTTCCACCAGACC
>JADJPH010000098.1 GCA_016713335.1 Candidatus Fredericiella danica | reverse complement strand
ACACCCATCAACAAGGATCAGGGCGAGCACGGCGGCGATTCTATCAGGGGTCTTGTTCATCTTGGTTCCTCCTCACTACGCGTTGTCAAGCACGACGCAAACTCAGCACTTCACGATTTCCGCTCACGCAAAAGAGGCTGGCCCCCCCCTGAAGCCCCCCCCCCAGCAAAGCCCCCCCCCAAACCACCCCCCCTCTGGGCGCAAAGACACAGCAGGGTCCTTTTGCATTTTTGGCGACTTTGCGCAAGATTCATGAATGACCGTACCTGAGGCCAGTGTACCGGATGCGCCAGGCGCTGTCCCCGACAAAAGTCGGTTTTGTTCTTGTGTTATCATGTTGTGCTATGACACATGCAGATCGCAACAGCCTTGCGCTACAACTGCAGAACGTGCCCTACTTTGCCGGCCTGGATGCGGCTGCCCTGGGGGAACTGGCCGACCTGGTGATAGACCGCGGATTTGGCGGATTAGGCAGATTGTCGCGGATTTTGAATTCATCCGCGTAAATCCGCCAAATCCGCGGTCTATTGTTGCTGTGCACAAATGAAACCCGACAAAAGTCGTGGACGGCGCCAGGGTTGGGCTGGTAGGCTGTGGGCATTGTTTGATGTTCATACCTTTGCCCAGGAGAAGCTGCCATGACCAGAACTGCCACAATCCCCGCCATTTTTTTCCCTGCGGTGCACGAACTCGCCGTCTTCGACGGTGACGGGCCGCGACCTCAGTTTTTGCTCGACACCGAAAAACTCAAGGTGATCGTGGTTGGCCTCGAACCGGGCCAGCAGATTCCCGCGCACCCTGAATCCCTCGCCGTCTATTACTTCCTGGCCGGTGAGGGCATCATGACGGTCGACGACGAAGTACTTGCCGTGACGGCAGGCGCGCGACCGTCATCACCCCGGCCGGCGCCCGCGCGGATGCGCGCCACCAGCCGGTTGACGTTCCTGGCCGCAAAAACGGGCGCGGCATAGTCGCGTCTGAACGGCAACCACAAAGACACAAAGAACACGAAGGTGCACAAAGGTGTACAAAGGAAAGCGAGGGATGCGATGCTCAACCCATTCTTGTTGATGGCCGTCTTCTATCTGATCGTGGCGATCGTGGCGGCGGTGGACGCGGCGCTGACCAGCTTTACGCTGCTGCCCTGGTTTGTCGGGCTGCCCTGGCTGCGCGTCCACTTCATCACGCTGGGCGTCTTTAGCGAGGCCGCCTTCGGCGTGCTGCCCGCCTTTGTGGCCGCGCGCCGCGGGACGGCGACGCCAGCCACGCGCTGGGACATCTGGCTGACGCTCAACGCCGGTATGGTGGTGCTGCTGGCCGGCATTCCCAGCGTCAATGCCAGCCTGATCATCACCGGTGGTACGCTGGTTTTCATCGCCGTGACCCTGTTGATCCTTCAGTTGCGCGGCCTGGGCGCCGGGCACAGCGAGGGAACGGCAGCCTCAAATTCTATGTGGCCGGCCTCGTCTACCTGCTGGTGGGCATCCTGGTCGGCACCGGGCTCTGGGTGGGCTGGAATGAGGCGCTGCGTCTTGGCATCCCCAAAGAAGTGCACATCCACGCCAACAGTTGGGGCTTTGCCTCGCTGGTCTTTGCCGGCCTGCTGATCGACCTGCTGCCTGCGCTCACCGGTGCGCCGCTGGCGTCGCGGCGCACGTTGACCATCATCTTCTGGGCGATGACGCTGGGCGCGCTGGGTCTGGTGCTTGGCCCCTGGCTGAGCGGCAACCTGTACGTGACCGTGCCCGGACTGGTGCTGCACATCGGCGCCACGGTCTGGCTGCTGGTGGTGCTGGTGCGGGCGCTGCGGCGGCATGGCCTCTTTGCCCGTGCGGGCGCCTGGCATCTGGTGGTGGCTTACACCTGGATTCTGCTGCCGGTGCTGGTGGCGCCGCTGATCATCCTGGGCGTCCCCGGTATCCCCGGCGCCGATATCGAGGCGACCGCGCCACAGGCATTGATCTACGGCTGGATGCTGCAATTTCTCTATGCGGTGGTGCCCTACTTTGCGGCGCGCTGGCTGCTGCGCGACGAGCAAGCCCGGCTGGGCGGCAACTGGCTGAGCCTGGCCGCGGTGAACCTGGGCGGCGTCCTGATCTGGGCCAGCATCTTCCTGGTCGACGTGCGTGGCCCGCTCCATGCGGCTGGCTACGTGCTGTTTGGCGTGTCACTGGCCGCGGCCGCGTGGGAGACGGGAAAGATCGCGCTGACTGCGCTGCGCCGGGCGGAGAGTGGCGTGGCGCAACCAGTTTGACTTTGACTGGCTCGGCTCCGTTGTGGGAGCAGTGGGCAGGAGGAGATCGTAGGCACACAGCGAAACGTCGGCCCGGTGGTAAACTCTGATTGTTGTAGCAGAGGTTCATCCACATCAAGCGAGGATGTTTTTGTCGCTACGCTTCGCTTGGAGATCAATAACAGAACATGAAACGGAGAGAACACAATGAATAAGCAGACCATGATCGAGCATCTGAACGAGGATTTGGCGGGGGAACTCAGCGCCATCATCCAGTATCTGACGTACGCGGCCAAGGCGACCGGCCCCTATCGCCCGCAACTGGCGCAGTTCTTCCTGACCGAAGTGGCGGACGAACAGTTACATGCCCAGTTCCTGGCCAACAAGATCGTTGCGCTGGGTGGCGAGCCGGTCACCACCCCACGCCCGGTGGCCGTCGCCCGCACCAACCGGGAGATGTTGGAGGCGGTGTTAGCCGCCGAACGCCGCGCCACCGCCGACTATACCCAGCGCGCGCGTGAAGCTGATGAGATGGGCGACAAAGGCCTGGCGGTGCAGTTGGAGGATATGGTGCGCGACGAGAGCGGCCATTCGGAAGAAACTGAACGCATGCTGCAAGACTGGCCACCACGGACATCAGGCCCATTCAGGCCGCCGGATGTTCCGGCGGCTCCGATCCTTTTCCATTCCTGTAAGGAGGAGTCACCCATGCCTGAAAATCTTCACCCGCTCTTTGTCCATTTCCCGATTGCCCTGCTGCTGAGCAGCGTCGCGTTGAGTTGGGCTGGGCGCTTCTGGCCAGGCAAGGGCCTGGATCAGGCCGCCTGGTACACCCTGTTGCTGGGCCTGGCGGGCACAGTCGTCACGCTACTCTCTGGCTTCGTCGCCGCGCAGGGCGTACCGGCGGACAGCCCGGCGATGGCAACCCTGAACATTCATCGAGCCCTGGGCATCGCCACCTTTGTGATCTTCGGCGCGCTGGCCATTTGGAACTGGCGCAGCAAGGGCGCCATCAGTGGGAATGGGCGCCTTTTCTTTACCATCATCCAAATTGTAGGCGTGGCGTTGATCGTGGCCGTAGGTTTCTATGGCGGAGAATTGGTCTACACCTTTGGTGTCGGCGTGGTCGCCGCAGTGCCGTAGACAGCCCTTGCCCAAAATCCTCCAGGCTAGCTGATGGCTGTCACGCTGGCTGAGTTCTGGACGGATGTAAGTCCACCAGCAGTGGCCGAGCGCCGCTGCTGGTGGACGAATTTGTATCTATCCCAGACCCGCAGCGCATAATGACAGAGAACAATCACCTGCGGGTAGTGATCCTCACGCATGTCTGGTATTTCGAGCGATGTCAGCGGAGGCAGCAACGTTATGGCATACCCATGCGCTGTGTGCAGGTCGGGATCGTCAGCCTGAAACTGATCCAGCCAGCGGCGATCATGGCTGCCGGGCAGAATGCGGAGCTGGCCATGGAGTTGCCCGACGATGGATTTGAACTTTGCCGATGCCGTGCAGTGTGAAGTCGCCGTGGTAGACCACGTCATCGATGCCAACAGTTTCGTTCCACAGCGGATCGGCGGCATCCATCTCGTCGGTCGGAAATGGGCGGTTGCAGTACCGGATGATGTTGGCTGGCGAAGTGGTGGTCAGCTGTGAACCAAAGGTGTTGATTCGTGCTCATGCGCTGGCTCGATCTGCTGTAAATCGGCGGGGGACTGTTCGCTGGATTGCAGTGACCCGCAATCCGCATATATAATCCGGTCGGATACTTACCACCTGCGTCCTGGATGCCGTGGTAACCAGTCATTCCTTGATTCGTTCGTCTACCCCTGCTATACTGACTATCAGGATAGTGCAACATCCGGCAAGGAGGGGTGATATGGACGCAGCGGTGAGCATCGGCGAAGTGAAACGTGACATTTCTGAATTGGTCAACCGCGTCGCCTATGGCGGCGAGCGGATCGTGCTGACCTCCCGCGGGAAGCCCAAAGCAGTGCTCGTTAGCATCGGAGATTACGGGCGCCTGCAGGCACGTGATCAGGGCGAGGCACGCCAACAATGGGAAGATTGGCTGCGCAAGCGGAGGACCTTAGCCGGCGCATCCTGCGTGAAGGCGCCGGTGCGCCGCTTGACCTCGATCTGGTGGTGCAGGCAGACAAAGCTGATCTGAGGCGCGCACGATGAACTCTTCCAACGCTGAGTGGCTGGTCATCGATGCCGGCGCCGGCTATGCGCTCAGTGTGATGGATGCAGAAACGTCAAGCCTGCGCGCTGATGTTACCGCCAACGTCAGACGCGGCATGCAACTGTGTGCGCCGACGCTTTGGCGCTACGAATTGACGTCGATATTCACGAAGGCCATCTATTTCGGACAATTGACTGAAGTCCTGGCGGGGCAGGCGCTTGCATTGAGCAGCGAAATTGCCATCACCTTGGTTACGCCGGATGACGAACTGGTGCGGCAGGCGTATGATTGGACGCTGCGCCTCAAGCGTGCGGCAGCCTATGACAGCTTCTATCTGGCTCTGGCGCGGCGGCTTGACTGCATGTTGTGGACAACAGATCGCCATCTCGCCAATGCCGTGGCTGAACCCTGGATTCGTTACGTAGGAAACATGCAACAGGATCCTACTTCCCCAGAAGACCACCCTAAAGCGGCATGCTGAACCAGGGCCAACTCAGCATCCCAAGTAAGGGGCCAGGCTCTAGTGAATCAATCCCTCCGGCACCCCGTTGGGGAACTCTTCCGCAATGGCCTGGTTGATCTGCTCGACGCGGTTTTCCGAATTCGGGTGGGTGCTCATGAACTCCGGCGCGCTCGATCCTTGGTTTGCCTCACCCAACTTCTGCATGACAGTCCCCATCGAGCGCGGGTCATAGCCGGCATCGGCCATAATGCGCACACCGACCTGGTCGGCCTGCAACTCATCGTCACGGCCGTACTTCATGGTGACCATCTGGCCCACGACGGCTGCCAATTGGGCTGCACCCGCGCTGCCAGGATTCTCCGGGTCGTAGAGCACTGCAGCGGCTGCGCCCGCCAAGCCCTGGGTCAACTGCGTCTTGGCAATCTGCTCAGACGAGTGTCGGCCTACAACATGCACAATCTCATGCGCCAACACCCCGGCCACTTCGCCTTCGGTCTCCATAATATTGACTTGAGTTTAGAGCCGCGCTGCGTCATGAAGTGTCATAGCGAGACGCAGCGTTATGGCACACGTGGATGGCAAAGTAAGCGATGGTAGAGCGAAAGTCCGTGCGGGGGCAACGAATCGCCTCGGGTTGTGAGGTGCGATAGAGCTGGACAACCGTGCGGTAACGTTGGAGGACAGTGGTAAAGCTGTTTGCCTACCAGATATCGCGAAAGCCGCAGAAAATGGCGATGCGCCGGCGGCGTTGTTTTTTACGGTTTGGCGTCAAGTAACATCGCGACTATACTCGCTTAGCTTTCTAGGCGCTCATCCATCGACAGCGTGTAGGAATGGTTGGTAGATGTTTGTTCACTCCGCCCAGCGGCCCACCAGGGTAAGTGGAGAGCCAACCCATAGTGCGTAAAGGAGAAAACCCAACATGTTACGTAACGTAAACAGAGCGCAGAACAGAGCATTGCTGCACAGCCTTTTGCCGGGTCTATGGCTGGCGCTCGCAGTCCTGTTGCTAGCGTTCATCCCTGGCAATGCCCAGGATCCGACTCTGCAGCCTGCGGCGGTTCATGGTACGACCATCGACCGCAACATCGACCAAAACACCACCTGGACCAAGTCCGGCAGTCCCTACAACGTGACGCGCTTTGTCGCCGTCAGGCCCGGGGTGACGCTAACCGTCAGGCCGGGTGTGGGTGGTGTTCGGTAACGGCCAGTGACCCGCAAGCCTGGTTTCGATGTCGGTCGGAGGATCTCTGGTAGCCCGGGGCACGGCAGCCGAACCCATCGTCTTTACCGGGTTGGTAAAACAGACGGGCAGTTGGGGATGGCCTCAATGCGAGCTACACTGCCGAGCAGCGTGCCGCACTCACCTTCGACCACGTCGTCGTAAGTACGCCGAGATTGTAAATCTGTGGGCCGGCGGCAACGTAGACCTGGGCTATGCCGTGGCCGACATCGACAACAGCGTCTTCCGCTATGGCGGCAGCAATGGCCTCGCCGCCGACATGGGCACCGTGCTCACACTGCGCAACAGCAGCTTTAACGGCAATACGCTCAACGCCGTGTGGTACGAGGGCGGTGTGGACGCAGATCCCGTGTTGAGCAACTTGTCGGCCAGTGATAACAAGCAGTTCAACGCCGTCGTCTATAGTTCCGTCAGCGTCACCAAGTTACACCGGCTGGAGTCGATGGGGCTGCCGTATGTACTTTCAGGCGGTATGGAGGTCGAAGAGGGTGGCGAGTTGGCGATCGACCCCGGCGTGGAACTGCGGGTGGACACAGGCTTCTATGTCCGTGGCACAATGCGTGCTTTAGGCAGTGCGACGCAGCCCATTCTCATCACCGGCATCAAGCAACAGCCGGCAGGTTGGTGGGGGCTGAGCGTGAGCAGCGGCACCGCGAGCATCGCCAACCTTCAACTCGACCATGTCACGATCGAATATGGCGGTTCAGACAGTGACTACGGCGGCAACCTGGTCGTGTCGAGCGCCAATGTCACCGTTACCAACAGCATCCTACGCAACAGCGGCAGCCACGGCATCTACAACGAAGGCGGCGCACCGGACGAGACTTTTGCCGTCAAGGTGTCTAACACCATCATTTCCGGCAACCAGTTGGCAGCCATTGTCTGCGCCGATGAATCGTGTAACGACATGTTCGACAACCTGACCGTCAACGGCAACGGCATGGACGCCATCGTCTACCGCTCTGCTATGGGGTCCAGCGGCACCTGGCGCAACCTGGGCATACCCTATATCGTCGAGGGTCACGCCGGCGTCGCTAACGGCGCCACACTCACCATCGAACCCGGCGTTGAAGTGCGTATGGCCAAGGACGCCACCTTTAGGGTGGACGGCGTGTTGTCCGCCGTGGGCACGCCCGAAAACCCGATCCTCTTTACCGGCACAGAGAAGCAGCCAGGCTGGTGGCGGGACATCAGGATCGATGGCAATGGCGTGGCCGAGCTGCGCTGCTGCGATATCGGCTATGGCGGCGAGGCGGGGGCGGCATTCGACACGGGGCAGGTCACGACGTCCAGCAGCTTGGTTTCGTTGAGCAACTGTCGCATCCACGACAGCAGTGGGGCGGGGATCATGGTATTTTCGGGAGCCAAGCCCGTCCTACGCAACAACAGCATCGTGAACAACAAACTTGGACTGATCGCGGTCTCCACGCTGGCAGAGGTGGAAGCGCGCTTTAACTGGTGGGGGGACGCCAGCGGACCCAAGCACCCGAACAACCCCAATGGGCTGGGTCAGGAGATCCGGGGTGCCGTGGCCTTCGAGCCGTGGCTGGCGAGTCCCGATGACACCGGCGGCGGCATGACGGGCATCACCGGTCGACCTGGCCGGCCCCTGGGCGCTTTTCTCCAGGCGACACAGTACTCTACAGCATCTTCTATCACAACGGCACGGGCAACACGATCGACAACGCTGTACTGCGCTTTGGCATGCCGGCCAACGCCGTCCTATTGGAAACGAGCAGCAACAGCGTATTCCACAGCGAGCGCAACCACGTCTTCTGGAAGCTCGGCAACCTGCCGCAGGGCGGCCAGGGCTGCTCTGGGTGCGCGTGCGCTGTGACGCCGGGGTGCCGCAGGCCTCAAGGCAGCTTCGGCGGCGCAACTCAGCGGCAGCAACCTGCCGGGACCGCTGTTTGACGTCAACGAATACCACCTATGTCCCGCGCACGCTGAAGCACGAATGGTGACCTGGGCCTGGCCCAGGTCAATGCGCCTGGCCCGCTCGTCCGAGTTGAACATGCTCTACCAGCAGGCGGTTGCCGATGGGTTTAGTGTTTGGCACTGCCGAAGCGCACACCTACAGCACCGGGCAACGGAGACCGAGTCCGCCTGCTGCGCTTTGCCGCAGTTCAACATCTTCAGCCTCTTCCTGGCCGGCAGCGACGTCGTGGGCGTGCTGGTGGACGGATCCTCGTATACGGTCGTGCGCGACGGGCGGGCCGTGCGCTATGACATGCAGACCAACGCCTGGGCGCCGGCGACGCTGGGGCTGCTGCAGACGGCAGAGAGAAGCGGCGGCATCAGCTGGGGCGAGTGTGTCCGGAACTGCATCGAGGACAAGCTGCCCGGCTACATCATCAAGAAGAAGATCAAGTCGCTGAGTGAATTGAGCAAGATCTCGTCGTGCGCGCAGTCGTCGCAGGGCGACGAAAGTTCGTACCTCGGCTGCGCCAAGTGGATCGGCAAGAAGATCCCCTTCATCGGCGAAGGCATCGACCTGGGCCAATGCAACGGCGAGTGCCAGTTGTGCGAAAGCGGCGGCGATTGCGACAACCCCAGTGTCACTGCTGCACCGAGGACAAGTATCGCTGCGATCAGCGACTGGCTCTACGGCACCTTTGGCATCGATGTCGTCAAGGTGAAGAAGTGCAACCTGGATGAGGAGGACGGCCGCGGCACCTACTTTGCCGAAGAGGTCATCAAGGTGTGCGCCTTGTGCGAGAAGTGCATGGACGGCGGCGGCAACCCCGTCTGCGTGCGTGTCCAAGTCCCGCAACTTCAAGCACTGAACACGATGGCTACCGCCATGCCGCTGGCCGCTGCGCAGGGGGCGCAGGACCGCCTGGAGATCGCCGCCATCAGCGACGAAGAGTGCGACGAGTGCCGCACGGCCAGGGACCCCAATGAAATGGTTGGCCCGGCAGGCGACCTGCTTCCCGACCAGTGGGTGACCTATGAGGTGTCGTACGAAAATGTCGGCGAAGGCACGGCGTTTGGCGTCTTTATCGCCAACAAGCTGCCGGAGAACGTGTTCGACCTGGCGACGCTGCAGTCAACGACGGCGGCAGTTACTCCGCCGGCGCCAGAGCATCTACTGGAACGTAGGCGACCTGGCCCCACGGGGCAACCGGGCGCTACGGGCAAGGTGTCATGCACCGTTCGACTGCGCAGCGACCTGCCGAGCGGGACAATGATCGCCAACCAGGCCGTGGTGCTTCCCGTCCGTCCCCGAGGAGACGCCGACCAACCGGCTGCTCAACCTGGATCAAGCCGCTGGTGGCCGACCCGCAGTCGCTGCAGACCGAGGCGGGTGTGCCGATTACCATCACCTTGTCGGGAAGCGATGCCGTCAACTCGCCGCTGACCTCCGCTGGTCGAAGGCCCGGCCTACGGCACGATCAGTGGCAGCCTGCCAACCTGCAATATACGCCAGACGCCAACGTCAGCGGGCTGGATCACATCCGCTTCACCGTCGGCAACGGCACAAGCACGAGCGCGGCGGCGGACGTCGGCATTCGCATTCTGCCTTCATCGTCGGATGTCAGCGGCCCAACGATCCAGTGGGTTGCGCCGGAAGCGGGAGTGACGTCAACCTGGCCGTGCTGGTGGCGGGGACCGACGCCACGGGCAGCTACTACTATCCCGCCAGTGCATGCCCAGTTCTCTGAAGCCGTCGACGCCGCGACCGTCAATGCGCAGACCGTGATCGTGACGGATGCGACGGGCAAGGTTTTCAAGACCGACGTGCGCTATGACGGGGCGAGCGACCAGATGCAACTCATGCTGCGTGAGGAGCCGGTCGTCGGCCGCACATACGCCGTAACCATCACCGGCGGCGTCAAGGACCTGCGCGGCAATCCCATGGCGGCCGACTACACATGGAACTTCCGCATTGCAGGCGTAGGCGAAGCAGGCGGGCAGCCAAAGGTGTTCCTGCCAATGGTCGGACGGTAATGACGCGGGCATAAGGGCCGTCGGCGGGACAGACGCCACCAGGGTGTGGTTATCGCCGTCGGCTCTGCCCCTTGTAACCGGCTTCGTGCCGGACACTCCAGTTAAGCAAAGGTCAGGCTGCCCGCCACATTCTGCGCCGCCTGAAGTGACCCCATGAGTTTGGAGGGATGGGATACTGTATTACCATTCAGTGCCTTACTGAACTCAAGGTGGGGCGCGGGGACGATGGAGTTGGGCGTCGTCACGGCGGCACCGTACCTTTGACGGCGTATGCTAGGGCTGCATAAGACCGAGGACCATCGCCCTCGCCATCCAGGTAGGCACCCTTTGACCGCAGCTTCAAGGCGGACCCGCATGGCCTCGTCTAAGGTGCGAACGTACTCCGCACCAGGCCCGTCTTTGCCCAGATACGGTGCCCAGTAATCGGCGAACGACGTGAAGTCCATGCGGATGCACATGAAACGCTCCGTCACATCGCGAAACCCGGCGGCTCCACGCTATAGCCAGTTCACCCGGCCGTGTCAGGGGCGGGTGAGTTTCGGGCTCGGCGCTCCCCGGCTTTGGGATCAGCACCGAGGCCGTATCAAAGAACAACCGGTTGGCAACCCACCCACCTCTCGCGTCCCCGACCGCGGCGCCGACGACAGCGCCAGTCTTAGCGACCCTTCGCATCTCGGCAATTGCTTCTTCGGCCCGAGGCACGAAGTGCAGGACAAGCAGCGAGAGCACGCGATCAAAAGTGCTGTCGGGGTGTGCCAACGAGCAGGCGTCCCCAACACGAAAGACGAGCCGGGTATCGGGATTCTGCTTCCTTGCGTGTTCGATATAGACCGGCGCGAGGTCCACACCGTGTATTTCGGAGGCGCGAGACACGGCCGCCACCGTCGCTGCAAGGTGCCCTGTGCCGCAACCAACATCTAGAACACGTTCGCCATCAGCGGTTCCGACGAAGTCGAGAAAGGGCAAGGCCAAGCGTCGGCTCCAACGGCCCATATTCAACTCATACCCGACACCATCCTCTGCGACGAAGGTTGAGGAGGTATTCATGACTGATCACCTATCGGAGCGCTCATGCTCTGGTCACGCTTCGCAAGTTCCATTCGTGACTCCCAACGAAAAAGGATTATGCGGCGGGGAAGCAGGTAACGAATGCCCCGCCAGGTTGTATCCGCCGCATAGACAGTGTAACAAAGGGTGAGCGGGCTGACAATGTGTACTAAAATGGCGGGGAAAAGTCGCTCCAGGATCGAGAAGACATTCGATGGCGAGCCGCCGCCGTCTCGCTACGAGCCATTGCAGCGTGGGAGATGCTCGACAAGAGGTTGGGGCGAACAGCCAGGAACTGTTCGAAGTGCGCGATGCGTGGCGCAAGAACCCGTTGGCACGGCGCATTGTGGGGCTGATCACCGCGTATATCGCCGGCAACGGGGTGACGACTCACGGGCGAGTATCGCCCATTGAAGCGCGCTTCATTGAGGCGTGGTGGGTGGCGGGTGGGGGCCCCTGCTGCCTCTACCCCTCGCCGACTGGTGCGGCGCGCTGCGCGCGGGGGGGAGTTTGTCGTGGGCCTCTATCGGGCGCTGGACGGCATGACGCGAGCGCCCGGGGTCGGTGGGTATCATATTGCACCTATGATGCATTCGCGCTCTATGATACAATCACTTATGAAAATATGATTTTTCAATAGCCAGTCAAAAAAAGCGAAGGGTCTGATCGCCAGCCTCGCAAGCATCGATCAGACCCCGACACCCAGAAAGGTGCACCACGATGTTAGCGCAGACAAGACGGGCCACGCAACCCGTAACGACGTTGGCGCCGGCATGGATGTGGCCCTGCTTCTTGTACGCTTCACGCACAAAGAGGGTATAGCCCATGGCAACCACTGCGATCGTACCCAGCGACGGCGACCTGGTTCCCGCCGTCAGTCAATCCGCCGACCAGAACCCCGCCCGCATCTACCTGGCTTCGCTGGGGGAAAGCAGCCGGCGCACCGTGACGCACGACCTGGGTGTGATCGCCGCCCTGCTGACCGGGGTGGACCCCACCGAAACCAAGAAGGTCGAGCGGGAGCAGTTGCTCGACGCCGTCTCATGGCCCCAGGTACGGGCGCAGGAAGTAACTGCGGTGCGGTCCTGGCTGGCTGATCACCTTGCGGCGCCCACGGCGAACAAAGCGCTTTCTGCCCTGCGGGGCACGCTCAAAGAAGCGCGCCGCTTGGTTCGGCGCGCTGCCCAGGTAGCGCAGGCCGGCGCCGATGACACGAACATGGCGATGCGCGTCGCCCTGGCATCGCAGGCGATGCAGGATGCGTTACAAGACGCCATCGAAGCGGCGGAGACGCTGCCCGGCGAGAACACGACCACGCAGGCCGAGCGGGGCCGGGCGCTGACCTTCGGCGAGATCATGGCGCTGATGGCCGTCTGCCAAGCTGACCCATCGCCGGCCGGGGTGCGCGACGCGGCGATCGTGGCGCTGCTGCGCGTGACCGGGCTGCGCCGCGCCGAAGTGGCGGGTCTTGACGTGACGGCCTACGACCGGCAGGCCGAACGGCTTACCGTCACCGGCAAGCTCAACAAGACGCGGGCGATTCCCATCGAAGACCCCGGCGCCCGCGGCGCATTGGCCCGCGACCTGGCTGCCTCTACGGGGCTGAAGCCCGGGCGCTGTTGGGGGTGGGTGGCCGGCGAACCTGCCATCGCCCACCAGAGACGGGCAGCCGAAGGGGCTGACTACCCACACGCCAAAATGGAATGGTACTACCAGAAGGAGGGCCCCGCCTGCTTAACCGGCTGGAAGCAAGGAAGAATCCCACGCGAGGGATCGCGCTGCTCCCCAACCTTGCTTTCCTGCCGACCGTCATCCCATTCTCCATCCATCGCGTCCCCCTCGCTGCAGGAGCAGGTTGACCACCCACTCAAGGGCTCCGGCGGTATTCGTTCGCTCACGCCTGATAAAACGGTCAATCATCGGCCCAGTTGGTACAATGCGCGGCTTCTTCGTTCGTGCGGTTGGGGTGGCGAGGGCATCATGCACTCGCCGGCTGGAGAAACTGGTTGCCGAGTGTTTTGTCGATGGCGATGCAACTACCCAGAACATTGCGCCGTTTTGGGCTGGGCGTTTCGTCGGGTAGTAATCAAGGCGATCAACTTTGCCGCAATTGCCGATCGATGGACTAGGCCAATGGTCGCTTGGTGTGTTTACACAGCCGCACGGAACACGCACAACATGGCTCCTCGCCCACCTTTCGCCCGCGTGCTCTAGCGTTGTACGCTCGGTAAATAGAGCTTGTGAGGACTGGGAGGCGCCCTGCAGAAAACTCCGATGTGTCGCCCGCTACGTCGGTAGCAGTGGCGGTTCACGTTGGCGAGACTAAATCCTCCGGACACGATGAAACTGAAGTGACCAGCAGCATCAACCGTCGTGCTGCCCTCACAGACCCGCCCCTCTCCGTTATCGTCGGAGAAAACCTCGATGAGACACCCGGCGCAGGCACTGCCTACTCGACGGTGTCACCACCAATAAACCGGGTAAGCGTCGGCGCTGGTAGCTCAGCGTTGCCGCCATTCGCTAAATCAATACCCGGTCCACCGTTCGCGGAGATGCTGTTCTTGGGGTCAACAGATTAGCAATGGAGGTTTCCCCAGCGATCCGGACGCCAGCCTCAAGATTTTCGTAGATCATTTTCAGGGCCGCAATGTTTGCCTGAGCCGCTTATGGAAATGCCGTTGTGATCGAAGCCACTGACGGTTGCCCTCGCCAGGCGAATTGCCACCGATCGTATTCTTCAGACCGTTCACTCCGATACCGTGGTATCCGTTGCCAAAGGTGGAAGTGCCCGCAGCATCAACGCCGATGAAGTTGCCGATAATACGATTGTACATCGGCGGGGAGAACGGGGACCGATCGCGATCATGCCAACGATCACGTTGCGTTGCCCCGGCGTGCTGCCGCAATGATTGTACGTTGTATCCCATCCTAGAAAACGCCATTACCCTCACAAGGGCCTGTTAGGACAGTGGCGCCGCTGGCATCCGTGCCGATGTAATTGCCAATGGCCGTATTGCTCATCGCGCGTGAGCCGACGATCTGAATGCCATTTCGCAGTTATTGCTGATCAGGTTACCCTGACCCATCGGTCCATTTCCTACCGTGTGGTCTCCACAATGACGCTGTGTTGCCCGCCCTGGATCTCGATTCCATAGTAGGGAAAGTTCACGATCTGCATCCCCCCCGAATCATGTTGTTGGAGGCGTTGATGATGAACCCGCTGGTTGTTAGCATGCCAGTCTCGCTGATCCCGCTGCCATCAGTATGACGCCCGCATTACTTGCATCGATTGTCAGGAATCCGTTGCGATGTGAGGCAGCGCTCACCAGAGAATCTGGACAGGACTGGGGGCGGGAAGATACGTGATCGAAGGTGATGGTGTCGCCGCTGACTGCCTGCACAAGGCAGGCGCGCAGCGTACCTGCGCCGCTGTCGTTTTGCTAGTTACGATACAGATAGGCGCAGTTGAGGAATCCAGAAAGTGTGTGAGACTGTGTGCGGCCAATGGGGCAGGCGGCTGCAACAACACCAGAACAATGAGGAGAGTACAATGAGCGATGGCTGGGTGTTCATTTTGAGTTTCCTTGAAAAGGAACTGGGTGCTGTGGAGAGAGTCATCGCGATTGCGGCCTGCAAAAGAAGCTAGCTTCGCGCATAAATTGGCCGGCAAGGTTGCGGTCTGCACCCATTGTCGCAGATTGCTGCACACAGAATCGGTCAAATGGCTTTGACCCAGGAATCTCAGCCATCTGCCATTGTACCGGCCTCGCCATCGCGACGCGCCCACGTCCGCCAAATGCTCGCCCCAGAACACTGTGAGGCGTTACTCGGAATGCGTCCAGATTATGGTAGTGTAGGCGGTTGGGCTTGGGGCGCCGTGGGTGAGGCATTTATGCGAAGCAGATCGACCTTGCCAGAACGACAGTGCTGATCGTCCTGATGGCTTGGGGGTTGCTGGTCACGAGTTGTGCGCTTGACCCTGTGGCGCGACCGTCCATCTCACCTTCAGTTGCACCACAGCCCTCTGCTTTGTCGAGTGACGAGTTCGGCGATCAGCAAGCCCGGTAATTCTGACGGGATGCCGGTATAGCGCCAGCCACGCCCGTAGTCACTCTGATCCGGCGACCGACCGCTGCCAGGCTTGCACAGTTTTCCGGCAGACAATCTTGCTTGCCGACCACGACAAGGGTAATACGCTGCTCGCAGTCAGCGCCGATGGCGTCGGCGCTGAAAGTTTCGCAATCAGCGCAGATGGGGAGTTCGCCATGCCGCTAATTTCTACCACCGTTTTCCACAGCCTGACGGGCAAGATCAGCCAATTAGATCTCGCAACCGCTACCGAGAGTCTGGTGATTGACCTGGGCAATGACGCCAGCATTGGCAATCTCAGCTTCTCGCCCGACGGCAAAAGGTTGGCCTTCACAGATTATGGGACGCTCTACACGATGGATCCCGCCAGCAAGCAGACGGACCAAGTCTACACTGGCGCACGTTCCTCGTACATGGGTGGGTTGCAGGCATATTGTGAGATACAGCACTTGCTATGGGTGGATGAGTCGCATTTCATTTACTACACGGGCCATACGCTGCCCGATGCCATTGCAGGCGATTCAAAACGACGAACCGTGTCGTGTGGTGACCGAACCTGGTGCGCGGCAACCGTTGGCGCAGGCACACCGCAACAGGTTGATCGGATCAGTCGCTTCTCGGCCCCTTTCAACAGGGGCTTGAGGATAGCGAGGACCCACTTGGCTTGGGTCAGTTCTCCCTGATGGACTCAAGTACGCTTATCCCGATGTATGGCGGCGTCGCTGTCGGTCGTGGGGCAGGACGGCAACATACGGGAACTTGCCGACATCTATTTCCCGTTCAGTTGGTCTTTTGACAGTCAATACATCGTTGAGCGCGTCGCGGGCGCAATGATCTCAGGTTGTGCCGTTGACCTGGGTGCTCCACCGATGACACTGCGGAAGTGTCGATGTTCGCCGATCCTTTGGCTGCCACCGCAGACTCTATCCGGTGAATTTTGGCGCGGATCACTGTGTTCTTAAAGGAAGCCTTCCATCGGTTTTAGATTGATGGGCGACTTTTCTTGTCCTTACGTGTCATGTGGCGCGCCGGTATGGGGGCGCCCGAGCGTCCAGCGGGGAATTTCGCGCATGCGCCATCACCTGATACAGGGTTGTAACGTTCTTGTTTTGTGAACGGCGTTGGCCTGCCGTGCAAAAGTATGGGGTCATCTCTGTTCTGATGCTATGCTGAATGATCGCACTCAGTAGTATGGCAGAGTTACCCTGAAGGAGAACCATATGCAGTGGCGACAGTGGTCAATATCTTTCCACGCCAGATTTGTTCTATTGCTGACTGTCATTGCGACCTCGGCGATCATCATGTTGGCAGAAAATAGTGTGAAGGCGCAATCGAACCCACGCCCGATCTGGTTCCGACAGGCATATGGCGCCTGCATCCTGTGTCGGCTCAGCATCCAGGTGTCCTGGGAGGTAAAGAACGAGGGCAGTGGCGCAACTAACAACGCGTATAACGGCGGTTGGTATGATGTCCTCTACTTTTCCACCGACAACGTGTTTGACGATCAGGACCAGGCGTTGAACTCGATTTGGCACGATACACCCGATTAGCCGTCAACCAGACCTGCACACAGCCAGTTTAGTTCACCTGCCGCAAGTCCCTGCAGGGCGTCTATTACCTGTTATTGCGCACCGACGATCTTAACTATTGTGACTGTGTCTACGAGTCCAACGAAAGCAACAACGTACGAGACCCAGCACCATCACTATCACTACGCCCGATCTGGTTCCGACAGCAATTATGGCGCCTGCATCCGCAGTGTCGGCGCAGAGCATCCAGGTGTCCTGGGAGGTAAAGAGGGAGGGCAGTGGCGCAGCCTAACAACGCCCACAACGGCGGTTGGTGTATGATGTCCTCTACTTTTCCACCGACAATGTGTTTGACGATCAGGACCAGGCGTTGAACTCGATTTGGCACGACTAATACATCATTGGCCGTCAACCAGACCTACACACAGCCAGTCGAGTTCGCCCTGCCGCAAGTCCCTGCGGGCGTCTATTACCTGTTGTCGCGTACCGACGATCTCAACTATTGTGACTGTGTCTACGGGTCCAACGTGAAAGCAACAACGTACGAGCCACACCCATCACTATCACTACGCCCGATCTGGTTCCGACAGCAATTATGGGGCTTGCATCCGCAGGTGTTGGCGCAGAGCATCCGGTGTCCTGGGAGGTAAAGAACGAGGGCGGTGGCGCAACGAACAACGCCCACAACGGCGGTTGGTATGATGTCCTCTACTTTTTCCACCGACAATGTGTTTGACGATCAGACCAGGCGTTGAACTCGATTTGGCACGATACATCATGGCCGTCAACCAGACCTACACACACAGCCAGTCGAGTTCGCCCTGCGCAAGTCCCGCGGGCGTCTATTACCTGTTATTGCGCACCGACGATCCCCAACTATTGTGACTGTGT
>JADJPH010000097.1 GCA_016713335.1 Candidatus Fredericiella danica | reverse complement strand
CGTTATCTTGACGAGCAAAGAGGAAACCTTTGGATGACGTATGGACTGACATTTTCCCCTCAACTCCCCAAGCGGGTGAACGCCTAGGCTACCCAACGCAAAAGCCCCTCGCCCTGTTAGAGCGCATCATTGCCGTGTCGAGCAATCCTGGTGACATTGTGCTTGACCCCTTCTGTGGTTGTGGCACGACCATTGCCGCTGCACAGCGCATGGGCCGACAGTGGATCGGGATCGACGTCACTCATCTGTCCATCGCTCTACAGAAATATAGGGCTGGCCGACGCCTTTAACCTGGTGTCCGGGAAAGACTACGACGTAGTGGGCGAACCCGTCGACCTGGATTCAGCCGACAATTAGCCGAGGAAAATCCTTACCAATTCCAGTGGTGGGCGTTGTCGGTTGATTCGGCGCGACCCCTAGGGCGGACGCCGGCAACAAGACGGTAAGAAGGGCGCTGACCAGGCATAGACAGGTGATCGGCCCATTGACGATGCCAGTGGCGGACCCCAGCGCGTTCGGTACAAGTGAAGGGCGGCAAGGCTGAATGAGCAGCGACATTGCGACTTGGTGGCTGTTGAAGAGGAAGGCGGCCATCGGCATCTTCCTGACCATGGAACCACCGTCGCCCCCATGGTCACAGAAGCGGCGGCGGCTGGCCAATCTCCATTCGCCTGGCTGGAATAAGCGTTACCCCGCCATCAGATTTTGACCATTGAAGAATTGCTGGATGGCAAGACAGTGAACATGCCGCCCGTCGATCACATTTGCCCAGGCGGGTCGGGATCAGACCCCAACGTGACAACCAACTCAAATTGGGATTCTGATGAGCCTCGTCATTGACATGATTCTGGCGCAACGATCTGGCTGCCCACTATGCCAAAAGTGGCCCGTTGCCCACCCGTCATTCCCTGCACGTTCAACGCCTATAGCTGCTCCAGCTTCGTCACCCAACCCCAGGCCCAAACAGTGTTTGACTACTGCGTTGAGCGCGGCTTTGGCGATGTGCATCGCCTCGATGGGGATAATGATGGCCTCGCGTGCGAGAGCCTGCCGGGTGGGTTCACGATGTTGCGATAAATAAGACTCTTCGAAACACGAGCATAAAAACAAAGGAGACCAACAATGGCACTTAACGCAGTCATAAATCGCGCACATGTACAACGCGAACAAGCACGTGGAGAGGCGCGTGACCTTGCACAGGCACTTGGCGCAGAAGCAGCACCCATCTGTATCAGTTTGTTTGCTGAAAAATATCAAATGGGCGAAGTGACTCCTACGCCACGTCAGGAGTTGCCCAATGCTGATGTCGTGGGCGAATGGACTTGTTCGCAGCCGAACACCGACAAAGTTCTAAAGGTGTGGTTAATCCTCGATGGGCGCAAATTATGCTGGCGTGTCTTTTCTCACGACAAACCATTCGCTGAACCAGACGACCAAGAAGAAAGCCGCTTTGTCAAGTCCAGTGCAAATCTATGGGACTACAAAGTATGGGAAAGACAAGCGCGTTATAGCAATCGAGACTACTGGGAAAACGATCCGGCGATAGCGTTACTGCTTCTGCTACTCTTGGAAGCATTTGGCCTATTACCATTCTCGGATTTCGAGCCGCCGAAGCCAGCCCAACCACCAGTGCGTCCATCAACGTTCAGCCCGTGGTGATGTGGCGGCAGGAGGTGATCCTGCCGCCACAGTTTTGCGCTCAACCCCTGTTGCCGTACTTGCAACAACTCTGTGCTAATCGCCGATGGTGGCAAACGCAACTCATTGCCTTCTTCCCTGTCTGCCGCCCTCCGGCGGCGGCGGCCTGGTTCCACTGAACGCGGTGGCGTCGCCTCCGGCACTACAATCGGCCCGCTATCCTTGCCGTTGACAAAGTACAGCGATTCCTCCCCGACCACCGGCTCTGGTGCGCCAACACGCCCATCAGGAAAGCCATAGCCATACTGGATATTGTTGGCATTGTCGGCCACCGTCGCCTCGCTCAAGTACCAACGTCCATGCGCGCTGTATTTCGGCAGTAACCCCGCCGCCACATAAATCCCATCGCGCCGGTCGCCGCTCACGCGATCATCCACCGTGATCTCAAATTCCACAAACTGCGTGCCGCCGCTGGCCGGGACAAAACGCAGCACAGCGCGCCCTAAGCCGCTCAGGTCATCGGTGATATGGACGGTGGCCGTGATCAGTTGGCTCGACGCCGTGGTATCAACGCTCGATTGTTGCAGTTCAATGGCAAGGTTTGTGGGGCCGTGGTGTCCACGCCAGTGGGTTCCGGCGTTGGGGTGTGGGTCGGCGTCGCGGTCGGCGCATCGGGATCGCCGGTGGGCGTGTCTGCGCCGGGATCTGCAACGTCTGGATCGTGCCGGTGAGTTCCTGGCGATACTTCACCCACGCCGAAACCGAGGGGCAAGGACAACGACCGTCAGGATTAGCAGCAAAAACGGACGCATGGCACACCTCCGAGGGCAGGTATATACAGGTCGATGGATAAACCACTCGCCAGTATATACCTGTCGTTCTCGTCAGCACAAGCGACAATTAGCGGAGATGCGTTATTCTACCGCGGGCGGTGGCGTTTCTTCGCTGGGCGGCTCAGCAGGCGGCGCGACCGGCTGTTCCGGCCTCAACACAAAGCCCTGCGGCCCCACGACCCACGGCTGGCTTGTGTCCAGTTCGTGTTCTTCGCTCAGATAACCCACAAAGCCCTGCACGGCTTCCTGGGCGCGGGTGACGGCATCCTGCGCCTCCTTCACCTCGCGCTGCAACTCGTTGAAGTGGCGAATCTGCGCCTTGCTCAGCCAACTCAGTCGGCTCGGTCTTGGCAGTCTCTGGCGTCGGCGTGGTCATACTCTCCTGTAGATGCTTGTTGATTGCGCCGTTGTTGGCGGCGCACCTACTGTAGGCAATGCTCATAATTGCGCCCCGACGCGCCGCACCGAATTGATGGTCGTGCGGTAGGGCTTGCGGGTCTGCGTGGAATTGTCCATAAACTCAAAGAGCTTGGTCAGGAACGCTTGCAGGCTCGCCACCTGGGCAGCGCTCACCCCAAGCTGCGTCAAGTCTTCGTCGGCGATGGCGCCATGCACATCGATCACGTCCTGCAGCTCAGTCAGCACCGTGCGCGTATCGTCGAGGATCGGTGCCAACTTCTGAATCTGGCGAACCAACGCCGCCGCTGTCCTCAGCTTGATCAGTTCCGGTGCGTTGGGGTTCTTGACAGGCGGTGTCTCTGCCGCTGGCAATGGGTCACTCATCCGTTTACTCTCCTTTCTAACTCGGTTATGCGTCGCTTTAACGCTTGCACTTCGCCGATCGTTAAGACCACCAGGCGGTCATACATCACATAATCGGCTTCGCCGCGCTCGTTATAGGTAACAAAGACCTCGCCGCCTGCGTCCGCCACATCCTCGGCAATCAGGCCGGGCCAGTCGCGCCCGCCGCCGCCCACACCCTCGGCGGCCTTGTACAGCACCGGCTGAAGGCGGTCGAACACCCCCGGCCGCACAGGCATCGGGCGAATGTCCCGCTTGTACCGCCGCGCACTCGTCGAGCGGCGCAGCCAGCCCGTCGTGGTTTCGACGTTGACGTTGGCGGCGCTGGCCGTCGTGTGGGCATCCACGCCGGCGAAGTACGCTTCCCGATCATCCCCCAACTCCATCGCCGTCGATAATGTGGTTGTGCCATCCTTCATCACAGACATAATCCACTTGGTGCCGCGCGCCGTGCTGGTGTGATTTTCCGTCGCGATGGCGCGGATCTCGGCGCTGGTGGTCGAAGGCCAGCCAGTTGGGTGATGTCCCACGACGCCAAATTGATGCCGATGATTGTATTGGTGGTAACTTGCACCTCGAGTCGAACCGCTCAACAACGACCGCCGCAGAACGAGGTTGTAGTAGGGCGTGTTGCCTTTGACGTGGGATCGGATGCCATTATTGGCGGTGGCGATTACATCGATATAGGCGTCCGGCGACGCATTGTTGACACCGATATAGCCGGTGATGAGAGCGTCGCCGGTTACACTTAGGTCATCGCCAATGGTGGCGTCGGTACCCACATCGAGAGTGCCGGTCATGTCTACATTGCCATTGACATCGACGCTTCCCCAGTGTTGATCCCCGACCAGCGACAGCGTGCCGCTGGTCGTCAGGCTCAGCGTCGCGCCGCTCAGGTTGCCGCTGGACGAATCACAAACGGGTCGCCAGCGACGCTGTTGTCAATGCCGCCATCCATCGCTGCCCAGCGGTAAGTAAGAACTGCAACACTGCATCGCCGGTATTATCCTGCTCAATCGTCACCCCCGCCGTACTACCCGTGCTAGTAGTGTTTTCGTAGATATGCAACGTCGATCGGGTGACGTGCGGATACCGACAAGACCACTGGTAATCGTGATAATATCACTACCATTCTGACGAATAACGGTACCTGCACCACCAGTGCTATCGACGCCACCGAGGTACACGGTATTGGCACTATTGATGCCAAGCATCCGAATCAAACTTCCGCCAGACGCCTTGCCAGCGTACCAGAGATTGTTGTCGATCAGGATGGTGGCGACATTGCTGGTAGGGCTTCCTACATGCAGTGGAGCGGCGGGCGAACTAACGCCACCCATGCCAACAGTGCCACCGCCCAAACCCGCATAATCTCCGTGAAGCGGAACCATTGGAGAGCATGAACACGAAGTCGGAAGTCCCGGAATTGGGGTCAAGGACAATCTCGCCCAGGCGAAAAGCTTCCCGTAGCAGAATTGACACGACCAGCAAGCGTAACGCCACCATGCTATTATTGGTGTCACTCGCATTGTGCAAGGTCAGAGGAATGTCTTTGCACTGCGCTGGTCTTTACGACATGGAGCGGATAGACAGGGTGTGGCAATGCCGATACCGACCTGGCTGCTCGTGTCAATCGCAATAAGGGCGTTCGCTAAATCAGCGGAAGGAGAAATCTTGAATCTATCGCTGGCACTGTTGTCAATACCGATTACCCAGCGACCACCGTCGTCAGCAAGAACTGGAGCACAATCGCCGGTACTTCCTTGCTCGATGGTTGCACCCGCAGTTGTGCTAGTAGCAGTCGTGGATTCTTTGACATGGAAAATGGAGACGGGGGCAAAGCCACTTTCATCCGCTATCGAAGTACGCGCACGCAAGCGTACTGTGCCGGTAGCGGATGCGCCACCACCGCCGGGCGCAAATGTTAGCGTGTCACCCGTGAGGTCTACACTGGTAACGGGGCCGGTTGCGTTCGCCCGACGCACGATGATGGAAGCAGTCCGTCCAGTGTTGTCGGCCTGGACGACAGCGCGAGTCAGACCCGATGAATCGGTTCGGGTCATAATGACCGTTCCAATTGGGCCGGCTTCGGTATAAGAGGCCAGCACACTTGTGCGTGTACCGCCCGGCAACGAAGTCTTCCACTCAATAAATCGGGGTTCGCTAGCAAGAGCGCCAGTATCTTCGTCAAATTGCAGACCCAACGTCTTATCCAGCGAGACCACAAGCGTAGAACCATCGTAGAGCGAAAGGTCAACGTTGAAGAGCCGCAGACCATCCGTGGCATCTGCGGTCAACCCGCTAAAGCCCGCACTTGGCGTCGTGCCGAGATTGCTGCCCGCAACCAAACCCCCGTGTCCGGCACAATCACGGTGCCGTTGAGGTTGCCCATGCGCACGTAGTTGGTAAGGTCGGGTCAGCCGTCGAATCGTCGGTCATCTCGCCGATCTGGATGAACGGCCCGCCATCACTGGTCGAAGCGCGCTGAGATCACCCAGCCCTGTCCTTCCTGCCCCGCATCCAGAATGGTGTTGCCCACCTTGACCACAAAGCCAGTACTGCCCCCGTTCTTGCGCCGCAACCGCCACTGCTGCTTCACCCCATCGACCGTTCCCCCGGTCAGGAAGTGACCACCTGAAACCAAACCTTGACGATGGTGAGTCCCGTGTCCCAATCAATGGCGCGCACAGCAGCCAATCGTTGGTCGAAAAGAGATCGGCGTCGGCGAGCGCAGCCGCGTTCTCAAACCACACGTCCACCGTCGCCTCATCCGCCGGCAGCGTAAAGTCCGTCTCGACCACACCGTAAGACTTGCTCCAATGCTCTCCTGCGGTCGATACGCGTCGTCGGCGACAAAGGCTTGCACGCATTCATCTCTCGGCTTTGAAGCGCGCCAAGGTCAACTGGCGATAGTTGGGCGCGATCCCACAACCGGAAGCCAGCGATGCCCGTCACGAGGTCGCTGAAGGTCGAAGTCCGCATCTCTTGCGTCGGGTAGCAGCACCAGCCCTGTGGGGTCGAGGATCAGATCGTTGAGACAGAGCGAGCGTCAGTTATTGCTCGCCGTGATCGAGCGATCCCACCCGCAAAGACCGGGTTGCCGCGCCGCGTCCAGTTGCGCCAGCGTCAACTTGCCCCGGAACTGTTCGAGGCCGGGATCGCCGCTGCTGGGGTGGTGCCAACATCAGTACTGGTGGTAACCGCGTGACCGTGCGTCGTGCTGGTGACATGGTTACTTGAACTTACTGACAGACTTGAGGGCGCGCCAAGACTGAGCGCGTTGCCGACGGTGAACGTTAGACCTGTTGACCCAGCAATGTTGATGCCGATGTCGTTGGCGCTCGGCTCATACAGACCATAGGCGACGTTGATGATGTCGGTCACATCCACGGCCACGTCGTTGGCGTTGACATCGATGCCGTCGCCCGCGCCCACGGCCATCACCTTGGTCGTACCATCGATGGTCAACCCGGCCCCGGCAATGGCATCGGCGATATAGAGGCCATCGGCGTCCACCGCCATGGCCGTCATGCCGCTCTTGAGCTTGACGCCGACGCCGTTGCTACTTAACTCGAGGCCGTGGTATGTCTTCACCCGCAGCTTGGCCGTGGCAAACTCCAAGCCCGGATTGGTGGCGAGATCGACGGCAATGCCACTCGCGCTACGGGCAATGCCATCGCTCACCTTGACGCGCACCGCCCCGCTGCTGTACTCCAACGCCGGATCGGTCGCCAGGCTTAGGGTCAGGGCGTTGGTGGCGATCTGCATCCCATCGCCGACATTGACGCGCAAACCACCTGCGCCACCCAGACTGATGGCACCTGCCGCCTCCAGAATGACGTTAATGGCGTTGGTTAGGTCAATCTCAATGGCATCGCCTGCGCTGTAGGTGACAGCGTTGGGGTTGGCCGCGCCGATGCTGGAGCGCCCAACGCCGCCGCAGGCAGATCGTAAGGCCGGTCAATAGCCAGGTCTGCCGACTGTTGTTGGCATCAATACGCCTCTCGTAATCCTCAAAGCAGGCCAATACTCCCTGCACCTGGTAGAGCTTGCCCGGATAAGGGCCAATCGATTTGTGCCATGGGTCGTAACTCGTCAGCCGCCGTCATCCGCCGCACTCAGGCTCACATCCGCGCCGACGCCGTTGGGGTCTTCAATCGTCCCCGCATTGCGATAGAGCAGCCATCGTTGGCGATGCGCAAGTAATAACCCTGCACCGTGCCGGTGCGCTTGACCGCAAAGGGTTGATCTGCGCGTCACCCAAGCAGGTCATGGATGGCATAAGGCCGTCCCTTATGTTTCGTAATTTTGGCCGCTGTGGGGTGTTCCCCTTGCGTCCACTGCTCAGTAAGGCGTAGGCCATAGTTCGCCCTCAAAACGTGCGCAAAAGTATGTTACAGGCTAAATGCTCGTGGCGTCGGCTTCAAACAGATATTCGACGCCCACCTCGGTGCTACTGCAAGTTCACGTCGGCATAAGCGCTGCAGATCGAGCCGACGCTGGGCAATGTCAGCAAATCCCAGTAGGTTGCCCAGCTTGCGCCCACGCCCGGCTCGCTGCTGGCCCCGCTGGTATGCGCCAGGATGCAGCGGTAATAGCTGCCCCCGTTGGTCACGACGACCATCGTCGCCGTTGCCCCCGTTGCCGTTGCCGTTGACATCATCTTCGCGACACGCTGGCTCCGCTCCACGCCCCAGTAGATTCGGTGACCCGCCCAACTCGTCGGATCGTAGTAGCCGCTCAGCGTCGTCGCGCCCGCCTCGTTCCCTGCCACCTTGGCCCCATTAAAGGTAGAGGCGCATAGTCCCAGTTGCCCCATGGCTCAAAATCTTGTAATGCAGATAGCGCACGCGGTGGCGCACGAACCACACCATGTTGTCGCTGTCGAGCGTCGAGAGCGTGTCCCGAAACGAGTTAAAGGGCGCGTTGGCCTGGTTGGCGAGGCCGTACAAAAACTCCTGGTTGGCCGACAGCAGGTTGAGATGGGCCGCAGTCAGGATGTCCCCCGTCTACGCGTCGGAATGGTTGTATGAGGCATGCCTCTCCAGAAGTAGAAAATGCGGGCATTGCTGCCCCCGCCGCCGCCGAGTCTGTTCGTGCCGATCACAAAGTAGCTGTCATAGGGAAATAGCCTGTCCCCTCGACGCTGCTGCCGGCGTCAATCACATCCAAATCCTGCACAAAGCGTTTGTCGCTCAAAGTCGCCACACGATGGTCGTCAAAAGCCGTCGCGGTTTCTGCTCGTGGCATCGGCGTTGCCCACCGTCGCACGGTCTAGCCTAACCGCTCCGGGTCGCCCGGCACGTTTTGGTACGCCGCGATAACCGTGGCGGTTGGTAGCGGTCACGCAAAGAACTCGCCATCACCTCCGCCTGGGCCTGCGTCTGCAAATAAGCGTTACCGCGCAGCAGCTTGGTGCGCCCCGGTCGCGCGGCGGGCAGGCTTGTCCAAAAGGTCAGGATTGATTCCTGCGTCTCTTCGATGGTCGGCGAGCCGCTGACCGGGATGCCGCGCACCGCCAGCGTCACCAATTCGGCGGCATAGGTGCTGTTGGCGTTGGTGATTGCCAGCTCCACCCGCTGGGCGTAGGTGGTCAGGACGATGGAGACATCGGCATCCATGTTGCGCCCGCCGCCGCTCCTGCGGTATAGTCCACCCTCCACGGCATAGGCAGGCTGGCGCGGCTTTGGCGATAATCGTCTTGCTGCTGTTGGCCGGCACCACCACGTCGCATCCGCCGCCCACAGCGTCCCACTCTCCAGCTGCTCCGCAAGCGACGCCACCACGCGTGACGGCGTTGTACGGCTCGCGGTCGTCATAGGTCGGCCCCAACATCTGCCCATAGCCGGCTTTGGTCGGCGTCTCTGGCTAGTCGTGTGCGGCGACATCAGCCAGTGCGTCATATTCTCGTAACGAAACTCGCCGTCGGCGTGTCACGAGTAAAACCGCCTGCCACGCCGCCGCCAACTGCCAGATGTCCTCAATCGGTGACTCATCATCCAGCCACGCCC
>JADJPH010000096.1 GCA_016713335.1 Candidatus Fredericiella danica | reverse complement strand
AATCGGCAACTTCATGCATGGTTTCCTTCCCAGTTGTCTTTGATCCAGGCGTGCGCGGGGTCGTCGAGGGGTGGGGTGGCGCGGGCTTCGTTGCGCAGCTCGCCGGCCAGGTAATTGAGAAAGTAGACGTTGCTGCCCGGCGCAGCGCGACCGGATGAAAGCCTTGCGTTACCAGCACAGATCGCCGTTCCGGACGGGTAGGAGTTCATCAAAATCGGTGTCAAACCGGTAGTTGCGGTGGATGGCAAAGCCGGTGGGTGGGTCGATGCGGTAGTAGTAAGTTTCTTCGAGGTAGGGGGATCCCTGGTAGCCGTCGTGGCAGTGCGGCGGCCAGCCTGACCAGGAGCCGCCCGGTACGTAGACTTCAAAGAGGATGAGCCGTTCGGCAGGCGGTGGTGGGGGGGGAGAGACGGAACCTTGACCTGTCGTGTGGCGGCGCCACCGCCATGGATCTCCTGCTTCATTTCGTGGTTCAAAGAGGCGCACGGGGTAGATGCCGTCGGCGGGTGCGCTGCCGACGGCGAATTCAAAGTCCGTCGTGGCGATCACGGTGATGCTCTTGTTGGGTGGCGCATAAAGGACGGACGGCGGACCTACCCAGACGTTCTCGCGATTGACGGGGTATTCGTTGCCGTCGACCTGGAGCAATGCGTCGCCCTGCAGCGGCACGAGGGCGATCTCGTCGGCGCCGGTGGCGAAGGAGATGGTTTCGCCTGCGCGGCAGTGCTGGATGCGAAAGCTCAGGGTGGTCCAGCCGGCGCGTTCGGGTGTGACGTTGAATTGGAACGGTGTGTTGGGATTGGTATGTAGCAGGTGATTCATATTTGTCCGTATCATTGTTCAAAGACGAGATATGGTGTTGGATCGTGTCAGCGGTCGTTGTCAGCCACGTGCGGCAGAAACCCATACGCATCAAGATAATAACCAAACCCGCCCACCAAGGGGAAGACGGGGGAAAGATCAACGCGAGCGGAGGTGGCGCGGAGAGCGCAGAGAAGTAAAGGAGGAAGAGAGGATGGATGGATTTCACTTCACTATTCAGAGCCAATAATAACCAGTCTCCCAGTCTCTTTGTCTCTTTGTCTCTTTGTCTCTTTGTCTCACCCCCGCGCACTCATAAACTCCTCCACCTCCGCCCGCGTTGGCATCGCCGCGGAGCAGCCGTGGCGCGTGACGACCAGCGCACCGCAGGCGTTGCCCATGCGGAGGCTCTGCGGCATCCAATCCCCCCCTGCAACCGGCCATAGATCAACCCTGCGGCAAAGGCATCGCCTGCCTACGGTGTTGAGGACCTCCACCGGAAACCGGGTACCTCCAGCGGCGCCGCCTCCCGCACCAGCAGGCTGGCCCCACGGCCGCCGCGCTTGACGACCAGCGTCGTGACGGCACTGCTGTTTGCTTCCAGCAGCCGTCCCACGAGCACCGGCCAGTTCGTCGCGTTCAACGGGGCCGAGCCGGCCGCCGGCAAAGACGAGCGCCGGATCGGCCGCCAGCCCTGCGTAGAACTCCTCTTCTGTGCCAATGAGAACCTGCGTGAAGGGCAGCAACGCCCGCAGGTTGACGGCGAAGCGCTCTCTGCTGCGCCCACTGATCCGGGGCGCAGATCGAGATCCAGGAAGACGGTGGCGCCGGCGGCGTGAAACGCTCGGCGGCGTAGGGGGTGGCATGCGGCGGGCGCTACGGCTCAAAGCGGTTGCCGGACAAGAGCAGCGCCCGGCTGCGGTCAAGCGGCGCCTGCTTCACATCATCGATGTTCAGGTGGATGTCGGCGGGGTCATCGCGGTAGAAGACCAGGGGGAACCGGTCCGGTGGCTCGACGCTGACCATGGCCAGCCCGGTGCGTTTGCCGCGCTTGCGCGGGATGAAGTCGGTGGTCACGCCTTCCCTGGCGAGGCGGTTCAGAATGAAGTCACCGACCAGGTCGTCGCCCACCGCGGTCAGTGCGGCCACGCGTAGCCCGAGCCGGCTGCTGCCGATGGCGATGTTGGTGGGGCTGCCACCCACCGCCGCGGAAAACGCGCTGGCTTCTGCGAACGGCGCGCCGATGTCGAGCGAAAAGAGATCCATGCCGCAGCGGCCGAGGGTGAGTAGGTCAAAAGAGGTTGTGTGGTCATGCAACAATCTCCTCAGTCTCCACCCACCTTCGCTCCTCATGGCTGCGGATGGCTGCATCCATGAGGCGTTGGATGGTGGCGCCGGCGGCGAAGTCAGGCCACACTTGCTCGCCATGGGCGATGGCGGTGACCCAGCGCCGCGCCATCGTGTCCTGGGTGCGGAAGACATCGCGATAGGTATTGTGGACCGTGTCCCGGCGGGCGCCGGCCCAGAGGGCTTCCGGAATGGCGAGATCTTCGATGGGACCGCCTCGCTTTGCGCCCCGGATGAGCTGCTGGGCGTCCCAGTCGATGCGGCAGTGCAGGGCGCCATCGTCACCGTGGAAGTCCAGTTCATGGATCTGGCCGAAAGGTGTGGGCTCATAGGCCAGGGTCGAGGCATGAATCATCCCTTCGGCGCCGCTGGCGAACTTGAGCATGAGCATGGCGTTGTCGTCGCCTTGTGGGTAGGGCTGACCGGCTGGGGTCAAGGGCGCCCGTGTGACCAGCCGGCCGAGTTGGGCGCAAATCGCATCGATGGGTCCAAAAAACCAGGTCGCCAGAAAGAGAAAATGGGAGCCAATATCGCCGAGCGCGCCGGATCCTGCGAGATCCCTATCGAAGCGCCAATTATAGCCGCCGGCGAGACCGAAGCCCGTGAAGTAACGGAGGTTCAGGTGAAACGGGCGACCGAGGTAGCCCTCATCGATCAGTTGCTTGAGATAGCGGGCCGCGGGCATGTAGTGGTAGGTGAAGGGTGTCAGCGTGATGGCCCTGGGCGGCAGCCAGTTCCGCCAGGGCTGCGGCCTCGCGGTAGTCAAGGCCGATGGGTTTCTCGCAGAGTACGTGCAGTCCTGCCTTGAGCGCTGCACAGGCAATGGGGAAATGCGTATGGTTCGGGTGGCGATGATGGCGGCATCAATGGCGTCACTTTCCAACAGCGCCTGCCAGTCTGGATACGTCGTGTCGACATGCCAGCGTTGCGCCAGTTCAGGGGCGTCGCGGCCGGCGATCGCGGTCACGCGGCGGAGCGGATGGTCTTGCAGGGCGGGCAGGGACATGCTGTCGACCCACCAACTGCTGCCGGCGATGCCGATGCGGATGGGTGAGGGTGGCGTGGAGTTCATTGGTGTAGAGTGTGTTCCTGTTGCGTATTTCGTGTTGCGTCTTGCGTATTGTCGATGTGGAGAGGGCGATTGTCAATGCGGTGATACGTAACGAAAAACTCCCCGCTGGGACGCAGGGAGGAGGGCGGAGGGCGGAGGGAAAAAGATCAACGCGGAGATGCGGAGGGGCGCGGAGAGCGCGGAGGAGGAAGGGAAACCCAATCACCCGCAGGGACGCTGAGCCGCAGGGAAATGTGCGCTGGAAGCTCGAGAATTTCTTTCGTTGTTCCTTTGCGTCTTTGCGGCTTGGCGGGAGGGTTTGGTCCGTAGTTTGATGCGTATGGGACACGGCAGTGCCGATGTCCCTACGGTTCGTCCTAGACGGTTTGAGGTGCATGCGTCAACCACTCCGGACACGGCAGTGCCGATGTCCCTACGGTTCGTCCTAGACGGTTTGAGGTGCATGCATGAAGCGTATGCATGATAAACTTGTCTGATGATGAAGCTTGATAAACAGACCATCGCCTATTTGCGGTTACGAAACCAACAGCTTTTATCGTCACAGTGTGGCACGGCCGGCGAGGTTGTCGCCCGGCTGGGCGCCATGCAGGCGCAGGATTATGCGAATGCGTTGTGGGCGATTGGCGTGCGCTTACCCGGGGCGACCGTAACCCAGGTGGAACAGGCGCTCGCCGACCATTCGATCATCCGCACCTGGCCGATGCGCGGCACACTGCATTTTGTTGCCGCGGCGGATGTTCGTTGGATGCTCGACCTGTTGGCATCACGCAGTATTGCCGGCAGCGCAGGCCGGCGCCGGCAACTGGAGATTGACGAAGCAACGTTGCTTCGCAGTGGGGCGTTATTGCAGGAGACATTGCAGGGTGGCCGGCAGCAGTCGCGTGCTGCGCTCTTTGCCGTGCTCGAAGCAAATGGCGTCAGCACGGCAGGCCAGCGGGGATTTCATATTTTGAGCTATCACGCCCAGACGGGCTTGCTCTGTTTTGGTGCGCACGAAGGCAAGCAACCGACCTTCGCGTTGCTCGACGACTGGGTCCCACACGCGCCGACACTACCACACGCGGAGGCACTTGCAGCGTTGGCGCGCCGCTACTTTACAAGTCACGGCCCCGCCACTGTCGAAGACCTGGCGCGCTGGGCCGGGATCACGCTGACCGATGCGCGGGCCGGATTGGCAAAGGTCGCCGCCGAACTCGTCCATGGCGAATACGCCGGGGCTGCCTATTGGATGCCACCGGTGCTGGCGGATCAGCACGACCTTGCGTTGCCCGTGCTGTTGCTGCCCGGTTTTGACGAGTATCTGATAGGCTATCGCGGTCGCAGCGCCGTGCTCGATGCTGCACATGAGGATAAAATCGTGCCGGGTGGCAACGGTGTGTTCCAGCCAATGCTCGTCATTGATGGTCAGGTCGAGGGCACTTGGAAACGATCGGTGAAGTCGAAAGCGGTTCGTGTGCAGATTCAACCGTTTGGTGTGCTGGGCGCAGCGCACCAGCGGCGGCCGCAGGCTGCGGAACAATACGGCCGCTTCCTTGACCGTCCGGTGTTGGGGTAACTGAGGCAAAATGCGACAATATTTACTCACGGTCCGCTCCTTTAGCCCGAGCCTGCGCCGTTTTCTGCTGTCGTCTTCGCTGATGACAACGGTCGCGTTCGGTCTCTCCGCGGTGCTCCAGAATCTCTACTTCTTGCGGCTTGGTTTCGATGCACGTTTTATTGGATTGGTCCTGGGTGCGGGCCAATTGGCCTGGGCAGTCGCAGCCTTGCCCGCGGGCATGGTCAGTAGTCGCATCGGACTGCGCAACGGCTACATGCTCGGCCCAGCGTTGTTCGCAGTGGGCACCGCCCTGATGCTCCTGGTCGAGACGCAACCCGAGGCCATCTGGCCGGCCTGGCTCATCGGTAGCCAGGTCGTGTTGATGGTCGGAACTGCCTTTATTACGGTGAATGTTGCCCCGTATCTGATGAGCGTGACCGGCGAAAGGGAGCGGCGGCATGCCTTTGCGGTCTTCCAGGCGCTGATTCCGGCTACCGCCTTCCTAGGCAGTGTGATGGCCGGATTGTTACCCGGTTTTTTCGCAGAAAGAGCCGGCGCCAGTCTGGAGGCGCCTGAACCCTATCGATTGGCGCTGTGGTTTGGTCCATTGTTGGCGCTACTTTCGATCTTGCCACTATTGGGCGCCGACCGCGCGCGCGTTGTGATCGAAGGCGCAGGAGAGCACAGTTCCATGCGCGCGCCTTTGCGCCTGCTGCTCATCTTTGGTGTGATCGTGTTTCTGCAGGCAGCGGGTGAAGGCGCGGTGCGCGGCTTCTTCAATGTCTATCTCGATGCGGGACTGGCGATCCCACTTGCGGAGATTGGCGGTCATGGGGATCGCACAATTGCTGCCTATTGCAGCGGCCCTCTCGCTCCCTACTTGGTAAATGGGGCACCGGCTATACGCTGGTTGGCGCCTTTACTTGGGATAGGCGCTTCCTGCTGCCGCTGGCAGCCATCCCCCAACTGTGGGTTGCGGCGCTTGCATACATGGCAATCATCGCCATGACGACATTCACCGGCGCCACACGATCTATTCGGCCAGGGTGGTCCTCCGCAGTGGCGGACGACGATCCAGAGTGTGATCATCATCGGCTTGCCCTGGGGTGGGCCGCCATCGGCGTCCTGGGCGGTGGGGTGGTCGATGCTGTTGGTCTTGTCGCGTTGTACTTGACCGGAGCGTGCTGTGTGTTGTTGTCTGCGGGACTACTGGTTGCTTTCTTACGTTCCCGACGAACTTCAGCAGGCTTGCCGACCGAGCTGGCGGCGCCGGCGGCCGAGTGACCAGGCCACAAGGCACCTCCAGCCCGCCTGCGGGTGGCGGGATTGACTCGTCGCCTCGCGCCTGGAAAGACGAGCCTGGCTGGATCTTGATCTAGGGGGAAACCTGACCATCTGGCCGGTTTCTGAGCGCAACTTTTGTGCAATCTTGGTGCTGTACGACTGAGTTGCGAAGCACGAACGCATCGTAGAATGAGCTCGAATGGACGGAAACGAGTTAGGAATGACATTCGCTGAGCAAACGAGAGAAATTGAAGGAATGGAACGGCACGCCGAACGCGTCGCATTGCGCTATGCGGCGCGACCGGATTGGTGGCTTTTTTTTCCTGGTCTGGTTGCTCAACCTGGGGCTATCGGTGCCGTTTGGTGATGATATCCCCTCATTTGGGGCTTTGACGTTGTTGTTCGGCATCTTCGTCGCACTGGTCTCATTGCATTTTGCCCATGCGCATGGTTCACGGCCGCAGGGACTGCAAGCCACCACGGCACCGCAAAGCATTGGTACTGGACGTTGGCGCCCCTGGTGATCGCGAATGCGATCATGATTGGTGTCATCTGGGCGTCGCCATGCAGGTGATCTCGATGGCCTTTCGTGATTGGCGCTGCGCCGCATTCGCCCGCCACCTTTGTGGCCTGACGACAACATTGTCGCCTACCACATCATCAACAATCTGATGCAGGTCGATGTGAATGACGTGCTGCGCGTCTTCCTCGTGATCCTGATCGGTGGACTCTTCTTCAGTGCTGTCAAGGTCCAGAACCCACTGTGGTGGGAGAAGTCCTTCAGTTATCTGGGGACGCACTTTTCGGACGACCGCACGGTTTTTAATGCGACGATCATCATCAGCGGAATTCTGTTGATCATCTTGCAGCAGTACTTCATGGAGGACTTCTATATTTTGCGCGACCACGGCCGGCTGACATCGCGCCAGACGAACGTCGTGCGTGGCAGCTTGATCGCATTGGGCGTGCTGATGATGTTTGTGGGCATTTTCCCCTTCTGATGTCAACGAGGCCAAATATCGTCCATGACTTCTCGGCGTATGGCATGGCCGCGATCTTGCTCGTCTACATGGCCGCCGGTAAGTGGCTGACGCCCAGGGTTGCCCCATGAATTTTATCGCCCATCGTGGATCATCCTGGCGTTGGTGCTTGGCGCCATGGGGTTGATGGTTGCCGGGCTAATCAACACCGTTGGGATCGAACTGATTTCATTTGCGTTGGGGGCGCCTCACTCTTGATGTTTATCAAGAGCGTGCGCCTGTATGCTCAACATGTCGAGCAGCGGTCTACTGGACAAGTTTGAGCCGGAATGCAACCTGGACCGCTTCCGTGCGGTTGCCCACCTCCAGTTTGGACAAGATATTCCCCACATGAAAGCGCACCGTCGCTTCGCTGATATCCATCGCGCGGG
>JADJPH010000095.1 GCA_016713335.1 Candidatus Fredericiella danica | reverse complement strand
GGCGCCTGCAGCACAGGTGGCTGCCCCCCTCGTGGCGTGGCGCACCTGGGCGCTGATTCGCCGCAACGCTGGTCGCGCAAACCGTCTACAGCCAGACCGACATGGTGGCCATGGGGTCAAAAGCCCCAATCTGCTGTTCTGGCACCTGCTGGCGCTCATCTTTGGGGCGGCAAACGGTCTGCATCACGGATTCGCGGGATTCAGGGGGTGACACGGAGGCTTTGGATGACTAGTCATGGTCCCCAACAAACCGGCAACACGGCAACTGTCAGCGCGCTGGTAGGCCCCTTTGCGCTTCAGAATCGCACCGATCGTTCTCCCAAAATCTGAATGTCGAGCCAGAGCGAATAGTTCTGGATGTAATACAGGTCTTCCATGGTGTGATATTGCATGGGTTTGTTGCTGCGCCCAGTGACCTTGCCACCAGCCGGTGATCCCTGGGGAACGGAGAACCGTTTGCGTTGCCACAGTTCGTATTGGTCGACGAGCCACGGCATTTCGGGCGCGGCCGACGAGACTCATGTCGCCCTTCAAAACGTTGAAGAGTTGGGGCAGTTCATCCAGACTGGTGGCACGAATCAGGCGGCCGACCCTGGTCACACGCGGATCACCACTCTGCTTGTGAACCACTTTGCCATCGGCTGTCTGCGTGATCACTTCTGCCTGGCGCATCTCAGCATCTTGGCACATGGAGCGGAATTTGTACATCCAAAAGAGCCGCCCGTTTTCACCGATGCGCTGCTGCTTGAAGATGACGGGGCCGGGGCTATCGATCTTTACGGCAAGTGCAATCAGCGCCATGATCGGCGCGATGACGACGAGGCCCAAAGTGGCAAGCATCAGGTCCATTGTCCGTTTGGCCAGGCGAGTGAAACCGTCGATGGCCGGTTCGCGCAGCCCGATCATGGGGATGCCGCTGAACTCGTCGATCTTCACAAAAGGCCAGATCGAAGAGGTCCGGCACAACGTGAGCCGGACAGGCAACCGGGAGAGGGCCGCGATCAGGCCGACCAGCCGCTGATGGGCGCATGGGCAGGGCGACGATGATCTCGTCCACCCAGATTGGCTGACCACGGTCCACACATCATCCAGTGTGCCGATGACCGGTGCGCCGTGGGGTGTGGCCTGCTTTTGCCGCATCGTCGTCCAGAAAACCGATGACCTGCACGCCCGAACGGCGGTGGCTCTCGAGCATCTGTTCGACGCGGCGCCCGACCACGCCTGCGCCGATCACCAACACCCGCCGCCCTGGATGGGGCAGGACTTTCCCGGCAAACCGAAACCCGGCCCGCACCAGCAGCCGCCACCCAATCAACAACAACAGATTGACCAGGCAGAAATAGAGGAACAGGTAGCGTGACACCTCGCACGGAGAGATAGAGCGCACCCGCCAGGATAAAGCTCGCCAGCAGCACGGCAAACGTGATCGTCTGCAGTTCGTCGACGATTCTTGAGCGTGTGGCCGGTGTCGTACACCGATGCCATGGTGAAAGTGGCGACCCAGATCACCACGATCAGCCCGATCAGCGGCAACGCATCGGGCTGATGCAGCGTGGCTGGAATCGCGGTCTCTTGCTGGAAGGGCAGCGTGCGCAGATAATAGGCGACGACCAGCGCGCCAGCGTCAACAGGATGTCAACACCGAACATGAAGAGTGAAAGCGGAGGCTGGATCTTCGCAGCATGGTATGGGGTATGTCCTTTGCCAAGGGCTGAACCAAAGCAACGCGACAACAAGGTTGCAGGCGTTTCAGTGCCGGCAGTTTACTCCAGGGCGTCAGGTAACTAAGCGCAGAGTGAATGCGCTTGTGCATGTAAACCACGTCAAGGGCCAACGATTGGGAATAGGCGTCAACGTAGCTCAGGTAACGGAGACAACTGCGCCTCTTTGATGTGTGCGGGCCTGCAGCCTAACCGTTCTGCCAGGCCCACTCGACGTCGCTGCGCGGATCTGCATTCGTTTTTGCCACGCTTGTGGCACAGGCGAATGCCTGACCCGGTCACGCAAAAATTTGGTTCAAACAATATTGCCCGCAATCGACCTCGCCCTATCCGCGAAGAAAACCGGCGTCTGGTCCGATTTAGAAACAGCCTGCTTCATCGATGATTGGGTGCCTGAACTTGGGATCGCATTCTGTCAAGTACACCTTGCCGGTCACTGTCCCGATGCTGCTCGGCGTGAATCACCGGCAAGAATATCGACCTAACGATCGCAATGACCTCGACGACCGCCGTGCCGCTGATGGCGCCCACGCTGGCGGTGACGCGCCTGCCT
Organism: Candidatus Fredericiella danica; assembly: GCA_016713335.1. Taxonomy (GTDB): domain Bacteria; phylum Chloroflexota; class Anaerolineae; order Caldilineales; family Caldilineaceae; genus Fredericiella; species Fredericiella danica. The sequence continues at coordinate 2,915 of JADJPH010000095.1, read as the reverse complement.
GTCGCCGGCGTGGCCAGCGCAGTCAGGACATTGCCCACCATGCTGCCGGCATCAGTGCTCCAGATGGGGGTGATGACCACCGGGTTGCCCAGGCTGTCCCAGCCGGTGGCGGTAAAGGCTTGGGTGGCGCCAACCGTGACGGTGACCGGGTTTGGCGCGACGTCGATGGCGGCCAGCAGCGCTGCTGGCGCAACAACCTCGACGAGCGCCGCGCCGCTGATGGCGTCCACGGTGGCAGTGACGCGCCTGCCTGTCGCCGGCGTGGCCAGCGCAGTCAGGACGTTGCCCACCATGCTGCCGGCGTCAGTGCTCCAGATGGGGGTGATGACCACCGGGTTGCCTATGCTGTCCCGGCCGGTGGCCGTAAAGGACTGGGTGGCGCCAACGGTGACGGTGACCGGTTTGGCGCAACGTCGATGGCAGTCAATGGCACTGGTAGAACAGTGACCAGGTTTTGCGCGGCTCAGCGAAGCCGCCGCTGCCGTTGCTGATCATCAGAGAGACGGTGTAGCTACCCGTGGCGGTGTAAGTGTGTGGGACTAGAGAGCGTACTGGTGAACGAATCCCCCGAAATTCCAGACGCTTACGGTGTAACCACCCTTGGAGGTATTGGTGAAAACGGTCGTTGGTGGCGCGGGCCGCTGGTTGGCGGCGTCGAAGTCGGCAAGCCAGGTTGCTGGCAGGCGTCGTCAGCGTAAAGCAGCATCGCCGGGAACCTTTGCGTACATCGTGCCGCCTCCGTCGGGATGATATTTCTTGAAATGCGATCCGTTGCGTTGCTGCCTGCTGCAAAGCTCCAACTCAACGGCGGACTGAATTGCTTCGATCTGCACCTGTACTTTGTGCCTGCCGCAGCATTGAAGAGAGTTGGCAGGGTGAAGGTGTAGTCGTACATGGCGATGCCGCCAAAGACGCCGATAGCCGTCTCGCCGGCAATCCCGCCAGTGGAATATTCCACCAGCGGTGGGTTGACGACATCAGGCTCATTGGCGATTGAGTTCGCATAGATGGCAACGGTAAAATCAGTCACAGGACCGGCATAGGGACCTAAGATGAGGTCGTGCCCACGCCATTGAATGCTGGCAATGTCCAGCGTGATCGGCAGTGTGAAATCATCCCAGACAAACTGGTCGTAGTCGTTTTCGGCAGATGCAGACAGGTAAAGCGTGCCGCTCAGGGTTGTGGGGGCTGGCTGTAAGCAGCACCAGTGGCGAACGCGGGAGTAAGCGGGCGACGACAGGTTTCGCATGGTGAGTCTTGCGATTGGGCATTTGTCCTTGCAGCCGCGCAGGAGAGCGCCACCGCCACTACAATACAGAACGCGAGTCTGAGAGTCTTGGTTTTCATGGTTCACTCCTTTGTCCAAAATGGAGAAAGTAATGCTTCTCTTGTCCAACAGGCTACTCAAAGGGCATGTAAGAGTAACACAGCGGATTTGACTTGCATCGGTCTGTTGTCGTTTGCACACGTAACTGGTTCTCACGCACTTTGATATTGCTGGCGAATTGCGTCTGTCTGCATCTGTCAAGGAATTCTTGTCGAAACTGGCAGGAATTCTGACTCAAATAGGGGCAAAACGCTCGAAAAGTCGGGGGCTTTATGAATTCGCCAGCAATACCAAAGTGCGGGAGAGCCGGTTAGGTGTGCAAATTGATTCGTTCAGACGAGCAAAGCGTTCACGCCATAAATGAACTTATGTGCCATCTGCTCGACCGTGAGATGGGAAATACTGGGCCATATCCCTGACTGTAATGCCCGTAATCCGTCAGGACTGTCGAAGAGGGTCTTGATGGTGAATGCATATTCTTCTGCAGTGGCCGATACCGGCAATTTGATCGCGTTCTGACCGGCCCGATACTCGATTTCAGGTCCATGCAAAGGTGAATCGACAGTTAAGATCGGCAGGTGATAGCACATGGCTTGTACAGCGCCCAGACCAACGGCTCCGGGAAAGACAAAGAGATCGCTGGCTACGTAGATTGGCGCTAACACCCGAAGATCAGTCAAGGACCCGAGGAGCGTCAAGTTAGGCGTCTCTTTGGCACAAGCCTTGGGAGTTCCTCCACCAACAAGCAAGAAAATGATAATCATTGCTTAGTTTGTTCAGAATAGTGAATGCCTCCAGGAGAAAAATCAGGGCGTTTGTTGAGTGTAAGTCTGCCTACAAAAAGCAATACATGTTTATGATTTTCGACACCTAGCCGTCGCTTCATCTCTGCTTTTAAGGGCAACAACTGCTGATATTGACTGCGTTGAATATTGATGTCTATTGTGTTATCGACTACGAAAATTTTTGCCGGCGGTAGACCTCTCGAAGCTAGATATGTTTTCTCGCCTTCTGTGTATGCGAAAAATCCATTCGCTTTCGTGCAAAGCCAAAGTTTGAGACCTTCAGTGAGGGCCTTATAGCCTCTGGGCGCAACAATGTCATGATCACGACCATGACCCCAATAAGCGAATTTGACCCCATGAAGTTGATGCAAATGGGAAAGCGGATAAGCCAGATTGTTGACAGCATTCTCAACGACGATCAACTCATATGATGCAGCGCTGCCAGAATCGTTGATAGCTGACCGTTTTTTTTAGGATCTTGCCTGTTACCAGTGGCGCATCGAGGATAGGAAACTGCAAATCTTCATTGTGGAGTGGTTCGCTGAATATCTGCGGCAGTCTCAGTTCCTTTGTATCGAAAGCCACTTCAAATCGCCAGCTGCGAGGTCTCAATTGCTCTAACGTATTGTAGAAAGCTACTCGATAGTGGGGGATAGTGGATTGATGTGCTATCAATACTCGTTTCAGTGGCACGATTCTATCCCGACGGGGACTTGTACACTCGATCATTCAAGAAAAACACCGCATTGGCCAAACTTGCCTTCATCGCATCCCTGGAGAACACAGTTTCGTATCGTCTTCGC
>JADJPH010000094.1 GCA_016713335.1 Candidatus Fredericiella danica | reverse complement strand
ACGCACGTCGTCGCCTACGAAACCGTGCGCGGGTCAGGCGGCGTCGACCTGCCGGAACTGCTGACGCGGGGCACAGTCGACGCAGTGACGCTGGCGAGTTCGTCCGCCTTCACTTTTTTGTGCGAAAGGCTGACGCAGGTGCGGCGACCAGCTGCGCTGCATCAGGTCTGCCTGGCTGTGTCAGGCACGATCACGGCGAGGACGGTGCGGAAGCCGGGACATCCCGCCGTCGTTTCACCGCAGCGAAGCCTGGAAGGGCCAGTCGCGGCGCTGGCGAGCATTTTTGATTGTTAACCCGGGCGAACAAGTTATGGACGAACTGCGCTGTATTCCATGTTGCGTGTAGGCGGTGCATGACGCAGCCGTGGCGCGCAACTATGAGCGGCATAACGCCTTAACCTGGCTAACTCCAGTGACTCCAACGTTGGATATCAGGAGAGAATAGGAAATGGCGTTCTGGATATTTAAGATAGCTGAACAAGAACTGTATCCGGATGAGCCCGGTGCCAAGTATGTCTATGACAATACTCATTCCGTAAGGGTCAAACAGGGTGATGTATTCCTATATTTGGATAAGACCGAGAGGTACGCATTTACAGCAATTGGGTCAGTTAAACGAGTAACGGAAAGAAAGTCAACAACCAGTGAATCAGTTCGCACACGAAGCGTTAGGGTTGTATATACAGCACAGTTAGGAGATGTTGTTTGGTTCAACGAACCCCTCTCGATTTCACCGACAACCAAACAAGGGCGAAGGAATAGAGCACAACTCGGAATCACGGACGTGAACCTCTTGGGGTGGTCGCAGTCTATACCATCACTCAGTGAGTCTATGTTTGCGGCTATCGTGGAGCTTGTTGAACTGAGGGGCTTCATGCCCATTGCCAACGAAGAGGACTTCTCCGTTCCAGACACATGGAGTAAGTCCAAAGCACGCCCAGCAATGAAGAAGTTTACTGCGGCAGTGATAAATCGAAGCAACGGTGTTTGTATTGTGTGCGGTACAGGCCTTGAGGGAGTTGTTGATGCAGCGCACCTCAGCCCATATGCCACCGACGTGAAGAATCGTGCAAATCCGGCGAATGGTGTGTGTCTTTGCAAATACTGCCACCGAGCCCTTGATCTCCGACTCATTGCGATAAACCCAGCAGGAGAATTACTTGTAGCACCCGACATGGTTGATCCTGTTGCTCGCTTCCACTTTGATCGATTAACCTCTGACGAACGAAGACGATTGCTGAAAGGGGTTGACCCGGCATTTCTTACACTAACTGTGGAATGGTACAAGGAATATATGTCCAATAAATAGCTGAAGCGGACGGGCTCCGCCTGCCGCTGAGCTTTATTGATTGCTAGATAAACAAGTTATGGACGAACTGCGCTGTGTTACGTGCTGCGTCATGCACGCCACACGCAACATGAGCGGCATAAAGCCTTAACCTAGATATCAGTAGTAGGGGCACGAACGCATGAAAGGCGCAGGTGCTGCTTGCATAACGAGGGTTTGATACGCCTTTCATGCGTTTGTGCCCCTACCGTAATCGACCTGGAGGAGGTTTTGTGCTCACACTCGATTCACCCCGTATAGGCGGCCAGGCTGCGGCGACGCTGCGCCCGCGGCGGCTACGTCTCAATGCCACGCTGCGCCGCATGGTGCGCGAGACGGTGCTCTCGCCCGCCGATTTCGTAGCGCCGCTCTTCGTCCGCTACGGGCGCAACCAGCGCATCCCCATCAGTTCGATGCCGGGGCAATTTCAGCTTTCCGTGGATCAGCTTGCCGTGGAGGCAAGGGAAATTGCCGCGCTGGGCGTCCCGGCGGTGATCCTCTTTGGCATCCCGGCGGCGAAGGATGCACTGGGCAGCGACAACTACCGCGCAGAAGGCATCGTACCGCAGGCGATCCGGGCGATCAGGACGCCGCGCCGGATCTGGTCGTGATCTCCGACATGCTTCTGCAGTACACCGACCACGGCCACTGCGGCGTCATCAACCTGCCGGGCGAGGCGCACTTTCACCACACCTACCCAAAGGCTACCTGCTCGACGCGCCGACGCGCGAACTGCTGGCGCGCGCGTCCGCCGTGCACGCCGAGGCCGGCGCCGACATCATCGCACCGTCGGGCATGGTCGATGGCATGGTGGCGGCGATCCGTGGCGGGCTGGATGACGCCAGCTTCGAGCACGTGGCGATCATGAGTTACGCGGTGAAATACGCCAGCGGCTTCTACGGCCCCTTCCGCGAGGCCGCCGAAAGCCCGCCTGCCTTTGGCGACCGTAGCCAATATCAGATGGACCCGGCCAACCGCCGCGAGGCGCTCAAGGAAGCGGCGCTCGACGTGGCTGAAGGCGCCGACATGCTGATGGTCAAGCCGGCGTTGCCTTATCTCGACATCCTGGCCGCGCTGCGCGAGTTATATCCGCTGCCGCTGGCCGCCTATCAGGTGAGCGGCGAATATGCCATGCTCCAAGCTGCCGCAGCCAACGGCTGGCTCGACCTGCGCCGCTGCGCGCTGGAGAGCCTGATCGCGATCAAGCGCGCCGGCGCCGATATGATCCTGACCTATTTTGCAAAAGATGCTGCGAAGTGGGTGCAAGAAAAATAATAATCAAATTGTAACGTCTACGCGCAGAAAACAGGGGCTTTGTGATCTTGATCCCAAAAGCCCTGTTTTCTATGTTCTCCACCGCATTGAGCCGTGATGTACTGCTACTTGATGCGCAGCCACAACGAACAACTGAATCGCTTCCTATTCATTGGGGTTCTCGATCGTTTTACCCAGCGCAAAGAGGTCCAGCAATGTACACGAAGTCTCTAGCCGAAAAGTGCCTTTCGCGTGCCAAAAAACTCAACGAAGACGACAAAAAAGATAACAAAGCCGACGACAAACCCTGGGGTCTATCGCCGGACAAACTCAGGTCGTTAGTGGACTTTGCAAGTCCCCTCCTAAAGAACGACGCATCCCCTCCACAAGAAACAGAAATCGACAGCGTTCTCCGGGATGTCTATGCGGTCAAGACACTGCTCGATGCGACATATCCAAGCAATAGCGAAGCCTGGGAGAAGTGGCGCACTATATTTATTCACATGCCTCGCACGTGGACTGAATTACGACGACGCCGAAGACCTTGCGCAGAAAGCTTGTTGGCGCGCTCAATCGGCGCTGAACAACTTCCGCTTAGCTTCGAGCCTCGCGACCTATCTCATCAGTGTTTTCGCCAACTGTCTTCGCGACTACATGCGTAAACAACGGCGCCGTAAAACCCATGAAGGATTCAGCCTGGACGAACCTCTCAAATCCGATGACGAGACTCAGGAATTGGTTGGAGATCGAATGCCTTCGGGCGAGACAGAAATAAATGATCTTGCAAACGCCCAGATCATGCAACTGATACACGCCGAAGTGGAGCGAATACTCAGGTCCGACCACTTCGAGATATTCCGCCTCTATTACATCGAATTGACATACATCGACCCTCGGACACGTAAATTGCGCAAATGGACAGCCGAAGCGATCGCGGAGCGATTAGACAAGCCGATAGATACGGTCTCCTCGATTCTGAAGCGGATGCCTGAGAAACTGCGCAACAATCCCCGGATCATGCAGTTGGCGATGGACTATCGGCCACCGGACGCTCACAGGGAAGAAGAAGAAAAAGAAGAATGACAAAAGCGTAAGCTATACAAATGCACCCAAACTGTGATTCGATGACGACAATATCAACAAGCAATCGATGATGGATTGCGCCGGCTGTGTTGACAGCGGGCGGCGCAACGAAAAAGGATGAACTATGGAATATACAGTTGCAATCGCTCAAATCACCGGCTACCTGTTGCTTGGCGCGTATGTGAGTGAGCCTCTGCCGCAGAAGGCATTGGCGCACGCGGCCGGATGCCGCAGTGTCTTCAGACGTTGGCGGAGCTTGGTACATTGTAATCCCGACCAGCCATCGCTGTTGCGCGCAGCGGTCAACTTGCTGACATGCGATGAATGTCAGGAGTTGTTGCCCGTCTACGTGGACGTGCAGCGCACTGCAGGGACGGTTTTTGCCGAACGCGAGCGCGTTGCCCACCATCTCGCACACTGCCAGTCTTGTCAGGAGCAGTATGCGCTGCTGACCGAGCTTGTGGAAGAGATGGCGCTGGTTGGGGCCGGCGCGCAACCTGCAACGAACGTTGCCAGCCAGCAGACAACTTCGCCGGCCGCACTGTGGCGTCTCTTGGATGAGCGACTCCGAGAATTTGTTGCCCCACTGCGCATCCGGATTGATCAGTGGGGTGCAGCGTTTGCGGCATAGCCGCCGCACTCTCCGACTTGCTGCCGGCGCCACAGCCCATTGCAACACCGTCGCTGCGTCACAGCGATGACAAACATCTCGACGATCTGTTGGCGCACACAGCTCACTGGGTCGAACTACCCGACGCCGCCAACAACGTGCTTATCCGCGTCGGTGCGGGCGCCACACAGGAAGCCCAGACTACCATCGTGCTGAAGCTGACGACGCTGTCGCCGGCTACACCGCTCGAGCATGGTAGAGTGTCGCTGCGCGACGCGGACGGTGACCTGTTGGAACGGGTCGCGGCCGATGCCGACGGTCTAGTGCTTTTTCAGCATCTGCCCGGCGGGAAATATCGCCTGACGGTGGAGCAGGCAAATCGGCAGTGGGATGTAAACGTCTTCATCGAAGAATCAGCATTGTCATTGTAATGTACACATCATGGCCACAAAACTGCTCTCGATCCTCAAACTGGCCGACCACTATGCGTTTCAATTGTTTGACGGCGCGACCAGCATCTTTGCCAGTAGACCGGCGCCCCTTGATGCAGCGCTGTTGGAACAGATCGACCAGCTCGGCAGCCTGCTCAACGGGCTTATCGACGAGCGCCAGCCGCGCCCCCGGCGCGCTGGTGAAGTCGATCCCCTTGCCTCACTCTGTCGCGTGCTCTATGCCCAGGTGCTGCCGACCGAAATTCGCCGCGGTCTGGAGGCACTGGCGCCCGGCGCGGCCTTGAACATCGCCACCAATGATCCGGCGCTGCCGTGGGACCTGCTTCACGACGGTGAAGACCATCTGGCGTTGCGTTACACCGTCGCGCGCAGCCTGCTGACAAACCGGCCGCCCCAGTCGCCGTCCCCCGTCGTCGCCCCATCGTGGTCGGCGCTGCTGATCGGCAACCCGACTGGCGACTTGCCCTCCGCCGCCGAGGAAATCGAGCAGGTGGCGCGCCTAATCGAGGCGACGCCTGGCGCCGCGATGGCGCGCATCTTGATGCGGATGCGCGCCACGAAGGATGCCGTGTGCCAGCATCTGGCCGGCGGCGCTTACCGCCTGATCCATTACGCTGGTCACGCACACATCGACCAGGGCGCACCAGAACGCAGCGGCTTGCTCCTGGCCACTCGGGAAGTTCTCACCGTCGGCGAAATCCGGGAATGTGTCGGCGGGCGGCCCTTCGTGTTCTGAACGGCTGTGAATCTGCCTACAAACCAAAGGCTGGCGTCGCGACGGATCAGATGCACGCCGCGGACATCGCCGTAGCTTTTATGCGCGGCGGCGCCGAGGCAGTGGTCGGGACATTCTGGCCGGTGCGATGCGCTCTCGGCCGCGCTTGCGCGTCGCCTTCTATCGCGTCGCCCTGCATGGCGAGCCATTTGCGGCTGCGCTGCGAAATCGCGCAGCTGGAAAACCGCGGACTCCATCCACATGCACCCCCTCTGGGCATCGTACCGATCCATGGCGAACCCACCCAGGCGCTGACAACCCGGCGCGCAAGACACGCGCAGCGACTGTGATGGCGGCGTCTGGTCGCCGGCGATGCAGATCGCCGCCATTGAACTGGCGCCTACTTTGCCCAGGTGACGTCAGCCTGCGCCGAACGCTTTGGCGGGCGCGTCGTCGCCGTCGCCAATCTGGAGGTTATAGTCGCCTTTGGGCTTGAATCCACGCAACCCAATGAGGCCGAACGCGCGCTTCATGCCGGCATCCTGCTGCGCGAGATGATGGCCGCGCAGCCTGCCCCCTATCCATGTAGCATTGGCGTCAGCAGCGGGACGTGTTGGTTTTCCCGCTGCAACAGACAACCCAACCACTGATGGCGGTGGCCGGCCAGCCGGTCGAAGACGCGCCAGCTGGCCGGCCACAACGCCAGACCGTGCCTGGTCGACGAACATGTGCGCCGGCTCACCGGCCGTGGTTTCTCTTGTTGCGCGCGCCACGCCCGCTGACGTCCGCTGGTGCATCTTCCTTCTGCGATCTGGTCACCGGGCTTCGGCCGGAAACGGCTAGCGAGGAGAGCGATTTTTCTGACGATGTCGCCTTTGTCGGACGTCGCGATGAATTGGCGAAGTTACAGGAATCTTGGCGTAAATGTCGCCAGGGTGAAGGCTGGATTGTCGACATCATTGGCGATCCCGGTATGGGTAAATCGCGCCTCATCCGTGAGTTTCGGCGCAAACTGGCCGCCAACGAGAACGCCTTCTGGTGCATCGTGAGTTGCCCGTCCACCTATACGCCGTCCGCCTACTGGCTGGCCGGACAACTCTTGCGCCGGCTGATCGGCCTGACGCCTGCCATGTCTGAAGCTGAAACATGGCACTGCGTCGAAGCTGCTGTGCAGGGTGCTATGCACACCACGCCCGCGGACGTGGGGGCCGGCGAAACCTTTTCATTGCTGGGCGATTTGCTGGAGCTGAAGCGGGATGGCGGTGGCAACGCTCGACGCCGGGGCGCAGCAACGCAGACTGGTTACGATCCTGCGCCAACTGTTTGCCTGGCGCACTGCCGCACGGCCGGCCATCGTCGTCATCGACAACGGCCAGTGGGCCGACGAGGCCAGTCTTGAGCTGATGGCGGTGTTCACCGCCGCTGCGGAACGCCTTCCCGTATTGTGGATCATCACGTCGCGCACATACGGTGCGTCACTGACGCCCTGGCGCGGTCGTCGTAACGCTCAGTTACTGTGGCTTGAGCCACTGAAGGATGTGGACAGTGCAGCGCTGTTGGCGACTCTGCTGAGCAGCGGTGCGCTCGACGCTGAACCACAGCAGATCGTGTTGCCCTTAGCGTGGCAATCCCCTTTTTTGCGAGTTCATCGCCTCGCTCACCGAGGCGGAGGTTCTCCAACCGCACGAGGGCGTCTGGCGGCTAACCCGTCCTCTGGCACGGCGTGATGTGCCCGGCGATCCAACGCGTCATCCGGCTGCGCATCGATGCGTTGTCGCGCGGCTGGCACGTGCTGCCGGTGCTCGCCGTCTGCGGCGACAAATGTGAGCTTCGTCTCATCGAGTTAGTGTTACGGAAGCCGGCAAGCAGCTCCATGCTGGATTGGCTGAACTGGACGAGCGTGATTTCATTCGCGGTTACTGGGCGGGCGACGAGTCTGTGCTGTTCACCCACGAGCTGATTCAGGAGGAGGTCTATCCGCGCTGCTAGGCGAAGAACGCCGACGCCATCACCGTCCGCATCGGGCGCGTTGGGAGACGCTATACGCCGGCCAGACAGAGGTCATACTTGACCGTCTGTGCCACCATTTTTTAGAGCTGTCACCGCACCCGGCCTGCTGGGGGGAGCCGATATGGTCATCGATCAAGCAGACGCCGACGACCTGGAAGAAGCGATGGTGTACTGGGGCAGAGCCGGCGATCAGGCCAACCGCCTTCAGGCGGCGCGCGGACGATCCGATGTTACGACCATGCCCTCCTGGTTGCGGACGCGCTGGCGCGCCGCCAACCGGTTCAGCGCACTGCCTACTTTGTCGGGAAGGGAGATGCGGCGGATCTGCTCGGCGATTTCGAGACCGCCGTCGCGCATTACCAGGCTGCTTTCACCGAAGCGTTAGCGGCTGCATCGCACCACGACGCACGGGGCACGGTGGCCGATCTTGCTCGCCGCATCGGGCGTCTCCTGGGCAAACTGGGGCGATATGCTGAGGCACATCGCTGGATGGAACAGGCGCTGCAGATTCTGGGTGAAGTGCATGAGGAAGCAGACTTGGTGGTCGCTGCACTGGTGCACACACATACCGGCTCACTCTATGTTTGGGAAGACAAGCTCGACGCCGCCGAACTGGCCTGTCGCCGCGCCCTGACATTGTTGGGCGCCTGGGAACACGGCTCGGTCACCGCAACGGCGGAAAATGTGCTTGGCGTCGTCTGCGAAATCACCGGACGGTGGCCGGAGGCGCTCGACCATTTCGAAAACAGCCGGCAGCTTTGGGAAAATCTGGGCGACCGCCACCAACAGGCGTTGGTGAGCGACAACCTGGCGCTCGCTACTTCCATCGCGGCGATTTCGAGGAGGCGCTGCCATCTATCGTAGCAACCTGGCCTTTTGGGAGACGCTCGAAGCCGCCGACGAGGTTGGCTATGCCACCCTGAATCTTGGCGGCATCTTGCTGGCGCGGCGCACTGGACGCCGCCGCTGGCTATGATCCAGCGCGCTGGCGGCGTTCGAGCGCACCAAAACCAGCAAGCTGCTGGCGCTGGCGCACAACAATCTGGGCTTTCTGGCGCTGGCGCAAGGTCGCCCAGAGGAGGCCCGCGCACGCTTCGAGGCGAGCGCGGCGTCCGACCCCAATGCCGAAAACTATCGCGGCCTTGCCGAAGCGGAGAGCCGGCTTGGCCACTGGGACGCAGCGCAAGCCTATGCCGAACAGTCCCTCGCCCTGGCGCAGGCGGCCGGCATGGCGGTCGAAGAGGAACCGCGTTGCGTGTGATGGGGCTTGTCCACGCCGGGCAAGGCGACCTGACCGGTGCACGTGGCTGTCTTGAAAGCAGCCGCAACCTGCGCCAGCTAGCGCGGTACGCGCTGAAGCACGCTGGTGCAGTTGGCCGGCCTGCTGGTGCGCATGGGTGAGCCGGGCGCGACGTCCGTGCGCGAGGAGGCCGTCGCGCTCTATGCCGCCGTTGGCGCCATCGGGTCGGATGACCCGGCGCCGGATGAAACCGGCGCCTGATAGGCCAAACCCGCTTATGAACGTTTACAAAGTAGCCCGGTAATCGTGCGGGCATGAAACTGCATGCACTGGCGGCGATATATCGCTCGATGGGCTTGGAACTCCAAGCCCCTACACCATCGCCCAATGTCGCCCATTCCCGGAATGCGGTGGCGGCGCCTACGGACATTTCTGCGCGGTCGAAACCGGCGCTGCGCAAAGTGTTAGATGTCGAGATTTCAGGAGGAGCCATGATTCCGTGTTTCGTCCATCCAACCCATCCATCTCATCATCCGTTCGCTGGTTCATCCGCATCTTTCCATTGCTGGCGCTGCTCTATCTCCTGCTTGGCGGGGCGCGACCGGCCCTATGCGCAGACCGGCTCCTTCACCGTCATCAACACGAATGACAGCGGCGTCGGCTCGCTGCGCCAGGCCATCACCGACGCCAACAACAGCGGCTTTTCTGCGCGGAATCGTCTTCAACATCCCGACCAGCGATCCGGGCTTCGACGGCGCCATCTTCACCATCCGCCCCTCACCGAGCTGCCGATCCTACGCAACAATATCGAGATCGACGGCGCCACGCAGACCGCATTCACCGGCGATACAAACAGCGCCGGGCCGGAGATCATGCTCGACGTAGCCTGACGACGAGTGCTTCGGGCATTCATATCAGTGGCGACAACAACCGCATCGCCAACCTTGCCATCGGTAATTTCACGGGCGGTGTTGGAATTATTGCTACGTATACACTGGACGCAACCCCCATCCAACAACCGTTTGAGAACAATTATGTGAACTGACGCCGTTGGCCTCCGGAAGCGCCCCAACGGCAACGGAATCAACCTTCATGGATTTGGCTCTCCCTCCATGCCGGCCGCAGACAACATCATTCAGAACAACCTGATCTCAGGCAGCCAGACTATTGGTCTCGGTCTCTGCGACACCAGGGGACGATTATCCGCGGCAACAAGATCGGCACAGATGTGACGGGAGCAGCCGGGCTGGGAAACGCAAACGACGGCATCCGCATGTCCTGTGCCGGGGTCACCACCAGCCTGATTGAACACAACGTCATCGCCTACAACGCCGGCGGCGGCATCGTCATCGAGCCGGACTACCGCTTTGGCAATGACGGCATGAACTTCAACCGCATCCATGCCAACGCCATCTACAGCAACACCGGGCTTGGCATCAACCTCTATCCGCCCCCCTTTGGCTTTGTGGACGGCGTGACCGCCAATGACGCCAACGACGCCGACACCGGCGGCAACGCGCTTCAGAACTTCCCGGTGCTGCAATGGGCGGAAAGCAACGGCGTAAGCACTGTCGTCAGCGGCACGCTCGCCAGTATCGCCAACCAGCCCTTTGCCATCGAGTTTTTTGGCAACGCCGCCGGCGACGCTTCCGGCAATGGCGAGGGCGAACGCTACCTGGGCGTCATCACCCTCACCACCAATGCGAGCGGCAACGCCGTCTTCTTCACGGTGCTGCCAGCCGGCGTCGCCGGCGGCGGACGGGTGACTGCAACCGCCACCGACGCCAACGGCAACACCTCGGAGCTCTCGGCGCACATTGCGGTGGCGCCGGCCTCCGGCGACCGCACGCTGAGCGTCGCGCCCACGGCAACGGCGCTGAGCAGCACCTGGCTGACGGTGTACACTCCCTTTGGCGGCGACGCCAACCGCAACAACTACACGGTCTGCGAATATGCGACTGCGGCGACCGGCCCAGCGAGTCCGACGCCGGACAGCGGCCAACCCGGCGACGCGGCCTGGCGCTACTGCACGCCGACCGGCCTCACGCCGAACACCGATTATTATGTGCGCCACCTTCCAGGATGCCGATGGCGTCGACGGCGCCAATCCGCAGGTGCTTGGCCCGCTGCGCACTGCCACAGCAGCGGCCGACAAAGTCGTCCTCGGTCAGGCCACGGTCGTTGCGCAGGACACCCACCTGCTCGTGACGGTTCCCATCGGTGCGGACGCCAACCGCAACAGCGCCCTTGTCAGCATCGCGGTAGCCATGTCGCCAAACGGCCCGTGGACGCAACAATGCGGCGAATTCCGCTCCACGTTCAGGCCGATCCTGTGCCGTATCCACAGCCTGATCCCGAACACTGAGTACTGGGTGCAGATTGTCGTCAACGACCCCGACACAGGGGGACAAACCCAGATCGCCGGGCCGATGCGTTACACGGGGCTATCCAACCTGGCATTCAACAAAGTTGTCACAGCCGATCGTGGCTGGGGCTGCTGCGTCAACCCCGCTCGGCTGGTGGACGGCGGTATTCATGATCCGATCTGGATGTTTGGCTTTGCCTGGGCGGGCGGGCTGGCAAGATGGGATGGCGGCGAGCCGGGCTGGAAACAAGCCACCATCGATCTGGGCGCCGTTCAGACTGTGGCGCGCGTGGACTGGTGGCCACATCAGAGCACGGTTGTCCCGTTGGCCTGGCGCATCGAGGCCAGCAGCGACGGTGTGACTTATGCTGAGCTCTTTTCATCTACCTTGGCGGTTTGTCGTGCTGACGCAACACCGCTCAATGTCAGTTGGGCCACCCCGCGCTGCGCGCACCGTGGTCTTTGCGCCGGTCAATGCGCGCTATGTGCGCTACAGCTTCGATGACCGCACCCTGCTGGACAACATGCATGGGTGGGGTCAGGAGATCGAGGTCTTTGGCCCGGCGACGCCCGCTGCGCCGCTCGTCATCGTGCCTGCCGTGACAGGCACGACACAATCGCTGGCGGGAAGCATCATCGTGTCCGCCAGCCTCAGCGTAGGTGCAGTTACGACACAGCTCAGCCCTACGGCGCCGGCGGGCAGCGTCATCAGCCAGAATCCGCCGGCTGGCAGCCTGGTCGCACTGGGCAGCGCCGTGGCGCTGGTTGTTCTCCTCCGGCGCCCACCGTGCCCGGTCCCGGTGTGGTCGGCAAGATGCTCGATCAGGCGCGCGCCGACCTCGCCGCAGGCTTGCCTCGCGGTAAGCGAGCTCTGTCACGACGCAGCCCAGCTCTACGGGCACCGGCGGGCAGCGTCATCAGCCAGAATCCGCCAGCGGTGCGACGGTCGTCGTCGGTGCGGCCGTGAGTCTGGTCGTCTCCTCGGGGCCACCCACTGTGCCCGGTTCCCGATATGGTCGGCAAGCTACTCGATCAGGCGCGCCGACCTCGCCGCGGGCCGGCCTCGCGGTAAGCGAGCCTGTCACGACGCAGCCCCGCTCTGCCGGCGCCGGCGGGCAGCGTCATCAGCCAGAATCCGCCAGCGGTGCGACGGTCGTCGTCGGTGCGGCCGTGAGTCTGGTCGTCTCCTCGGGCCACCCACTGTGCCGGTTCCCGATGTGGTCGGCAAGCTACTCGATCAGGCGCGCTGACCTCGCCGCCGCCGGTCTCACCGTGAGCGAGCCTGTCACGACGCAGCCCAGCTCTACGGCGCCGGCGGGCAGCGTCATCAGCCAGAATCCGCCGGCGGGTGCGACGGTCGTCGTCGGTATGGCGGTGAACCTGGTCGTCTCCTCGGGGCCGGACGGGAACGAGACGTGTGGCGCGGCGACGCCGCTGACAGCCGGGGCGGCGATCTCGGCCACGCTCGATGCGCCGGGCGACATCGATTTCTATCGAATTAAAGTGACGCAGCCCGATACGACGGTGGACATCTTGCTCTATCATCAGGATCGGGACTACGATCTGTTTGTCTATGCCGATTGCGCGGCGCCGCTGCCCGCCCCAATTCACACCGGTCAGGGGCGCCATGTGGGAGCCGAGTATCTTGCCTTCAATGTTGGCGACCAGCCCGGCGTCTTCTATCTGAAAGTGGCCGGCTATAACGGCGCCTCAAGTGCAACGCCCTATACGCTGCAGGTCGATCTGAACCCCGACAGTGACGAATCCAACGACCACTGTTATGAGGCGCTCGAAATGGCACCGGCAACGCAGCGCACCTCTTATCTCAGCCATGCCGCCGACCTGGATTTCTACAAGGTGCGCATCGACGCTCCGTATAGCACGCTGACGGTGCGTCTGCATCACGCAACCGAAGACTACAACCTGGCGCTCTTTTCCGGGTGTGTTGGGTCAAAGGGCGTCAGTCATGTCGGCGAATCGCTCACCCAGGCGAAGAAGTGCTCAGCTATCCGGTTGGGGACATTACGGGTTGGCACTTACATTACAAAGGGCGCCTACTACACCCTACAGCACCGAACCATACACCATCGAGATTCGAGTGACGCCGCCGCCATCCGTTGGCACGCTGATCCTGACCAATCGCAACCGCATCGGCAATCTCTACGGTGCGGGCGCCGAGCAGGAACTTGTGCAAAGCTCGTCGAATTTGCGGCGCATCCGTCGGTCAAAGGGATTGGTGGTCGATCTCAATGATGATCCGGGCGTGCGTGCGGCGTACAGTGGCTGGGAGATGCAGCCTGACAGTCCCTCGCGGCCAATCTCGTCGTCACCAGCATCCAGTCGCTGATTGCGGCGCACGTGCACCAATTTCCTGGCATTCGCTTTGTCGTCATCGCTGGCGGCGATTGGGTGGTTCCCTTCAATCGCGTCCCCATCAAGCGATACACCACCGATCTGGATCTGGAATGGCAGTCAGAGAACGCCTATCTGGCAAAATCGGCTGGGCGATCTCAGGGAGCGTGAACCCTACCCAGGCGGCCTTGTCGATGGACTACGTTAAGTGACGACATCTACGGCAGCGACAGCGGCATCCATTTCAGGGGACATGCTCTATGTACCAAGACGGGCGTCGGGCGGCTGGTCGAGACGCCGGCTGAGATGATCAAGGTGATCGATGCGTTCCTCGCCGCCGACGGCGTCTCGACGATTGATCAGGCGCTCGGCGTGGGCAGCGACTTCCTGGTCGACGGTGCAACCGCCATCTGCATCCGGTTCCAAAGCGATGGTCTGCCCTATGAATGTCGCGCCGACAACGGCCTGGGAAGCACCCTGGCTGCGTGGTCAACTCACGCAGGGCGCCTGGGACTTGATCTCCATCAGCGCACATGCGCGTCACGATGCCTTTCGGTCGCCACAGCCGGGCGAGGTGCAAGCGTCAGATCTGGCGGAAGCGTCCAATTCGCCAGCGGCGCTGCTCTACAGTCTGGGATGTCAGGCCGGGCTGAATGTGCCGCCTGGCGCGCCGGGAGAAGTCGATTGGCCGCAGGCTGCGGCGCGCCGGGGCATGAACTTCGTCGGCAATACGGGTTGGGGTACGGTTTAGAGGAAGGCGTGGGACTTTCCGAAGCCTTTGCTCCGACCTCTACCTGCGTTTCTAGTAGAGGAGACGGCCACACTTGGCGAGGCGTTGGTGAGGGCGGAAGAACACCTACTATCTGGGCGAACCGGCGTCACGCTTCGACCACTACTGACGAGAAAATCCTGAGGTGAGCTGATGCTCTACGGAGCCGCCCATGGCGCGTGGTCACGCCGCAGCCGGCAGACGCCACGGCAGTGCCAGCCGCAGCAGCGCGTGTCGAACCCATGATCGAACTCATGGCAATGCCTTCGGCAAGCGCAACCGCGGGCGCCCCGATGCGAGAAGACCGGCGCATCTACATCGACATCGAGGATATGAAAGAAACCACTACTGCTAGGGGAAGCTACTTCACCTATGGGCAGATGGAGGCAACGCCGACCCTGGGCTGCCGCTCCAGCCCGCCTACGTCGCCGGCACCTACGCCAACCGCGGGCCAATTCATGGCGCCGCACTGATCGGCGCCGTCTATTCAACGCTGCCAGAATTCGATCCGGTGGTGGCGACTGCACAGGCGACCAGTGCAACCACGGCTGCGGTCGAACCAGAAAACAGCTCGATGGGGTGGGCGCCAACCGCATTCGTCGATCTCAAATATCTGCCGGGGCTGTACGATAGCGGCAGCAACCAGGCGCTGGTGCTCACGCTCGGTCAATATCACGCATCGAGCCAGGCCGAACGGCTTTACAGCCAGATCGACGTGCGCCTCTTCCGTTCCGACAGCGAGTTGGACGCCGCCGGCCGTGCAATCGGTCGCACTGGTCGGGCAGCGGATCGAAGTAATCGCAAGCGCTCCTGCCGGCGTCTACACCGTGCTGGTCGCCTACGACTTCGGCAATGGGGTCTGGAACCAGGTCGAATTGATGCCGACGGATGACAAATGGATCGGCAACCTGCCGGTGGGCGCGGCGTCCTTCCTGGTGCAGGTCGTCGACATGGTGGGCAATGTCGCGGTTGTCAGCGGGGAGGCTGGGTCGTCGGTCATCTCGCCGTCGGTTTTCCTCCCGACGATCATGCGCTAACCTCTTCTTCGTTTCAGTCAACAAGGGGCGGATTCCTGACCGGGAATTCGCCCCTTGTTTTTGCACATTTTTTTCATGGCGCGGCAACTATATGAGTAGAACGGAGAGTTGAGCTTTTGGGTATGTGTATAGGGTTTCATCCTTTGATCAATAAGTCATCTACAACATGTTCCAAGGAGAATATCTTGAAATCGTATCCAAAGTGTGGAATCACATGATGATGAAGTGCTTCTTTGCGATTGTGGCCACAATCTCTTCAACATAACCCGAACGGCCAGCTTTCGGATGCATATGAACAGATGGCTGTTGATCATCGTGAAGCCTCTTGCCCAACTCACGGCGTTCATCATGCTATCCCTTGGTATCGGGATGATAGTCGCTGCCTTTCGCGGACATAGTGCAGTCGTGGTTGGCGATTTTCTCGTGGTGCATTTTGGGCGGGGGTATCCATGGAGCGCAGTTGGAGCATGGTTCAAAGGGATGATCGACACAATCGATTTGGCTCACATCAACAGCGTTTCGGCCAAGAAGATCGCTGCGTAAGGAAGTTCACGTCAGATCCATGAATTGCAGAGTTCTGATCCTCAGAATGGACTGACTACAGGCATAAACTGACTCTTCTGCCGCTTTGTTGATGGAAGGAGGCATCATGTTGGAGTTCATGGCCAATCGTGGTTGCATGGCGACGGGTTGGGTCTCCTGGCGCTCGTACCAACCGCCATCGCAGCGGTCGTCATTGCCACGGTGGTCTGCTGCAGGGGATCGTCACCAACGACGACCACCATTCCGTCTGACTGAGGTCGTAATCAATCGAAGTTACATTGCCTTAGGCGTCATGATCTCCATCCCGCCAGGCAGGGCAGATGAGATCATGACTAGTTAACAAACCATTTGTACAGTGCAAGATGGCGCAAGTTATGCAACGCGGCTGAACCCGGCGGTTCGTAAGCCTACAAATATGCGGGGTTGAAGTAAAAGGAGAATTTGTCGAGATGAACAACTTCAAAGTTCTTTTGAGATGGGCGCTACGGACCTTGCTTTTCTTTGTCCTAGCCGGATTAGTTCCTAATGTCTTTCAACCTTATGCCCTACCCTCGCAAATCCACTCCCTACGCCAACGCCTCTTCAATTCTTTATCATACGTCCTCCGCAACGGCTACGCCAGAATCTGATGTTTGGAATGCAAGTCCGCTTCCGACTAGGCCCACTCTGGAAGATGATACAGATAGATTGGTTCACTCCCTAAATGATGAGAGCTGGAAGGTTCGAAGGACTGCAGCGGAGGCATTGGGAGAGACAAGGGATCCCCAAGCAGTTGAACCCTTAATTGGTGTGTTGAAAGATAAGGACTGGAACGTACGAGAGAGTGCAGCAGAGGCATTGGCGAAGATAGGCACGCCTGCAGTTGGTCCCTTGATTGATGCGTTGAAGGATGAGGATGCGTGGGTTCGCTGGGGTGCAGCAGCGCATTGGGAGAATGGGAGACTCTCGAGCAGTTGATTCCCTTGATTGGTGCGCTACAAGACTATGGTTATCAGGGAGGATGACCGGGCTGCAGCAACGGCTTTGGGAAGATAGGCACACCCGCAGTAGAACCTTTGATTGGTGTGCTAAGGAGGGGATGGGGCCAACACAGGCTGCAGCAACGGCTTTGGGGAAGATAGGCACACCTGCAGTAGAACCCTTAGTTGGTGCGTTAGAAGATGGTTCCTGGGAGGTCAGACAAGCTGCAGCACTGGCATTAGCGGAGATAGGCACGCCTGCAGTTGGTCCCTTGATTGATGCGTTGAAGGATGAGGATACGTGGGTTCGCTGGGGTGCAGCAAAGGCATTGGGAGAGATAGGAGACTCTCGAGCAGTTGATTCCTTGATTGGTGCGCTACAAGACTATAGTTATCAGGAGGATGACCGGGCTGCAGCAACGGCTTTGGGGAAGATAGGCACACCTGCAGTAGAACCTTTGATTGGTGTGCTAGGAGGAGTGTTAGAGGGCGCAAGACAGGCTGCAGCAACGGCATTGGGGGAGACGGGTCCCCCGTGCAGAACCCCCCCCGTGCAGTAGAACCCTTAGTTGGTGCGTTAGAAGATGATTCCTGGGAGGTCAGACAAGCTGCAGCACTGGCATTGGGGGAGACGAAGTCCCCCCGTGCAGTTGAACCCTTGATGGGTGCGCTAGAGAAAAAAGACTTAGCGATTGTAGCTGGAGCCTATGCGTTTTTTATCATGAGAGGCACGCCAGGAACAGAGGCTGTCCTTATTGAAGGCTTAAGTTATATGGCAGCGTAGACATGGCCGAGGCTTTACTGAATTCCGCAATAGTCAACTCGAAGAGGCGGCAAGAAAGTGGGCAGAAGAGGCGGTTATACAGTGATGCAAGACTATCGAACACGCTCTGGCTCCCGCTGGGGTCAGGACGAATAAATAAATCACTTAAACATCATACATAGTTGGTGGTGCCCGTGCTGGTCAAGTAGTGAACAGGAAAGGTGGTGGTGGTAAGGTGCTGCTCGAAGGCGTCGGCCAGCTTGTCTAAATCGGCGAACTGGTGATTGTGGTCTCACGGCCGCGTTGCTTTCCCCAAACGTGCTCTTGCGGGTTCAAATCAGGTGCCCCAGGCGGGAAATGAACGATTTCCAACCGTGTCTTGCAACCGTATTATCAATGAACAACGAAGACATCGACTACTTCGGACGATGTGGATCTGCGGAGAATTGAGTTTTGGCGCACGTGTAGCGTTTCATCTTCTCTTTCATTTACGAGGAGGCTATCCATGAAATCGTGTCCAAAGTGTGGAATTGCACACGAGGATGAAGTGCTTCTTTGCGATTGTGGCTACATTCTCTTGAACGCACCCCGGACACCCGTTTTTTCTGATGTACACGCAGAAATGGTT
>JADJPH010000093.1 GCA_016713335.1 Candidatus Fredericiella danica | reverse complement strand
CATCGCCTGCTGCCGTGGATACAGCGCCACAGGTGCTATTGCCCATTGCCACGCCGGTGCCAACGGACACCATTGCCGACTCCTACACCGGCGCCCCCAACGATTCAGCCGACGCTACCACCAGTGATGGTCGCCCGTCCGCAACACCGATACCCACGGCAACAGCTACGCCAAATCCTACGCCGACACCAACCGCCCAAATATACACTGGGGTAATGAATGCGAATGCCAACTTGCGATCCGGTCCCGGAACAGTTTGACCGCATTGGGGCGGGGCAAACCGGTGAACAAGTGATTATCGTCGCCCGCAATCTGGAAGGGGACTGGTATCAGCTAAAAAGCGGTGCGTGGATCGCTGCATTTCTGCTTGACAATGTATCGGGTGGGGTTCCGCCCCTTCCGGCATCATCTGCTGAAAGTAACGCAGCCACACCGACAGCCGCATCGATCTCACGCCATTACCAGAGCTATTCGTGCTCGATTTCATTCAATTCATCGGGAAGAATAAAGGCGAGGGTCGAATCTGTGCTTGGGCAACCCAAATCTGTTGTCGAGATGGGCCGGGGGATCTAGAGGCTATTCCCGCTGGTGGGGTCAGCAGGGATTACATAGTGAATGATTTCTGGGTAACGAGGTGACTATGATCGACAGGATGTTCTGCGCAGCCTATGGATGTCGGATACACAACAGCATTATGGATTTTCCAAATCCCACGAGCGAAGTGGAGAACGGTATTGGCCGCAGTCGGACTGCCCACGAACCAACCGCCTGACGTTGATGCTCCTATTGGGATGCACTGGAATAACCTCGCAGGGTACAAGGTTCACATGGGAGGAATACCCGAAGGCGATAAGGTAATTTGGTGGCTGATCATCGTGATGGAAGCTGGATCGTAATACGATGCGCACCAAATTTCGCAGTACCGCAAAACCTACTACGAGCACTCGTGTGGCCTCGGTGCCCTTGGGCAGCGCCGCATCTGGACGGATAGCAAGTTTTGCGCTATTGCCTTATTTGAATGGGTCTTGTGGCTAAGCCCCAAACTCCAGCCACAGGTGACGCAACCACCCACTTTTGAGGGCGTATCATGCTGGGACATCGTTAGTCTGGGCAGACAACTTGACTGCGCACAAGGCTACGCCGATGCATAAATAGGCAGATTTGCGTCCGTAATGTGCCTCTACGGGCAACAGGCAACGTTCAGAACAGCGGGTATGAGCAAGGTGCGGTTGTGCTGGCAGGTCGGTTCTCCGTTTCTTATCCCCAACCTGTTACGCTCTCCACTTCTCCACTTTTCCTGTTGCTCATGCTGCAGATTTCTGTAATGATGCTACCAAAATACAAGTGCCTGTGTTATACTCACGGCACGTTATGCGGCTTCCCCTGGTCAGCGCTTTGGTAGGCTTGACCCAGAAGCAGCGCCCTGATGGCGACCGATAAAGCCCAGAATGCGAAGGCGATGACGATCCAACGTCAAATGGATAAGGTGGTGGGTAATGACCGCACTAAAGAGTGGGGTGTTTGACCACATCACCCGCCCTGTGCTCTGTTCCGTCTATGTGTATCGCGCCGAATCGATGCCTCCGTTTTGTGTCCCGATATCGTCCTGGTTAGCCAGGCGACAAAGCCCAGGTAATGGATTTCGAGGATAGCAGCGCATGGACGTTTTTTCCCTCCGTGACCGTGTTGTCAACGACTACGCCGATTACATCGGCAGCTTCATCAATATCCGTGACGCCAAAATCGACCGGTGCGTCCAAGACGAGATGCGCCAGGGGCTGCTGTGGCCGCAGCCGCTGTTGCAACTGAACCCCAACTTCCAGCCCGGCAAAGGAATCGGGGAACTGGTGGCGGCAGGCGCGTTGCATCGGCAATGCGACGCCATCTTTCGCATGAAGGATGAAGACGGCAACGGCCCGCTCCTGAACCTCCACTTGCACCAGACCGAGGCCATCTATGCCGCCAACTCCGGCGACAGCTACGTCGTCACGACAGGCACCGGTTCCGGCAAGAGTCTGGCCTACATCATTCCCATTGTGAACCATGTGCTGCGCCTGGGCAGCGGCGCGGGCATCCGTGCCATCGTCGTCTATCCGATGAACGCACTGGCCAACAGCCAGGAGAACGAGTTAGACAAGTTCCTGAAACGTGGCTTCCCAGGCGGCGCACCCGTCACGTACCGCCGCTACACCGGGCAGGAATCCGACCAACAGCGCGCCGAGATCATCACCAATCCGCCCGACATCCTGCTGACGAACTACGTGATGCTGGAACTGCTGATGACGCGCCCGCACGAGCGCGCTATCGTACAGTCGGCCAAAGACCACCTTCAGTTCCTGGTGCTCGATGAACTGCACACCTACCGTGGCCGTCAGGGTGCGGATGTGGCGATGCTCATGCGCCGCGTGCGTGAACTCTCGACGCGCCCACGATCCAGTTTGTCGGCACATCGGCTACGGTTGCCGGTGCTGGCACGTTCGCAGAACAACAGAGCAAGGTGGCCGAAGTCGCTTCACGGCTTTTTGGCATGTACGTCAAGCCGGAACGCGTGATCGGCGAAACACTGCGCCGCATTACGGTGGAACCGAACCTGAATGACGCCACCTTCATCGCATCGCTCACGCAGAGCGTTAAAGCGGCGGCCAATGCTGCACCCAAAGATTTCACTACCTTCTGCGCCGACCCGTTGAGCGCCTGGATCGAATCTACCTTCGGCTTGACCACAGAAGAAGGGACGGGACGCTTGAAACGGGTCAAGCCCCGCCCGATTTCCGGGCCAAAGAGCGCCACGCTGGACTTGGCAGCACTGGTGCAATTGCCCGAAGGGATGTCAGGACGCCATTCAGCGTGTCTTGCTGGCAGGCTACACGCTCAGACATCCCGACACTACATTTCCCGTTTTCGCCTTTCGCTTGCACCAGTTTGTGAGTCGCGGCAAGACGGTCTACGCATCTCTGGAAAAAGGGGACGCGAGCTATGTGACGACCAGCGGACAGCAGTATGTGCCCGGCGACCGCGACCGCGTGCTCATGCCGCTGGCCTTTTGCCGGAACTGTGGGCAAGAGTATCACACGGTGACGCGGGTGAAGGACGCCGAGAGCGGCGACACGCTGTTTCAGTCCCGTGAATTCACCGACACGCATCCGCAGGGCAAGGCGCAGGTGGGGTTCCTGTACCCCGACGCGCCGGGCGTCTGGCCCGACGACTCGCGCGACCGCATCACCGACTTGCCCGAAGATTGGGTCGAGACGAAGGATGGAACGCTGCAAGTCAAGCGCACGCATCGCGACCGTCTCCCCGAACTGGTGCATGTGGACGGAACCGGCAAGAAGGTCAAAGACGGGGTGCGCTTCTTCTATTTGCGCTCGCCGTTCACCTTCTGCCTGCATTGCGGCACGACGTACAGCGGACGCCAGAAATCCGACTATGGCAAGCTGGCGACGCTGGCGGCCGGTGGACGCAGCACGGCAACCACGGTGCTCAGCCTGGCCACCCTCGATTCTCTGCGCCGATGAGGCGCTGAAACCGGAAGCGCGCAAGTTGCTCAGTTTCACCGACAACCGGCAGGACGCCTCCCTCCAGGCCGGGCACTTCAACGACTTCGTGGAAGTGGGCATGTTGCGCTCCGCCCTCTATCGGGCTGTCGAAGAAGCGGGTGAAGCCGGCATCGCACACGAGGTCTTGCCGCAGCGGGTCTTCGACGCACTGGCGCTGCCGGTGGAGGACTATGCCAAAGACCCGGAAGTCGAATACTTTGCGCGCGGGAAACTGACCGGGCGCTGCGCGAGGTGCTTGCCTATCGCATCTACCAGGACTTGGAGCGCGGCTGGCGCGTCACGGCCCCCAACCTGGAGCATACCGGGCTGCTGCGCATCGAATACAGGTCCTGGAGCAACTGGTGCGCGACGAGGCAAAGTGGGCCGACAAGCACCCGGCGCTGGCCACAGCTACACCGACGACGCGCCTGGCAGTGGCGAAATCGCTCTTGGACTACCTGCGCAGCGAACTGGCGATACGGGTGGACTATCTCGACCCGTTGAAGCAGGAGTCGATTCGCCAACTGAGCAGCCAGCGGCTGCAAGAGCCGTGGGCCATCGATGAAAACGAGAAGATGACGCGCAGCTTTGCCGCTTACCCGCGCCGCAAGCGTGACAGCGACAGCGGCGAATCCATCTATGTTTCGGGATATGGCGCTATCGGGCTATCGCTGCGCCGTCCCAGCACCTTCCCCGACTATGGGCAGAAACTGAGCGTAGACGAATCCGAGAAGATCATCCAACACCTATTGCAGACCTTGCAGCGGGCAGGTCTGGTTGAACCGACCGACCCGCCCAAAAGACAAGAACGACCCGCCCAGCTATCGGGTGTTGGCCGCCTGCATGGTCTGGAAGGCGGGATGGCACAGTGCCGCTGCGCGATGTGACGAGAATGCCCCGTGGCCCGCAAGAAGGCAGCCAGACGAATCGCTACTTCGTGGACTTCTACCGCCAGCCTGTCAAGCGGTTGCGCCGCTTGCGGGCGAAGGAACATACCGCACAGGTGCCATCCGAGTTGCGCATCGAGCGGGAGGAGAAGTTCCGCAAGGCCGAACTGCCCTTGCTCTACTGTTCACCGACGATGGAACTGGGGGTCGATATTGCCCAGTTGAACGCTGTGGGTCTGCGCAACGTGCCGCCGACGCCCGCCAACTATGCCCAACGCAGCGGACGCGCCGGACGCAGCGGCCAACCGGCGCTGGTGATGACTTACTGCACGGCGGGCAGCCCCCACGACCAATACTTCTTCAAACGCCCCGATTTGATGGTGGCGGGCGCAGTTTCATCGCCCCGCCTTGACCTGTCCAACGAAGACCTGATTCGGGCGCATGTCCATGCGGTGCTGCTGGCCGAAACCAAACTGGATTTGGGCAGGTCGCTCAAAGAGTTACTGGAGATGGAAGGCGAACAGCCCACCCTGGCGCTGCAACCGCGCGTCAAGGATGCGCTGACCGACGCTACGGCTCTCCAACGCACGCAACAGCGGGTGCGGGCAATCCTGGCGGGCATGAAGGATGAACTTGACCGCGCCGACTGGTATCACGAAGAGTGGCTTGCCCACATGCTTGACCAGGTAGTCGAGCAATTCGAGCGCGCCTGCACCCGTTGGCGTGACCTGTATCTGGCGGCGGTGAAACAGCGGGAGATTCAAAACAAGATCATCGGCGATGCGTCACGCAGCCATGCAGGACAAGCAGCAGGCGACGCGCTTGCGCAGCGATGCGGAGAGCCAGATGGCGCTGCTCACTGCCACCGACAATGTGATGCAGTCGGACTTCTACAGCTATCGCTACTTCGCCAGCGAGGGTTCTTGCCCGGCTACAGCTTCCCGCGTCTGCCGGTCTCTGCGTACATTCCTGGCCGCAAGGTGGGACTCAGCAACAAGGACGAGTACCTCAATCGGCCCCGCTTCCTGGCCATCTCCGAGTTCGGCCCGCGCAGTATCATCTACCATGAGGGGTCGCGCTACATCGTCAATCGGGTCATTCTGCCGGTCGATGCCGTCTCCAACACCGGACTCGTCACGTCCAGCGCCAAGCTGTGCCCCCGCTGCGGCCACCTGCACCCAGTTGTCTCCGGACAGACAGACGCTGTTTGCTGCGAACAGTGCGATGCGTTACTCGACACACCCATCCACAACTTGATGCGGATGCACAACGTATCGACGCGGCGGCGCGACCGCATAAACTCCGACGAAGAAGAACGCACGCGCATGGGCTACGAGATTAGCAACACGCGCACGACGACGCGTGAGGCGACGGTGACGGCCAGCGACGGCACACCCCTGCTGCGCTTGACCTATGGCCAGGCGGCGACGATCTGGCGCATGAATCTGGGCTGGAAATGGCGCAAGAACCCGGCGATCAAGGGGTCATGCTCGACACCGAGCGGGGCTTTTGGGAGAAGAACGAGCAAGACCTGGACGACGACGGCAACGATCCGATGAGCAGCTTGAAGCGGTTGGTCGTGCCCTATGTGGAAGATCATCGCAACGTGCTGCTGGTGGAGCCAATCGCTGAACTGTCGCTGCCGGCCATGGCCTCGCTGCAACCGGCGCTCAAGAACGCCATCCAGGTTCTCTACCAGCTTGAGGACAACGAACTTGCCGCCGAACCCATGCCGGACGAAGACCACCGGCGTCTGCTGCTCTACTACGAAGCCGCCGAAGGCGGGGCGGGCGTGCTGCGCCAGTTGTTGGATCGTCCCGACGCAATGGCGGAAGTGGCGCAGGCGGCGCTGGACATCTGCCACTTCGACCCCGACACGGGTGCAGACTTGCGCCGTGGCCCCTTCGCCAATGAGGGCTGCGAAGCGGCGTGCTACGACTGCTTGATGAGCTACGCCAACCAGCCTGACCATCGGTATCTGGACCGCCAATTGGTGCGGGATTTCCTGCTGAAGCTGGCGCGCAGCACGGTCTCGGCCAGCCCTGTAGCCCTGTCCCGTGCAGCCCACGTCGCCCGGCTGAAGTTGCTGTGCGACAGCGACTTCGAGCGCGCATGGCTGGACTGGCTCGACGCCGCCAACCTGCGTCTGCCGGACAAGGCGCAGCACCGCATCGACGCGTGCAACACGGTGGCGGACTTCTACTACAGTGATGACGGCGCTGCGATTTTTATTCACGGCAAGCACCACGACTACGCCGACATTGCTACCAAAGACGCGGCCATCAACCGTTGCCTGGAAGATGCGGGGTACTCTGTGGTGCGCTTCCCGAAGGAACAGGCGGCATGG
>JADJPH010000092.1 GCA_016713335.1 Candidatus Fredericiella danica | reverse complement strand
ACGGTTAAACTCCCTGATACAGGAACATAGTGCGTCTCGCCCATTATACGCACCTGCTGCCGCTGATTCATCAGGAAAATGGCGTAACATTTCTGCGCAGAAGGAACGGTCTTGAAGCGTTGCACGACCGGCGACGGGGGGTAGTCGGCGCGCAGTCAGTTTGCGCGCTGCTGACGATAAGGCAGGTGGGGCAAGATAGCGAGCGCACGGTGGGCGGGCTGCAGCCTGCCGACATGCGTGAGTTGCACGTCGGCGCCACTATGCTTTTAGCAGGTTGTGGATGGTCGCCAACAGATCACTCAGGCGCATGGGTTTGCTCATGTAGGCGTTGGCGCCGGCGTCCAGACAGCGATCGATCGCGGCATAGCAAGAATTACAGTCAGCGATGATTGGTGTGACGGCGGAAGCTGGGTCTTCGTGATGGTGCGCCAGACGGCGCATTGCCTCAAAGCCATCCATCCCCGGCATCTGAATGTCCATCAAGATGATGTTGGGGCGCACCGTCGGTATACATTCGAGAAACTCCAGCCCGCTGTGGATCGGTGCAACGCGGAAGTTGTTGGCATCGAGGAAATCGGTTAGGGCATCGATGTTCATCTGGTTTGTCATCTACGACCATGACGACAGGGTCTGCGCGTGGGTAGTGAGCATGACCGTGCTCGCGCGGGGCAGGCGCAGTCGCGGATTCGAGTGCGGCGCGCAGTTCGGTGGGTGAAATGGGCTTGACCAGATAGCCAGCAGCGCCGAGCGCCGCAGCGCGGGCGCGGTCTTCCTCCACCGAGGTGATCACAACAGGGATTTCCTGCGTCTGCGGGTTGGCTTTTAGCGCTGCCAGCACCTCCCTGACGCACCTGGTAAGTTGATGTCAAGCAGGATCACGCCGGGCTGCACGCTGCTGGCCTGAGCTACAGCGTCTTCTCCCTGGCAGTGAACGACTTGCCCGACGCCATTGAGCTTGAGAAAACGCATCAGGCGGGTGGCGTTCAGTTCGCTGTCCTCCACAATCAAAGCAGGCTGCCCTGCCAGTTCGATTTCTGGCGTTCCACTCGGCATTTCCTGCACCATGGCGGGCCACTAGGGCAGCGTAATTGTGAAACGGCTGCCAACGCCCGGCGTGCTCTGTACGGTGACGCTGCCGCCGTGCAGAGCAGTGAGCTGCGACACCAGCGCCAGCCCCAGCCCTGTACCCGTCTGCTGGCGCGCCAGCTGCTATCTAGTTGTACAAATGGCTGGAAGAGTCTGGCCAGATGTTGTTCGGCGATGCCGATCCCGTTGTCCCAGACCGTCAGCCGCATCACTTGCGCCTGTTCATCGCCCTCCACATCGAGGCCAAGCGAACCGGCATCGGGGGTATATTTGACAGCGTTGCTGAGCAAATTGACCAGGATTTGCTTGAGCCGGCGCGGGTCGCAGTAAATGACGACGCCGGTGGGAGTCATCGTCAAGCCAATGTTTTGTCGTTTCTTGTGCGCCATGCCCTAGGATGCCGGTGAGCGGCGTGCGGAGTTCATGGCTCATGTTTGCGAGGAAATCGTCCTTCATACGCACGGCGCGTTCCAATTCCAGGTTGGCTTGACGCCGTCGTCCCTCACCCGGCGCAACATCTGTTCGGCCTGCTTGGTCGGGTAATGTCATAATTGACGCCGATCATGCGGTCGGGCAGACCGTGTGCGTCGAAGAGGGTGATAGCGTTGGCCTTGATGTGGCGCTCACTGCCATCCGGCCAAAGGATGCGGTACACTGAATCGAACTCGCGTTCCTGGCGCAGAGCAGCCTGCAAGAGAGCGTTCTGCACCGGCAGGTCGGCGGGGTGGACGTAGCTCCCCATGATTGGATGGTACCACCGAAGTCGGTGTGCGCACGGCCAAAAACCTTGAACATCTGCTCGTCCCAGAGCAATTCGTCGGTCTTGCAATTCCAATCCCAGATGCCGATGCCTGCGGCGTGCGCGGCAAGTTCAAGCCGTTGGCGGATCGCCTCAGTTCCGCCGTGCGCGCCGCCACCCGTTCTTCTAGCACAAGCTCCGCCGCTTTGCGATCGGTGATATCGACCGAGCTGACAAGTACTTGCGCTACCTGGCCGTCGGCATTGCGCAGTGGCTGCAGATTCGTGCGGCTCCAGCGCACCCGGCCAGCCCACAAATTGGGCGACTCCTCGCTCATGCCCTGTCCGCTGGCAATCACGCGGCGCACATTCGCCAGCAAACCGTCGGCCTCCTCAGCGGGGAACAGGTCGTGCAGCCGCGTGCCCAGGATGTCCGTCACGGTGCGCTTGAGCAATTGGGCGCCAATTCGGTTGATGTAGTGAAACACGCCGTCGGCGCTGAAGCACCATGATCACTGCCTCCTGGCTCTCGACCAGGGTGCGGTAGCGATCCTCGCTTTCGCGCAGTGCAGCTTCGGCGCGCTTGCGCAGCACGATGTCCCACGCCTCCGCCGCCAACAAGGTGACTGCCTCCACATCCGCCGCATCGTAGTCACTCTCTTTGTCGCCAACCCCGATCAGCGCAACGACTTTGCCGTTGCGGATGACCGGCGCCGAAATCATGCGCGTCAGCGGCGAGTGTCCCTCGGGCAGCCCAACCCGATTGGGCCATGCCTGGTAGTCGTTGACAATCAGGGTTTTGCGCTGGCGCACGCTGTCGGCCCAGAGACCGGCAGTGGTAATCTCACTACGGTGCCCCTTGTCCTCGATCATACAACTCTGCCCCAGCGTGTTGGTGGGACCAATCTGCAACAAGACAGCCTGCTCGGCGTCATCCACGAAATGGAAATAACTGATCCTGCTTTCGGTGACGATCTCGGCCGCGTCCAGTGTGGCCTGCAGCAGTTCATCCAGCGTGGCGTCGGGCGGCAACGTGCTCAGGTGGAGCCGAGCGCGCAGCAGCGCCTCGCCGCGCCCGCCTTCGGTGACATCGCGGAAAAGCCGACGAGCAGGGAAACGCCATCAATGACCGCAGAGGTGGCCTTGATGTCGGCGTAGTAAACGCGTTCCATCGTGTCGCCGGCACGGAATGTTGGCCGAGAGCGATTTGACACCGCTGGCGAGTTCAGCAAATTCCGCCACGACCAACGTCATCGCGTCTGCAGGATGCAGGTCGGGGATGTCGAGTTGGAGCAACTCTGCGCGCGTGTATCCAAAAAGTGTACATATCGCCGGGTTGACATATTCAAACCGGCGTGTCGCAAGATGATAGGCAATGATGCCCTCGTCGGCGCCCTCGAAGATGACACGGTAACGCTTTCACCAGCGCGGAGGGCATTTTCGCCAATTTCCGTTCACTGATATCTCTTACCACACCTGTCGCCAACTGTGGTTTACCCTGAGCATCGCATTAATTCCGCCTTCGTGCACCCAACGTTCTTCGCCGCCGACGATAATGCGATGGTCGATGGCATAGCGGGCGCCCTGGAGTGCTGCTTGCCACGCCGCCGCGACTACCTCCCGATCCTCGGGGTGAATGCAGACGAAGAAGTCCTCCGCTGTGAGCGGTTGTCCTTGGGGCAGCCCGAACAGGCGATAGGTTTCCGGCGACGACTCCAGCCGGTTCGTGGCGATGTCGAGCACCCAGTTCCCAGTTTGCGCCATCGCCTGGGCGCGGTTCAGGTTCTCTTCTTTGCGCCGCAGCGCCGCCTCCATCTGGCGGCGCGCCGAAATGTCCCGCGAAACGCCCAGCACTTGCAACGCGCCCGTATCAGAGTGCAACAAAGTCGTCTTCACCTCTGTCCAGACAGTTGAGCCACCCTTACAGATTTGCTCGATCTCATGGGTCTGCGAAACCGCGTGCGGGTCGCCAGCGAGAATGGCAGCGATCGCGGGGCAGATCATGCAATCATTGCCAGGCTCTCCGGGGTCATCACCTCCGCCATCGACTGTGTAAGTACTTCGGTTGCACTGTACCCACGTAACTTCTCCACCGAAGGGCTGACATAAGTAAAATGGCTGGATTCAAGGTCCAGCACCCAAAGCACATCGTCGATATTATCGGCAAGCAGGCGATAGCGGCGGTCATCAAAGTGCGCCGTCTCTGCTGCAAGCTGTTTTTCCAACGCCGCAATCCGTTGGCGCAGCATCGCATTTTCCTGTTCAAGCAGCATCGACATACCTGGTATCCTCTCTACTGAAGCGATGCAGCGGGATGGCCGCATGCCAAAGTCGGTTGCACACTACCCAACCCTGGGTGGTTGTTGAGGGCGCTCGTGGAGAAAGCGACACAGCACACAAAGCCGACGCCCAGATTGGCTGTGAAATTCTTGATTAGCGCCCGTTAATGTCGACGAAATGAAGAGCAAGGGTAGTGTAAACAAATTATGGCACACGCCTGGGGATAGCGTCAATACTACTGGAGAAATGAAGATGCGGATGAAGAAGGCGTCGCTAGTGCGACGCCTTCTTCATCCGCGCTTGCTGCAATTGTGGTGGATCGAGCGCAGTCTCCGGCTGCGCCTGATCACATTCACCGTCGGGCTCTGCTCGGTCGGGGACCGACGCCGTACGCCACCAGTTTGTACTCGGATAGCCCCGGCGTCCGGACAATCCTGGGAGGGAACCGTTGCCAGCCGCCCGCCACGACCGCGCCACCGTTGCGCAGCAGGTTGACACCCTGGGCGTTATCAGTGCGCCAATCGAAGGTCACACACTGGCCGCGCGGAATCTGATTGCTGCTCGCCGAAAATTGGCGGATCGCCGGCGGCTGTTGCGGCGGCGGCGGGTTGTTGACGTTGATCGTTACCTGGCGGATCCTGCACCGGTCGTATTTGGTCTGCAACGTGTAGGTCTTGGTGCTGCCGGGCAGACCTCGCGGTCGCTGACGCCGGCTACGCCCTCGCCATCCAGATAGACGGCCTGCACGTTGCGCACGTCCCAACGCAGCCGCGCACTGCCCACCGTTGGGTTGGTGTTGTCCGCCCAGAAGTTGATGCTGTAGTCAGGTGCGCCGCTCACGTTGATCGTGAGCGAAGTCGTAGTTGCCGCCGTTGCGATCGGTGACGCGCAGCGTATAGGTGGTCGTCCCGCCTGGGCAGACATTGCGCGCGTCGTGCCCGGCCACCCCCTGCTGGTTGCCGCCGTCGATGAAATAGACCGCGCTGACGTTGTCCACGTCCCAGCGGATCGTCGTGCACTGCCCGGCAGCAATGTGAACGCTGTCAGCGCGCAGGTTGGGGTTGATGTCCTGGGTTGGCGGCGGAGGCGGCGGCACCGGTGGATTCGGATCCGGCACCTGGATGCCGACCCACACTACTTCGCCGAAATACTGCCCCAGGGTGTCGCGCATCTGCCAGAAGCCCTGGAAGACGCCAGAAACCTGCGGTGCACGCAGGCTGGCGGAGAGATCGACCATCTCACCCGGCTTGACCGTGCGCCCGATCGGCACGGCGCTGCCGCCCATCGACGCTTCGATGCGGTTGCCACTGACGTAGGCCAGCGCGTAGTCGGGCGCCCAATCGCACGTGCCGTTGTTGAGCACGCGCCAATTCTTCACAAAGTCCTGGCCGGGCGCCATGAGCGGCGGCGCGGTCATGTTCTTGTCGTCATAGTTCAGGTCAGCGACAAAGGCCATGCTGGTGATGCAGGGCGCCGGCGCTGGCGTCGTCTCTGGTTGTGTGGGCGCCGACTCGTTTTCTACCACCGCCGCGTCGCCCTCGGGCGTGACGTGGGAAGCATTGACCTGCAAATACTGGTCAACCAGCTCCGCAAAGGTGCCGTCGCTCTGCAGCGCGATCAGCGCCTGGTTGAGTGGCTCGATCAGGCTGCTGCCCTTGCCGGCGGCGATGGCGAATTGCTGTTGATTGAATTGGCGCCCGACGATCTGCAATTCCGGGTTGCGTTTGACGGCCAGTTCGGCCGTGAGTTCGCCCATCAATCCGATGTCAATGGTGCCGTTGCGCAGATAACAATCTCACTTGGCGTCGAATAGAGCACCAAGTCGTCCTGCACGATCACCCTGCGTCCACCAGCGTTTCCTGCGCCCAGGCTTGATAGGTGGTGCCGCTCTACACCGCCGCGCTGACCGGCCAGATCGGCCGCTGAGGTGATGGTGTCAGTGAAGGTCGTCCGCTTAACGCTACGCTGTTGCCGATGAGTAAAGGTTGGTGAAATCGGACCACCTGCTGACGATCCGGCGTCACGGAGATAGCGATAGCGGCGTCCACATTGCCGCACGGCATGGAGCACGCCGTCGAAGGCAAAGTCGTTGAACTCGACTGCGACGCCCAGCTTTTTCACCAAGGGCGCCAGCGCAATGTCGAAGCCGTCCAGCTCGAAGGTGCTGCGCAGGGCTCCGAAGGGCGGTAATCCACTGCGGTGCCGAACACGATCTTTCCCGCCGCCTGGACGCGTTTCCCAGTCGGTCGTCGGGTCGGGCGTGGGCTGCTGCTGAAGGTGGGTGTGGACGCCAGCAGCGCGGGTCGGCGCGTCATGCCAGTAGCGCCACAAGGCGAGCAGCCACGTACGTTTGCAACGATCGCTTCCTACGCTTTGCTGATCCTCCGTTGAATCGTCCCCGAATGGCTC
>JADJPH010000091.1 GCA_016713335.1 Candidatus Fredericiella danica | reverse complement strand
CTGGTTGCAGCGGTTTCGCCAGCGGTGCGGTCAGCACGGCGCCACGTAGTTGCACGCCAGCAACTGTGACCCCTGCGCCATTCGTGATCTCGGCCAGTTGAAAGGCGCCCGCGGTCCGGTTCGGCTCCACCACAAATTTCAACTCGCTCAGGGCCTGGTCCGTCCGATTGGCATAATCGACGATCTCCTCAACCTCGAGTTGATGTCGCCCATAATCGAGGGCCACGCGCATCCGATAGCACGTTTTGTCATCGCGACATGCGCCTGGCGCCAGAACCATTTCATTCATCGGGCGATGAAGTTGCGGCGCCATCACAGGCGCATCGATTGCATAAACAGATGCTATCGGCGGCAAGGCAGCTGTACAACCTGACATCGCGAGTAGCCCCAGGGCCACCGCGATCAGTGAGCAAATCGTGACGCAGACTTGCTGTGCAGGCCCCAGCACTGGATGCACTGTGCACACTGCACACGCAGGCTCATCGTACGGTTGCATAGATCACCTGATAGTAGTCGCCAGCCGGATAGGAATTCTGGCCATCGTTGATTGCAGTCGCCAGCCGATAATGGATCTCAAGACGCACTGTTTGCCCGCGCGGCCACGCACTGACCTCCGTCGCCCAGTATCGGCAACGCCAGCCGCCACTTGCGCGGCGGTCATCGTTTTTTGCATGCTCCAGTTCGCTGGCCACCTGGTCGCAACCTGAACAGCAAATGCCGTTGCATCGTCAGTAGGAGGCGGCGCCGGTGGTCGGCGCAGAGGTGGCGGTTGCCGGTGCCGGCGCCGGTGCACTGGCAGTGAGCGTGGCCTCCACCTGCGCCAGGACTTCCGCCGCCACCGTGGCGGCAATGTCGGCTGCATCCGGCTGTGCGGGCACCGCAGCCTCCGCCGGTAACGCCGGCTGCGGTGTTTGCACCTCAGGCGCAGCGCTGTCCGTCTGACGATTGGTGGGCGTCGTCAGCGCGGCCAAGATGATGGCACTGGCGGCAGTGGCGGTTGCATCGACCGTAGGCGCTACAACTGTCGCGGCTGAGGGTGCAGCGGGGCCACACGCCGCCAGCACCAAGAGGCTGGCGGCTACCATCAGCAGCGTGAACTTCCTGGAGTCAGTTGCCATTGCGCCACCTGGCGAACGCCTTAGTTGCTCGCACGCTTGCCAAAACATGTGTTGAATACGCCTGACGGGTACCAGGCGTCCCAGTTACCCGCAAGAAAGATCGTGTCCTGTAAGATGGTGACGCCATCCACGATGATGCTCACCTCCCAGGTCCCGTCATGCAATCCTGCCGGTTCCGTCAAGGTGACGTCAGTTGTTCCCGTGCCTGGCCCGGGCCAGGTGCAGTCGTACCGCACCCATTCGCCCCTCCCAAGGAGCCGCCAGACGCGCTCATAGTGCGCCCCCGGCGGAATGTTGGCATAGTCAAAGGCAACATAGAGTTTCTTCACACCGGCGTCGAACGTGCGGCGGGCATTGGATCGATCCCATGCGCAGGGTTCAAGGCAGACGGCCAGATTGCCGGCGCTCGGTTTGACCGGCGCCGGTGCGATCGCCGTCAGGGTTGCCTTCACCGACAAGGCCAGTTCACGCGCCGCGGCAGTTGACGTGGCGCCCAGATCAGGGTCGGTTCAGGGTGCGCGTGGCCGTTGCCGTGAAGTAGGAGGCGGCTGCGCCTTGCGCGTCGCTCGACTGCCAGTGCGATGCGCCGCGCTTCATCCGTCGCGGTGGCGGCGGCGGCGGTAGCGGCGCTATGTTCAGCCGCCAGCGTCGCTGCAACCGCAGTCGCGATACGGGCAGCCGCCTGCTTTTCTTCGACAGCAGGGTCAACGGTTGGCTGGACTGGCGTATTGGGGGCACTGGTGTATTTGTCGGCGCCGGTGTGGCGGTGGGCGCCGGTGTCTCGGTCGGTTCAATCGGATCCGCAAGTGCGGCTGCGGCGGCAAATGTCGCGGTGCCGGTTTGCGGCTCGGGCGCACTGCCTGCGGGTGCAGCCGTTTCTGGCGACGCAATCGGCCTATCCGGCGCTGAACTGTCTTCCTGAGCCGGCGTTGCGGTGGCAACCTTGGAAAGCGCAAGCGCGATGATCTGGCTTGCTGCCGTGGCAGTGCCATCGACCGTTTCAGCCGGCGCCGGTGATGGATCCGAGCTCGCCTGGTTGCTGCGCGGCCAGTGCAAACACCGCAAACCAAAGCATACACAGTGCTAAACGCTTGACCATCGCAAGACTCCTCGTTCGCTGGGTCCAATCTACATCGCAACGTGTTCAGAGAGTGATATCTCTGCAGATAACCGAGCGGGTCAGTCGGGCAGTGGGACCGGGGCGCTACCTGCGGCTGTCGGTGATGACCCAAATGATCACCGGCATATTCCACCATAGACCCCGCTGAGTTGATAGTGTTCGGATGCAACTTCGGCATCCACACCTGCCGGCGTTCATAGGTGCGCTTCCGATAGACCTCTTCGGTGAGCAGTTTGGCAACCGTTGGTGAGTCGGGCAGGACCTGCACGACATTGAACTTTTCGAGATTTGATTCAGCCAACGACTATCTGTCTGGAGACCGGCGACTTCGTCTTTGCACTTGCTGGCGCTGCCGGTGGCATAGACCGCAACTGCGCTTAGGATGTCGTTAATGGTCGGCTCCAAGCGCGCTCCGCACCGCCGCCTGTTCGCCGCCGGAAGTCCTGGATCAATGCCGCATAGTCTGGGGCCGGAACCGGTGTTGGCGCCGGCGTCGCGAGGTTGAGTTGAGATATAACCACGTCAATCACCGGAGGCACTTCGTCACGGAAATAGTAGCCGCCGGCAGCGATTGCCCTGATCACAATCAACCATGAAAACCAGACCAGACAACCACGCCGGCCTCGTAGCGTTCGACTATTTACCGTTGTACGATTGTTTCTTGCAGGCATGACCAACCTCGTATTGTCTGTGTGCACAGCCCTGCGGGGATTATGGTGCAGCAGCCTGCTGTATCGATTGAAGGCCTCCTTCAAGAACGGCGAGTCTTCGCGCGCTCCAGTGCCCAGTAAGTTGCAAGTTCCTCTGGTGTGCCACCAAAGTTATCAAGAGCGCTGAATAGTCTGCGTCAAGGTTTGCAACTGCCGTCACGAGATCGCCAGGGAGCGAAATCAAGCGCCACTGGGTTGGCTTCCAGATCCGCAATCCACTCTGCCTCAAGGGCTTCGACTGATTTTCCGTAAACCGTAACAAAATCGGCGGTCGGATAGAGTTGCCCAAAGGTCGGTGCGCCATAGCGTTCAATCAGAAACTTCACAAAGCAGCCGGCTGCATAGTAGTTCTCAAGGTTGCGAATATGACCAAGGTAGTCCAGTGATTGCGAGATGCGCGGCAGCGCGCCAGCCTGATGAAAGGCGGAACAGAAGGTGCGAATCGGCATATGGCTGCTGTCAGCAATCAACTCCATCCCGGCATAGACCGCCACACCCTCGCTCAACATGACCGAGACAGCCGCACCGTAGACATTTCCAGACAAAGAGATGCGTCAACTCATGCGCCACCAGATATTGCTTGTCCGCTGCATCCCGGACCCATCAAACAAGAAGACGGTGCGCCAGTCTCTGGAGAACGCATGGCCACGCAACGATTGATCGGTGGCAAACAGCGTGCCTGCCGCGAAAATATCAAAGTGCCGCCCCAATGTTACGCCCAGCAACTGCTCATGATGGTCCAGTGCGCTGCACCAGATCGGCAATGGCTTGCAGGTCACCTGCTGGCGGTCGTTCGGGAGCGTAGCGCGCAGGGTGAAGCGCGCACGTTCTACGCTGGCAGGATAGCTCGCCATCAAGTCACCATAGAGTGCCGAGAACGGATAAGGCCCGGGATCGACGGCGCCAGCCGGTGCAGAGTCAGGAACAAGCGACGGTGCGGTTACCGGCGCCGGCGGGACGCTCTCCACCATCAATGTCGGGGACAAGGCGACAGGTTGGGTGATTGGAACGATGAGCACCTGGTCCGGATGGATCACGCTGTCGATCAGACCATTGGCGGCCGCCAATGCCTCGATCGCAACGCCATATCGCAACGCAATCGCATAAAGCGAATCCCCGCTGGCCACCGTGTAGGTGACGAATGATCCCGCAGCCAGGGGACTCGACGCAGGTGCCGGAGCCGGGGTGGGGGTCGGCAGAATTGACACCAC
>JADJPH010000090.1 GCA_016713335.1 Candidatus Fredericiella danica | reverse complement strand
TCAACCGTGCCGGGGTGGCCCACCAGCCCTATTTGCCGGTGTGGCTAGTGCTGGAGAATAACAGCTATGTGATTGTGGCGCGTGACAATTCCGACGCTGCCGTGCTGGAGCAGGTGCCTGACGACCCGTCCGGGGTGCCGAGCCACACCCATCCGCACTCCTCGCTGACCAATTTGGATCTCAATGACGACCATCCACGTTATTTGGACGCAGAGCGCGGCGACACGCGTTATTTTCTGAAGGGCGAGCATCTCGATGCGAGCGCGGGCGTAGGGGATGCCGGCAAACCGATTGTGTTGACCGCCGACGGCGACGTGGATGCCACGATGGTGCCGGATCGCGGCCAGCCACCAGGACGGCGGCAGTGATGAAGTGGCGACGGCGACGCCTGCGGCCGGTGCCATCCCCAAGGCGGATGGCGGTGCTCTGCTCAATGATTGGGTGGATTTTGATGCGGGAGTGCAGACGGCAATTGACGCCGCTACCGAATTGACTACGCCTGGCGGAACAGAGCGATTCGCTCTAACCTTGAAACAACGCACTACGCTGGATTTCCTTCAACAATCTTCGTGACGCTATCAAAAGCTATTACGACAGTGTAGTCGCCACGCTAACCAACAAGAGTATTGACGCCTCAGCCAACACACTGACCAACATCAACACCTCGTCTCTTGCCAACGATGCCGTGAGCAATGCCAAGTTAGCCAACATGGCAAACGCCACGGTCAAGGGGCGCACTACATCAGGGACAGGCAACCCCGAAGATTTGACGATGGCGCAACTGGTGGCGTTGATCGAAGCGCAAGCGTTGTATGCCCTGCTGGCGGGACGCAGCGGCGGGCAGACGCTTAACGGCGGCACTGCTGCCGGCGAGAACCTGATTCTGCATAGCACTGCTCATGCGACTAAAGAGGGCTTATCCAGTTTGGGGCAAACTCTGCCTATGATCAGCTCAATGACCGCT
This sequence comes from Candidatus Fredericiella danica, assembly GCA_016713335.1. GTDB lineage: Bacteria > Chloroflexota > Anaerolineae > Caldilineales > Caldilineaceae > Fredericiella > Fredericiella danica. Next base: position 4,292 of record JADJPH010000090.1, on the reverse strand, counting down.
TTGGTAGCGGACGCACCAACCCTGACGAGGCCATTGAAGCCTATCGCGCGGCTGCGTCTGTTCGCATCCAAGCCTATCGCGGCGATTCCGGGGTGAAGTGTCAGTTGATTGCAGGCGCGGCGTTTGGCGTCTTTGGCACAGGCAGTAATCACGATTTGGCTTTTTTCACCAACGCAACCGACAAGGGGGCGTTTTGACACCAACGGCAATTTTGGCGTCGGTGTCACCACGCTGATAGCGACTGCACGTCAAGGAAGGCACGCTTAGCAATGGTGCAGCGGCGGATCGACCGCCACCGGTGACGACCCGCGCGAGCGTGATCCAGTCGTGTTGCTACCACCAACGCGACGGTGACGACTTTAGCAGCATTTACAGTACCCGCTTCGACCACTTACGTTGTCCATGCGATTGTTGAGTGCCGACGGACAGGTGGATCGGCGGGTACCAGCCGAAATGGGATGTTGGGAACTAAAGGGTACGTATAAAAATGTAGCTGGCACAACCACGCTAATCGGTCTGCTCAGAGCATCTGGGGATTCCGACAATACGTATACGGCTACGATGGATGTATCGGGGGCCGATGTTCGCATCCGTGTCACAGGTGCGACCAATAACAATGTAACCTGGCACGTCACAGCGCGGGTATGGCCGGTGGGGAGCTAACGATGGCACAATCATTTGGGATGTTGGCAAGCGGTCAGGCGGTTGCGGGGCCACTGCATATTCACGACGGCAATGGAGGTTTTCTGTTTGTCACCAAAACGGGCATTGTCGGCAGGGGGGACACCCTGGACACGGTAATTGGCGGTAATACGTTGCGGCTGGCATTGAGCGCGGGCGGCGCGCTGACAGCGATTCGCCAGTCAGGGAGCGGCACATTGGCGATTGCCTTAATGTTTTGTTGGATGTAGGGGGCAACAATGGCGAGCGATTTGAGATTGCGCGTCGGCGGCGCAACGGGGATAATTACGTTCAACGCCACGGACGCACAGGTAGCGGAGGCGTTGCGGCGTTATGCACGGCGGCTGGGCATCCCCGCAGGTGGCACGGCCAACGAAAACCTGACGGCGATTCTGGAGCATCTGCGCGACGAAATCCGTCGCATCGCCAAAGAAGTACAGACGGCAGAATTGCGCGCGGCAAATGAGTCGACAATCCAATCGCGGTGGAAAGCGAGAGCGCGCTGTGACCGCATGGAGCTGGTCATGCATAGCATAATGTTGTTGCAAGTACGGCAAAACAGGCAAGGCTAAGTTGGGGCCGCGGGACGGATCCGCGGCCCTTAGCATTCAGTGGCGGGAAGGTTACTTGGCAGCACGCTCTAAATTGAGTGCCAGCAGCCGCGCTAAGATTTCTTCGTCGGCGAGGTCGGCGGGCCAGCCATAGGCGGCAGCCACGGCAGCGTCGAGTTTCTTATGAGCCAGGTCGAGCCAGGTGGGACGCTGGTTGTAGAGGTTGGTGAGGGTGCGCTTTTTGAGTTCGGCTTCGCTCAGGCCGGGCGGGTTGAGCCAGGCTTCGCGCTTCTCGTATAGGTCTTTAGCGGCCTGGGCGATAGCTTGAACCCGTGGGTCTTCCACAGGCTCTTGGCCTGGAGGCCACGGGAAGGGAAAGTTCTCAAAGCAGGTGCTATTGTTATAGGTGGGATCATTTCCCACTCCGTGACGTGACGAAGTAGCCAACGACCACACCTCATGGGTGCGAGAGTGCTTAGCACGCCAAAGTAGTCATCATCCCGCGTAAATACAAATAATAGCCTACTATCAGGGATCGTTTCAGGGGACAGCCAAACAAAGACTCTATGGCGCGCAACTCGCGGAGTCACGATATACCGCGATATACCCGCAACCGCGTCCCTCATGTCTCCCCGCGGCGCATAGTGCAACCACCATTCCTTCCTATACCAATCCTTTTGATTTTCCTCTCGGAATGGCTTTACGTGGTTCACAATATACTCAAACGGAGCTTCGTATCCTGCCGCCTCCTCAAGAGGCATATCCGCCCAAAGTCGATGATCCACATGTCGCGAAGCGCGCCTGGTAATATCCAGCCCATTGCGCCGAGGGTCGCACCACTTCACTATTCGGTCGGCCATTTGGGTTTCCCTGGAGAGAGAGCATCTTCTTAGCCAAAGCGTTGTCGATTTCAAAGGGGCCTTGCTTGGTATCCCCCATAAAGCATAATCCCACATTCTCTTGCAGCCTTTTGGCAAGGGTTGTATCGACGCTGCCCGAAAGATTGGCGAAAATCTCTTGAACTTCAGCACCATCAAGCATCTTCGGATGCTCAATTCCACTATCAAACCCCACTAGCGAGACGCGCACCGCCGCACCGTCAAATGCCAAGGCCTGTCACTCCAAGCAAGGAATATATCGCCCGTTGACTTGATGCCCTCCAAGATCACTCGATTTGCTCCGGCTCGGATTGATTGTGTTGCAATTAAACCGGCTCGGCTGGTCAACCCCTTCTGGATTGCATATCGGGCGCGTTCAAACCAGTAGCTAACCAGGTCGGCCTCATGGGGGGACTCTGCGCTGTAAAGATTGTAGATACCGTCCAGCATAGCTCGCGCCAAGTTCGGAGCGCAGTCTCTTGCACCTCCCAAGAACGGGGGGTTGCCCATGATCACCTCAGCCGCGGGCCACTCCAGGTTCGTAAGGTCTACCTTCGGCGTCGAAGGCTAGGATAGCGTCCATCTGCTTGATATTGTCTAGCCGCTTGAGGATAGGTTCGCTGGGTACGCCATAGCCGTTTTCATGCAGCCATTGAATGTAGCCGAATCCACACCGTGGCCTGGGCTAATTCGTGGGCGTACTCGTTGAGTTCGATGCCATAGAGTTGGGTGGGGCTGCTCTGCGGAAACAGACCCGGCAGGCCAACGGTGCTGGCGAATTGGGAGACTTCCTTTTCGAGGTCGAGCAATTGGCGCAAGGCGACGTAGAGGAAGTTGCCACTGCCACAGGCGGGGTCGAGGACGCGGGTGGCGGCAATCTTGTCAAAGAAGCTGGGGATCAGTGAGCGCAGGAGGTTTTGGTTGCGCGTTGCGCTGCCCGGCGTCGAGTGGCTTTGTCGCGTTTGTCGGCCAGGTCTTGCGCGCTCTGTTTGACGTTTCCCACTCACGGCGCAGCGGGGCCATCAGCACCGGCTCGACGAGAACAAGGATGTCTTCGCGGCTGGTGTAGTGCGCCAAGTTGGGAGCGTTTGCCGGGGTCAAGGCTGCGCTCGAAGAGGGTGCCGAGGATGCTCGGTTCGATGCTCGACCAGTCGAGTGAGGCGACGTGGTGCAGGATGATGAGGCCATCGTGGTCGAGTTCTACAATGCTGTCGTCGTCGAAGAGGCCGCCGTTGAAGTGTGGCACGGCGTGTTCGCCAAAAGTCGCCCACGGCCGCTCGCCGAAGAGCTGGCGCAACTGGCGGTTGAAGTGGTCGGGATGCTGCCGCCCGCGGTCGATTAGGCGCGTGAAGAGACCTTTGGGCAGAAGCTCGATGTCTTCGGCAAAGAGGCAGAAGAGCAGGCGGATGAGGAAGTGGGCGATCCGTTCCGGCTCATGGCCCCACTTGCGCAGATGCTCGGCAAGGCGGGCGAATTCGGTGGCGGCGTCGCGGGTGACTTGCTCGGTGGTTTGGGGCGCGCGGAACGAATCAGGATCGTAGAAGAGGGCGCGCAGTTGGCGCATCCCTTCGGTGGTGAGTAGGTCGGCCAAGGCGAGCGTGATGGTGCGCTTGACGGTGTTGGTGAAGTTGGTGTGGATGATGATGCGGTCAAGGTCGCTGACCACCAGCAGCGGCGGGTTGGTGAGCGATTCGCGATAGAGCAGAAGCTGTTGGTAGGCTTTGTCGAGGTTGGCGTGCTTGCCTTTGTATTCCCAGGCGAAGTAACCGCGCTTCCACACGTCGGCCCAGCCCTGGCCGCCACCTTGTTTGTCGGCACCGGCTCCAAAGGCAAAGCGGACGCCGGTGGGATCGTCTTCAACAAGGGGTGGGGTGGTTGACGAGGCGGCAAGATCGATGAAATGCTCTTGGGCCGCGGCGCGTTCTTTGAGCGCGGTATCACGCCACTTGTCGACGAAGGCTTGGGGGGTGATGGTGTTGGGCATGTCTAGACCGCATTCTTGGCTGGAAGTGGTTACGCTGTATGGCAGGCTGGGACCTACAGTGTAGCACACGCCCCACCGGGCAAAGCAGAAAAAAATTGCGCCGGCAACGATCACCTTTTGCTGCCGGCGTCTGCGATCGATCATCGCTTAGCCAAATATGGGGCTGCGGGCGCCCACTCCCAAAAGCCCTGAGCACCG
>JADJPH010000089.1 GCA_016713335.1 Candidatus Fredericiella danica | reverse complement strand
AGCATAGTCCGATCACCATTCCAAACCGCCGTCAGATTTTCGACAGTGGTAAGGCATTGACTGTGTTTTGAGTTGACAATTGATGATTGCCCTTATGATGTCTAGTGTGACGTAGACACTTTGTGGCCGATTTTCATCAAGGTCAGGGCGCATGCATTCCACCAATTACGCGAATACCTTATCGAGACGGCGGAAGACTGTAAAGCGGACGTGGGCATGCCTCCTCCGAAAAAGAAGATAAGACGATTGCAAGGATGCAATTTGAGTTGATCCACGACTATCCGTACGAATACACCTCGGATGATGTGCTCTTCACCATCTGGGCGGTGCGTAATCATGTCGTAGAGGCAGAGATGGATGCCGCCCGAACGGCGTTCTTTTCAAGGGGACAGGCCTGTCTGCGCTCGTCGCCGCTGGCCAAAACCTATGGTTGGGGAATTCATCACGACGAGGACTCAAGAATCGCCCTCTATGCACGCGGGTCGGATGCATACGACGACCTCAAGGCAGACCCATCGCTGCGGCATGTGAAGGCGATGCGGAGTTCAAAGTAGCCATCATCGACATTCCGAATCATAGGTGCGCCCGGAGAGCGATGTGTCCAAAACTTACGCGTCCCGCCACCTGGCGTGGGAAGGCTGCCTGAACGCCAGAGATCTGGGCGGCATACCCACCGGCGACGGAAGTGCGACTCAATGGCAGTTCGTCATCCGCGCCGATTGCGTGGGCCGACTATCGCGCCGGGCAGGAGTCCATGCTGCAACACGGCGTGCGCACCATCATCGACATCCGATCGCCACAAGAAGTTGCTGCAGAACCTATGACCTGGCCGATTCCGGGCAGTCTCCTGCGACTGCACCTTACCGATCGAGAAATACTATCCCCATGTAGGCGCTGATCGTAAAGGCGACCTCGCGAACTGAAGTGTATTGCATCATTGCCGACCACTATCCCGATGCGATCGTGGCGATCCTACGGGCCGTGAGCAGCGCACCACCGGGTGGGGTGGTCATTCACTGCCACTCCGGCAAGGACCGGACGGGCATGATCGCCGCGCTCTTGCTGGCCATTGCCGGCGTGCCTGCCGGCGAGATCGCCACGGACTACGCCGAAAGCCAGGCGCGCTTGTGGCCTGACTATGAACAACGCCTCCAACAAGGCCGCGTCGCCGCAGGTGACGGTCTTTCGCATAAGCCATTGGCGGAACCGGAAACGATGTTCGGTTTTCTGAATCACCTGAACACTCGCTATGGCGGCGTACGCGCTTACCTGGCGCAGGCCGGGATGCCGGCATTTGCGATCGACCTGATCCAGGATCGTCTCGGTTGGCGCTGAAGCGGACTGCATCACAATCGTTAGCCATACCCACGACGCCTTTGTGTTATGATTCCAGCCCTGAAAGACCGCATCAGCAGCGCTATCGTGCGTCGGATGGACGCAGATCCGAGAGGAACCTTTTTCAATGACCCAACCTGACGGTTTTCTCGCCATCCCCAGCACCGGCAAAGGCCGCGCGGTGCTTGTCCTGCACCCCTGGTGGGGACTCAACGACACCATCAAGGGTGTCTGCACGCGCCTGGCCGAAACCGGCTTTGTGGTCTTCGCCCCAGACCTCTACCACGGCAAACTGGCCGACACGATTCCTGACGCAGAGGCGTTGGTCAACGAACTCGACGGCGCCCAGGCGCGGCGCGACGTTGCGGATGCACTGGCCTTCTTGCTGGAGCGCACCGGCGAACCGAACGTAGCCGTGATTGGCTTCTCCCTGGGCGCCTATTTTGCGCTGGATCTATCGGCCAGGCCCCGGCGCAGGTTCATGCTGTCGTCGTTTTTTACGGGACCGGGCCTGGCGACTTCAACGCAGCGCGCGCTGCTTATCTCGGCCACTTTGCAGAAACCGACGAATTCGAGCCTTTGGACGCAGTAGAGGGATTGGAGGCTGCGCTCCGGGACGCAGGACGTTCGGTGAACTTCTACATGTACCCCGGCACTGGGCACTGGTTCTTTGAACCGGACCGGACGCAGGCATACAACGAGACCGCCGCGAAACTGGCCTGGGATCGAACGCTGGAATTTCTTCAGTCCACGTAGGTGGACTTCGGCTATTAGCCGGGACCTCGGTCCCAGGCGGATGGTTCAATCCCCGCCCGACCTCGGTCGGCACCGCCTTCTGCCGGGTCGTCACACCCAAGAAGCGCCATCGATACAGCGCGACCACGATCAAGTAGCAACATTCTGGCCCAACGCCTCAACCAGCGCATACAGTTGCGCAAAGTAAAATACCAAGAAGTTTACGATACACAACGAGAAGATCAACCCCAACGTACCAATGCGAACGCCCCAAGTGTCCTTACCCACAAGCAGCAAGACAACGGCAATCAGCGCAAGTATGCCAACCACGACGACCAGAAATTGCGTCGTCATCAGGAGCGTCTGGTTAGTCACTACGTATCTCGATTTGCCACTAACCACTGCAAAGTCGGCGAACGCCTCGTAAAACGGTCCTTGTCTCGTCACCAGGCTGACCAGGCCGATAAGCTTTACGACAGCATTGACGCACATCAGACCGAAACCCAACACCAGGATGATCTTCAGCACCAACTTTGAGGGACGTCTGGCGAACACCCCGCATCCTTTCGAGAAATTCTTCGATCTTGCTTGGTTTGATCGCCATGCGGCAGATCACGCGACTGGACAAATGCCAGCAGCGACTCTGCCAACCGCAATTCGTTGGGGTCGGTGGCAGTGGCCACCACCAGCTTCAATTCGGTCAACAATTCCCGGTGCTCAAACGGGTCAAGGTCGTTGTCAAGCACCTGTTTCATATCTTCAAGCGCATGATACAGCAATGTAACGCGTCGCGCGGCTGGGTGCGTCGAATCCGCCAGTATGTCCACACACAGATCAAGACAAACCCATAGATGATCGGAAACGCCAGCGGAAAGAAGTAATCGTTGCTCTGCGTGATGAATTTCCCAACCTCGTCAATAAACAACCCGGCGCCGATCCCCCAATATCGATGACGCCCACAGCGCATAGCGGTTTACCAGCGAGAGCGGCAGCGCAACGGCAACAAAGAGCAGCAGCCCGCCCCACAACACGTGCGCCACATGGTAGGTGCTGTCCCCACCTGCGGATAGCCGGTGAGTTCCAGATAAACGCGCGTCACCATCACGGTGATCGAAAGAGACGCAATCAACAGCAACCAGAAACTATCCGCCGCCTGATCGCACAGGCTTCCACAGGCGCTTCGCCTGTACGGTGGTGTCACTCACTTTTTCACTACTTTCACATTTATTGGCTGCACGGAGCCGGGGTCGGCGTCTATCCACGGTGAACGCAGTGTAAATCGGCGAAAGCAAAGCGGCAAGAATGGGAGGCGAGGCGATGGGGGCAAAGAGGAGAAGAATAATCAATAAGCTATACTACACCAATACGGGTCTACTCTACACTCGCCCTGGCGATCCTTCATTCACAAAGCAGGCACACCCTATGTCCACCGTCTCTGTTCCATCCGCTCTGAAATTCCAGTCGAATACACCTGGGACCTGGCCAGCATCTTTCCGACGCCCGCCGCCTGGGGAGGCGCAGGTGGCCGATATCAGACAGCGGCTCGCGACCGCACGCTCCTATCAAGGCCGGCTGGGCGACAGCGCCGACGTGCTTCGCCGACTGGCTGGATGTCTACCAGGGGCTGATGCGTGACGCACAGCGCGCCAGCATGTACGCCTTTCTCGACTGGCACCGACACCACGAACCAGACCGCAGCCGCACGCACCGGCCAGGCGAGTACGCTGACGTCCGAAGTGCAGGCCGCAGTTGCCTTCGCCGAACCCGAACTGATGGCGCTCGGTTTTCCCACACTGCGCGCCTGGATGGCCGCCTACCCACGCCTTGCCATCTATGGCCACTACTTCGACAACCTGGAGCGCATGGCCCCACATGTACGCTCGGCCGAGGTGGAAGAAGTGATGGGGCAGGTGGAGGATCCTTTCCGCACCGCCAATGCCACGCACGGCATCCTCACCAACAGTGAAATGACCTTCCAACCGGCGCACTACGCCGCCGGCGACAGCACCTTCGAGGTGACACACGGCTCGCTCGGCGCACTCCTGGCCGACGCAGATCGCAAGGTGCGCCGGACCGCCTGGGAAAGCTACGCCGACGCGCACCTGGCCTTTAAGAGCACGATGGCCAATGCCCTGGCCACAGGCATCAAGCAGGATGTCTTCAAGGCGCGTGTCCGCCGGTACGGCTCCTCGCTGGAGGCAGCGCTGGCGCCCGCGAACATCCCCCTCTCGGTCTTTCACAACCTGATCGAGGTCTTCCGCCGCAACCTGCCGACCTGGCACCGCTACTGGCGTTTGCGCCGCCGCGTGCTGGGGGTGGATACCCTGCACGAGTATGACATCAAGGCGCCGCTGGCGGATGCCAAAGTGACGACGCTCTACCCGCAGGCGGTAGACTGGATCGTGGAAGGGCTGGAGCCGCTTGGCGACGAGTATACCAGCGTACTGCGCCGCGGCGCCCTGGAAGAGCGGTGGGTGGACATCTATCCCAACAAGGGCAAGCGGCTGGGCGCATTCTCCTTTGGCGGTCCCGGCACCCACCCCTTCATCATGATGAGCTACAACGACGACCTCTTCAGCCTGAGCACGTTGGCGCATGAACTGGGCCATTCGCTGCATTCCCACTTCAGTTGGAAGACCCAACCACTGATTTACGCCCGGTACACGCTCTTTGCCGCGGAGGTGGCTTCGAACTTCAACCAGGCCATGGTGCGTGACTATCTGCTGCGCACACAGACGGACCGGGACTTCCAGATCGGCGATCGAGGAGGCGATGTCAAACTTCCATCGCTACTTCTTCATCATGCCGACGCTGGCGCGCTTCGAGTTGGAGATCCACGAGCGCCGAGCGCGGAGCAGGCGTTGACCGCGGACGTGTTAAATAACCTGATGGCGGATCTCTTTGCCGAAGGGTATGGGGACGATCTGGTGATGGATCGCGCGCGCACCGGGATCACCTGGGCGCAATTCTCCACCCATCTCTATTCAAATTTCTACGTCTACCAGTACGCCACCGGGATCGCCGGCGCGCATGCGCTGGCCGATGGGATTCTAGCCGGCAAGCAGGGTGCGGTGTCACGCTACATCGAATTCTTGAGCGCCGGCGGTTCGTTGGACCCGCTCGATGCGCTGCAACGCGCCGGGGTGGATCTGCGTTCACCGGCGCCGGTTGAAACCGCGTTCGGGATGCTGGCCGAATATGTAGAAAGGCTGGAAAAGCTGCTGCCGTAACACCAGCGCTCTGTTCCACTTGTTCATCACGATTCCACTTTCCTGAAGAGCGATAGGCCATTGCGGTACAGATTGCGCCGCAATGGCCTGCTGGGACGCAGCCAGGCTCGGAGTTCCTCGAAAGTCGCCACCCAATCACCAGAAAATGGTGATGCGCATATCCAATCCCTGGAATATGCTTGAAGCCACACAGCGTGTTGCCGCTGACATTTGCGTTCAGGCCTCGACACACCCGGGAAAGGTCCGCTTTCCGATTGAGATCGCAAGGAATTCGCATCGTCAATTTCACGCTCCAGACAACTGAGAATGGAACGGCCATGGAAAACAAAGACAAAACTTCAAAATTAAAGGTCATTATTGTGGGTGGGGTAGCCGGCGGCGCTTCGTGTGCGGCACGGCTGCGCCGGTTGGCTGAGGATGCGGAAATTCTCATGGTGGAACGCGGACCATACGTATCCTACGCCAACTGTGGGTTGCCATACCATGTCGGCGGTGTGATCGCGCGCGAATCCAGTCTACTGGTGGCCGATGAACGGGTTTTCCGCGAACAGTTTGCCATCGATGTCCGCACTCGCTGTGAAGCAATCGCCATTGCACCAGACAAAAGACCATCGATCTTCGCAATACGGTCACCGGCGAGGTGACCACCGAGCACTACGACAAACTTGTCTTGTCCCCAGGCGCAACGCCTGTCAGCCCACCATTACCAGGGATTGACCTGCCGGGCGTTTTTCGGGTGCGGACTGTGCCCGACGCCAAGGCGATCCGCGAGTGGATTGAAGGCCATGTTGCGCTGCCCTCCGGCATGGATGCGTACACCGGTTTCCAGACCGTGATGCCGGCAAAGCGGGCGGTCGTAGTTGGTGGCGGCTTTATTGGTCTTGAAATGGCTGAGAACCTGATTCACATTGGGATCCAGGTGACGCTGCTCCAGCGCGGCGATCAAGTGCTTTCCCCGATGGACCCCGAGATGGCGCGCTACGTCGAGCGCCATTTGGAGAAGAACGGTCTTCGCCTTGTTCTCAACGCCGACGTATCTGGTATCCAGAAGACAGACTACGGGGCGCTTGAAGTTGCTCACGCAGGCGGGGGAGCGCTATCCGGCGGATCTCGTCGTGCTTGGCATCGGCGTGCGTCCCGAGACCTGGCTGGCGAAAAACGCCAGGCTCGAAATCGGCGAACTTGGCGGAATTCGTGTGGACGACCAGATGCGCGACCAATCCCGACATTTTGCCGTCGAGATGCCGTTGAAGTAGGACTACGTCACCGGTCAGTGGTCGCTGGTCGCGTTGGCGGGTCCGGCCAATCAACGGGGCCGTAATGCATCGCCGATGTGATTGCCGGCCGCGATGCTTTGCTACCGCGGCACCCAGGGCACCGCGATCATCGGGCTTTTTGACGGCGCCGCTGCCTGGACCGGTGTCAGCGAAAAAATGCTCAAGCGGGTTGGTGATGCTGATTATGAAAAAGATCTATCTCTACCCGAACTCCCACGCCGGATATTATCCAGGCGCCAAATATCTGGCGATGAAGATCCTCTTCCGCAAGTCTGACAGTCGCATCCTTGGTGCACAGGCCGTCGGGCAGGACGGTGCGGATAAACGGATCGATGCCATCGCCGTAGTCCTCCAAATGGGCGGTACAATCTACGATCTAGAGGAAGCCGAACTCTGCTACGCACCGCAGTTTGGTAGCGCCAAGTCACCGATCAATTTTGCCGGGATGGTTGCGGCCGACGTCCTGTCGGGCGACCTGCCGCTAACCCACTGGAACTCCGAACCTTCCGCACTGCTGCTCGATGTTCGCCATCCGGCAGAACTTGCGGTGGAGCAAGTGCCGGGTGTGGTGAACATCCCGCTGGATCAACTGCGTGCGCGTCTGGATGAACTGCCCCGAGACCGGGAAATTCACGTTATTTGCCGTTCCGGTCAGCGCGCCTATTACGCAACGCGTATCCTGGTGCAAAACGGGTTGGATGCGCGGGTTGTCTCGGGTGGCATGATGTCGCATGCAATTCTGGAACGGGTATAGGTGGATGGCGATGTAAGTGGTCAGACCCATGCGCCCATTTCGATAAACCGACACACGAAGATGGTAGCCGAACTCCGTTCAGCGTTCGGCGCTATGTGACCCAAACTTAGAGGAGACTGCTATGAAACGTTCGTCGATCATCCTGTTGTTAGTTCTAGTTGTTGCCAGTCTATCCACGACTGCGTTCACCCTCCCCTAGAACCCAATTCGCCCCCGTCTGCTGCACCAGCCCAGGACGCTGCGCCTGTCTCCGTTGATTCTGCGCGCCTGGTCACCGAGGTCATCGGCGAAAAAAGTGCGTACCTTGCTACAGTCTCGCCCGACGGCAAATACATCGCCTGGGGTAAGCAATCAGGACGTGGCAAAATCGCGTACTTCAGCTCTGTCTGTTCGAGTTCGAGACGGCCGCGAAGCAATGCTCGTCTCTCGCCCGAGCTCTTTAACGGCTACCCCTACCAGTTCCAGTGGGCGCCGGACAGCAGTTCGATCGTCTTCACCGAAAACCCCATTCAGATGAGCAGTGAAAGCGATATCTGGCTGTTCGACCGCGGCAGGCGCCTTCACGAACCTGACCGACGATGGTCTCACCGGCGCATGGCAATCCATGTTGTCTGATGGGAGCAGGCCACCCTGGATTACTTGCCGATGTGGAACGCGAGTGATGAGCAAATCTACTTCTGGCGCATCGTACCGCTGGGTAACATGCGTTTCACGAGCGGCATCTATCGCATCGCACCGGACGGTGGTGAACGGAATTGGTGCGCGATCGACCACCACCTTTGCCGACCGGCTCCCTATGTTCGACTACGAGAAGATCTACCTCGACGGGACGTCAGCGCTCTCGCCCGACGGCGAGACCCTCGCCGTCCTCATGACGAGCTTCGATGAAATGCACGCCAGCGAACGGTCGCTATGGACGATTGACCTCACCGATGCCATCCAAGCCGCAGATGCTCGCGGATGTTGAAGATTTCCGCACCCCGTCCCGAATGGGCGCAGGACTTTCCGCCCAGGCGCAGGGTTGGCATGGTCAGGTGATGGTGCAGGAATTGTGGTGATGACATACAGCGATGTCGGCGTTTCGATGCCGTTCCAGGTCTACCAGTACATTGACATCGCCAGCGGCGAAATCACGCCGATCGTCGACTTCAGCGGGCTGGAGGAGATGGAAAGCTATTCCGAGCCTGCCACAGGCAGCGACCTCCCGTGGCGCGTCTACTCGCCCTGGACCGCGTCGCTCTCGCCCGCCGGTGACAAGTTACTGATGGTGAATGATCTGAGTGGAACCGTTGCGCTCTTCACCGCGCCGCTACCGCCGACCGGCGACTTGCCGGCCGTGTCCGCCAGCGCAGACGTCTCCCCGATGAGCGGCGTGGCAACATCCAGTCGTGGCGAAGATGGCAAGGTATTGGCCTATGGTCTACTGTTGAACATCACCGAAGAATAAGTCAAGGCTCTGCTAAGAGCAGTGTAGCTCTATGTGGCTGCGCACTGACGTCGAAACCGGCGAAGTGCGCACCATCACACTGCATCGAGAACAACCGCAGGGTGCGACTGGGCGCAATCTGATGGCTAACATGATTCCTAACCAGGAGACAAAATGATGAGCAAGAACGACAAGAAACACAAGAAGAGCCAGGCCGAGACAGTTGCTGATGCCAATGGTGGCACGGCGCCCAGGGTAGCTACCGTAGTCGACACCAAGATGGGGCGCAAGGATTTTGAGAAAGAGCTTGAAAAACTCCAGGTTGAACTGGTCAAGCTGCAGGAATGGGTAAAGTTCAGTGGTGCAAGGTCTCTGTATTGTTCGAGGGCTGCGATGCGGTCGGCAAGGGACGGCATCATCAAGCGCCTTACCGAGCGTACGAGTCCACGCGTCTTCCGCGTCGTGGCGCTTTCTTCGCCGACCGAGCGGGAAAAATCGCAGATGTATATGCAGCGCTACGTACCCTATCTACCGGCAGCCGGCGAAGTAGTGCTCTTCGACCGCAGTTGGTACAACCGAGCAGGGGTGGAACGGGTGATGGGCTTTGCCACTGAGGAACAAGTTGCGACGTTTC
>JADJPH010000088.1 GCA_016713335.1 Candidatus Fredericiella danica | reverse complement strand
ACAACAATGCGCATGTCAAAATGCGCGCCAGCAGCAGATAATGCCGGCCGCCGAACATCGCATCAGAATTCGACATGCCCGGATCTTTCGTGCGCATGGCCCTTGATACCCGTCGGCGCGATTACTTCGCCGGCGATCTTGGGTCCCAAAGTTGGAACTTGCCGGTCTTCTGGTATGCCATGCCCTTCGGATGACTAACGACCTCGAGCTGCATTCCCCAAGGTGCGAGGAAATACATCCAAGTCAATCCGGCGGCTGGCCCATCCTTGAAGACGCTGGGTTCACCGAGCATCTTCACTTTGTTGGCCTTCAGGTACGCCACGGTCTTGTTCATGTCGTCGACATAAAACGCGAGATGGTGTCCACCGACATCGCTATTCTTTGGCGGTGTGCGGTTTTGCTCCGGTGCGCTGTATTCGAAGACCTCTAGATTGGTGCCATGGCCGCACCGCAGGAATTGGAATTTTCCGATCTCCGCTTTCGGATTGACGTTTAGGTGAACGTTCATCCAGTCGTCGTCGGCCTTGAATGGGCCCAGTGTGAAGTTCGCGGCTTCGCAGCCGATCACGTTGACGAAGAAGTCCACCGCTTCCTGAGATTGGGTACGGTGAAGCCGATGATCGGCTCCGCGCATCCCCGGGCAAACCTGCATACGACGAAACGCGGAACCGGCCAGCGCGCACGCCCCAGCAAGCGCTTTCCATCGTGGTGAAGTCATTGATCATCTCCTCAATTGTTCAGTCAAGAAGCCAAGTCCGCCCGATACCCGCCATGGGCGTGAAGGGGCGGTGGAGATGTCGTGCAAGATGCGTACCGCAGGCACCATAGGTCATAGTTGGATGAAATCACCGCATTTTGAGTGAGGGGGGAAGGATCCGGTGATTAATCTTGACCGGCGCTGCAAGGGTCCGGTGCGACATCTGTTGGTTCCGTTGTCCGACACCTGTCGCTTTGCAGGAGCAGCGAAGGCAGCCTCATGAAAAAGGGCCCCGCACGCGGGGCCCTTTTTCTTGCGTGGCAGCCAGCGTCAGTTGGTCTGAGCCAGTTGCTCCAGGATCGCCGGATTTTCCAGAGTCGACGTGTCCTGCGTGATGGCCTCGCCCTTGGCGATCGAGCGCAGCAGGCGGCGCATGATCTTGCCGGAGCGGGTCTTGGGCAGGTTGTCGCCGAAGCGGATGTCCTTGGGCTTGGCGATCGGGCCGATTTCCTTGCCGACCCAGTTTCGCAGTTCGGCGGCGATCTTCTTCGCTTCCTCGCCTGTCGGACGGGCACGCTTCAGCACGACGAAGGCGCAGATCGCCTCGCCGTGGTGTCGTCTGGTCGTCCGACCACAGCCGCCTCAGCCACCAGTTCGGTATGCGACACCAGCGCCGACTCGATCTCCATCGTGCCCATGCGGTGGCCCGAGACGTTCAGCACGTCGTCGATGCGGCCGGTGATGGTGAAGTAGCCCGTCTTCTCGTCGCGGATCGCACCGTCGCCGGCCAGGTAGTAGCCCTTGAAGTCTTCCGGGTAATAGCTCTCTTGAAGCGCTCCGGTCGCCCCAGATCGTGCGGATCATGCTGGGCCAGGGGCGCTTGACGACCAGGATGCCGCCCTGGCCCCAGGGCACGTCGTTGCCGGTCTCGTCGACGATGGCCGCCTGGATGCCGGGGAACGGCAGTGAGCACGAACCCGGCACCATGGTCGTGGCGCCCGGCATGGGCGTGATCACGTGGCCGCCGGTCTCGGTCTGCCAGAAGGTGTCGACGATCGGGCAGCGGCCGCCGCCGATGTGCCGGTGGTACCAGTCCCACGTCGCAGGGTTGATGGGCTCGCCCACCGAACCGAGGATGCGCAGGCTGGAGAGGTCGTATTGCTTCGGGTGCACCGCCTCGTTGCCCTCGGCGGCCTTGATCAGCGAGCGGATCGCCGTCGGCGCGGTGTAGAAGACGGAGACCTTGTGCCTCTGGATCATCTGCCAGAAGCGGCCAGCGTCCGGATAGGTCGGCACACCCTCGAACACGATCTCGGTGCCGCCCAGCGCCAACGGGCCGTAGGTGATGTAGCTGTGCCCGGTGACCCAGCCGATGTCGGCAGTGCACCAGAAGATGTCGTCGTCCTTCAGGTCGAAGGTCCACTTGGTGGTGAGCGCCGCGTGGAGCAGGTAACCGCCGCTGGCGTGCTGAACTCCCTTGGGCTTGCCGGTCGAGCCCGAGGTGTAGAGCAGGAACAGCGGATGCTCGGCCTCGACCCACTCCGGCTCGCAGGTGTCGGACTGGCCGGCGAGCAGTTCGTTCAGCCAGACGTCGCGCCCGGCCTGGAAGCCGACATCGGCGCCGGTGCGTTTGGCGACCACGACATGCTTGACGCTCTCGCAGCCGCCCAGTGCCAGGGCCTTCGTCGACGATCGCCTTCAGCGGCAACTGCTTGCCGCCGCGCACCTGCTGGTCCGCGGTGATCACGGCCACTGCGCCGGTATCGGCGATGCGGTCGCGCAGGCTCTGCGCCGAGAAACCGCCGAACACGACCGAATGGGTCGCCCCGATGCGGGCGCAGGCCTGCATCGCCGCCACGCCCTCGATCGACATGGAGATGTAGATGACGACGCGGTCACCCTTCTTCACGCCCAGCGAGCGCAGGCCGTTGGCGAGCCGGCAGGTCTGGGCCAGCAGCTGGCTGTAGGTGGCGGTGGTCACCTTGCCGTCATCGGCCTCGAAGATGATCGCCGTCTTGTCACCCAGGCCGCGCTCGACGTTGCGGTCCAGGCAGTTGTAGGACACGTTGAGCGTGCCGTCCTCGAACCACTTGAAGAACGGTGCATCGCTGTCGTTCAGCACCTTGGAGAAGGGCTTCTTCCAACTGACAAGCTCGCGGGCCAGCCGCCCCCAATAACCCTGATAGTCGGCTTCGGCCTCGGCGACCAATTTGTCGTGGCGGCCATGCCCGACACGTGGGCAACGCCGGCCACGGCGGCGGGTGGGGGTAAATCTCGGGCTCATTGTCGTTGTTCATTTTGTCTCCTCGCGGGTGGGGCTTGTTCGGAGTGGCAGACACGCCGTGTCGTCTTATGGCAATGGCGATTTGCGCGGGTCATAAAGGCCTGCGGCAGGGTCACCGTTTTTCCAAACCGATGATCGCGGCGGCGATGCAACGCTGGGCAGGTGTTTGCCTGACCGTCGACTAGATCCTGCGGTAAGCGCTATCGCGCCTGCCGCGAGATCTCATTGCATATGTTGACCACCATTAATGGCAATGTTCGCGCCTGTCACGAACGCGGCTTCCTCCGCCGCCAGATAGATGATCAACCCGGCAACTTCCTCCGGCTTGCCCAAGCGGCCAACAGGAATCTGAGGAAGGATCTTCGTATCCAAAACCTCTTGAGGAATGGCGGTAACCATCTTCGTGCCAATGTACCCAGGCGAGATAGTGTTTACCGTTACGTTCTTTCGAGCCACCTCCAACGCGAGAGCGCTTTGGTAAAGCCATGAACGCCAGCTTTGGCCGCCGAATAGTTTGTCTGGCCGAAGGCACCCTTGCTGCCATTCACTGAGGAGACGTTGATGATTCGCCCCCAACCGCGCTCCACCATCCCGTCAGTCACTTGCTTTGACATATTGAACAAGCTATCAAGATTGGTGCGCATCACGGCGTCCCAGTTGACTTTGTCCATCTTTTTGAATGTCATGTCGCGTGTGATACCGGCATTGTTGACGAGAATGTCAACCGCCCCGATGTAGCTCTGCACCGCATCAACTGCTTTGGCGCAAGACTCAATGTCAGTCACGTCCACAAGGGACAGCGACGATGTCATAGCCATTGGCTCTCATCTGCGCTACCCACTCGCCGTGCGTCTTGTTGCCTGGGGAGTACGTCACCGCAAGTTTGTAGCCTGCGTCGCACATTTTGTGGAGATCACTTCGCCGAGACCGCCCATACCACCCGTCACCAATACCACCCGTTGCTTAGTCATCGCTTTGTCTCCTATGGAAATTGTTTGATATCAACGCTCGACCGTGAGCGCTATGCCCATGCCCCCACCGATGCAAAGCGCGGCGAGACCACGTTTTGCGTTACGGCGTTGCATTTCGTGGAGCAGCGTCACCAGGACCCGGCATCCACTGGCACCGATCGGATGCCCGATGGCGATAGCGCCGCCATTCACGTTGACGCGCAACGGATCGACATCCAGCCCCTTGTTGACAGCACAGGCCTGGGCTGCAAACGCTTCGTTGAGCTCGAACAGGTCAACGTCAGGAGGCCTTCCATCCTGCGCGTGCCAGCGCCTTAAGCGAGGCCGAGACCGGTCCCATACCCATCGTCGCCGGGTCAAGCCCGGTGGTCGCAACGCTCGCGATACGCGCGAGTGGCTTCAAGCCGAGTCGTGCGGCATTCGCTGCGCTGGTCACAAGAACAGCGGCCGCGCCGTCGTTTAGCCCCGATGCGTTCCCTGCGGTCACCGTTCCCAACTTGTCGAACGCAGGCTTGAGACCTGCGAGATCCTGCGCACTCGTCTTTCGATTGATGAACTCATCCGACAAAAGACAACCGGATCTCCCTTTCTCTGCGGAACAGAGAACGGCACGATCTCGTCGTTGAATCGTCCCGCATCCTGCGCGGCCATCGCTTTTTGTTGCGAGGCGAGAGCCAGAGCATCCTGCTGTTCCCGCGTGATCCCGTGAAGACGGGCCACGTTCTCGGCCGTCGCTCCCATATGGAACTGGTTGTAAACATCCCAGAGTCCGTCGACGATCATCGAATCAACCAGCTTCCAATCACCCATGCGCTGACCCTGGCGTGAGCCCACAAGCACATGTGGTGCAAGACTCATATTCTCTTGGCCGCCGGCGATCACAATCTCAGAGTCGCCACTCGCCACTGCTTGCGCAGCCAGCATGACCGCCTTCAGACCGGATCCGCATACGGCATTGATGGTCAACGCGGGCACTTCCTTCGCAAGCCCCGCACCGAGAGTCGTTTGACGCGCCGGGTTTTGGCCGCTTCCGGCCGTAAGCACCTGACCCATGATGACCTCGCCCACCGAGGTTGGGTCGATCCCAGCTCGATCGACCACGCCGCGCACAACGGCCGCACCCAGTGCGGTTGCCTGGCGTGGTAGCCGCAAGGCCCCCGAAACGGCCTACCGCGGTGCGTCCAGCGGCAACGATTACTATTTCTTTCATGCAAGTTCTCCGTGGTTGAAAAGGGGATGCGTGTAGCGCATCAAGCGCACGCCTTGACGTAACTACCAGGCGCGACTTCGATGACAGGTCTATGGCGACTGCCAGGGGATCGGGGAGCCGCGCGCTTTGGGCCAGAATGCTCGGCCAACCAATCCGACCAGTCAGGCCACCAACTGCCGTTGAATGAACGTGCTCGCTCGAACCAGTGAGTCGGTTCGGCAGGAAGCTCTTCGGTCACCCAATAGTTTCGTTTCTTCTTCGCGGGCGGATTGATTACTCCGGCGATATGACCGCTAGCGCCGAGCACGAAGCGAATCGGCCCGCCGAGCAGGCGGGTGCTCGCATATGCCGTAGTCCAGGGTACGATATGGTCTTCGCGCGACGCGTATAAATATGCGGGCATCGCGATCCGCCCAAAATCAACAGGCACTCCGCACTGGACCGTGCCACCTGGTATCCGCAAACGATTCTCCAAATAGGCATTGCGCAGATACCAGCAGGCCATCGGCCAGAGGGTTTGTCGTATCGCTGTTCCAGTACAGGAGATCGAAGGCAGGCGGTGCCTGGCCCTTTAAGTAACCGTTGATCACGTACGGCCAGATCAGGTCGTTTGCGCGCAGAGCTGAGAACACCTGCGCAAGTTCGCGCCCCTGAAGTAGCCCTCGGTGACCGATGGTTGCCTCGCGCGATCGAACGCTGACCTCATCAACAAGCAGACCAAGCTCGCCGGTATTGTGGAAGTCAAGCATCGTTGTCAGCAGCGTCACACTGGCTACTGGTTCTTGCCCACGAGCCTTGGCGACCGCTAGCGCACAGGCGAGCAAGGTGCCACCGATGCAGAAGCCCAGCGCGTTGACGGAGTCTGCACGCCCGATCTCGGCCGCGAGTGTCAGCGCTTCCAATACACCGTGTTCAACATAATCGTCCCAGGAAAGGGACGATTGCTCAGCCTGGGCATTGCGCCATGACACCAAAAACACCGTATAACCTTGAGCAACCGCGTAGGCAACGAACGAGTTCTCGGGCTGGAGGTCGAGGATGTAGTATTTGTTGATGCATGGAGGAACAATTAGCAGTGGTCGGACATGGACCTGCGCCGTGGCCGGTCTGTACTGCAGTAGCTGCATTACCTCGTTCTCGAAAACGACGTCGCCAGGCGTTGTGGCGAGATTGCCGCCTGGTTCGAATGCCGACTCGTCGCTCATCGTGACGCGACCTTTGGCGACGTCCTGAAGGAAAAGCTGGAAGAGGCGGCCAAACTGGCGCCGCCAGTGGAAATCGCCAGTTGCAGAGCCTCAGATTGGTCGCCAGACAGTTCGCTGGGCTCCACGGCATCAATGAGTTGCCGTAGCGCAAAGCTCCATTGGCCTTTGCTCCGCTCGTCGAGCGACATGCCCTGCACCCAGTCATCGAGCCCCTGAGCGTTCGAGCGGGTACGCCTGCACCATCATCTGACTCCGCGGATCGTCGCTCCACGCCTGACTCGCGAAGCGGCGATCGTCAGGTGGGCGAGATTGCAGGAACGGCCGACCAGATATGCTTGAAGATCGCCAGCAAATCAGGCTGGGCAGCCGGGACTTAGCGCATGTATTTGATCCACCAGTTTGATGGATCGGGGTTGACTTGTCCATCATCCGCATCTCCTGCCGCTCAGTGCGGCATCACTTTTGGTCCAGTGCGACGACTTGTCGTGCTTGAAGGAAAGCGAGGTGGAGTTCCGAGGCTACGGGCGGACTCCACTGCCGAGTTCTGACCGACGATGACCATGCCTTGCGCGAGTTTGTCGGGCATGCCGAAAGGCGAGTTCATCGACGTGTCTTCTCGTGAACGGCCTACTTACTTTTGCTGGAACAGCTTGCGGATCTCTTCTGCACTCTCTCCGGCCCGCTTGACGATGCCAGCCATAGCATCGGTCTGCGATTTGCTCGCCATCTCGGCCAGCTCCTTCATCTGCGCGATCGTCTTCTCGAAGGCCTTACGTGCTAGCTCGTTCTGCTTCACTGGGTCGGGCACCGCACCGTTCTGGTTGAGTCGCTGCAACTGCTCCTGGGCGCTCTGCATCGCCTGCGTGAAGATCTCGATCTGTTTTCTGGCCAGCGTTTGTGTCGATTCGAGTGCCGTCTGGTTGGCCGCCATCAGTGCGTCCAAGTCCTTCTTGCGCGAGGCAGCGATTGCCGCCATATCGACGCCGGGTAGCTTGAACTGCTCGACTAGCTTGGACAGATCACCGAAGGTGTTGATGGTGGCGGTGGATTGGGTCTTGCTCATGTGTGTCTCCTTCGTCTGGGGGGGTGATAGGGTATGGAACTCTTTCTTTGGCACTCACGAGGCTGGCGCCGACGCTTGCGGGCCGAGGAATCGCATCACTGCGTTGCAACACGCCTCCGGCTGATCGCTGTGAACCCAGTGTCCAGCGCCAGGAACCGTCTCAAAGTGCAGCGCTGGGAACATGGGTTGGAAGTGCACCGCGTCGTTAACGCTCAGATAATCCGAGCGTTTGCCGGCGATCACGAGTATAGGCCTCGGGAAGCGCAGGTCCTGCAAGAGCGTCGGAAAGCCCGACAGTTCGGTCACTGAAGCGAGGATTGCCGTGACATTGACTCGCCAATCAAAGCGATCATTGCGGATGACTAGGTTCTGCATGAGGAATGGCGCCACTGCGGCGTCGGGCAACCATGTGACAAGCCGCCGTTGCACTTCGGCACGGGTCTCGGCGGAAAGGACTTCGGGAGCCAGCAGCGCCTTGGCATATGCAGTGAACCGATCGGCGTAGTTCACCGGCGCGATATCCACCACGACGAGTC
>JADJPH010000087.1 GCA_016713335.1 Candidatus Fredericiella danica | reverse complement strand
TTTCGTGATATAGTCACCCTGTAGGTGTGCGACTATTGCATCAGCCGGTTTACGTGAAAGGTCGAACTTATGGAGATCATGCTCCCACTGCTTGTCATCGTGGTTGGCGTCGCTGTGCTGGTATTTGGCCGGCGACTCGCCGTGTTGGGGGCGGCAGTTGGCGCCCTGCTTGGCGTAACGATCCTGCGCCTGCTCCCAGGGGGGACCGAGGGTAATGCGCTGATAGCGTTATTGGTTCCCATCCTGCTCGCCGTCATCGGGTTCTTCGTGGCGGGTTTTGCGAAGGGGATCATCGACATCGTGTTGCTGGTGATCGGCGCGCTCGCCGGTGCGGGGATCGTGTTGGGATTCCTCGATCTATTCAACATCGATCTTGGCTGGCTCAATTGGCTCTTCGCCCTTGTCGGTGGTGTGGTCGGTCTGATCATGGTCCGCCGTTTCAAAGAATGGGCGATGATCGTGCTGGCCGGATTGATTGGCGGTCTCCTGGTGACGCGTGGCCTTGCGGCATGGCTCCCCATCTTGGAAGGCTTCTTGGGCACCGTACTGGTGATTGTCCTGGCGGGCGTCGGCATTGCCTATCAGGGCGGATTCTTTGCGAAACGGAAAGCCGCAAAGAAGGTCACTGCCAGCCCGGCGAAGCCCACCCCACCGCCTGCAAGCAAGTAATCCGGGCACATTGGATCAGCTAATCGTTCGAACCCAGGGGATCCTGAACCACATTCCGGGACCTGGCAAACTGCTCTTTGGCAATCTGACGGCGGATCGGGCGTCATTTCGGGCGCTGGCGGCCTGCCTGTTGGCAATCCTGGGCACCTTCCTGGCGCCGCCGGTGATCAGCCTCGGTTCGCCGCCCATTGAGCATGGGCTACGCGACATCGGCAGCGGTGTGCCGCTCCTGATTGCGGCGAATTATCTGTTGCTGGCGATCCTGACACTGGTCGCCGGTGTATTAGGCGACACGCTGGGTCGCAAGCGCTTTCTCCTGATCGGGCTGGCATTCGTTTTGGCCGGCCAGGTTGCGAGTATGTTTTGGCTGGCCACGGGTGGCTTTGTCTACGCGCACGTGTTTTTGAACATTGCGCAGGTCACGATTACCCCGATGTGTATTGCGCTCGCCGCCATCATCTTTGCGCCCGGCGTGCGCCCATTTGCGTACGGTGCGATCTTTAGCACGCAGGGAATCGCGATCGGCTCTTCCTCCGCGCTCTATTCCCTTTTGAAGTCGGTGGGAAACGGCACCATCGTCTTTTTCTGCCGATCACGCTGGGGGTCATTGCGTTTGCGCTGGTTATGCGCCAGGTCCACGAGGTGAAGACCGAAGAGGTCGTCTCCTGGCGTGAACTGCTGGTCAATATGTTGTGGGCGGGGGCGGTCTTCCTTG
Organism: Candidatus Fredericiella danica; assembly: GCA_016713335.1. GTDB lineage: Bacteria > Chloroflexota > Anaerolineae > Caldilineales > Caldilineaceae > Fredericiella > Fredericiella danica. The sequence continues at coordinate 8,234 of JADJPH010000087.1, read as the reverse complement.
CAGGTCTATGGGCTTGTCGCGTTTGCCGGTGGGTATTCGAGCCGCAATGCGTTGCTAACCATTGCGATCGGGCTGGGTGGCCTGATCCTCGCCTACCGCTATTTCTATCACCGCCTGCGTAGGCGGGGTGAAATCAAACTCTATAATGCGCGCGGCCTGGCGTTTGCCATGCTGGCGGCCATGACTGCAAGCATGGCCCAGGCGTTCCCTCTCTTTTATCAATTCTGGACCTATTTTGTCGATGTGCGCGGGCTTGGCGGGGTGGCGGCATCGTTGCAGTTTGCGCCCTATATCATCGGCATGTTGGTCGGCACGATGTTGATCGTGCGTCTGTCCACTCGGTTTGGTGCGCGGCGACTCATCACAGGTGGGCTGATCCTGATGGCGCTTGGCCTTGCCATTTTGTCGCGCATCGCCGTCGACACCCCGCTTGCGTACCTGGTGGTGCCCATCACCATCTTGGGGCTTGGACTTGGCATTACGGGTCCGGCCAGAACGAGTGTCATCTTGAGCGCACCGCCGCCGCGCTTGATGGGGAGCGGTGCGGCGATCAATACCGCGGCAGGACAGTCCGGCTACGCATTGGGCGTCATTGTATCCAGTCTGCTGGTCACAACGCTGGCCACGAACGCGTTGAATACACAACTGCATCAGTCAAACGCGTCGCCAGCACTGATCGCACAGGTCAATAGTGCCTGGTCGAGTGTGTTTGCCCCAATTAATATCGAAACAACTTCATGGTCGTACCGGCCCCCCTGGCGCAAGCCATGACCGCATACTTTGCCCCGGCGTTTACGACCGGGTTGGCAGACACGGCGCTTGCCATGGCGGCGCTTGTGGTCGCCGTTGCCTTCGTCATCTTCCTGGGGATGAAGCGGGGCTTGAAAGGAGTTCATGACGCCGCCTGGCCGGGAACCGGCGACCCAGGGGGTGGCAACACGACGGATTCAGAAATGTGAGCAAAGTGGAGGCAATTTGTGTGATGCGGAGAATGGCTTTACCATCGCACCTGTCAGTCAACCCTACACTGGTGCTATTAGGAGTCTTCACAATGAAACGAACTCTGTTTGCCCTTGCGCTGGCCATGATGTTCGCCCTGACGGCCAGGCACGTATCGGCCCAATCGGCCACGCCGGACGCACCCCCGGCGGATGAATTGTATATGCCGCGCAATGTGCAGTCGGCTTTCGATGCCGGCAGCCGCAGCCCCGATGGGATGCCTGGGCCGCATTACTGGCAGAACAGCGCGGTGCATGACATCAGCATCACGGTGGCGCCGCCGGATCCCACCGATTACGGGTACGGAAACCATCACGTACACCAACAATAGCCTGGACTACATACCGAACCTGCCCATCCGGCTTTACATGAACGTGCACCAGCCCGAGGCCCAGCGCGAAGAAAACAAGACGGCTGATTTTCTCACCGCAGGCGTCACCATCGATGAATTTCGCCTGAACGGCGAGGTCACACCGTGGGCGCCAGTCGGCGGTTCGGGCGTCACCTACAAGGTGATCCGGTTACCGTTGCCCTTAGCGCCGGGCGAATCCGTTGTGCTTGGCTTTGACTGGCACTATGATCTTGCCACGGAATACAAGCATGAAGGTGTGTACGATCCGACAACCTTCTTCTTGGGGTATTTCTATCCACGCGTCTCGCCGAACAACGATACGGACATTGCTTCCCGGTGCCCTACTTTGACACGGAAGAGTTCACCTATCGCTCGGGTCGCGAGCGTTTCGATGACTTTGCCGACTTCACGGTTTCGGTCAACGTGCCTGGGGACCCCCTTTTGTCGTGTGGGCCACGGGGTACCTGAGAACCCGGATGAGGTGCTGCAGCCGGAATATGCCCAGCGTCTCGAGGACTCGATGACGAGCGATGAGGTGATCAACATCGCGACACCAGAGGAGATTCAGCAGGGCCTCGTCACCACCCAGGCGGACACGGTAACCTGGACATGGAACGCAGACAATGTGACCGAGTTTGGCATTGGGTTGAGTGACCATTTTGTGTGGGATGCCGGCAGCGTCGTCGTGGACCCGGCAACCGGGCGCCGCGCAAGCGCGCAAGCAGCGTACCCTGTGGAAGCAGCTGACTATAAGACGATGGTCCAGGACATCAAGGATACGTTGGTGTTCGGTTCGACCGAGTGGCCCGGCGTGCCCTATCCCTATGACAAGGCGACTGTCTTTGTCGGCGGCGCCGATGAAGAGTTTCCAATGATCGCGAACGACGGCGCCGAGGCGCCCCCGATCCCGGGCGCGACAGTACGATTTGTCGCTGCCCATGAAATCCTCCACAACTATTTCCCCTTCTACATGGGCATCGACGAGCGCCGGTATCCGATGCTGGATGAGGGTTGGACAACCTTCTTTGAGTACCTGTTCAACCTACAGGATATGGACAAACAGACTGCCGACATGTTATTCGCCATCGCGCGATCGAGCCGATTAATCGACCGGAAGCCAGGCGTCGACATTCCGATCATCACGCCGGCGGATGCGACGCGCGGACCCATTGCGGGCAACAACGCGTACGAGAAGCCGGCGTTGGCGCTGCTCGCGCTGAAGGAAGTCATGGGCGATGACGCGTTCAAGGCGTCGCTCCAGGAATTCATCGACCGCTGGAATGGTAAACACCCGCTGCCATGGGACATGTTCAACACCTTCAACGATACGTCGGAGCAGGATCTCACCTGGTTCTTCCAAAACTGGTTCTTTGAGCCATACTATTCCGATGTGGCGATTGAGAACGTGGAGAAGGGTGCGGATGGAACCGTCGTCACCGTCAAGAATGTGGGAGGCTTTGCCATTCCCTTCGATTTGCTCGTGACCTATGCGGACGACACCACCGAAACCTTCCACCAGAATCCAGTCGTCTGGCAGGACTCGCCACGGTCGGTGACGATCACCGTGCCGGGTGACAAAGAAGTGAAGTCGGCGCAGGTAAATGCCGGCATCTTCCTGGAAGACAGCATGGCCAACAACGCGTGGCCGGCCGTTGCTGTAGATCCAAAGGCGCCGGTAGTGGCGGAGGGCAAGAATGCCGAGGGTACCGCTGCGATCTATATTACCTTGCCGCACAAGACAACGTTCCAAAGCGGCCAGTACAACACGCCAACCGGCGCGATCGTGCTCCTGCTGGTCGAACCACCGACCACGACGGTAGTGGAAGCCATCAAGGCAACTGCCGCCAAGGTCAACACCACGGTCGAAGACTCACAGATTGTCGACGGCGGCACCATTGCGGGGCATCCGGCCCAACTCATGCAGACCACGATTGAGCTTGGTGGCGTCGCTTATGGGTTATGATGCCTATGCCTTTTCGACGGACGCGGGCCCCTATCAAATTGCACTACTCCTGCCGAGCCCAAGCGCCGTTGACCGGTTCCGCAAGGATCTGTATCCGGGTTGGCTTGAGACAGTGACGGTGGAACCTGCGCAGTAGCGGCAACAGATTTGGAACTCCACAAAGAGGGCGCCCGGCGCCACCCCTCTTTTGTTGGTGAGTAAAGCTTGCGTGAGTATTGACACCTATGCAGGGCCATGATATAGTGAAGTCGCTAATTTACACGTGTAAGCTAACACGTGAAAACCAGCCCACGGCAACGCAAAACCTGCTCTCAACGAAATGCAACAGAATTCGGCTGTACACACTTCAAAACGGCCCAAGCAGAATGATGTGGCGCGCCTCGCGGGGGTCTCGCGGGGCACCGTATCCTATGTCGTCAACGGGCTGGCGGATGGCAAGGTGGCGATCTCCCCCGAAACGCAGGCGCGGGTCTGGGAGGCCGTCGAAGAGCTGGGGTATGTGCCGGATGCCGGCGCCCAGGCGTTGCGTTCAGGCGCCACCAACACCATCGGCCTGATTATTCCGGATCTGAGCAACCCGCACTTCTGGCAGAACGCACACGGTGTGGAACAGGAAGTGCGTGCCGCGGGGTACCGGCTGCTGGTGTCTAGCATGGATTTGAACGCCGACTATGGCGAAGACAGCTTTAAGGACCTTTCGGGGCGCCGCATCGATGCGTTGATCCTGATGGGCGCTATTGTCGATCAATCGGAAGCAGCCCAGGAGACCCTGGCGCACTGCCTCAGGCGCAGGTTGCCGATTGTTGAGATCAGTGACCGGCCGGTTGAAGGTCACCAGGTGGATAGCATCGTTGCCGACTATCGGGAACCGGCCAGCCAGGCGATGGCACATCTCATCGGGCTGGGCCATCGCCGGATTGGTCTCGTCTGCGGGGCGATTCCCGACCTGATTCGGGATCGGGTGGAGCCCTATCGGGAGAGTCTGGAAGCTGCCGGCGTGGCAGTGGACCCGGATTTGATTGTCGATTGTGGGCCGAGCATTGAGGACGGGTATGCCGCCAGGGCAACACTCCTTGCTCTGCCCACCGGCCGAGCGCAATTATCGCGATCAATGACCTGTTGGCGATGGGGGTTTTGCGCGGCGAGCGATGCCGGGCTGGGGTTCCGGCGGATCTTTCGCTGGTTGGTTTTGATGATATCACCGCGGCCCGCTATCTGGTGCCGCGGCTCACGACCGCAAGGATGCGGTGCGGATGGGGCGTGAGGTTGCCCGGCTGGCGCTGGCGCGCTTCAAGATCCGGACCGGCCGCGCCAGAGTGTCAGGCTCCCATCTCATTTGCTGATCCGTGAGTCTACCGGGCCGGCAAAGATTACCTAGAGAATCACCGAATGTTCTTGCCGCATGGTGCAGTGACCCTGGATGACCGCTGTGATGCAGCGTGTAGCGGCAGCGAAAGGAGTCAAGCGCGAAAAGACCGGAACGCCAGTCATTACCAGTTCATCTGTCTGTTTTCAAGTAAGGTTCAACAAGGAGAATTCAAGTGAATGCGAAGAAGTTCCTCCCCTTTGTCCTGATGTTGATGATTTTGGGTTTGGTGGCCGGGTGTGCGGCGCCCGCCGCGCCACAGGCGCCCGCGGCCGCGGAATCGCAGGATGCTGGCGCGGCAAGCGGCGGACCGGTGTCGTTGATCTATCTGGTGGATGATAGTGAAGCGTCGCAGACCCAGGCCAAAGGCCTTGTAGATGCTTACATGGCGAAGAATCCGAACGTGACGATCACCATCGAAAGCCGCCCCGGCGGGAGTGACGGCGACAACATCGTCAAGACGCGGTTGGCGACCGGCGACATGCCGGACATTTTCTTCTACAATTCCGGCTCGCTGCTCCAGGCGCTCCACCCGGTCGATACACTGGTTGACCTCTCGCAAGAGCCGTTCATCGCCAACGTCGCCGATTCCTTCCTCCCCACCGTTTCACAGGATGGACAGGTTTTCGGCGTGCCGACCGGCACCGCCATGGGCGGCGGGATCCTGTACAACAAGAAGATTTATGAGGAGTTGGGGCTGAGCGTGCCCAAGACCTGGGCCGAATTCGCAGCGAACAACGAGAAGATCGCCGCGGCCGGCATCGCCCCCGTCATTGCCTCCTACGGCGACACCTGGAGCTCTCAGTTGTTTGTGCTTGCCGACTATTACAATGTCGAGCAGGCGGTTCCCACCTTTGCCGTCGACTACACCGGTAACAAGGCCAAATACGCCACAACCCCTGCCGCGCTTGAAGGCTTCAAACATCTGCAGGAAGGCTTTGAGAAGGGCTGGTGGCAGAAAGACTTTGCGACCACCAGGTACGATCAGGGCTTGAAGTTGCTGGCTGAAGGCGCCGGGGCACACTACCCGATGTTGAGCTTTGCGCTTCCGACGATTGCCGCCAACTTCCCAGATGCTGTCAACGACATTGGATTCTTTGCGCAGCCGGGCACAGATGCGGAGAAGAACGGTGCTACGATCTGGATGCCGGCCGGCACCTACATCCCCAAGACGACCAAGAACGTCGACGAAGCCAAGAAATTCCTGGCCTTCATCGCCTCAACCGAAGGCGTCGACGCGATCACTGCCAAGGTTCCCCCCTCTGGCCTATGTGATCAAGGGCGCCACACTGCCCGACACGGTCCTGCCGGCCGTCAAGGACATTGCCGCCTACATCGATTCGGGGATGTCCGGTCCTGCCCTTGAATTCGTTTCCCCCATCAAGGGTCCGGCACTGGAGCAGATCACCGTTGCCACCGGCACCGGTCAGATGACCGCCGAAGAAGCCGCGGCCAACTATGACGTTGACGTTGAGAAGCAGGCACAACAGCTGGGGCTGCCGGGCTGGTAGTTCGTTCCTCAAATTACGTGCTTTCATGCAAGCATGGTGTGGGCCGACGATCGTCGCCGGCCCACACCATGCAACAGGCCAGATGCCATCGATCATAGTGAGGGTCTATGCGGTATGAAACGCGCCCGCGGGCGGTGCTCAGAACATATCCCCATTGGTTCTATCTGCCAGCCGCCATTGTCTTTCTTGTATTCTTTCTGACGCCGACGGCGATGTCTTTCTATTTCAGCCTGACCCGTTGGACCCTTTTCAATTCCACCTTTATCGGGCTCGACAATTACATTCTATTCCTGAACGATCCCATGCTCATGTCGGGCTGCGCAATACCATCGTCTACGCGGTCATCACGAGCGGACTCAAGGTCATCATTGGTCTCCTGCTGGCTACGTTGCTCACCTGAGGCATTCGGCTCAAGAGTCTATTCCGCAGCGTGATCTTTTTTCCCGTGCTGGTCAGCACCGTGGCCGTCGGTATCACCTTTGGCGCACTGATGCAGCCATCCATCGGGCTGATCAACCTTGCTTTGGGCGCAGTGGGGTTGCCGACGCCGGACTGGTTGGGCGATCCACGCCTGGCGCTCTTTTCAGTGGCATTGGTCGACGTGTGGAAGGGGCTTGGTCTGGCGACGGTGATCTTCATCGCCGGCATCATGTCGATCCCAAGCGAATATTTTGAGGCTGCACAACTGAAGGCGGGGCTGGGTCAAGTTTCGCCATGTCATCATACCGCTGGCGCGCAACGCCACCTTTACCGTCATTCTGCTTTCTTTTATCGGCGGCCTACGCTCCTTTGATTTGATTTGGACGATGACGCATGGCGGCCCCGGCTTTGCGTCTGACGTACTGACCTCCGTGATCTACAAAGAATATCAGGCGGGCTTTTATGGGCTATCCACTGCCGGCAACGTCGTCCTCTTTTTCCTTGTCACCATCATTGCCTATCCCATGATGCGGTTCTTCAACCGGATGGAGCTTGACCTATGAGCTTGCAGAAGCTGATCAAACGCAGTTGGGTGGACGTAGTCGCGTTTATCGTGCTTGGCATCGTCTTTATCGTCCCCTTCATCTTCATCCTGTTGACGGCGTCCAAGACGCGGCAAGAAGCGGCGATGTTCGAATTCAGTTGGCCCAGCGAGTTTCAACTTCTTGAGAATATTGGCACAGTGCTGACCTTCGGCGACAACCGGATGATCCTGGCGCTCTGGAACAGCGCGCTGTTGACGGTCGGCTCAGTGACGTTAATTGTCCTCTTTTCGGCGTTGGTGGCGTATGTACTGCAACGCCGCGGGGATCGCATGGCGGCGATCGTCAGTTCGTTTATGCTGGCCGGTCTGATTCTGCCCCCGTCAGTGGTGCCCACCATCTTCCTGCTGCAATCCATTGGTCTGTACAAGACGCTGATCGGCATGACGCTGGTGAATGTTGCGCTGGGGATGGCGTTCGCCACCTTGATTCTGCGCGCCTTTGTGGGAACGATCCCCAAGGAAATCGATGAGGCGGCCATCATGGATGGCGCGTCGCCGCTGCGCGTCTTCTTTTCCGTCATCTTGCCGTTGCTGCGTCCGGCGATGATCACCGTGATCGTGACCTCCTCCGTCGGCATTTACAACGACTTTGTGGGACCGCTTTACTTCCTGCCCGGCGCACAGAATGTCACGGCGCAGCTCACGTTGTTCAGCTATATGAGCCAGTTCAATTCGCAGTGGAACCTGCTCTTCGCCGATGTGATCGTCATCACCATCCCGCCTTTGATCCTCTTCATTTTCTTCCAGCGACAGATCGTTGCTGGGATGACGAGCGGCGCCGTCAAAGGTTGATTCCAACCAAAAAAACAGAATTGGACGTACAACATGCTGGCAGAGAAATTGCACACTGACCCAGAAGGTACTGCTTACCGCGTGAGCGACCTCCGCGTGGAGCATCGCCGGGATGCCCTTGGCATTGGGGTCGTGAACCCGCGCCTGTCCTGGCGGATCACTACGCCTGCGCAAAATTGGCGCCAGACTGCCTATGCTGTGGAAGCGTACACCGAAGATGGCAAACT
>JADJPH010000086.1 GCA_016713335.1 Candidatus Fredericiella danica | reverse complement strand
GGATCGCCATGTTGCGAAGTTCTGGCTGTTGCCCGTTGAGGCGTGCAACAACCACGGATTTGCCAATCACGAACTACACAACGTTGAACGGATCGTTGACGAACCTGGCAACGCCATTGAGGCATGGTATGACCATTTTGGTGCTTGAGGCAGAACCTGCTGCACTTGATGTCGCGCTGTCGTATGATCGCCTGATCGTAAACCTGGCTGATGGGCGCAGCCTGCACCTCCGCTGAGTTGGTACTCACGCCTGCTGGCCGCCCTGCCCTGATGAACGCAATCACCGGGTCCTCCTTGGGGATGGTTGGTGCGATCGAATGGCCCGACCTGACGAGCATATCGGCATTGAGAGGGATTATTTCCTGGTCGCCGGAGCGGTGAAAGCGAGCAATCCTTTCAGCGCTGGTTGGCGTCACGCAGATAGCCTATTCACAAAGGCGCCGGATTACTGTGGCAATGGCCTGGTTCACCGCGAAGTGCTGCTCTAAGAACGCAAGCATCGCGAGTGCGGCTGCGCGGTTGTGCCCGTACCCGCCCAGCCAGACAGGCAGTTGCCAGCCCGTGCCGGGATACCGCTGCTCAAACCGCCGCTCCGGCGCAAACCTGTCCTCCTGTCCACCCTGCACTGGTTCAATGTAGTTCGCCATCTCCAGCAGCCGATCGACCGCATAGCCTTGAATAAAGCGCATGGCGGACAGCGTCTCGCCGCGCCGGTCGCGCGCCATGCCGACATACAGGTTCGTCAGCGCTTCGCCAAGCAACCAATCCAGGCTGTGCGGCTGGCGATCAGTGGGTTGCCAGACCGGTTGGCTCCAAGACTCCGGGGCGTCCGGCTTTTTCCACACGATGCGACCTGGTGCATATGGAATCGTTGCCAGTTCATCCGGTTCAAACACGGCGAATTCGCAGAAGATGCCATCCGCATACAGGGCCTTGTACCCATCCACGGTATTCATAAACGCAAAGGCAATCGGGTGCACCCGACTCAGCCAATCCAGATTTTCAAGGTAGAGCCACTTATGCCCTGGCTCGACCACTGCAAAGAAGTCCAGATCCGAATACACGTCCAACCGCTCAAGTTCAAGGCCGACAGAACCCACGCCGATCAGGGCAAGAGCGTGGTCACTCTGTTTTAGCGAGTGGCCGATTTCGTCAAGACGCTGTAGTAGAAATTGTGCGTCCAACTGTGCTCCCATGCGCTCACCGGCAGCATTAGGCTGCATATTTGTTCCTCCTCTTTCATGATTTCAATGTGCCGTAAACGACAAATGCAAGCCAGACAAGGTTCTTGAATAATCGCCGCAATATAAGCTTGCTTACAGTACAATCCTACCCTTTACCCGCAGTTTATCGTACCGCGGCGGTGTGTGTGGCGCCGTTGCAGATTACTTACCGAATCAGTCAATCAAGGAACCATGAGCGTCCCTGCCGGCAAACTCGTGCCGGCGGAGGGCGAATTGGGGTGCGCTGCTGCCAACCCCAGGTCCCACCGTGATCCTCGGATCAGGCCCCGCCCCTGACGCCTGTGTATGAAGCGAAGGAACGCCGATGGGTTCTGGTGAGTCTGCAAGCGCCGTCTGTTCAGCCGGCGTCGACAGCTTGATTTGCGGTGACGTGAGACCGGTCGTGGCGCGGGATCAGACAAAGAGACTGGGAGACCGGGAGACAAAGAGACCGGGAGACAAAGAGACCGGTGGTTGCGGCTCAGAGGAGGTGGCAGCCGGGGGGACAGGCTCAGCCTGAGAAACAGCCACAGGCGTGACAGCCGGTGACGCGGATGGGTCAGGATAGGGTGGCAGGCGTCACGGGGGCTTCGGCTTCGGCGGCGGCTTTGGCTTCGGCTTTCATCTGGGCGGCGATGGTGTCGCAGTACCAGGCGCCGATGAGCAGGTAGACCTTGTGCAGCGCCTCCGCAGCTTCAGGGGTGAGACCGGTGACGTGTGCGCTTCCTGGGGGCTTGGCCGATGAGGGGAGGGCACGCCCGGGCGCAGCGGTGGGTAGATGGGACAGGGGTGGGGGGTGGGGGGGCGGGGGGAGCTGTGAGTTGGTGCCTCCGTTTCGGGAGTACAGCATTAGTTGGATGTTGATTGCGCCACGGAGGCAGCGGCTATTATCGTCGCGCAATTTTGCCGGCTACAACAGACGGGACAATTGCGGAACATTGGGGACTTTGAGGATGGTTTTTGGAGACCGAAGGCGGACAATGTGGAGAGGCTGAAGATTCGGCTTGAGGAACGAGGAGGAGAACTACAACGGATTTAGAGACAAAAACGGATTTTGGGGTCCTATAGGGTAGGTTGCGTGCGGCGTAGCGAGCGTGGTTGGGGACGATCAGGGTGGCGTGGCGAAGGATGTGCCGGCACGGTCACCGGCTACAAGCCGTAGCTACGCTCTGGCCCCGTCCCAGCTCCCAGTCTCCCGCTAGTCTCTGCCCGTCTCTCCCCGTCTCCCGTCTCCTTGTCTATTTTCCCCGCCCCTGCCGCCGGAGCAACTGCATAGATCTTCGGCAACACGCCCGTTGCTGCGGCGTATGCCTGCTCCACGTCCGTCGCGAACGCCGGGAAGATCTCCGCTTCCACAAATGCCACCATGCATCCTCCGAACCCGGCGCCAGCTTGCCGCGCCCCGAGCACACCCGGTGTAGCCATCATCGCCGCTTCCAGGATCTGCATCTCCGGGATCGTGATCTCATACAGATCGCGTGCGCCCGCAAACGACTCCAGCGCCAACGCCCCAATCGCCTCCCTGATCCCCTTCGGTCAGCGCCTCCGCCATCTGGAGCACCCGCTCATTCTCTGCAACAATGAACCGGCATCGTTTGGCTACATCTGCGGGCAACTTCTCCACCACGGCCTCCAGTTGTGCCGGCTTCACATCACGCAACGCAACGACCCCCGGATAGATCGCGCCTAACCGTTGCGCCCCCTCCTCGCACGCCGCACGCCGCGCACCGTACTCCGATCCCGTCAGTTCGCGCTTGGCGCGCGTGTCGCAGATCACCACCGCAATGCCCGGTGCAATCGGCGCGGACCGGCTCTCCAAGGTACGCGCATCGAGCAGCAGCGCGCAGCCGGCCTGCCCCACGCTCGACGTGTATTGATCCAGGATCCCACAGTTGACACCGACAAAGGTGTTCTCGGCCCGCTGTCCCAGGATCGCCAACTGCACCGCATCGATCGTTGCACCCGCAAGCGCCTCCAGCAACCGCCCTGTTGCCATCTCAATGGCTGCGGACGAACTCAAGCCACTCGCCACCGGCACCGTGGTGTGCACGAGCGCATCAAAGCCGGGAAATGATATCCTGCGTCCTGCATGACCTGCGCCATGCCCCGCACATAATCAGTCCACGGGTGCTGCGCATCATGGTCGATGGCATCCAGCGCAAAGGTTGACTCGCCCTCCACGTTGAGCGATGCAATCCGCACCTGTCGATCCGCCCGCGGACGCGCCGCCACCCACGTATCGCGATCAATCGTCATCGTCAGGATAAAGCCCTGGTTGTAGTCCGTATGGCTTCCCATCAGATCCACGCGTCCTGGCGCCCGTGTCCAGATGGTAGGCGCAACCCCGTACCGTCTGGTGAATTCGTTTGTCATCCACTTGCGGCGTTCATTCTTCATCATCATTGCTCCTCTTGCCATTGACAATTGGCCATTGCTGTTCTCTTCCGCTCAGGCGCGTGGCGCTGCCTGTAACTCGCTGTACGCCGCAAGCAGCGCCTCGACATTCGCCATCGGGACATCGGACATCATCCGGTGCGACGGCGCCAGCAACAGCCCGGTCCCGTCCAGCGCCAGTTCGCGCGCCGCCTTGAGGGTCGCCTGCCGCACCTCCTCCGGCGTCCCAAACGGCAATGTCGTCTGGGTGGAGACACCGCCATAGTAAGCGAGCGATTCACCAAAGGTCTTGCGCAGCCAGTCGAAGCTCACCACTTCAGGCTGCACGGGGTTGTAAACCGTCAGCCCGATCTCGACCAGATCCGGCAAGATCGCTTCGATGTTGCCGTCCGAGTGCATGAGCACCGGCAGCCCGGCCGCACGGAATGGGGCAAAGAGCCGCCAGACGGGGCTTGATCAGCGTGCGCCACATCTTCGGCGAAAAGAGCATGTTGACCTGCCCACCGTAGTCATCACCAAAATAGCCGCCGTCCATCCCCAGCGCCAGAAAGCGTTCGATCAACACCAGTTGGATGTCGACGATCCGGTCCAGCAGTTCGCCGGCGTAGCCGGGGTTGCCCGCCATATCCATAAAAAATTCCGCCATGCCGCGCAACGACCAGGCTCGCTCGAAGAGCGCCCAGCCAAAGTTCGGCACCACAAAGTGCTCCCCTTTGTCGGCTGCAATTGCTGCGGCTGCTTCATCTAACAGGTGGGGCTCGTGTGGATCGGGCCACACAAACGTGTCGAGGTCCCGGTTCTCCTGCAGCGGCGGGATTCGCACGAAATAGCCTTCTTCCCCGGTATCAAAGCCTGCGCCCCACCAGTCGAATTTAGCAGAGCCGTCCTCACTGTAGCGGGTGGGATAGCTGAGGTCGACCCGCAGCAGGTGATTGTCCAGGCGATCCGGCAGCGCAGCGATGCTGACGCCAAAATGCTCGGCCATTCGCGCAGCCTGGCGGCCGGTGTAGTTGATCTGGGTTGGCATGCGGTCGACCGGCTGGTAGCTGATGGCGCGGCGCACGCGTTCCTTATGGGTGATTGGCATGATAGCTTCCGTATCTGTCTGGCTGGCGTTTTGAGGTGAGGTTTGCCGGCGAATTCGCTGGTGAGATCATACGTCAGACACGGCGACGGCGCCAATTCCCTCTTCCGCGTGTTATGCCCACCCGCGCAGCCGATAGACCGCCAAGCCAACCCATTCCTTGAGCGCTTTTCCCGTGCGCTCCAGATTCTCCGCAGTGGGGAAGAGATTGAAGAGTTGGATCGAGGGGTCTGGCGAGAAGTAGTAGTCCCAGTCGGCCTGCGTCACCAGGAAGTCGGTGGGTGCCGGGATCACGTCGAACCCCTGCTTCTCGTAGATGGCAACCGAACGCGGCATATGGGAGGCGGAGGTCACCAACACAATGCGGTCGATCCCTTGTTCTTCCAACTGGCTGCGCGTCTCGATTGCATTCTCGTACGTGTTGCGCGAACTTGGGTCCTGCAGAAGCGCCGTGCGGGGAACACCCATGATCTCAAGTAGACTCGCCATGGATTCCGCCTCGGTTTGGACGTTGGGCGCATCTGCCACCGGTGCACCGCCACTCAGAAGCAGTTTGGGGGCGACACCGTCCTGATAGAGCTTTGCGGCGTAAATCAGCCGGTCACCGGCCTCGTTGACTTCTGCGGTGGTACGTGGCCAGGTGGCAGGGCGCGCACCGCCGCCCAACACGACAATGGCGTCCGCCGGTGGTAGCGGGTCCGGCGGTAGATACTGCCACTCCAGCGAGCGCAGCAGCGCAATCGACACCAGCCGGTTGCCGCCCAGCCAGAGAACGAGCAGGGCAGCAAGCGCCAATGCCACGACCCAGCGCGTGTGACGGCGGAGCAGGAGCAGGGCGACCAGCAGCAGACAGGCGAAACCAAGCGGATAAAAAAAGAGTGGCAGCAACTTCGAAAGGTAGAGGAACATTGGGCTACAGCACGATCAGGGCAATGGCGAGCAGGGCGGCCGCCACACCCACCACCTGGGGCCGGTTGAGCCGCTCACCCAGCACAAAGTAGGCCAGGACCACGGTGGTACCGGGATAGAGCGAAGAAAGCACCGCGGCGACGTCGAGCCTGCCACTCGCAACGGCGAGGGCGAAGAAGAGATTGCCGGTCGCATCCAGCACACCGTTGGCCAGATTCGTCGGCAGCACCGCGCGTGGCGGCAACAGCGGCCGCCGTGTGACGAGGACTACAACCACCAGCACTAACCCGGCGGTGGTGCGGGCGACGGTAAGATCCCAGAACGCGCCGCCATTGGCCACCCGGTCGATCAGCACAAAATAAAAGCCAAAGCCGAGCCCGGCAAGGACGGCGAGCCGGAGTTCGGCAAGGGTCACGTTGCGTTCGCCCGAACTTGCGAGCAGCCAGACCGCGGCCAGGGCGACAACGAAGCCCAGGAATTGGAGCCCGGCCGGCGGCCCTTCCGTGAAGATACTGGTGACAATGGGGACAATCGCGGCCACAATAGCCGAGATCGGCGCCACGATGCCCATGTGACCGGAGGCAAGACCCTGGTAGAGGGCCACCATGCCGATGCTGCCGGCAAGACCGGCGGCGGCGCACCAGCCGAGGTCGGTTCCTGTGGGGAATGCCTCACGGGCAAAGAGTGCCAGCGCGGCGAGCAGGATCGCACCGACGAACTCTGCGACAAGCACAACCGTGAATGGCTGTGCGCTTCGTCGCCAGCCCGCCAAAAAAGTCGCCGGTCCCCCACGTGAAGGCGGAGAGGAGGCCAAAGAGAGCAGATCCCGAAAACATGCGGAAGATTGTCGATGGGAAGGGTCGAAATGGCTAATTCGCAAAGCGCCGCGATTTGCACCCGTCTGACAATATACCCGAAAAATCAGATTGTCATAACTTCTGCCCAATGCTATCCTTTCCCCAGGCCTGCTGTGTATAGCAACTCCCGACACCCTTTGCCCGCACAAGGAGCGCCCGATGACACCGGAAATCCAAACCTGCTTTGATGTGATTCTCACCGACGCCGAACGCGAAGAAGCGCGCCAGTTGACGTACACGCGCTATCCCGCACGCAATGCCGGCGCCCTGGAACTGGCGCTGGACAAAGAATTCTTGTGGGAACCCGGCGACACGCTGCGCGTCAGTTTTCTGGGCGGCGACCCGTCGCTCCATGCCCGCATCAAACCCTACGTGTTGCAATGGTGTGACTACGCCGACATACGCTTTGACTTCCTACCCTACACGGCCGGCGAATATCCGGCGGCGGAGATCCGCATCAGCTTTGTGCCCGACGGCACGTCCTGGTCACGCATCGGCACCGAAGCGCTGCAAGTCGCCAATCCGGCGCAGCCCACCATGAACTTCGGCTGGCTCAAACCGGAAAGCGAGGAATGGATCGTCCGCCGCGTGGCGCTGCACGAGTTCGGCCATGCGCTAGGCTGCATCCACGAGCACATGAACCCCAAGGGCGGCATTCCTTGGGACACGGACGCCGTCTACAAGTACTATACTGAAAAGCAGAGGTGGACCAGGGCGATGGTGGATAAGAACCTGTTCACCAAGTACGCCGAAGATCAGATCAACGGCTCCGCCTACGACGAACAGTCGATCATGCACTATCCAATTGACGCGTCGCTGCGGCTTGACCGCAAGGCAATTCCGTGGAATACGGAGTTGTCGGTGCAGGATAAGGCGTATATTGCGACCGTCTATCCGAAACCCGTGCCCTGACCTGCCACCGCACGGAAGCAAATGGAGTTGGTATGGGTGTCCTGAGTGGCGAACAGTTGGAGTCGTTCCAGAAGGCGTTGATTGACGCCTACAAGTACGAGTCACTTGAGCGCATGCTGCGCTATCGCATGCAGACCCATGATGGCAAGCCCATGCGCCTTGACCTCTACGTCAAGGAGACCGATTTCCCCCATCAGGTCTTTCAACTGATCGAGAAGGCGGAGATGCAGGGCTGGACCTACCGCCTGCTGGCGGCGGCGCAGCTACAATCCGGGCAACCAAGAATTGCTGGTCTTTGCCGAGTCTCTGGGGCTGACGGCAACGGTCGAACCGGCAGAGAAGCCCACGTTGGAAAGCATCGTCCAGGCCGGCAGCGAGTTCCTGGACGCGGCGATGTTCCGTACCCGCCAGGCGTGGGTCGAAACCGCAGTTTGCCGCCTCAAGCTTAACAGCAAGCCGGTGGGCACCGGTTTTCTGATCGGTCCCAGCGTGGTCATGACCAATCACCATGTCGTAACATCCGTCATTGACGGCAACGCCGCGCCCACGGCCATCAGTTGCCAGTTCGACTACAAGCGGCTGCCGAACGGGAAAGAGGTCTCGGCCGGCGTTGAATACGGCGTTGTTGGCGGTGAAGGGTGGCTCATTGCCGCCACGCCGCCGACCGGCGAGGAGTTGAGCGACCAGGCCAAGACGCAGTTGCCCACAATGGGCCAGCTTGACTTTGCACTGCTGCGCTTGAAACAGGCGGTGGGCAATCTGCCGCTCAGCGACGATATGCCAATGGAGCCGGGGCAGACGGCCAGCGCACCGCGCGCATGGCTGCCGTTTGCAGATGGGTACGACTTCCCACCTGACAGCCCGCTCTTCATCATGCAGCACCCGCACAAAGCCCCGCTCAAGTTGGCTTTGGCCAGCAATGGTGTCATCGGGGTCAATGCCAATGGGGACGCGTGACCTATCGTACCAATACGGATAGCGGGTCATCCGGCTCTCCGGTTTTCGACCAGCAGTGGAATCTGGTTGCGCTGCATCACATGGGTGATCCGGACTGGCTGCATCCAACGCAGAATGAAGGGGTGCCAATTGCCGCTATTCAGGAATATCTGGCGAGTGCGAATAAACTGGAGGCACTGCGGAAGTAAACTACCCTTGTTGAGTAATCTGTCCGAAGTGAGTAAAATACGGGTAGACCGGCGCTATTCTTGCAGCAATCACGCCCGGGTCACCCGTCGTAGCACCGATGAACCCAGAGGAAAAATCGACGTTGTGAGTCAACTTACAGATGGGGTCGCCCCTACGTTTTCCATGCCAGGCGATGCAGAGCAACCGGCCACCGGCCAGGAGCTAGCGGGTGGCGCGGCGGTGCGCGTCCTTGTCGCGGAAGACAATGCGTTGAGTCAAAAAGTGGTCGAGCGCATGTTGCGCTCTTTTGGCTGTGAAGTCGACCTCGTGGCGACCGGCGCAGACGCCGTCGAGGCTGTCGAAAATCAGCCTTATCAACTCATCCTGATGGATATTCGCATGCCTGTGATGGACGGGGTCGAGGCCACCCACGCCATCCGTCATCACCTGTCGCAGGAGCGCCAGCCCCTCATCTACGCCCTCACCGCGGGCGTGTCGGCGCAAGAACGCCAGCGATGCCTGGATGTTGGCATGAATGGGTTCCTTGCCAAACCTGTGGAGCGAACCGAGATCGCGGCGCTGATCGAGTCGCTACGATAAGATCGCCTACAATAATTTCGGCGCCAGTTCTGCTTCGGCGTCTACCGAACCGGCGTAGCAGGGCATCTTCGTTGCCAGACCGGCAAGATCGCATTGTTCTTGAAAGATCTGTTCCAGCCGCGCCGCCTGGGGGCTGGGGCACCAGTACTGCGCACCGTAGCGGCGTTCGTATTGCCGGCGCAATCCTGGGAAATGCTGGTCCAGTTTGGCATAGTAAAAATCGCGCTGGCGATCCCGCATGGTGAGGCCAAATGCGGGCAAGATGTAGGTGGCGCCGTGCGCCTTAGCCGCCTGGATGATGGCCGTGATGTTGGCGCCGCTGTCTTCCAGATAGGGCAGGATTGGCATCATGGTGACGCCGGTCAAGATGCCCTGTTCGGCCAGGAGCGCCATCGCCCGCAACCGGCGTGAAGTCACGGGCGCTCCTGGCTCTACTTTGCGGCTCATCTCATCGGCGGCGGTCGTGATGGTGAAGCTGACCGCCGCATAGACGTGCCGATCGCCTGCAGCGTTGGTGCGTCACGCGACCAGGTCGCCCTTCGTGATCACGTGCACAGGGAAACCGAATTCAGCAATGATCTCAAGTGCCTGCCCGGTCATATTCAGCTCGGCTTCAACTGGCATGTAGGGGTCGTGCATGGATCCCGTGCCGATCGTACCCTTTGTCCGCTTCCTGCTCAGTTCCTTCCGCAATAGCTCCAGCCCATTGCGTTTGACCTGGATCGCCGTAAAATCCTCGATCCCATAGCACGCGCTACGGGAATCGCAGTAGATGCACCCGTGCTGGCAGCCGCGATAGAGGTTCATGCTATAGCGCAGCCCAAACCAAGGATCCGGCTGGCGGACCGAGGAGAGCAGCGTTTTGGCGGTGATTTCTTGGACCATAGTGAATTACGAATGACGAATTACGATCAAAACGCTTTGATCGCAATTCGTCATTCGTCGTATTGTCTAATCTCCTGGCATCCTCAGTGTTTTCGTTTTGGGACCCCTGTTGGTTCCGGCGTTGGCGTCCGTGCATCGACAAAGATGCGCCTTGGCGGCGCTTCTGCGCCGATTTGTTTGTAGGGGTCCAATTGGACGACGGCAACCGTCCAATTCCAGTCAGCATTGACCAGGTGTGGCGGGATCACAATTTCGATGGCGTAGATGCCGCGCTGTCCGGCTTCATGCCGGCGGTCGCCTGCATCGTGGAGTCCATTGTGCGAAGCACCGTCGAGCCAGCCGCGGACTTCGAACCCCCAGTTTGCAGGAAGCTGCCCCGGCCACGTCCATGAGAAGCGCAGACGGCTGTTTTCATGGTGCGCCTTATCGCCCGGTGAGTCCAGGATTGGCGCCGCAGCGCTTTGACCGGATGCGCCCTGACCCGATGCGCTTTGACCGGCCGCATTGCTGCCACGATTGGAGGGTGGGTGTAACGCGTGATGCCGCAACCGCAGGCACTGAGCCACAGCCAATATTCAGCCGGGTATAGACATTAGCGCCCGTGATCCACGCCGACCGACCGCCGGGCAGTGTCACCTGAAGCCAGGTGCAGCCGCCAGATTGCCCGGTGACGGGCACCTGTTGGCCCGCCTGAAGATATCCGACAATTCCATAGCCTGTACCTGGCCCGCCACGCACATTCAGACCATTCACAAGCGCCGTGGCGGTCCGTGAAGTCTGTCGGGCCGGAGGCGGTGGGGTGGCAGTTGCCGACGCCGACCGCGTCGCAGCCGGCGTTGCCGGTGCAGCTTGGATGGCAGCGGCCGTCTGCGTCGCATAAATGGACTGCACATGTTGCATCAAGCGCTGTGGCCGTGGCCGCGCATCGACCTGGTTTGTATCCACCATCTGGTGGGCGTCGATGGTGCTTGTCAACACGAGCGTGAGGCATACGCTCACAGTCAATATCAAGGCGCCTAGCCGCAAAATGATTCGGTCGGGAGATGATCTTCTGGACATGTTACCGCTCAATCCTGCTTATGGTGATCATGCCATTTTTTGGCTCATTCAGTTTATCCCCCGTTTTCGGGCGGCACAATTTCATGGCCCCCCAGCTGATCCGCTCCCGGTACCACTCGTAGTCGCCTGAGCCATAGTTGCCATTAATGTCGAAGAGTTTGCGCTGGTTGGAGCCATCGGTATTCGCTGGCATAGACGGCCCACACGCCGTCTCGATTGCTGACGAATGCAATCTGGCTGTAGTCTGGCGAGGCGGTGGCGAGACCATCAATGGCAGGAGGGTGCGTGAGCGGGCGCAGGCCACCACCGTTCGTATCCACGACCCATACATCGTAGTTGCCGCTTCGATTTGAGGAAAACAGGATTTGTGAGCCGAGGTTGCCAGTTGGGACATCTGCCGTCAAGGACGTCGCCTGAACCGGTTCACCACCCTTCGTATCCGCCGTATAAATGCCGCACTTGCTGCCACCAGCCCAGGTGTTGCAGCCTTGGAAGGCGATCCGCCAGTTGTCGAGATACACGGGGTAGTCGCCGAAGATCTCACGTTTGTTGACAAGCATCGGGGATACTTCCTGGGCGCCGGCATCCTCCTGCCAGAAGAGCCGCGACTTCCGATCCCGAAGGCGGTCGGCGCATAGACAATACTGGCCATTGACGGCGACCACTGCGGGAATGCATCCTCTGGGTGTTTGGTGATGGGACGCAGGTTACCACCACTGTCATTCATCCTGAGGATGGAATCGTTGCCGCTGCCGCCGTTGACGAGGAGCAGACCGCCCGCCAGATCCGGCTGGCGAGCATTCGTGACTTCCGCCCGGAAGTTGTTTGACGCCAGATCGTAAACGAGCGTATCCATCCCGGAACCGTTGTAGCGCGTAAATGCGATTTTTCCCGCAAGCGGCCCCGCCTGTGCAGGCGCCGCTGTCGTGGCTGCGGATGTGGTCGCTTCAGATGTGGTTGCTGCAGCCGGGGCGCTTGCCGGTGCCGGAGCCGCCGTGTTTGCACCAGCCTTGCCGGCCACTGCGGTAGATGAGCCAACGAGCGAATCGAGATAGATCGTCCCACTACTCGCCGCGCCGTCGGCACACCATCCAGCACGAGCGCCTTGATGGTCAATGGCGCAGTCAACTGATCGTTTGCCACGTCGCCAATGGGACCGTTGGGCCACTCGCGATTGGGCGTGAGCGGCGCCTTCATGAGCGCCCAACCGCTGTGATTGATGCGCCCAAAGGTGAATTGCCACGTCTTGCCGGCTGAATCGGCAACCCAGGCATTGAGAAAATGGCCTGAACCATCCCCATACACTTGCATTTCGATGCTCTGCGCCCCTTCAGGAATCCGCAACCCCGGTTGCGGCAAGAAGACGACATAGTTGCCGCTACCGGCTGATGCAGGAAAATCGTACTGGAGTTCCGCGCAGCGTTACCACTCTGGACCTGCGCTGAACTCTGGGTCAGGCTACCGTGTGGCTCATCGCCGCGCCGCCAGTTTCCGAACGGTTCGAAGCTCGTGATTTGGCCCGATTGGGCTGGCGCGGCGCCGCCTGGTGCGGCCACCACCGCCGGCGCTGGTTTGGTGGCGGCGGCCGGTTGTGGCGCCGCGTCGCGGCTGGGGCAGGCGCTGCTGCCGCCGGCGCCGCTGCGGCTGCGGCAGGCGCGACTGCACGGTACGTTCAGCATCGTGAACGAGGGCGAACCTGAGATCCACCCGACGCTGCCGTCACCCCGCAGGACGCGCAGCCAGGCGCAACCGTTCGCCTGACCGGTCACCGGGAATTGCTGCCCGAGGACCGCGTTGCCGATCACGGCATAACCACTACCGGGACCGCTACGAATATTCAGGCCCGCAACCAATGCTGTAGCAGTGGGATCTTGTGACACGGCTGCTGGTGCTGCAGGTGGCAGCGGCGTAGGAACAAGCGTGGGTGTTTGTGGCAAGGCCTGCGCCGTCAGGGTGGCCTGCAGCTCAAGTTGCAATTGCATTAACTTCAGTGCCGCCACCGTGGCAGTTGCGTCGAGATTTTCGACCGATAGCGTTGGTTGGCGATCGTCGCCGAGCACCGTCCCCCCAAGGCCAGCGACCAGGACCACGGCCAACAGGGTTACCATGAGCCAGCCTGCACTTCGTTGTCGACCATTCTTCGCTTGCATCACCCTATTCTCCTCATTTCGGTTGCACACGATTGGTACTGGATGCGACGCCGGCCGTGTGCTGGGCAACTGGCGGTGCGTTCGAGATCGGCAGCACTTAATTCCCCGGCACGGGCGTCATCGGCTGCGCCATGCGCGTCAGCTCGACGGCAATTGCGGTGAGCGTGACATTGAGATTGGGCGTCGGTGTTGGCGTTGCCGGCTGCGCCATGCGCGTCATTTCGACGGCAATCGCCGTCAAGGTCACATTGAGATCGGGCGTCGGCATTGCTGTCGCCGGCTGCGCCAACCGCGTCATTTCGGCGGCAATCGCCGTGAGCGTCACATTGAGGTCGGGCGTCGGTGTTGCCGGCTGCGCCATGCGCGTCATTTCAGCGGCGATCGCCGTCAAGGTCACATGAGGTCGGGCGTCGGCGTCGCTCCCGCCACTGTCGGCCGCGGCGTTGGCGTAGGGAACGAAGCTGCAGGCCGGGTGGCAGTCGGCGTCGGGCGGATGGTCTTGCCCGGCGTCGGTTGTGGCGACGCAGTCGGCAACCGCGTCGACGTCGGGCGTGGTGTTGCGGTTGGCCGTGGTGTCGGCGTCCCCGTACCGGTTGGTGATGGTGTAGCGGTTCGTGTCGGTGACGGCTGTGGTGTTGAAGTTGGCAACCGCGTGGATGTGGGACGCAACGTCGCTGTCGGCCGCGGCGTTGCTGTGGGCGCGATTGTAGGCGTTGCCGTCCCGGTGGCCGTTGCTTTCGGTGATGGTGTCGAAGTGGGTGCAGAAGTTGGCGTTGCCGTCCCGGTGGCCGTTGCTTTCGGTGGTGGTGTCGAAGTGGGTGCGGAAGTTGGCGTTGCCGTCCCGGTGGCGGTCGCTGCCGATAGTGGTGTCGATGTGGGTGCTGAGGTTGGCGTTGCCGTCTCGGTGGCGGTCGCTGCCGATAGTGGTGTCGATGTGG
>JADJPH010000085.1 GCA_016713335.1 Candidatus Fredericiella danica | reverse complement strand
TATGCCCACAGTAAGTCAGTTTCCGGAACCTGCGAAAGAGAATGGGGAATTCAGGTTCGAAGTTTGTTATTCGAAGGATCACATCTCCACTGCTAAACCAGTAGGCATCACAGCCCGCATATTCTTCGTTCGTCCACAGGATTTCAGCGAGAGTTTGTGTGGAAGGATCGACCATGACGAACCGTGCAACGCGCAACAGACATCGACTCTAGGACATTCTGGTTGCGCATGCGCATTGGCTACCTTGCGGTGGCCACCTTAGCCATTGTGGCCAGTATCGTGGCTGCCTATCGGTTCTGGTTGCGGCCCTGGCACCTACGCTGGGGGCGCCACCGTCGCAGAATTCGGCGCACAGTTGCCGGGAGATGAGATCGTGGTCGCCGCCAACTTCGCCAGTACGCGCGCTCTGGTGCTGCGGCGCCGGAGCGAGTGTGGGCATGGCTGGTCCAGATCGGCCAGGGACGCGGCGGCTTCTATAGCTACGACCTGCTGGAGAATCTCTCTGGCCTGAAAATCCACAGCACGCACCGGATCGAGGCGCGCCTGCAGCAGCTAACGCCTGGCGATGTAATCGCCGTGGAGCCAGGCGGCAGCGGCTATACGGTCGTTGCCGTCGAGCCTGGACGCCTGCTGCTCCTGCAGTTGGACGGCCAGGGACCCGGGGAGATGGGCGCTCAGTTTCGTGTGGCTGATGCGGCCTCGACCTGGGCATTTACGCTTCAGCCGCAGACAGGTGGGCGCACCCGGCTGATAGCCCGCTGGCGGGCGCGCTATCCGGGGCCGAAGTCACATAGCCGGTTGGCCTTCTTCATTGGGATCTTCTTGGAACCGATCCAATTCTTCATGGAACGCAAGATGCTGCTGGGCATTCGCCAGCGGGCTGAAAAGGATCATGATGCCCTGCGCAGCCAGGATCCCATGTAAGTAGCCAGCGTCAACAGGATAATGGCTAGCGGTGACTCTACGGTTCGCCATGGCGTCCGCAATCAAAGTGCCGCCGTTGAATCCGTGATTCAGAGATTGTCGTCACGGGTATAGAACGTCCCCGGCAAGCGCCGCACCAGTCGGGAGGGTGAGTGTACCTGGCGCATGCTGGGGACGGCGCAGCCTGGCTCTGCCGCGGCAATGCGTCCGTGCAAAAGGAAGTGTGCGATGGTGACCGATGGCAACGCGTTCAATCAAAAAGCGATGCAGGCGGTAAGTTAACGTGCCAGGAAGTGCTAACCTTCCTGGCACGTTAACTTTGGGCAGGCGTATTGTCCGTTACCGTTCGACAAGCGGCATAAAGACGCCGGCGTCAGGGGGAATGGACCGAGGAAAATGAACGGCGCAAGTATGATCGCTCCCACCAACGGCCGCTTTGACCTCGCTGTTGAGGTCAATCACGTCCACCGGCGTCAACGTTGCTGTGCGCGTGCCGTCGCCTAATTCACCACGACTGTTCCCGCCCCAGCACTTGACGCCATTGGCCGCCGTTACAGCGCAGGTATGGTTGAAACCAACACCTATCGATCCCATGCCGCTCGTGAGGCCGGTCACACCTCCTGGTGTCCAGCGGTCGGTATTTGTACCATCGCCCAATTGGCTCGATCCGTTGCCGCCCCAACACATGACCTCGCCGTCTATGGTCAGGGCGCAGGTATGCAAACCACCTGCGCCGGTCGACTGGACGCCGCTAATCAGTCCAGTTACGTCCACCGGTGTCCAGCGGTCTACGTTTGTGCCGTCGCCCAGTTGGCCGTAGTAATTGAAGCCCCAGCACTTGACGCTGCCTTCGGTCATCACGGCGCAGGTGTGCCAGGCCCGGCCGTGATGGACTGGACGCCGCTGATCAGGCCGGTTACGTCCACCGGCGCCAATGCGTTGTTCGTGGTACCGTCGCCGAGTTGGCCTTGCTCGTTATATCCCAGCACTTGACGCCGCCCTCTGTCGTCAGGGCGCAGGAGTGCCAGCCACCAACGGCGATGGATTGGACGCCACTGATGAGACCGGTCACTTCAACAGGCGCCAGGCGCTCGTCGGTGGTGCCGTCGCCGAGTTGACCGCGATCGTTATCTCCCCAGCACCTGGCGCCACCCTCTGTGGTTAGTGCACAAGTGTGTTCGTTACCGCCGTCGATGCTCAGCACGCCGGTGATGAATCCAGTCACTTCGACCGGTTCCCAACGATCGGTTGTCGTACCGTCACCCAGTTGCCCGGCGCTATTCTGTCCCCAACACCTGGCGCCACCATCCGTCATCAGGATACAGTTGTGAAACCAACCGGCGCCGATGCGTTGAACGTCACTACTACGCCGGTCACATCCACCGGTGTCCAGCGCTCATCAATTGTGTTGTTCCCTAATTGGCCCTGAGAGTTCCGCCCCAGCATTTGACACCCCGTCTGTGGTCAACGCACAGGTGGTGGGGCCACCGGCCGCGATGGCCTGGATGCCCCCGGCGAGGCCAGTCACGTCTACGGGTGTCCAGCGATCGTCCGTGGTATTGTCACCCAACTGGCCGAAATTGTTGTGTCCCCAGCACTTAACGCCGCCGTCTGTGGTCAACGCACAGGTGGTGGGGCCACCGGCCGCCATGGCCTGGATGCCGTTGGCGAGGCCGGTCACGTCCACCGGCGCCGAGCGCGACTCCGTGGTGCCGTCGCCGAGTTGGCCGAAGTAGTTGTCTCCCCAGCACCTGGCGCCGCCGTCTGACGTCAGTGCGCAGGTGTGTTGGGCGCCCGCGACGACGGATTGGATGCCACTGGCGAGACCGGTCACGTCCACCGGCGTCGAACTGTCTGTCGTGGTGCTGTCGCCCAATTGGCCAGCAGCGTTCGCGCCCCAGCACTTGAGGCCGCCAGTAATTGTCAAGGCGCATGTATGGTGCAATCCAGCAGCGACGGCCTGGATGCCGCTGGCAAGACCCGTCACGTCGACTGGTGTCCAGCGATCCGCATTCGTGCCGTCGCCGAGTTGGCCGGCGTCATTCCAACCCCAACACTTGACGCCATCCTCTGCGGTCACGGCGCAGGTGTGCCTCCACCCTGCAGCCACGGCTTTAGCGCCGGTGAGGCCAGCCACATCCGCTGCCGTCGGGCGGCTGATGTTCGTGCCGTCGCCGAGTTGGCCGGCATTGTTCATCCCCCAGCACCTGACAATGCCCTCGGTGGTCAGGGCGCAGGTGTGGTTGCCGCCCGCTGCAATGGATTGGACCCCGGTGATAAGACCAGTCACGTCCACCGGTGTCCACCGGTCAATTTGGGTGCCGTCGCCGAGTTGGCCGGCGTCATTCAATCCCCAGCACTTGACGCCGCCTGCAGGAGTCAGCGCGCAGGTGTGGCCGTCACCCGCGGAAACGGCGGTCGCGTTGGCAAGGAGTTGCGCTATCGGCAATTGGAATTCTCCTGATGCTAGTTGTGGCTGTACGACACGTGGGGTGGCGCCAGACGTCTCCGCAGCAGGGGCGGCCCTTACAGCCGCAGCGCCGACCAAGATGCCGGCAAGCAAGACGAGCGCGATGACGAAGGTGTGTGGGATGCGGTGCATATGGATGCTCCTCTCTTGGACAAAGGAAATCTGGTTCGCGATGCGAATCAGATATTGTCCGGCGGGACACCCATAGGAACGGGAGCGGGGTCATGTCGGGATCGCACCGCGATCGTTGTGCGCACTGATCATTGTAGGCGCAAATGACGCGGAGGGCAATAGAATTTTGAAGGAAGAGGTGAAAGATCTCCAGAAAAGTGGTGAGGCTGGCGCAATCCACATTGAGGCGGTCAAGGAAGTGCTTGCGGATGCCATTGGTGTCGCTGCCGGCGCCGTAGACGCGCTCAGCGGTCAATGGGTAGCAAACGATCGACATAAGTGATGACGGCCTGTTGGGATGGGGCAGGCGAGCGATTGCCAGCTGGCGCTGAGGCGCGAGGCGGGTGCGTCGACCCGGGCATGCGCCAAGGTGGGGTCATTGACGAAGTGCGGTGCGGCGCTTGCCGGGGTCGTTTGGTGCGCGTGACGTGGGTGCAACCAGTGCAAAGCCCAGGCCGCGACAAAGCCTCCGTGAAATCCGTGTCATCCGTTGAATCCGTGATTCAGACAGCAAAAGCTCTTGCCACGGCAGGGCTAACCATTTACCACGTGCGTGGCTCTGATTGGCATCTAACCACTTACTCTCACGTGCGTGGCTCTGATGAGTGCTCTGGCGGCTGGGCTTGGTATAGATGGTCTTCCTGGCCCCTTGACAAGCCATCCCTCTTCGTGTATGCTATATTGCAGTTATGCAAATATGCGCATAATTGCAATATAGGAGATATTCATGTCAAACGCACTCTTTACCGTCCCCTCTAACCCAGTGCAGGCACATGCTGCTCTGGCGCCCGCACATAATGCCCTGCTGAGCCTCTGGGCGCTGACGGCGGACCCCGCACCACCCGTCGAACCGGCGTTCGCCGAGCCCCTGCCGCGCAACCTCGCTCAGAAGCACGCGCCAATCGCTGGCTCTTCGCCACCCAGGGTGCTGCCCTCGCCCCCACGGCGGATGCGACCAGTTTTGAAGCCTATCTCGCCGCACTGGCCGCAAAGCCGGCAACTGCATTTGCGGCGCCCAGTGACGCAAGCGACGCCACCGCCCCCACGCTGGATGCCGCATTGCTGGCCGGCCCAACTGCGCTGCAGCAACGGGCGTGGATCACCTGCGCACCGTCTGGCACAACCTGCTGGCCGCGAGTAGGCGGCAGGCGCCCTTGCTAGCCAAACTGACCCGGAGCGTCAACGAGGTGGTTTTTAGCCAACCCGCCTGGAGCGCCGCCGATGGGTATGCGACGTTGCGCTTCCTGTTGCAGACGGAGCCATCCGGCGACCAACTGCAGCAGTTGGCAGGCGTACAACGCATCATCCTGGTCTGGTCGCCCCATGTCTCGCCTGGTGCGGTCGCTTCGGCAGCGCAGACACCCTGGGTATTGCGCAAATTCGACCCGCAACTGCTGCGCCGTGATCCGTTGACGCGCCAGGGTGCTGGGTCCCCTTCGGCGTTGGCGGACGATACGCGGCTGCGCATCTTGAACTGGCTGATCGAAAACGGTGAGCAGCGCGCCCAGGCGATCATCGGCCAACCGAGGGCAGCTAGTGCAACGTCTCGCTCCACCCGAAACAGTTAGTCAACGGCGGTTTCGTGCGCGAGCGCCGCGCCGGAGACGCCAAACTTTTTACGCATTCAACCAGGCCGGCGTGCAGCGGCTGCGTATTTGACTCGCCAGTTGTTGTCTAGCGACAATGCGCACTTGATTGGCCAGATAGTGCAGGCAGAGACGCGGCTCAACCAGGCCTGCCGGCGCACCGTCGGGTCTCGCAGCCGTTCTCGACGAATCCGGGCCGATCACCCGTTGGTTGAGCAAACTGTTAAGACCAGGATGCGATGCTGGCCTATCTGATTGGCAAGTTTGAGCTAGAGCGGGGGTATACGGAAAAGGAGGTCAACAGCCGTAACAATGGTATCTCGACGCCGACTTTGTCCTGCGCGTGCCGGGACGATGGTCGACACCGGTCTCCTAAAACGCACCCGCAACGGTTCCCGGTACTGGGTCGAGGCGGCGCCAACAATGGAGACCGCGTGAGGGGTGTGTTTCGGATTTTTGGGATCCGTCTAGCATATATCGTAGGGACCCCGGACACGGCGATGCATAGGCATCAAGCTAAGGACCAAACCCTCCCGCCAAGCCGCAAAGACGCAAAGGAACAACGAAAAAAAATTCTCCCGCAGAGACGCAGAGACGCAGTGAAG
>JADJPH010000084.1 GCA_016713335.1 Candidatus Fredericiella danica | reverse complement strand
GGTAGCTCGAACGTTCACGGGAGAGTTCGCGCCCTCGGCAATCCACTTGGTGCGACCACCGTCGAGCAATCCTGGCATTAGTGTGGCCGAACAACTGAAAGACCCAGAAGGCATAGCTTGCCCACCAGTTGTTTTTGTCGCCATAGAAGACGACCGTCGTCTCTGGCGTGATGCCGTTGCGGCTCATCAATTCGGCGAACTGCGCTGATGTAGTCGCGCATGATCGGATCATTGAGATCATTGTGCCAGTCGATGTTGATGGCGCCTGGAATATGGCCGGTTTCGTACGACAGAACATCCTCGTTGCTCTCGGCGAGGCGGACGTTGGGGTCGTTGCGGTGTTCGGCCACCCAGTCGGTGGTGACCAACACTTCTGGGTGGGCATAGCCACTTGTTTCGCTCATTGTTTCGCCCTCTCAGTTTCCAAAGATGATTGGTATCTTCTCAATAACCTAGGAAGCGCCAACCATCTACGGGCACGATATATCGTGCCCGTACCCCGGAATACTGAGAAGATACGATGATTGTATCTACACAGCGCAGGCGTTTACTGGATGTGACATAGCGTACCGAAACGGTGATTACGTACCAAGCTGGATGCAGGGTGTATGCGCAATTGTAGCCATGTTAGCCGGTCACGTATTAATGAAGTTCGGGCGCACCGTCAGTCCGGCGCCCGCGAAGGCAAAGGAGTCTAAAAATCGGGTCCGCGTCTGGGCGCCTCTGCAGCCTGTTTCGCACCCTCATCACAGTGCGAGCATAACCATGAAGACAATCATTTGGGATCTAGACAACACCATTACGGATACAGAGGAGTTCCATCGCCGTGCCTGGCAGGAGATTATGCGCCGCTATGACCTAGAAATACTCTGATGAGGAGTTTGCGCCAGCTATGGGCGGAATAACGCCGAAATCCTGCGTGAACGTTTGCCCGATCTTGCTCATGATATGATAGCGCAAATCTCAGTGCAGAAGGAAGATGCCTTCCGGCACTGGTGCGACCTCAGGTGCAGTTGCATTGTTGCCGGGCGTGCGCGACTGGCTGGATGCGTTTCGCCAGCACGGGGTTTGGCAAGTGATTGGGTCGTCGGGGCCGATGGCGAACATTGTGACGACGATTAGGGCGCTAGGCTTGGCGACTATTTCCTGGCCATGCTTTCAGGGGGCGACGCTGCCGCTGGGGAAACCTCATCCTGATCTTTTTTTTTCTGCGCTGCGCTGATGCAGCGCATGTGCCGCCGCAGGAGTGTCTTGTCATTGAGGACAGCATTCACGGCGTCGAGGCGGCGGCCGGGGCCTGATGGCCTGCATTGCCGTCGGCCCGCTTGCGTCCAGCGCAGGCTTGCACGGTTTCTTGGCGGCAGGCGATGGTCCACCCTGTGTGGCTGTTGCCA
The DNA here is from genome assembly GCA_016713335.1 of Candidatus Fredericiella danica. GTDB lineage: Bacteria > Chloroflexota > Anaerolineae > Caldilineales > Caldilineaceae > Fredericiella > Fredericiella danica. The sequence continues at coordinate 4,508 of JADJPH010000084.1, read as the reverse complement.
GTTTAGCCTAACTCGATCCAGCGCCATTCCTGGGCTGATTGAGGGCAATGATGTGGAGCGCAGCGTGCGCTCTTTACTGGAGATGCTATGTTGTTCAAACCGGATCGTCGCCGTTATCGCGGCACTATCGAACGAATGCGCCGACCTTCAAAATCCGTTCGGGGCAGACGTTGCGTGTGCGCCTGCAGCCGCAGGATGCGCCGCTGCTGCTTGATCTCTATCATCAATTGTCGCCAGAAAGCCGGCGGCGCCGCTTTCACGGCAACGTCGATAACCTCTCCCCCGAAGTGCTCGCACAAGGTGCAAGCGACCTGGCGAACGTGGACAATTTGACGGTGCGCGGCGCAGTGGTGGCGACCCAGCGCAATGGACGGGGGGAGGAGGAGATCGTAGCCATCGCGCGCCTGGCGCGACCCCTGGGCGTGCCAGATGCACCCTGCGCCGAGGCGGCGATCGTAGTGCGTGACGATTTCCAGGGGCAGGGTATTGGCAGTGATTTGTTGCGCCGGTTGGTGCTGTTGGCCAAGCGGATGCGAATCCAGACGATGGTGGCCAGTTTCAACTCCTACAATGAAGGCGCGATCAAACTCTTCCGTGAGTTGAATTTACCCTACACCATCGACATCGAGCATGGCGAAACGGAGATGCGGATAGAGATGCCGCAGTAAGTGTAAAACAGAACGCGAATGGGCTGTCTGCACCATTCGCGTTCTGTTCCTGCCGGTTCGAACAGCAGCCTACAATGCATTCCGATAGGCGTAGGTGCGTCGATAGCCGTAGTCGGTGCTAAAGCTACCAAAGATCTTCTTGCTGGCTTTGGAAAGTGGGTATCGGCCGAGTGAACGCAGCCCGCGGCGGGCAATTTGCTCCGGTCCGTAGACCTTGCGACAGAGCCAGTCGTAGGCGCCACGCAACTCGTCCACCGTGAAGTTCTTGGGCACAAAGGTCACATGGGCTGTGTCGTAGTGGCTCCAGGGCAGATCGAGCAGGCGGTTTTTCGCTTTCCACCAGGTCACGGAAGGGCGCCTGGGTAAGGGTGAGCATTGTCGTGCTCACGCTGTCCAGTTCACTGTTGCGAATGAAGTCCCATATGGCCTGGAATGTCTCGGGCGTGTCTTCGTCGAAACCCATCACGAACAGCGCCAACGACCCCACACCTGTGGCGCGGATCGCGCGGATTGCTTCGATGGTCTGGTCGGCGCGGCCTTGGATTTGCCGCCCAATGAACTGCGGTTGTTTGGGTTGACGCTTTCAAGCCGACAAAATGCTTGTCCAGATGCGCGGCGACGCTCATCTCCAGCAGGTCGGGGTGTTTGGCAATGCTCATCTCCGACTGGCAGGTCCAACCGTGAAGATCGAGTTTCATCAGCGCCTCGAACAGCTCGGCGCAGTACTCCGGGTCGGTGGTGAAATTCAGACCGAAGTTGTCGTCGGTGAGGAAGAAGCGCTTGATGTTGCGCCGCTTGATCTCCACCACTTCTTCCACGGGACGCAGACGCATGCGGCGCCACTTACGCGGATGGCGGTGCAGAAGTCGCAGTTGTGCGGACAGCCGCGTGATCTCCAGATAAGGCGTCCAGTAGTTGTTGTTTTCATCCACCATCTTGATCACGCGGTCGGTGATGGTGGCAAGCCCAGCCAGATCGGCCCAGCGCTCGTCATGGTAAACCGGCTGCATCCCCTGATGCCGGAGGCTGCAAAAATCCTGGATCAACTGTTGCCAGGTGAAGTAGCCTTCGCCCACCATAATGCTATGGGCAAAGGTGGCAGTATGCCGGGCATCAGCGTGGCGTGGACACCGCCCATAACCACCCGGCGCCCTGCTTCATGGCGCGCGTGCAATCTGTTCTGCGCCTTCGATGGTCACTGGTCATCGATGTGATGCTTACCAGGTCGCCCTCGCGCAGGGTATCCATGGCCAGGTCACGCACATTTTCGTCCCAGATTTCCACGGGTATTTCGTCCGGCACGAGGCTAGCCAGGCGCATCAAGGTATAGGGGAGCCGGGAGCGGCCAAAGACCCGCCCATCGCGCTTGGGTTGAATAAGAACGATACGTCGCATAAATCCTCCGCTGCAAACCATGTTTGGTTCGCGTCTGCCGTTGCGTGTCGATCAGAGTTCTGACAATCAAGATAGCGGTGACTCTACCGATATCCGTCGAATGCGCCCGATCATAGCACAGGGGCGCCTATTCGACAAGCGATTAATGAGGTAAAGTTCATAAAAATTAAGGGCTTTCAGAGCCAGTCGCAAAATCAGATAGGCCAGTGAATAGATCACGCCAATGAGACAGCCGGCAATCACCTGGACGGTGGTATGACCCACCAGTTCCTTGAGTTCGGCATCTGTGATCGGGTGACCGGACAAGAAGGTGCGCATCAGTTCGTTGAGCACGCGCGCCTGTTTGCCGCTCTCCTGGCGCACGCCGCGCGCATCATACATGACGACGATGGCCAGCACCATGGCGACGGCGAAGAGCGGGCTGTCGAGGCCATTTTGATAGCCGACCACCGTTGCCAGGCTGGCGACCATGGCCGAATGGCTGCTGGGCATGCCGCCGGCCTGCGCCAGCACGCGTACGTTCAAGTGCCCGGTCTGCACCCAGTCCGCCAGCAACTTATAGAGTTGAACGCCGAACGCCACCGACAGAGGCACCCACAGCGCCGCGTTGGAGAACAGGGCGCGCACGGCGATCAGCCCTCTTGCCAGCCTGTCAGCGGAACCGTCTGCTCGCCTGGCTGCCAGCGTTGAACGCGCAGTTCGGCCTCCTCCAACTTGCGAGCACAGAATGCGGCCAGCAGCGCACCTTCCTCATAGAGGGTCAGCGCCTGCTCAAGGGGCAGGTCGTCTCCTTCCAGGGTGGCCAATATGGCTTCCAACTGCGCCAATGCCGCGTCGTAAGTCAGATCTTCCGCAATCGCCCCCATCGTCATCCTCCTTTTCGCCGCCGAGAAAGTTGTTTGATCTTCTCATTTTGAAACACTGAGTATACCAGATTGCCCAATGGGAAAGGGCAAGGCGTTGCGAGGATTACAGCATTCCCGCCCAGTTGCGCGCATAATCAAGCAGAAATCGCACGCAAAGACGCAATGCAATCAAGGATTCGACTATGCAAGATCAAGCAACGTATGCACCCACCATCGTCGTGTTGGAACCTGATCTCTATTTCATGCCGCGGTTCGTGGATGTGATCTGCGCGGCCGGCGCGCGGCCGATTGTGGTCGAAACGCCCGACGAATTCGTGGCGGCGCTGGATCGCCACTTCCCCGTCGTTGCCTTTGTGGACCTGGCGACCTCCGGCGACTGGTTCGCCGCCATCCAGCGTTGCAAATTGCGCCCGCACACTCGCAGTATTCTCGATCTTCGCCTTGGCAGCTATGTGGATGCTGCGACGTTGCAGGCGCGGCGCTGCGCCGGCGCCGACTATGCCTGGCGCAGCCGCTTCATGACCGAATTGCCGGCCGTGGTTGCGCAACATGTGACGCCAGCCGTCGTCTACCCGGTGGGCTGGGATGCACCCTTGAGCGAACTGGCGCGTCAGGGCATCGAGGCGTTCAACCACGCCGATTATTTTGAGCAACATGAATATCTGAGGCGGCCTGGCTGGCCGAGCCACGTCCTGTACGCGAGATGTACCAGGGCATTTTGCAGGTCGGGGTGGCCTTTGCAGATTCAGCGCCACAACTGGCCGGGCGCGCTCAAATTGCTGCGGCGCGGGTTGCCGCGCTTGCGCACGCTGCCGCCCGTCTGCCAGGGTGTGGGAGATTGCCGCGTTCCGCGCCGCCGCCGAATCCATCCATGCCGAGGTGACTGCACTCGGTCCGCAGCGGCTCGGCGAATTTGATCAAGCGCGCTTCCCTAAAATTGGTGTGAATCGTGCTGACGGAGAGGAGTCGCCGGCTTTTCGTTAGGGAATTTCAAGTCATGATGCCAGCAGGCTGTAGCCGCCGTCGACCTCGATGGTCTGGCCCACGATCATGGCGGCATCATCGCTTGTAGAGCCAGGCGGCGAGCGCGCCCACATCTTCCGGCGTGGCGATGCGCCCGGCTGGCGTATGGCGGGTCGCGTGCAGGATCGCGGCATCGCGGCGCGGAAGAAGTCGAGCGCACCGGTGACGACGACGCCAGGGCTGATACAGTTGCAGATGATCTGCTCAGGAGCCAATTCCACGGCCAGGTAGCGCGTTACGGTTTCGATGGCGGCCTTGCTCACACCGACAACGCCATATTCCGGGAAGACCCGGCGGCTGCCGATGCTCGTCACGGTGAGGATGCGCCCCCAGCCCCGGCGGCGCATGTAAGGCACCGCGGCCTGCGCGCCAAAGAGAATGCTGCGGGCGTTGATGTTGATCGTCCACTCCCAGGCTTTGGCATCGATTTCACTGAGTGGTTTGAGTACGCCGCTGGCTGCGTTGCCAACGAAGATATCCACACCGCCCAACTGCCGTGCAGCCTCGTCGACAAGTTCGTGCACCTCTTCCTCTTTGCCCACATTGGCTTTGATCA
>JADJPH010000083.1 GCA_016713335.1 Candidatus Fredericiella danica | reverse complement strand
GGATTGCCTAGACGACCGGTGGTATATTTGGATACATGCAATGTCACTGGGTTTACCAGACTGACGGTCGTACACCACGGCCCTGACTGATTGTTAAGGTCGTTAAGCCACTTCTGGAACACTAAGTTGATCAACGGATCAACGCCCAACCCTTGACCGGGGTTGCCGTTTGGCGAAGGGCACGGCAGGCCACCCGTCGTGAAGCCATATTGTTCGGCATAGTCGGGAGTGGTTGCGTCATTGCCCGACAAGTGCCACTTGCCCCACCAATAGGTATTGTAGCGGAACTGGGGACTGTTGAGGGATCGATCCCCATGTCGGGAAGCCCGATCCAAGTCGGGCGGCTCTGGACTGCCGGGGATTAATCCCCTGGGTGTTGGTTAAGAACATCCCGTTCTGGTGGGTATAGAGCCCTGTCAACATGGTAGATCGAGAGGGGGAGCACATCGTCGCAGCCGCGTAGTGATAATCAAAGCGGACGGACTGCCGACGTAGCTTATTCAGATTGGGCGCCGCAAGATCCATAATTTCCTGACTGAAAAGCCCCTGGGGAAAGCGTAGTTGGTCTACGAGGATGACCAAGATGTTCGGCCGCCCAGAGGCGTCCCGCCACACGGTGGGGGCACTTTTGTCTGGCCTTTCGCGTTCCCGCCCACGAAACTGGGTAGCGAAGCCGAAGCAGCCAACCCGCCAGCCGCAAGTCCTGCACTCGTCAGAAATGTACGCCTTTTCATCGAATTCTCTCCTCGGTTGTTGCCTATGGATCCGTTAGCCATCCTTTCAGAGGGAGCTTGTTTGACCTTGGACCTTGACCATTGCGCTCGACATCGGCGACAAGAACTGTGGGGCGTCCAAACTTAGCACAAGATATCAGCGGATCAAACCGTAAAAAACGGTGGCGTCGTCAATACCTGGGGCTGCAATTCATAATCCCTATCCCTAAATCTCGTGTTCAAGTCACGACAGGGCCAGCACGCCTTAACAGTGAATTCGCTCGGTGCGCTGCGATTGTCGGTGACGCCGGTAGGGTGAGTCGCTTGGGGATCATCCTGCATTTGCCTTGAATTAGCGGTCATCACCGATCCAACGATCGTAACCATCTTCGAGCATGTGGTAACGCCCGTGCGCCCACTCATAGAAGCCCTGCCATGTCTGAAGCCGCGGCCCGTCTTCAACCTGCACCACCACGCCTGCCTCCACCGCACTTCATCTCAGGCGCCTTTTCTTTTTCTACAGGTAGCCGAACCTGCTATCATCTAGTACACGACGGCAGATTTTTCCTCGCAGGCATCATACCATCTTCACCGAACAATATAGCCGGCCACATGGATGACCATCGATCAAACCGACAGAACCCGTATCATTCGGCTCATCTGTTGACTTCGTGAGCACCCCGGCTCAGGCACGGTCACCCACGAATGAAAAACGCATTGTGATACAATAGCGATACAAACGCAATAGGTGGGCAGAGCACTCCTGTAGTGACTAAGATCTGCCCTGCGCATCCCAGGCTAATTGACACGCGATGGCAGCACCGTTTACATTCGGCATGTGGCTCAAGCGGCGACGGCAGGGCTTGGGGTTGACCCAAAAGGAACTAGCGCACCAGGTGGGTTATGCTGTGGTCACGCTGCGCAAGTTGGAGGCGGACGAACTTCGGCCCTCCGGACGGTTGGCAAAGAAGTTGGCCCGCGCGCTCGAACTTGCGCCGGAGGAACAAGCCCAATTTGTGCGCTTTGCACGCAATGAAGCAACCTGGGACGATTCCACGCTACTGGACCGCATGTCCCCGCTCCCCATTCCCGCCACACACCTACCAGAACATACAACCCTTTTCCCGGATGAGGCGTTGACACAGCCGGCCCTGGATGCCGTTGATCGCACCAGGCCCAAACACAACCTGCCGGCGCTGACAACGGCGCTGTTTGGCCGAGACGGGGAACTCGCCACACTAAAGCAACTGCTGGCAGATCCCGGTACACGCCTGGTCACAATTTTGAGCGCCGGGGGCATGGGTAAGACCAGCCTGGCCATTGCAGCTGCCTGGCAGCAAGTGGAACGGTTCGCCGCCGGCGTCTGCTGGGTGCCGCTGGCGCCGCTCACAGAGGCCAAAGATTTGGTGCTGGCCATCGCCACCGCACTTGGACTGCAGTTACAGGGCGAGCGTACTCCCGAACAACAGGTGGGCGATTTTCTGCGGGCAAGACATCAACTGCTGGTGCTAGATAACTTCGAGCACCTGCTGGAGCGTGCGCCGCTCATCCAGGAGTTGCTTGTCAGGGCGCCAAATCTGTGGGTCCTGGTCACCTCGCGCCGGCGGCTCAAACTTAGCAGCGAAACCATGATTGTCCTGGACGGTCTGCGCTTCCCTGCCGGACACAGTGCTGCTGCGCTCGATTACCCGGCTGTGCAGATGTTTCTGCTCCATGCCCGGCGCGTGCGCCTTGACTATGAACCGGACGAACAAGAGTTGACGGGTATCGCAGCCGTCTGCCGCCTGGTGCATGGGATGCCTTTGGGCGTTTTGCTTGCCGCAGCCTGGATGCGCGCCCTTTCGGCTCCGCAGATCGCAGCCGAAATCGCCAGGGACCAGGGCTTTTTGCAAGCCGACATGGCGGACGTGCCCGCGCGGCAGCGCAGCCTGCGGGCCGTTTTCCTGCAAACGTGGCACCGGTTGAGCCCGATTGAGCGTGACGCATTTATACGCCTGTCGGTTTTTCGTGGCGGGGCGACAGTCGACGCAGCAAGGCATGTGGCAGGTGCAACCGTGGCGGTGATCGCCGCATTGCTTGATAATGCGCTGTTGCGGCGGCTGCCCGACAGTCGCTATGAGATCCACGAACTATTGCGCCAGTTTGCGCAGGAGCAACTGGAACAGGACTGGCAGGTGGCGATGGCCGTGGGCGATGCACACAGCGCCTACTTCAGCGGCTTTCTGGCAGAGCGGGAAGGGGCGATTACTTGCGCCGGGCAACGCCAGGCGATACAGGAGGTCACCACCGAACTGGACAATATTCGCGTTGCATGGACCTGGGCGGTCGAACGTCGGGATTGCAGCCTGTTCAGCCGGGCGGCTCCCGCCCTGATCCAGTTTTACGATTGTCAGGGCCGCTACCAAGAAGGGGTGAAACTGTGCGAACTGGCAATCGAGCGGTTGGGGGCAGCGGATGCCGGACGCGAACAACAAACGACGCTGGCAATTCTGCTGGCAGGAGTCGGCTGGCTGTACATACACCTGGGCAAGTATTCGCAGGCGTATGCGGTATTCACGCGTAGTAGAAGCATTTACCGGGAATGGGGCACTGCACCGCCCTCAGGCTACGCAGGCGAACCGGTCTTGGGTCTGGCGCTATTGGCTGACGTGCAGGGCAACTATGCGGATGCTGTGGCGCTGTCGCATCAGGCGTTGGCTGCCTCCGCCGCTAAGGGTGACACCTATGGTCAGGTGGTCGCCTACTATGTGTTGGCAAGCACTGCCTATGCGCAGGGTGAGTATTCCACAGCTCGCCGCCATGCAGGACAAGCCTATGCGCTGTCCGTCGCAATCGACAGTCGCTGGATGATGGCCTATACCGCAATCATCCAGGGCAATGTTGCCCGCGCCTGCGGTGAAGATCACGAAGCCCAGCAGCACTACGCTGACAGCTATGCCATCCAGCGCGAACTTGGCAATCCGGAAGGCATGGCGATCGCACAGCTAAATCTGGCCGGGTTGGCAGCGGGTCACCAGAGCTACCAAGAGGCGAAGCGGCTATTCCAGGATGGCTATGAGCTGTACAGCGCGATCAACGACCCAGGCGGCCAGGTTCGTGCCCTGATCGGGTTGGGTGAAGTCGCCCAGGCACAGGGCGACTGGGCACAGGCCGGCAGCTACTTCTGCACGGGGCTTGAGCTTGCCATTGCGATCCACTCGCTGCCGCTACTGCTCCAGCAGCTCACCCCCCATTGGCGAACTGCTGGCGTCCTCAGGCGAGCAAGGCTTAGCCACTGCTGTATGGATGCTCGTTGCACAACATGCGGCCGGCGAACGGGCAATGCAAGTGCGCGCCAAAGCGAACCTCCGCCGTATGGCGAAGTACGCCAGATCCGCGCCTACGATTCAGGCTGAGCGCGAGGCAAGTGACGATCCCTTTGCGATGGCCACCCTGGTGAGTGCCAGGCTGGCGCAAGCAAATCGGCCGCCTGGTGGCCATACGACCGTGGTCCCGCGCCCCCCCACCAGGGCATTACCGGCGTTGGTCGAACCTCTGTCCGAGCGCGAACTCGAGATTGTGCGCTTGATTGCGGATGGCATGACTAACCAACAGATTGCCGACCGTTTGCATCTCGTCGTCGGTACTGTAAAAGTGCACAACCACCATATCTTCGGTAAGCTTGGCGTTTCCAATCGCGTCCAGGCGTCGGCACGCGTACGCGAATTGAACCTCCTACATTCCTAACCTCAAGATATATCTTTGGATAGACGATGCGGCGAACCATTGCCGCTATCGTGTCCTTGTCGCCAGGCTCGTGGTCGACAATTGGTATTCGTAGCGTATTAAGCAAGGGAGGGCATGATGGGACGATGGTTGCAGAAATATCTGGCCGCACCGGCGGCGATCATGACCATGGTGCTGTTGACGTCCTGCCGGCCGGTCGCAGCGGTTGCGCCGGCGGCGGAGGAAACACACGCGGGTGTCTTGCCCACGGACCCAGTGGAAGCGCAGATTGCCAATGCCATGAGTGCGGCGCCGATGGCCGTTGCCAAAGACGCCACGATCATGGGCTTCCCAACGGAAGGCGCCGAGATGGTGGTGCTGCGCAAGGGAACCAACGAATGGACCTGTTTTGCAGACTGGCCGGCATCGCCCACCAACGACCCGCAATGCAATGACTCCGTCTGGACGGCGTGGACGATCGCATTTTGGGCCGGTAAGGCGCCGGAGGTGACTCAGCCCGGTCTCGCATACATGCTACAGGGTGGCGACGATACCAGCAACACCGACCCTTTGCCGCTGTCCCGGAAAAGGGCCAGGCATGGGTGACCACACCGCCCCACTTGATGTTGCTCCTGCCGGGCGGCTTTGACTCAAGTAAATTCACCACCGACCATATGTCGGGATTGCCATATATCATGTGGGATGGAACTCCATATGAGCACCTGATGATCCCGGTAGCGGATATGAATATGCAGGATAAGGCCATGAAATAGTCTGGCGCTGCGCCAAGGCAACAGCGCGTGGAATCCCCTACTTTCGGCTGGTGACAGGGACCGGGGAGCCTAGTCAGCGCCGAGGTAGGGGCAAATTCTTGAACAACTTCTCTAGCAACGCCTGTGTGTCCACTGGATCAGGTATCCAATGAAGAAAGGAAACGATGTGTCCACTGTCAAGAAAACGCCAGTATCTCCTATTGCGGGAATCGAGAAACTGCGCATGGCATTCTCAGGGGCGCTGATTGGACCGGACGATCCTGAATATGACGCCGCACGCGCCGTCTGGAACGGGATGATTGACAAGCACCCAGCGCTTATTGCCCGCTGCACCTGCAGCGCCGACGTGGCGGCTGCAGTGAACTTTGCGCGCGACAACAAGCTGGCCGTGGCCGTACGGGGCGGTGGCCATAACGTGGCAGGAAATGCCACCTGCGACCGGGGTATCGTAATCGACCTGACCCCGATGAAAGAGATCCGCGTTGACGATGCCGCGCGTGTCGCGCATGCCCAAGCGGGCTGCACCTGGGGCGAGTTGGATGCCGCAACACAGCGCTACGGCCTTGCGACTCCAGGCGGCGCCGTCTCAGATACAGGGATTGCCGGTTTGACATTGGGTGGCGGCTACGGCTGGCTGCGCAGCAAGTATGGCTTGAGCTGTGACAATTTGATCGCCGCCGAGGTGGTAACAGCCGACGGCCGTATTGTCCACGCCGGCGAGAACGAAAACTTTGATCTGTTGTGGGGACTGCGCGGCGGGGGCGGCAACTTTGGCATCGTCACTACCTTCAGCTACCGGCTGCACCCGGTCGGGCCAGAGGTCATGTTCACCTTTGTGCTGCATGACGGCACGGGCGAGAAGATGGCCGAAGGGCTGCGCTACTATCGCCAATACTGTGCTACCGTGCCGGACGAAGCGAGCACGATCGCCGTATGTGGCCAGGTGCCGCCTGAGCCGACCTTTCCCGAGGAGTTGCACCTGCGCCCTTACATCTTGTTCGGTGCGCTCTATGCCGGGGACCTACAGGAGGGGAAGCAGGTGCTGCAGCCGCTGCACGACTTTGGCGAGCCGCTGTTGGATTTCAGCGGCGTGCGGCCATACCTCGAAGCGCAGCGTGCTTGGGATGCAGACTATCCTACGGGGAAGCGCTATTACTGGAAGTCGGCGAACGTGATGAGCCTGGACGACGCAACCATCACCTGCATCGTCGAGCATGCCCGCCGGCAGCCGTCGCCGAACAACACGATCGACGTGTGGCATATCGGCGGCGCTGTCAAGCAGGTAAGCCCTGCGGCCAGCGCGTTCAACGGGCGGCAGGCGGCCTTCCTCATCAGCCCGGAAGGGAACTGGGAGCATCGTGAGGAGGACCAGGCGAACATCGACTGGGTCCGCGCCATTGTCGCCAGCATGGAGCCGTATTCCGATGGCAGCAGCTATCTCAACTTTCCCGGCTTATATGAGGAAGGCGACGAAATGATGAAGAGAAGCTTCGGCGCGCAGTACGAACGCCTGGCGCAGCTAAAGACGAAGTACGATCCGACCAATCTGTTCGGCTTGAATCAAAACATCAAGCCGCTGATGGTGAGATAGCTGCGCCTCCAAGTGTGTCAGCGTCGTTAGCCATCCACCCAGCTAACCAGCACTACCCAAGATCAGGGCCTTGGCCCACTACAAGACAACTGTTCAGTTCGTGCTCCCTCGTGCGAACTGAAAAGTTGCAGATCTGAACCTGACGGAGATGCTCTGCCCGGTCTTCACTATCCTCGTGGTTGCGCTAGCTGAAATCTGCCTGAACCGGGAATTCTGGAATGAAGTGATGACCAGGGCTCCTGGGCATGCCGCATGTGTGTACCGAATAGCAGGTTGGTGCAGCAAGCCCTGGCGGTAGCCAGGCAGGCAGCCCACCCTGATATGCCTCTGCCTCGCGCCTCCAATAGCCAAAACTGCTGCGATCGTCAGCCATCGCCTGGAAGATAACCATGCCCTTGGGCATGACCAGGCCGGCCGGCGACTTCAGCAGTTTGAGAATTACTGACCAGGCTCGTTCCTCGCCTGCGGTCGTCACTGCGGCGCCAGACACGCGTGGGGGGGATTTGGCAATGTTATTTTGACCGCCAAACTGGCGGCGTCCGCCGCGCCAGAGGCAACTGAGTCAAAGCTTAACGGCATGGTGTCGACGGGGCGTTCGCCGCTGCTTGATCCATTCGCCGAAGGAGAGGATTGTCGTCAACTCCGTTTGTCCCTTACTTTCTCGCCGTAGCGCTGTGCATTGTATCCCAAAAGGGGGATCGCGCAACCGGCGTAAACTGCTTCAATGGCCTCAGGACGGATGGCGTTACAGAAACTATCCATGAGGAGATATGCGAATGCCCACCACAGCTTCTGAGGGATCTGGGAGATTAATGGCTGTCATCACCGATCCAACGATCGTAGCCATCTTCGAGCATGTGGTAACGCCCGTGCGCCCATTCGTAGAAGCCCTGCCATGTCTGAAGCCGAGGCCCGTCTTCAACCTGCACCACCACGCCTGCCTCCACCGCACGACGTAGCTCGCGAAGGTCATCGACCAGAATTCCCCAACTATCCGGTCGTCCGCCTGGTGACCGTTGTGCGTACAACGAATCAAGCTCTGCTAGCCTTGCAGCCGAGAGGATGAATTCTTGCCGGGGGATCTGAATCTCGATGCCGCTTTCGTTGATGGCCTGGGTGAAGTTCATTGGGCTTTCAAAGATCTTGGTGAGGAAGGCAGTCTCGAAGCCAAACCATGGCGCCGGCCACCCTTGAAGCTTCGTCCAGTGGCGCAGCGCCTTGCGGTCAGGCCACTTGATTTGCATGGCGCCGCGGCGCTGCGCGTCTTGCGCAATATGATAATCTTCCGCGCTGGCTGTGCTCATCGCCCACGCCGGGAAATCTTTCTTCATCTCGGGCGCCTTTTTTCTCTATATGTAGCCGAACGTGCCGTTGTCGAGGAAACGGCGGCTGACTTCTGGGATCATATCATGTTCATCGAACGAAATGATCTGCCACATGGGGAAAAAGATCAACGCGGAGGGGCGGAGACGCGGAGAAGAGGTGGAGACGAAGAGGATTACGCCTCCATTTCTCCGCGCACTCCGCGCCAACTCCGCATCTCCGCGTTGATCTTTTCTCCATCCGTGCCAACAGTCAACGCGGAGAGGAGATGGAGGATTCTTGTTCTCTATTCAGCGCAGCCAGGGCAGGAAACCCAGCTCAGCCAGGTCGTGGCGCAGCGACTCGACTTCGACGGGTGTCAGCGCAACTTGCGGCAGGCGGGTCGGGCCGCAGTCCTGGCCGACGAATTTCATCATGGCCTTGATGGCGGGCTGGGCACGATAGCGGCTCACCAACGTGAGCACCATCTGCGCAGACAGGAGTTGCAGGCGCTGGGCTTCCGCCAGGTCGCCGCCACAAACGCCGCCATCACCGCCTGATAGAGTGGCGCGGCAAAGTTGTAGGTGCTGCCGACTGCGCCTGTGCGCCGGCCGCCAGACCACTGAGCAACATTTCGTCCGAGCCAAACAGCATATTGTAGCGTCCGCCGGCAAAGGCCAGACAGGCCTGGAACTCATAGAGCGTGGGCGAGCTGTACTTGATGCCGGCCAGCGTCGGGATACGTGCGGCGCCTTGCCGCAGAAAGTCAACCATGTCCAGGTGAACGCCGGTCAACCCGGGGATGTGGTAGTAATAGAAAGGCAGTTCCGGTGCAGCGGCGGCGATCTGGGCCATGCAGTCGACGAGCACAGCCACGGAGCCAGGTTTGACGTAGAAGGGCGGCAGCGCGGCGATGGCTACGGCGCCGTTTGCCTGGGCGTGGCTCGCCAGGTCACGCGCGTCCGTCAATGATGTGTGCCCCACGTGGGCGATGACCGGCAGCCGGCCGGCAGCGGCAGTGAGATAGGCTGTCAGCGTCGCCTTGCGTTCTTCCGTCGTGAGCGCTGTGCTCTCACCGGTGCTGCCGCAGGCAAAGAGGGCGCTGACGCCCTGCGCAACCAGGCGATCGACGATCGGCCCGACCTGGCCCAGGTTGAGGCTGCCGTCTTCGTGCATCGGTGTAAACGTTGCCGGCACCAGGCCGGTGATCCAAAACTTGCCATTCATGGCGATCTCCAGACGATTGAGCGGCGGCGCCGAAGCCTGTGGCTGAATCCGGCGCTGCGCTAAGGTTTACAGCGTCGACCGCGGATCGAATGCATCACGCAGGCCGTCGCCAATGAAATTAATACTGAGCACGGCCAGGGCAATCATGATGCCCGGCGCGATCCAAAGCCAGGGCATGCCCTCCAAAATGGAGAGCGTTTGCACGTCGCGCAACATGTTGCCCCAACTTGGCGTCGGCGCCTGCACCCCCAACCCCAGGAAGGAAAGCGAGGCTTCCTGTAGGATGGCGACGGCTACGCCGAACGTGGCGGCCACAATGACCGCACTGAGCACGTTGGGGAAAAGGTGGCGAAAGATGATTTCGACAGGGGCAACCCCGATGGAGCGCGCCGCCACGACAAATTGCTGCTCGCGCAGCGACAAAAACTGGCCGCGCACCAGGCGGGCGATCGTCGGCCAGGAGAGCAAGCCGATCACCAGCATGGTATTGTAAATGCTCGGCCCCAGCACAGCGACCACGGCGATGATGATTACCAGCGAGGGAAAGGTCATCACCATGTCGGTGAAGCGCATGATCACCATATCGATCTTGCCGCCGCCGTAGCCGGCCAGGCTGCCAAGGACGACGCCGATGACGGTCGAGATCGAGACGGCCACCAGACCAACCGAAAGCGAAACGCGCGCGCCGTGCACAAGGCGCGACCAGTAATCGCGCCCGGTCGTGTCAGTGCCCAGCCAGTGCTCCAGGCTTGGCGGCTGGCTCATGGCTTCCAGGTTGATTTCGTTTGGCGGGTAGCGCTCGATCATGGGCGCGAAGATGGCGAGCAGGACCATGGTCCCCAGGATCCACAGCCCGGCCATGGCCAGTTTGTGGCGAAAGAAGCGCCGGCGCGCCTTGCCCCAGAGGCTTTCGCCGCGCACCTGGCTCTCGGTAGCCGGGAACACAACGGGAGTGGCTGCTGTCATGTCAGGTTCCTCAATCATAGCGAATACGCGGATCTACCCAGCCATAGGCTACATCCGTCAGCAGATTGCTGATCTGGACGACAATGGCGGAAAACAAAACGTAGCCCATGATGACCGGTGAGTCGCGGCTTGTCACAGCGTTGACAAACATCAGGCCAACACCGGGCCATTGAAAGATCGTCTCGATGATCACCGAGCCGGCAAAGAGCACAGGCAGCGAGAAGCCGATGACTGTGACGACGGGGATCAGGGCGTTGCGCAGAATGTGCCGGGCAGTGACGCGCCACTCGCTCAGTCCCTTGGCGCGCGCCGTACGGACATGGTCATTGTTCATCACTTCCAGCACACTGGCGCGCGTGTAGCGCATGAAGGTCGCCGTGCGCGCAAGCGCGAGTGCGGTAGCCGGTAAGACGAGGTGATAGAGATTGTCGGCGAGCGTATACGGCTCGCCTGCCGTCTTGATCCCAGAGGTTGGGAACAGGTTCAACCGGATCGCAAAGACATAGACCAGCGACATGCCGAAGAAGAAGTCCGGGATGGAAATACCGGTGAAGCCAAGGAAGGTAAGGGAATAGTCCAGCGCCGAATATTGTTTCAGCGCCGAGATGACGCCAAGCACGACGCCCAGGACAATTGCGACGAGCAAGGCGGTAAACATCAATTGCAGTGTCGCGAAAATGCGTGCAGCGAGAATGGCGCCCACCGGTTCGCCGGTCTGAAAGGAAAAACCAAGATTTCCCTGGGCAAGCTGGCCGAGCCAGCGCAGATATTGCACGGGCAACGGCTGATCCAGCCCGAGTTGGCCGCGGCGCAGCTTCATCAGATCTTCGGCCATCGGTGTTTCCTGCGAGATCATCGCCATCACGGCGTCGCCTGGCATCTGCGAAGCAATGTAGAAGATGATGACTGTAATACCCAACAGGATGGGGAGGCTGATCGCAAGCCGGCGCAGTAAATAGCTGAGCATTCGTGACATCCTCCATCGAGGCGCGCAACAAACCAAACCGGTCGTTAAGCGCGAGGCATTCGCACCGCGAATGCCTCGCGCTTATTCAGGGGATTACTTGACTTCCCAATTCTCGACTTCGTTATAGACCGGCAGGTCGAAGATCAGGTTGGGCATCTGGCTGAAGTGTTCGGCTGGGCCGACGACGCGGTTGTTGAAGGCCAACGGTCGAACTTCGTACCAGAGCCAGCCACGGAACATCTCTTCGTTGAGGATCTTGGCGATCTCCTGATAGTAGGGCGCTCGCAGTTCGCGTGCGGACTCGGAGAGCCCCAGGTCGAAGAGTTCATCGATGCGCTCATTGCAGTAGCCCAGCGCAAGCTGCGTCTCGCAGCGAGCAGTCAAGGCGCCCAGCGACGGGTCGAGGCCCTGGCCGTTGGCGAAGTACCCCATCTCGAAGGTGCCGTCCTTGTACACGGCCTGAATCTCGGCGGGGTTGAGCAGGCGGGGTACGATGTTCACACCGACCGCAGCCAGATAGGCCTGGATGGCGGTGACGGTGTCTTTGTTCACCTGGTCGGCGTAGTAGTAGATGAAGTCTACCTGGCGGCTGGGGTCCCAGCCGGCGTCGGCCAGCAGTTGCTTTGCCTTCTCAGGATCGTACGCATAGGGGTCCAGGTTGTCGGGATGGGTCCAGGTGGCCGGGAACATGGTATTGGACAGGCGACCGGTGCCCTTCTTGATGGTTTCGATGATCTTTTCGCGGTCGATGGCATAGACCATAGCCTGGCGCACGCGCGGATCTTGGAGCCATTCAAGGTTCTGGTTGAACTGCAGGTAGGTGGGCAGACCGGCTTCCAGATCGGGGAGGACGGTGAGGAAGGGCAGCTTCTGCAGGCGTTCAAGTTCACTGACCGGCACGCCGCCACCTTCATAGGACATGATGTCCACTTCGCCTGCTTCGAGCGCGTTCATAATCGAGGGGATATCGGCGTAGATCTGGTAGATGATGCGCTCGGCCTTGGGGCGCCCAGGAAGTACTCTTCGTTGCGGGCCAACTCAACCGACTGGTCGGGTTCATACTTCACCCACTTGAAGGGGCCGGTGCCGACCCGGTTCTCGGTCCAGTACGGGTGCTGCTGCAGCTCGGCAGCCGGCACGTCGCCCAGGATGTGCTTGGGCAGGATGCTGATAGAGATATTGAGCAAGTCGACCCACAGCGGGCGCGGGCCTTCCAACTCGACCTGGACGGTGTAGTCGTCCACCTTGGTGACGCCGGCCAGGCTGGTCGCCTTGCCGTCACGGAAGTCCTGGTACCCGAGGACATCCACGAGCTTGGGTGCGTAGATCGAGGCCACGGCCGGATCGGCGTACAGGTTGTAGGTGAAGACGACATCGTCGGCCGTGAAGGGTTCGCCGTCATGCCATTTCACATCCTGGCGCAGCTTGAAGATCCAGGTCTTGCCGCCGTCTGGGGTCTCCCACGATTCGGCCAACAGAGGCTGTACGCCTTCGCCGGTCCAGTTGACGTGGGCCAGACCCTGGAGCACCGTCTCGTCGAGGCGGCGGCCGCAGGTGGTCCACAGTGGGCCGGCCATGCAGCCGGTGCGGAAGGCGGCGCGGATGGTGCCGGCGGGGCCGGTGGCCGCAGGGCGGCTTCGGCTTCTGCCGGCGCTGCTTCGGTAGCAGCGGCTTCGGACGCAGCAGGTGCGGGCGCAACAGGCGCTGCACATGCACTTAGCACAGCGACCACCACAGCAAGGATGGCCACAAGTACGGACAACTTCAGGTGTTTCATTTCATCTTCTCCTTTGGAAACGAAATAGTTAGAAACCCAACCAGTTGGGAAACCGGCCGGGTAATCTCACTGAACATGGTGGCATGCCACCAGATGCGGCGCCCCGCCGGCGCCAAAATCGCGCAGCGGCGGCTCTTGCTCCAGGCAAATGTCCGTTGCCAGCGGACAGCGCGGGTTGAAGCGACAACCCGCGGGGGGATTGGATGCACTTGGCACATCCCCCGACAGGATGATGCGCTTGCGCGCCCGCTCGCGCTTGGGATTGGGTGTGGGAATTGCCGACAGCAAGGCCCGGGTGTAGGGGTGCAATGGTGTGTCAAAGACCGCATCGCGATTTCCCAACTCCACGATGAGGCCCAAGTACATCACTGCGACCCGGTCGCTGATATAGCGCACCATGGAAAGGTCGTGAGAGACCATCACGTAGGTGAGGCCCAGTTGTGTGCGCAGGTCGGCCATCAAGTTGACCACCTGTGCCTGAATGGAGACATCGAGGGCGGAAATCGGTTCGTCGGCCACGATAAAAGCGGGGTTCGTCGCCAATGCACGCGCCAGGCCGATGCGCTGGCGCTGGCCTCCGGAGAACTCGTGGGGATAGCGGTTGATAAAGGACGGGTTGAGCCCGACAAGGCGCAGCAGTTCCTGGACACGTTCCCGGCGTTCGGCCGGCGTGCCGACGCGATGCACGTTGAGCGGTTCGATCACGATGCTGCCGACGGTCATGCGCGGATTCAGGGAGGAATAGGGGTCCTGAAAGACCATCTGCATGTGGCGGCGGATGCCGCGCAGTTGGCCCTGGTTCAATCCGGCCAGGTCGCGACCCTCGAAGTTGATATGCCCGGACGTGATGTTCAGCAGGCGCAACATGGCGAGACCGGTTGTGGACTTGCCGCAACCACTTTCGCCTACCAGCCCCAAGGTCTCGCCGCGACGGACCTCGAAGGAGACGCCATCCACGGCGCACGGCGCCCACCTGACGTCTGAAGACGCCGCGGCGGATGGGAAAATGAACCTTGAGGTCCTGTACCTGAACCAGCGTCGCCGGCGACTCATGCTCGGTCATAGCGCCTCCCCGTACCGGGTTAGCTTGCCCAACTCTTCCCAGCGCCAGCAGCGCGAGGTTTGTCCGGGCGCCACATCGAAGAGGGGCGGCAGTTCCGTGCGGCATTTGTCCAGTGCATACAGGCACCGCGGGGCAAAGGGGCAGGCGGTGGCCGGGCGACGCAGGTCGGGCGGCATCCCCTCGATGGAGGCGAGCCGACCCTGGTCACGCCCTTCCAGCTTGGGGATGGCGTTGAGCAGCCCCAGTGTGTACGGGTGGCGCGGACGCTCATAGAGATCATCCACGGGCGCCTGCTCGACAATGTAGCCGCCATACATCACAACTACTTTGTCCACCATGCCAGCCACCAGCGCCAGGTTGTGGCTGATCCAGATGATGGCCATGCCGAGCTTTTGCTGGAGTTCCTGCACCAATTCCACAATCTGCGCCTGGATGGTGACGTCGAGTGCAGTGGTCGGCTCGTCGGCGATGAGCAGCCTTGGATTGCAGGCCAGGGCCATGGCAATCAGAATACGTTGGCGTTGGCCACCAGAAAACTGGAATGGGAAATCGTCGATGCGATCTTGCGGGCGTGGGAGGCCCACGAGCGCCAGCATTTCGATCGCGCGGGCACGCGCGGCTGCCTTGTCCAGCCCCAGGTGCGGCCGGATGGATTCGGTCAACTGCAGGCCAATCGGGAGCACCGGGTTGAGCGAGGTCATCGGGTCTTGGAATATCATCGCAATGCTTTTGCCACGGATCTTGCGCATCTGGTCAGCCGGGAGTTTAAGCAGGTCTTGTCCTTCGAAGGTGCGAGTTCAGCCTCGCTGAGTTGGATCGCCTGTGTGATGCGGGTTTCGATGTTGCGAAAGTGGTCGCGCATGCGTTGCTTGGCGAGGTCGACATCGCGCGCCCGCACGGCGGCCAGCAGATCGCGGTGCGCCTGCACGGTGGCCAGCGGTTGGCGGTCGGAGCCGATCTTTTGGAGCGGCAATGCGTGATAGATGACCCAGAAGATATCGGTCAAGCTGATGAGCGACTCATTGCCCAGCGGCGTATACAGGAGGCGATGGAAGCCGCGATCCTCGTCAGAGGTCGGCTCGTTGGCGGCCGCTTTGGTCTCCCAGACCGCCAACAGCGCCTCGATCTGATCCAGCTCCCGGTCGGTGATGCGATGCACCACCTCTTCCAGCGCCGCCACTTCCAACCAGATACGAACCTGCAACATCTCGGCCGCTTTGCTCGGCTGGAAAACCAGGCCATATGAGAGGAAATCGAAGACAGAATCGAAATTGAACGCCCGGACACGGACGCCATCGCCGTGACGAACCTCGACGATGCCAAGCGACTCCAACGCCTTTATCGCCTCGCGCACCGAGCCGCGGCTCACGCCGAGGTCGGCGGCGAGTTGGCCTTCTGGCGGCAGCAAGTCGCCGGCTTCGAGCCGGTTGTCGGTGACGTATTGCTTGACTTTGTCCTGGATGGCCCGGTTGAGCAGGGGGCCACGCGTTAGTCTTTCCACGTTGATTTGGTTTTCCAGTGTATTCGAAAAGACCGAGGTGGGAAATTAGATATCAGACATCCGATATCTGATGATAGGATATCATGTGGTGTGTGAGTTGTCAAGTAGTGGTTGAAGCATATTTTCTCAGTCCTTTCTCTGCGCACTCCGCGCCAACTCCGCGTCTCCGCGTTGATCAGTTCTTCATCAGTCTCAACTGCCAACGCGGAGGAGCGGAGATGCGGAGCAAACGCGGAGAGGAATTACCGAAGAAAGCGTCGTTGCTCTTTTCCCGTCCGCTTCAACCGTCGGTGCGGAGATTGTGCTCGGTTGCGGACGATGGTACGCTGGTTCCCGAAGGGCGTTGCGGGTACACTTCACAAGTATCCTTAGGTTGTGTCTTGCACGGACCTCCAATGGCTTATGTACGTGGCTCTGTTTGGAGCACCTGATTCGATGGAAAGGAGCGCACGATGCGCGCCATCAAGGTTATAACCCTCGCTGTCGTGATCTTGACCCTATTCGTGGCGCCGGTGTGGGCGCATCAGCCTTACTTCGAGGACAAAGACATCCGCGCGGGCGCGCCGTGGCCCATTAAAGATCCCACGGTTTCCACGGCGGTCTATGCGACGCTTGCATCGTCAACCGACGTGGACTACTACGTGTTTAAGGGCCGCAAGGGGCAGTCCATTTTGCTGGAAATCACCATCCCGCAGATCGCAGGGCAGGAACTTTTTGCGCCGGAGATGGCGCTTCTGGGACCTGGATTGGCGGGGGACGATCTGCCGGCGCGCGTAGTCGTGCCGCTGCATGCAGGCAGCCTGCTGATCCCCGCGTTAACGGGGCCTGCGGAGGTCTTCAACGAGCCCTTTTCGCGCACCGCCTATTGGGAACGGCAGGCGCAACGTGTCACACTTCCGGCAGACGGACGTTACGTCGTCGCGGTCTGGCATGGCACGGGCGAAGTGGGGCGTTATGTATTCGTGATTGGCGACAAAGAACAATGGGGAGGTGATCCGGCCTTTGCCTTGAAGTTGCCCAACTATTGGACCCCGGCGCCGCAACCTACGCCTACGCCGATGCCCACACCGGCCGGCAAGGACCAAGACTGCAGGTGCCGGTAGGCGGGGCTTAGGCTATCTGAATCACGGATTACACAGATGACACGGATTGCACGGAGGCTTTGCCTGACCCGCGCCACGCACGTGCCAATCAGCGCCACGCACGTGAGTAAGTGGTTCGCCAGGCCGCGGCAGAGGCTTTGGCTGTCTGAACCATGATTTTGGGGATTAAAGGATGGCCATGATGCTT
>JADJPH010000082.1 GCA_016713335.1 Candidatus Fredericiella danica | reverse complement strand
TTTGGTAAATTGCCCGTCGTTGCGCGCATCCCACTCCAGGGCGACGTCAAGATCGAATAGCAAGAGTGGCAATTCATGCGAGATGACGAGAGATTGGGGGCCACCGGTTGTCACCGAGTGCATGGGCGTGTTTTCAACGCGGGCTGGCCGGTCACTCGTGTAGAGAATCTCCCGATCCTTTGAAGCGAGCACACCCCAGCCAAGAAGTACAGCCGGTGCAGGCTGCCGGCCAACCGGCTCAAGTTGCTGGATGTATTGCGGCTCATTCGGGCGAAACACGGAGTAGCGAGGATTACGTATCCACATGGGCCGAAAGATGAGCGTCGTACCAGTATTCCTGGCCACGAGCGTGTAGGTCCTGGATGACGCGACGTCTGGCGCGCTGAAGAGTGCTGCCCTCAGGGCCGTCTCTGTCTCGGTGTAGGCCACAGTTTTGCCAAAAGCAAAGGTCCTTTCCGGGGTAACGAGAACCAGCAAAGGACCTGAAGCGGATTGCGGGAAAACGGGTACGGTAACGATCCCACCGTCGGCACTTAGCAACTGCAACTGCAACTGCGCGTCTCGATGGCGGTCAAGGTGCACCATGCCGCCTGCAGATCGTGCGCTCCGAGTTCGTCAACAACCAGCGACGTGAGCGTGTCCTGGGCGCGGATCATCAGAGGCGCGGTTACTTGCCCCCAAAACTGCGCGGATGTACGCACGGAAGAGGTAGAGAGCACCTCCTGTACCAGCGCCAACAACGTATCGTCCGGATAAAGTCCACTCCGTCCAGAAAGAACCCCACCATCGTTGGTTTCCGGCATGAATACCATTTGGCCCGTAAGGACGTGCCCTGGCCCAATGCCAGATGCTGGAGTGCGGTAGACCTTGGCCCCTGCAACCACGTGATCGCTCTGAATCGATTCGGGTAGACCATAATCTGTCCTAATGCGACTCGATAAGCATCAGACTGAGCGGCTAGCAAAGGACGAAGCGCTGGCGCTCCGGTTGCGTTAACGAGGGAAGCGACCCGGACAGATTGCAACGCATTGTTCATATAGGGATATGCAACAACGCGGAGGCGCACATCGTCGTATTTTCCATACAGCCCGGATGCACGTGTCCCGACAAAATTCGCGCTGCGCTGGACTTGTGTCGAACACGAGGCCCCAGTCCGACACGTCAATCGCTACATCGCTGTCATTGCTCATGATGAGCTTCCGGGTACCACTAAGCGGTTCAGCAGCGCTGATGGCGTGTGTTTGACCAGGAACGCATATCAGTTGCACGGCGCCAGCCGGCAGTTCATGGATTTCCTGCACCTGTGTGGGGCACAAGTACAGTAGGCGTTCGGCGTCATGGGCTCGAATACTTTGGGTGAAAGTAATGGAGCGCTCACTTGGTGTGACCAAAGTGACGATCAGGTCGCCTTCTATGCTATCCAGGGGTGTTGCCAACCAGACTGCGACGCGTGCCACTCCTTGCGCTTCGCTGCCATTCGGCGTGCTCACGGTGGCGTGTGTAAGGGTAATCTCCGTTCCCGGTAGCACCGAGATGGTTGGTGAAAGAAAGGCGCGCTCTCGGAGGTGTTGGCCTGTCGGTAGCACAGTCAGGGTGGGCGAGATCGACGCAACGTGCCACTGCCCTCCTCCGTTCACAGAGTATTGAACCTCTGCCCGAGCAACAGGGATTCCAGATGGGCGAAAGAGCGAAAAGGCACCCGTGATGATGTCATTCACCACGATTTCGGTGCTGTTCAGTGGTCGACCCTGGCTGTCCAGTAGCGCGACACGCGATACCAAGATATCGTCCAGATTCGGCTGGCTCACATGGGGCATACCAAAGGCGACATCTCCGGCTATCGGATCCAGATCGCCATCACCATCGACGTCGGCAGTCGCAATCGACCGCGAACTGTTGGCTGCATTGGCACGCTGCCCTGCGTCCGCATAGACCGGCGGCGTGATAGCCATGAGATCCCGCGTTTGGTCAAAGTTTCCAAAACCATCATTGAGGTAGATACGACCGATGGACGCATGGAATTGGTCGGTAAGCAGAATCTCATTGTCCGACACGCGACGTGGTAGGCTCGCAACAATATCCAGCGAACCATCCCCATTCGTGTCAACTAGAGTCAGCTTCTGTCCCTTTTGGCCATCAGTCGAAAATCGCAGGCCCCGGCGGAACACTCCCGAACCATCGTTACGAAACATCATGCTCGCTTGACCTGCTGCACTGGTGACAAGGTCAAGCGTGCCATTAGCGTCAACGTCGCCAAGCGCTAGCGTCGTCAGTGAACCGGTAGTCCTCTGGCGTTCTTGATGTCGCGGAGGAAATAGACCACTGAAGTAAGTCACCATGGCGTCAGGTGTGCTGACGATAACATCGTCGTCGCCGTCGCCGTCGACATCACCGACCGCGTACGCGGTCGGTGATGTAATTGTTGTTTCGTCACCGAACTCGCGTAGGATCGCTTGCGCCCTTGCCTCAGTTGGATTGTCATCTGCGGTCAATGCCGGGTTCACGGCGATAGGATAGACGACGCCGGCACTTTGATTGATCAGGATAAGCTCGCCGGCGATAATGTCCTGATCGCCGTCGCTATCGATATCACCCAGTGCAAGGTTGATCGCAGGAAAGGAAAAGATCGGACTATCCGTGACTGTCGTGCAGATCCAAGCATTGTCACACTGCTCCATGCTGCGCAGGATTGCCTTGGCATCCGTCCCTGAACCTACGACAAGCTCCGCGGCGCCGTCAGAGTCGATGTCTCCAGATGCCAACATGGGCGGTGAGTTTCCCACGAGGTCGGGGTGGGCGCGGTCTTGATCGAAGATGCCGAGCCCGCTATTCGCCAGATAGACAATTTGAGCCTGCGCGCAGTCGTTAGGCGTGGTAGGCTGGCGCATGTTCCTGGTGCTTTCGGTAGCCACGGGGCTGTGAAGTGGTGACTCAGCCGCGCAGACCGAGAACACGAGATCCAGATCGCTATCACGATCTAGATCAACGACCAAGGCATCGACGATATGGAAATCGGGGAGATCCAGATCGAAATCAGGTGGGACGATGGGGGCACGCCTGTTCTCAGTAAACCCGGCTCGGTGAGCTACTAAGTTGGTCACATCAATCAGCGGGTTGGCATCGAGAAATTCTCCCTGTTCATTTGACATGACGAGCAAGTTTTGTGAACCCACCAAAAATAAGTCAAGATCACTGTCACTATCGACGTCAGCCAAATGGAGTTGCCAAGGTCCGGAATCATGCACTACCAAAGGGTAGGACTTGGTTCTGGGTATTAATGTGGTGGATCTGTTTCTTGGGTCTGTGGGGATCGTATATTGCGCCGTGACAATTTCGTCCGACTCTCCAGATTCACAGTCTTGAAATGAGGTGATGATCTCGTAGCCGACGGCTTCATGAACATCGCCAATTGCGAGACCTGAATAGCACCCGTCGCTTGAGAGCGCATAGACCGAACCGGAAAAACCTTCGCCGGTGTCGCTACTTTCAAATATCGAGACGTTGCCGCCCACATTGCCCGATTCGGTTGTAAGGCAGGACAATGTCCAGGCGCAGATCCCCGTTTGTATCGACAATCTGCATCGCTAGCGGCTTACCGGTCAAGGTGCTGCTAATCACGACTGGCTCGGCGATGCCCGCATCCCCTTTGTTAGGATACCAGGCCAGGCCCGCAATTGACTCTTCCAGGCCGGACTGCGGGTTGAGCACTTTGTCAACTACGATTGTGACAATATCAAGATGACCGTCGCCATTCATATCACCAAGGGCAAGCTTGTCAGGTTTGTCCTGCAACATGCGATTGAGGTTGGGAACGAAGTCGAACACTGGCGCCTGGCCATAAACAGGTAGTACAGAAAGGAAGAGTAACGTGAGCGCAGCAAGCGTAGTGACCAACATTGACGGCCAAAGTCCGCGTCTCGCAATGAGGGATGGCAGGCAGGTGCGTAGCGTGGTGAAGAGCACGCGTTCTGAGATAGGCATTGTTAACACCTCCGATCAACAGGATTCAACTCGACGCGGGTGAAGGTGGTTTGCGGTACTGCCTCCCCGATTCCGGTCGTAACGGAATTCCCAGCGTCTGCGAAGCCTTTTGTGCGCAGCGGCGCTATGCCGCTGTGCACGCTCACTGTCCCCACGCGCTGCCCAGTACGCGGCCCACAACATATCGATCTCTGGCGCCAGGTCGACATAGCCGAGTTGTGCGGCTTCGCTGGCAACCGGCGCCAGAAGTTCAGCCATACTATCCAGGTCACCCCCATGCAGCCGGATGCGGGCGCGGTTGATCTGCGGCACTGAGTCTGGCCCGCGCCAGGCGGCCCACGGTTGCCAGGTCAATTGCGCGCGTAAGGTAGCCTTCGGCGACATCGGGTTGCCCGGATAAGAAGCAGGTCGCCAAGGTTGACGCACAGATCAGCCTGCATCTCAAGGCTGCCAATCCGCTCTGCGACCTTGAGCGCATCTTGCTGATAGCGGATCCCTTCTTCCAGCGCGCCGGCATCGGCCTTGTCAAGCCCAATATTCATCATGAGCCGCACTGTCCGGAACGGGTCATCGAGCGTCTGCGCCAACGCCAGTGCTTCGGCGGTGGCGGCGGCGCCGGCCACAATATCGCCGCGTACGCTGAGGAGCGAACCCATTGTTGTGAGCGCATCAATGTAGGTTTCATCCCTGCGGGATCCCAAAGCGCCAAGCGCCAATTCCACGCTCTGCCTGGCTTCATCAAAGCGGCCGGCGCGGGCAAATGTGCTTGCGAGCACGACATACATACCGGCGCGCTGCGGGTCTACTGGCGCAAGCAAGTCTACAGCCTGTTGTGCCCAGCTCTGCGCCGCCTGCGGATCTCCCCGATCGAGGATGCGTGCCATGAGCTGGGCCGCCTGCGCCCTGCGAGATGTCACCCACGGCGATGGCGCCATCGCCGCCAATTGTCCGAGCGCCTGCTGGCATACTGCCTGGGCTTCTTCGCTGCGTCCTCGAAAACGCAGCGCCTCTGCTTGCGCCAGGTGCAAGTCGATCTTGCTTTCCAGCGGGAGTACATCCAGTTCGGCAGCGGCAAGCACGGTCATGATTTGCATCGAGTCGCCGCGATGGAGCAAGGATGTTAATGAATCGGTGATCAGGCGAATTGCTTTCTGTGCATCGCCTGCCCGCACAAAATGTTGAGCTGCGCGGAGTGGGTCCAGTTCCTCTTGTTCATAATAGATGCCGCACCGTCGATGGATTGCACGCAGTTCACGCTTACTCAGCAGGCCGTAATAGAATTCGCGCACAATGTCGTGTTCCCGATATTCCTTCGCCCTGGGGCCATCCAGCACATGCAACAGGAAACGATTCGTGAGATAGGTCAGGGTGCGGCGCACATTGGCGATGTCGACTGCGGTCTCAATCGCATCGGTTGTGCCTGGGCGCCCGAGGAGTGCGGCAACGCCCTTCATCACCAGTTGCTCTTCCGGTGCAAGACCTTCGTCTACTTCAGCCATCAAGAACTGGACTACTTCCTCTGCATCCACCAGACGATTGATGATCTCTGCTGGATCTTTTGTCTGCTGCAACGCCTGCGCAGCAAGCGTGAGCAATTCTGCGTTCCCTTCTGTATTACGGAACAAGTCCGCAATGTACGGTTCTGGGAGGTGGAGGCCGCGTCGCTGCAGAAACTCCAACATATCGGATTTTGAGAGCCCTTCGAGTGGCATTGCGGAGACGCACCATCACGCGGGAAGAAGAGCGTGAGACCAGAATCATGCGAAAGCTGCCCGCCGCGGCTGCTGCAACGACGCGTTCCATCATTTCCAGCAGTTCTGGGTCGTCATGCCGGTCGTCGTAAAGTAAGTGGAAGTCATCGAGGCAGAGTAGGTAATTTTCATCCTTTGCCTGCTGCAGCAGATAGTCCAGCAGGCTATTCAGCGGGGGAAGTGCCTGGTCCGCGCCCGTGCGCTGAAGCAGACGCCACACATCGCCTTTGCCTTGCCACGCGAGGAAGCGGGCCAGCTTCCAGATGACCGAGCGCAGGTCTTCACCTTGATAAAACGTATGCCAGAAGATCTTGTCCAGCGGGCTCGCCTGGCGTGCAAGGGTCGCTGCTAACGCGGTCTTACCCACGCCCGGCATGCCGGCAATCGTGACGACGCCGAACTCGTGCAGCCGCTGTGCGTAGTAGGCAAGTTCCGCGGTGCGGCCCACAAAGTCGGGCGTGACAGGCGGTCCATTCGGTGGTAGTGCGGGCAACAGGTCGTTCTTGGCGGTGGGGGCCGGTTCGAACGCAAACAATTGCCCATCGTCTGTGCGGCTAAATAAGACAGGACAGCCCCATGCAGGATTGTCGCTGCCCAACTCCATGTAGATGCGCGGCGCGCTTCATTAACCGCGCTGTCGACAGGGTAACCTAGCGCAAGCGCACCGTAGAACTCGCGCGTGAAGATGAGGGAGGCTTTGTCAGGAATCGAAAATTGCATCGCAACAACGGCCGGCACCCGGCCCTGGAGCAACTGCTGGGCGAGTCCAGTTACGCCCTCGACCGCAGTGCCTGCGCCTGACTGGCAACTGTTGAGAATGACCAATCGCGTTTCGCCTGCGCCGCCAAGCAACTCGCGAAAGGTGCGCTCGGACAAATCGTGCGGTGAACCGTCCGCGCGCTCCAATAACACATGCCCATGCCGACCGTCGTGATAGCTGTGCCCAATGAAGTGGAAAATGTGGGGCCGAAATGTACGCAACGTGTCGTTGATTCCGGCAAGTGTGGCATGGTCGAGACACTTCAGCACCACCCGACCAGCCTTCACTGGGGTGGCAAGCGACTGCTCGATCAACGTGCGCTCTGCGACCGTATCAATTGATTCCAGGCCGGCCGGCGAACTCAACACCACCAACACGCGCAGAGGGGCTGCACGGCGAGCGCTGGAGTTGGCGCAGCCACGGCAATACTACGTGTGACCGCACAGTCTAGCGTGACTGCCAACAGCCGTTCGTCTTGGAGATCATACAAGTATTCCCACGGCAAAGCTGCAAGCTCCGGTGCGTCAAAGCGCAGGTGCAAACGCAGCAGTTTTCCTTGCGCCATTGCCATTGAAAGACTTGCGCGATACAAGTGCGCGACTTCATCGACGAAAATGCTCTCGAACAAGAGCCGGCCAAATTCCTGTAATCGGGCCTCGCCAGCGAGTCTGCCCGCCGTGAGCGCTTCAGCGTCCGCAGCGAGTCTGGACTTGCTCAGGTCGATCGGGCTGAACGCAGTGGCTTCACCCGCAGGGGAATCCACTACCGTGACCGGGTAACCGATCTGAGTGCGCGCAGCGATCAAAATCTCAAGTGTCACGAACTCGGGGTGAGCGGGCATCGGCGTTTTTCTTGTTGTGAATCCGGCTGTGAACGCGTTGCGTGCGGTGTTGCTGCATTAAATCGGAAATCGCGCCGGATTGCAAGCGCGATTTTTCCGTATCGTTGACCTCACTACTGGCGAGATTGGTGTTGCGGTCTTCATTTTGGGCGTTCCCGTTACCTTACCCACGCTCCGTACGTCGTCATTAGCTAGAAGCATCAGCGTTTCTACCGCCTCGGGACCCTTTTCGCCGTTTGGCGCCGGCCGCTCTGCCCTGGCGCGGCCGCATCTGCGTTGTTGCCCGCGTCGATGTCGCGATGCGGACCCGTCCGCGCATCTTCAGGAGGCTACGAGCTATGACTACCGCCCATCGATTCATTCACCGCTTTGTGTCCTTGCGCTCCCGCTGCCGGCGGCTTTCGTCCGTGGCGGCAATGGTGATGGCGCTGCAGATTGTGCTGGCGCAGGTGGCCAACGCGGCCAATCCGCCCCCCGTGCAGATCTATTATGTGCCGGCGCCGGAAAACCAGGTCTTTGCCGCGCTCAAAGGCATCTACCCCGGCGGCGCCCCGAACCTCTGCAATTCCGCCGCGCCGGACGTTGCCAGCCCGATCAATACCTATATCTCGGTCTCAATCATTGCCGCCGGCACCATCCTCTATTATGACCAGTGGGAAGATGACTTTGAGGTCGATCTGGCGCATCCGGTGCAGCCCACCACGCAGATCTGGGGCGACGCCAACCAGGCCAATGGCTATCCGCCCGGCAATCCGGCCGATATTCTCTCCCCGGACAGCGTTGTGGTCCTCTCCAATAGCGTGCCAGTGCCGCGCAATCCAGCCCAGCTTTTCTTCGACGGTGGCGACAAGGTCGGCGCGTCGCGGCCGATCGCCATGACGCGTGCGCTGTGGTCTGGCGCTTATCCGGATGCACCCGGTACACTGCTCTCCGATGCCGTTGAAATCTACGACACCGGGCGCTGGGGCACCCATTATCAAGCGCCGGTCGGCGCCACGACCGCCGCCAACCAACTGTTCGAATACACCGGGATGGCGGTGATGGCGCGTACGGATGGCACCGAGATCGCCATTGACGCCAATGCCGACGGCACCGCCGAGCTCAATGCAACGCTGGCCGAAGGCGAAAGCTATCTGGTGGATGGGGGTATGCTGGCCGGCGCCACCGTGGATGCCAGCGCACCGGTGCAGGTGACCTTGATCACCGGCGATCGCTGCGACATCTACGAATCGCGCTGGTATTCACTATTCCCGGCGGATCGCTGGAGCGGCAGCTACTACAGCCCGGTCGGCACCCCAACCGGCGGCGGTGGCACGACGCTCTGGGTTTTCAATCCTGAAAGCACCCCGATCAGTGTCACCTGGGCAATCTCGACCGGTGTCCAGGCGCCGTTCAATGTGCCGGCGCGCGGCAATGCCGTCGTCTTGGTGCCCAATGGCTCCGGCGCACATCTGTGGACCGCAGACACCACACCGTTTCAGGCGATCGCCGCCGTCGGCTCGGACAGTATTTCAAACACGGATAATTCGCGCGCGGACTGGGGGTTCACCCTGATTCCCGAAGCGCTACTGACCTATCAATCCCTGGTCGGGTGGGGTGCCGGCCGGGATCCAACCAGTAGCGTGAATCCACAAGAGAACGGCAATCCGGTGTGGGTGACGCCGATCTTTGGCGCGGGCGAATCGGGACCGGCGCAGATCTGCATCGACTACGATGGGAATAACGATGGGCCGTTTACCGACGCCTACGGCTTCCATTATGATCTGCTGTTGGTGATCAACGCGCTGCAGAGTAGACAGGTATTTGATCCGGACGGCGACCAGACGGGGATGGTGCTCTACGTGTGTGATCCGCCCAGCGCCCAGACCGGCGCTGAGCTTGCGGCGACTTGGGGCCAGGCGCCGGGTGTCGCCTCTGCCGGTCCGCCGAGCCTGGACCTGGGGACCACGGCGCCGCCCGCATCGACTTTTGAGACCGGCAAGGGCGCGGAGATCATCCCGGACGGCGATGGCGACGGCAAAGCCGACCCGGGCGACCGGATCGTCTATAGTGTGATTGTCCGCAACGCCAGCCGCACACCCTTGTCCGCAGTTTCTATCAGCGACACGGTGCCCGCGTTCACCACGTACGTGACAAGCACGACCACGGTCAATCTGGGTGCAGGTCCGCAGCCCGTACCCGACCGGACGCCCGGCGACCCGTTCCCGCTCGACCGGGGGGGGGTCACGCTGCCGGGGATGCCGGTGCTTGGCGTCTACACGGTCACGTTTACGGTGCTGGTCAATTTCCCGTTGCCGGTCGAACTGGAGCGCATCCAAAATGTGGCGACGGTGCGCGTGGGCGATGATACGCAGTTTCCGGCCGTGGATACGCCGGTTGATCTCGATGGCGCCGTGGTAATCAAGAAAGCGACCAACGGGTTTGACGCCGATACCATGACGGGGCCGATCCTGGACGTGGGCGCACCCGTGATCTGGAGCTATGCCATCACCAACACCGGCACGGTGACGTTGGCGCAGGTCAGCGTGACCGATGACCGCGGCGTGACGCCGATCCGGCTCGGTGGCAGCGGCAATGAACTTGGCCTCGGTGAGACGTGGTACTACACTGGGCGTTGCGGCGCCGGGCCAGTATACGAACACCGGTACAGTCACCGCAGTGGGTCTCAACAGCGAGCCGGCGCAGGCTGCCGACCCAAGTCACTATTGGGGGCTGGTTTCGGGGATCACGCTCGTGAAGTCCGTGACCCCGGTCGAGACCTATCCGGGCCAGCCGGTGACCTACACCTACGTCGCCGGCAACCCTGGCAACGCACCACTGGACAATGTGACGCTTGTCGACGACCGGTGCAGCCCCGTTGTGCCGATCAATTCGGACCCGATTGTGCCGTTGGCTCCCGGTGAACAGCGGCAATATGGCTGTACCATGACCGTTACGCAAGACATCACGAATACGGCCATCGTGCAGGCCGTCGATCTGCTGTCGCGCACCGTCACGGCGACTGACACGGCGTTTGTGGACGTGCGCGCCAGTGCGCTGCAATTGGCCAAAGTGGGCTCCGCACGTGCAGTCCGGCCGGGCACGACGGTTATCTACACCTATACTCTTGGTGAACGCCGGTGATGACATCCTCAACGAAATTCAGATCGCAGATGATTCCCGTGCGCCGTTGATACCTGCTTGCCGGCGGTCAGGGACCGCTGCCCGGTGAGGTATGGGTCTATCGAGGATATGGTCATTGTGGAACCCACTACGAACGTCGTCACCGCAACTACAGTCGTGACTCGTTCCAACGCCTGTTGACAGCAACCGCGTACCTGACCGTTGAGGTGACGGACCTTATCTGCCGCTTTTGCTCGCTTTACCGATTGCCCGCCCCCTGGCGCCGCGCCCAACGGCCTACACAAAAGGTGGTTTTTGACGAGTCGCGTGATCGCCTCTATGGTGACAAGCCGTCACCCTGACCAATTGCTCGTCGTCGACCCGGTCTACGCTCAGATCATGATGACCGAGACGACTGGTCTTCAGACCTTGGGGGTGGTGGTCAATGAGGCGACGGGACGCATCTACGTGGGCAACTTTGGCAGCGGCGATGTCTGGGTGTATGACTCGCGCACCCTGACCGTGCTGGCAAAGATCCCGATCGGAGTCAACCCTACGCTCTTGGAGATCCTGCCGGATGAAGACACCGTCTTTGCCATTGCCCGCCAGGAGAGCCGGATTGTGGTCATCAAGGGACTGACGAAGGCGCATCGAGTCTGGCGGTTCCGGTCCCCTAGGGCTGGTTGCCGATCGCGCGAGCAAACTGGTCTACGTCAGCAACGTGATTCGGCGCACCTGGCGACGATCTCCAAGCAGGCTGCTGGGGGTTGGAAGGCGCACAGCAATCTGGTGTTTGAAGATGGGCGCCAATTGTTTGGCCTTGTCTATCACCCCGACAACGGTTATGTCTATTCGATCTACGCCATGCCTGACAACACCTGGTACATCGACGCGTGGAAGCCGAACAACAGTGCGCTTTGGGGGCGCGAGGCGACGATCGTAGTTCCCAGCGGCGGCGCACTTGATTCTGAATTGGTGGGCGGCACGGGCATCGTGGTCAGCCCGAAGACGGGTCATGTGCTCAATGCAAATACAGGCGCCGACTCCGTGACGGTGATCGACGCGAACACGAACCGGGTTAGTGAGACCATTGTGGTTGGCGATCCATTCCCCGTGGTCGTGAAGTCAGTCTGAGCGGATCATTGTTGGGTCTGGCACGCCAGGGCGGATTGTGTATTTGGAAGATAAGTAGAGGTGCGTGAATCCTAAATTGATGCCAAGGTGAGCCAACGGCGTGCGCGTCACCGCATCGTTGGTCTCCTCTATCCTCACTTCTCGTTCTTCGCCATTGGCATCGTAGTCGCACCGGTCGACGCCTGATGTCAGCGTCGACCGGTCAGGCGGTATGTTAAGTCAGTTTGAAGGTGTTTGCTCGGATC
>JADJPH010000081.1 GCA_016713335.1 Candidatus Fredericiella danica | reverse complement strand
GGAAGAAATTCCCGCGCCGCAATATCCGCGTTCCAGTGTATAGACTTTGCCTTCGGCAAGGCGCTATGCAGCCTCGGTCTGGCGAGAGATCGATAAGCTCCACTTCGTCGGCCAGGTCGAGCACCGGAATCCGGCACCTTCTCGTGCACAGCCACGCCAGTTATCTGGCCGACCGCATCGGCGCGACTTCAAAGTGCTGCACGTTAATGGTGGTGGATACGTCGATGCCTGCCTCAAGCAGCTCAATGACATCCTGATACCGCTTGCGATGGCGTGCTCCCCGGCGCGTTTGTGTGCGCCAGTTCATCCACCAGTGCCAACTGGGGTTGCCGGGCCATCAAGGCGTCCAGGTCCATCTCGCGAAGGACCGTTCCGCGGTACTCGACAGTGAGACGTGGAAGGACCTCTAGGCCCTGAAGCAGCGCCTCGGTCTCGGTGCGCCCATGGGTTTCAACGTACCCGACGACGACGTCAATACCTTCGGCGCGCGCGACCCGGCCCGCTTCCAGCATCGCATAGGTCTTGCCGACTCCGGCGACCATGCCCAAAAATATCTTTAGTTTACCCCGT
This sequence comes from Candidatus Fredericiella danica, assembly GCA_016713335.1. Classification (GTDB taxonomy): domain Bacteria; phylum Chloroflexota; class Anaerolineae; order Caldilineales; family Caldilineaceae; genus Fredericiella; species Fredericiella danica. The sequence continues at coordinate 11,214 of JADJPH010000081.1, read as the reverse complement.
TGCTGGCGCGCTTCTTCTTTCTGGATCGAAGCGAGCAAAGTGTCTGGGTCCGGGCGATGTTGATCCATTGCTCTGGTTGTAGCTGATCGAGGGCGAGATTGAGCGCTAACACGTTGACCCGTGGTTGCCCAAGGATGCCCAGTTGCCGAGGCTCCGTAAATTGCTGCACCAACGCGGTGACTTTGCCGCTTCCCAACCCCGTGCGCCCGCTACCCGGTCCACCTGGGCGAGTGCTGCATCCGGGCTGATGTGCGGATCCAATCACTGCCGGACGCTGTGACCATGTCGGCCGGAGTCACCATTTCGGCGCCGAGTCCGTTTGCAGTGCGAAAGGCGATATCTCGCTCCACGAACTGCTTGGCCAACGCAGCACTCGTTGGCCCCAGATTGCTGGCGCCAGAAGAACCCAGCGTAGCGACCGTGCTGCCATCCATGTAGTTTACTGCCGATGGACGCGCCCAGAAATAGCGATCCTCCTGATTGGCCTGCCCAATCATGCTGGAGCCAACCGCTACACCCTCGCTCGAGCAAGCTGCCATTGGCCTGCGCCGGGAATAGCAATTGACCCATTCCAAAGACCACGAGCGGGTATAGTATCCCGGTTATTACCGTCAATACCAAGAGCATTCGCATTGAAGGAAGCATTGCCATACGCCACATTTTATTTCTCCCTTAACAAACAGGTTCATTGGCCGCACACCGGCGGCATACACCGGGAAGTCATTGTCAGGCTGCCAGGCCAAGCGCTGTAATCACCAGATCGATCAGCTTGATCCCGACAAATGGGATGACGAGACCCCCCAGGCCGTAGATCAACAGATTGCGACGCAAAATCGCACCGGCCCCCATTGGCCGATAGCCAATGCCATGTAAGGCCAACGGAATCAGCGCAACGATGATGAGGGCGTTGAAGATGATTGCGCTCAGGATAGCGCTCTGTGGCGTCGAGAGTCCCATGATATTCAGCGCCGCCAACGGCCCCGGTTTATCCGCGCTCACCGCATACAGGGATGCAAACAAAGCCGGGATGATGGCAAAATACTTGGCGACATCATTGGCAATACTGAATGTCGTCAATGCACCGCGCGTCATCAGCAATTGCTTGCCGATCGCGACGACCTCGATCAACTTTGTCGGGTCACTGTCGAGATCGACCATGTTGCCAGCTTCGCGTGCAGCCTGGGTGCCCGTATTCATCGCCACCCCCACGTCTGCCTGCGCCAGCGCCGGTGCATCGTTGGTCCCATCGCCCGTCATTGCCACCAGATGGCCGCTCGTTTGCTCCTGGCGGATGCGGCGCAACTTGTCTTCAGGCGTCGCTTGCGCCAGAAAATCGTCTACGCCAGCCTCGGCTGCGATTGCGGCCGCAGTCAATGGATTGTCACCCGTAATCATGACGGTCCGAATCCCCATCTGCCGTAGTTCGGCGAAACGCTCCCGGATACCGCCCTTGACAATATCCTTCAACTCGATGACGCCAAGTACTTCGCTGTCTTCAGCCACAACCAATGGCGTGGCCCCATTCTTGGCGACACTATCCACGGTCGTGCGAACATCGTCTGGAAACACCCCGCCCTGCAGCGTCACAAACTGCTGAATCGCATCGGCGGCGCCTTTCCGAATTCTCCGCGCGGGCTGCCCGTCAAAGGCAGGAAAGTCGACACCACTCATCCGCGTCTGGGCCGAGAACGGCACAAACTCGGCAGCTGGCTCAGCCAGTTCGCGCCCGCGCAGGTTGAACTGATCCTTTGCCAGCACCACGATGGATCGGCCTTCCGGTGTCTCGTCGGCGAGTGACGAGAGTTGTGCGGCGTCGGCCAGTTGGCCGGTCTGCACACCGCGTGCGGGATGAAATGCGGTGGCCATGCGGTTCCCCAATGTGATCGTGCCAGTCTTGTCCAGCAACAACACATCTATGTCACCGGCCGCCTCCACCGCACGCCCGCTGGTCGCCAGCACATTGCGCTGGACCATCCGATCCATGCCACTAATGCCAATTGCGCTAAGCAGGCCGCCGATCGTGGTTGGAATCAAGCAGACCAGTAGCGCGACCAGCACCGGAACGGTCGCCGTCGTTGCTTCCGGCGCGATCCCTGAGGCAGTCTCACTATAGGCCGCGAATGCGCGCAGCGTCACGACGGCAAGCAAGAAGATGATCGTCAACCCCGACAACAGAATGGTCAGGGCGATCTCATTGGGTGTCTTCTGGCGTTTTGCACCTTCCACCAGCGCAATCATGCGATCAATGAATGTCTGCCCCTGCTCAGAGGTGACGCACGATGATCCGGTCGGATAGCACGCGGTGCCCCCGTCACGGCGCTACGATCACCACCACTCTCGCGAATGACAGGGGCCGATTCCCCGGTGATGGCGGATTCATCGACGCTGGCGATGCCGGCCACCACCTCACCATCACCAGGGATAATGTCACCCACTTCACAGACGACAAGATCGCCGCGACGGAGTTCTGTCGCAGAGACGCGTTCCTCACGGCGATTGTCGCCGCCAACGAGACGACGTGCGGTCATCTGTGTGCGCGCCTTGCGTAGACTATCCGCCTGCGCCTTGCCGCGTCCCTCCGCCATGGCTTCCGCAAAATTCGCAAAGAACACCGTAAACCACAGCCACAGCGCAATTTGCAGGTCGAATGCTACGTTCGTTGTGTGGCCGGTGACTAGATTCGTCACCAGCAACACGGTCGTCAGCAGTGCACCCACCGCTACCACGAACATGACCGGGTTTCGCCACTGTTGGCGTGGGTCGAACTTCACCACGGCGTCAATGGCCGCACGTCGCAGAATCTTTTGATCAAACAGGGATGTACTAGGGTGTTTGGTTGACATGGTGTATGACCCAACTCAAAATGTTGCGCCGGCGCCTAGCAAAAGCTGTTCAACGATTGGCCCCAACGCCAGCACAGGAAAAAAGGTCAGGCCGCCCACGATGAGAATCACCGCGAGCAGCAGGACGACAAACAGCGGCCCGTCGGTCGGAAACGTACCAGGTGACGGTGGGGCGACTTTCTTGCCCACCATACTGCCTGCGATAGCCAGGGCAGGGATGATGACGCCAAAACGGCCAATCCACATTGCGATCGCGCGACATTGTAGAAAGGAGTATTCGCATTCAGCCCGGCGAATGCGCTGCCATTGTTGCCGGCCGCTGAGGTGAACGCATAGAGCATCTCCGTGAGCCCATGCGGACCAAGATTCGCCCGGCTCGAAAGTCCAACGGCCGTCACGGCCGCAAAAGCGCCAAACAGCAGGATCGTGGCGCTTGGCAACAACACGGCAAGGTACGCCATCTTTACTTCCCATGCCTCGATCTTCTTGCCTAAATACTCAGGCGTACGCCCGACCATCAGTCCGGCGATGAATACGGTCAGAATCACGAACATCAGAATCCCGTAAAGCCCGGCGCCCACACCGCCAAACACCACCTCGCCCAGCAGGATGTTCAGCATAGCAAGACCGCCGGCAATGGGTGAGAAGCTGCTCAGCATGCTGTTCACAGAACCATTGGAGGCTGCCGTGGTGATCGCACCCCAGAGCACGGAATTGGCGATGCCAATGCGCACCTCTTTGCCCTCCAGGTTTGCGGCAACCGTTGCCAGTGGTCGATAGGTGGCCTCTGCGTACAACATCCCGGCAAAAACAGCGACCAGTAGCACCATCATCGCCACGAAAATAACCCATCCCTGGCGCGCCGATCCGACGAACCGGCCATAGGTGTGGGTGAGCGCAGCCGGTATGATCAAAATCGCCAACATCTGCAGGAAGTTGCTCAACGGGGTTGGATTCTCATAGGGATGAGCACTGTTGACATTGAAGTAACCGCCGCCGTTGGTCCCCAATTGCTTAATGGCGATCTGCGATGCAGCAGGACCCTGCGGGAGCAGTTGTTGGCTCCCGGCAAGCGTTGTCGCCTGCACATAGGGCTGAGATTTCTGCACGACGCCCTGACTCAATCAGTAGCAGCGCCAATACCAGCGATAACGGCAACAGCACATAGAGCGTGGACGAACCAGATCCACCCAGAAGTTGCCGATCGTCTTGCCCGCACGCCGCGCCAGACCGCGGACAACGCAATGAACACGGCGATGCCGGTGGCCGCGCTGACGAAATTCTGGACCGTCAGCCCAACCATCTGCGTGAGGTAGCTCATGGTCGTCTCGCCACCGTAGGCCTGCCAGTTCGTGTTGGTCACAAAGCTCGTTGCGGTATTGAAGGCCAACAGCGCCGGCACTGCCGGCAATCGTGCCGGATTCAGCGGCAGTAGCCCCTGCGCCAGTTGGAGCAAAGAAAAAGCACGAAGCCCGCACGTTGAACATCAACAGCGCAGCCAGATAATGCTTCCAGTCCATTTCACGCTCTGGTCGACACCGGCCAAACGGTAAGTGAAGCGCTCCACGGGCCGGATCACCGGCGTGAGCCAGACCCGGCGCCCCAAAAGACCTTTGCGCATATGGCCGCCAAGCAGCGGCGTACACAGAATCAGCAAGCCGAAAAACAGCGATCTGAATCAAATCAAACGCCCGCATTGCCTAGAACCTTTCCGGATAAATCAACGTCACGGTCAAATAGACCAACAGCAGCACGGATACCGCACCCGCAAGCAGCAATTCCCATTCCATACAATTTGCCCTCCACCGAACACAGAAGCCACCAAGATATCCACGACTCCAAGCATGGATCACTCTCGCACAAGTTGCGATCAAGAAACGTCGTCGTCTGCGTCAAGAATTCATCAAGCTTGCGGACGCCGGTCAAGTTCGATCAAGAATACCAAGGGTGGTGTCAAGAAAGCATCAAGATTAGGAAAAAGCATTGAATCCTCCAGAGGTAGCGATCAACACTGTTCATTGACACCGCGATTGTGCGGTGTAGACATAGTGGTCGGCCCAGCGCAGCGGTGGGGGCAACACGTTGCACGCCATCGTGGTTATGCGCTGGTGCCTTTTGCAGGTTGAGGCATTTATTATGAGTATTTCACAGCTTCGTGCTCTTGCGTTTGGCAAGGCCCTGCGCACGCAGGATAGCGCCCACCAGACCATCAGCAAGACGGTCGGTCTGGCCGTCTTCGCTTCCGACTCCCTTTCATCCGTCGCCTATGCCGGCGGCGAAATCCTCCTCATCCTTGCTGCACTAGGTGCAGCGTCATACTGGTTGGCAATCCCGATCACGGTCGCCATCGCCGGGCTCTTGATTATCCTGACGTTCTCCTACCGGCAGACCATCTTCGCATACCCGAATGGTGGCGGCGCCTATGTTGTCTCGCGCGACAATCTAGGCGAGGTTGCAGCCCAATCAGCCGGCGCCGCGCTGCTGATCGACTACGTCCTCACGGTTGCCGTGAGCATCGCATCCGGCGTCGATCAGATGGCGAGCATCTTTCCCGTGATCTTTGACTTTAAGGTGCAGATTTCACTCCTCCTGATCATGTTTCATCACGTTGATGAATCTGCGCGGCGTGAAGGAGTCGGGTCGCATGTTCGCCGTGCCAACTTACTGGTTCGTGCTCGCGATGATCGCGATGATCAGCTTCGGACTGTGGCAGGCGCTCACCGGGCAGCTCGGCATCGTCCACGATGTGCCCGGCGTGCATCATCCTTCCGTCCCATTAACCGGACTCGCCTTTGGCTTTCTCCTGCTGCGTGCCTTCAGCTCTGGCACCACCGCGTTGACCGGCGTCGAAGCGATTTCGAACGGTATTACGGCCTTCAAACAGCCCAAATCACGCAATGCGGCAGCACACTCGTCTGGGATGCAACGCTGCTCATGATCGTGTTCCTCGGTCTTGGCATCTTGGGCTACTTGGTTCAGGCGCAACCTTCAGAACAGGAAGTGCTCATCTCGCAAGTGGCGCGCGTCGTCTATGGTGACGGCCTGATGCGGTTCTTCACACTGTTGTCGGCCACGATCATTTTGATCATGGCGGCGAACACGAGCTTCGCCGATTTTCCCCGGCTCGCCGCACTCCACGCCGGTGATGGCTTTCTACCCCGGCAATTCACCTTCCGCGGCAGCCGTCTGGTCTTCTCCTGGGGTGTGATTCTGCTCGCAGCGTTTGCAAGTATCCTGATCATCATCTTCCAGGGCAGCGTGAGCCGCTTGATTCCGCTCTACGCCATCGGGGTCTTCATCTGCTTCACTGTGTCACAGACCGGCATGGCCAAGCGCTGGTGGCGCATCGGCGGTTTGATGCGCAAGGGCGAGTTGACGCCCGGCGGCGAAATTGTCACCCAGGGCAGTGTGATCCATTTCGACAAAACCTGGTTGGGGAAATTGATTCTGAACGGGTTTGGTGCGGTGATCACGGCCATCGTGGCCCTGATCTTTCTGGTCACCAAGTTCGCAGGCGGCGCATGGATCATCATGATCCTGATTCCCACCCTGGTCTGGGTGTTTTTCCGGATTCATCATCACTACAAGTATGTCGCCAAGGTGCTCACCACCGAAGGCGCGACGGTAGTATTGCCCCGCGCAGTCGAGACGATCGTGCTTCGTCGGCGATGTCCACTCGCGAGACGATGCGCCTTGTTGAGTTCGCAAACTCGCTGGGCGTGCCCTGGAAAGCGGTGCATATCGCGGTCAACGAGGAAAAGTCGCGGACATCAGACGCAAAATGGCAGGAGCGCGCCGGGATGGGCGAACTGGTGATCCTCCGCTCGCCCTATCGCAGCGTGACCCGCACTTCATAGTTATGTCAAGCGGCGTCTCAAGCAAAACCCTGGGGGCTTCATCCATGTCGTGTTGGGTGAGTTACGCACAGGGAATCCGCTCTCGCAAATCCTGCATCAGAATGCGCACTTCATTGAGCAGTTGGCATTGGGCGACCTGGATGGCGTCGTCACCACGATTGTCCCCTTCCCACTGGAGCATTCTGTGTTGCACGACGACGACCAGAGCCAGGACGCCCAGTTGGACACACTAGACACTGTCGTGGCGACGGTTGATAACGATAGAAAATGCGGCGGGCAATGCCAGGGAGGTATCCGCATGATGAATATCGCACTTTCGGTGATCATCACCGACATTCTTTGGGTCATGGTTATTGCAGGCTGGATCCTGCTTATCGTCACCGGTCTGGAGGCCGACAAGCCGCTCAGCGGCGGCATTCCTGGTCACGTTGACCTGCACGATCTTCACAGCAAGTTTGCTTGGGCGCGCGGCGACAAAATAGGAGAAATCGGTGGCTGGGTGATCTTTGCTGCGGTCTCCGCGCTGCTGCCATTGATCCTATACTGGATCTTCAACGTGCACGGTCGTTAAGCGCTAATGCGCGGGCTCTGATTGGGACGCAGACGCTGCTCAACCAATCAGAGCACCTCCGTCAGAGCACCATCCCGTCAGGGTGGTGATCCCCCCCGTCCCACCGTCCGCCCCCGTACCCGCCCGTCCGTCAGAGCACCATCCCGTCAGGGTGGTGAGTCCCCCCGTCCGTCAGAGCACCATCCCGTCAGGGTGGTGTTTCCCCCCGTCCCCCCGTCCCGCCGTCCGTCAGAGCACCATCCCGTCAGGGTGTGTTGGCTCAACTGGCGCAATGCCCACCGGCCACTGACGCAAAATTGACCCAACTACAATGATCCCACAACTCCGCCGATCTAGAGTGATATGCAATTGTATCTTCTGCACATCACCCGGCGCGGCGGGACTCACATATGGATATTCGCGTACCAGAACCCAACAAGCAGCCTGGCATCTGCTATGCCGTCGGCAACGATGGCATTGAGTTGCCCGTGATTGATATCACCCATCCTGCCTTTGCCTTCAGTGTGAGCGACGAGCATCTCTCGACGCTGATCGACAACATGCAACGCGCATCGTCACTCCCGCCAGGCGCCATGCAAGCCGCAGCCACAAAGTCAATCCTCGTGCGCGGTATGCTCGAATCGGCGGACACCTACACCACCGGCATGATGACCTATCTGAACAAATTGGAGCCGGCAAACCTGGGCGACGCGTGGGCGACACCCGTCGATCGCCAGTGGGCCGCAAGCCTGACGCCAACCACCTTCCGGTGGCGGATGCGTGATGTCGCCCGCATCGTCGCCGATGGACTTGCCGCGTCCGCCACCGCTCGCCCGGGCGTTGCACTGCATCTGATCAATATTGGCGGCGGACCCGCGCCTGACAGTTGGAACGCGCTCATCCTGGTGAACAAGGAACATCCGGACCTACTGGCAGGACGCAAGATCACAATCCACGCCCTCGACCTCGATGCCGAAGGCCCCGCCTTCGGCGCCCGCGCCGTTGCCTCGCTCTGCGCAGAGTCAGGCCCACTCGCAGGCCTCGACGTCAACTTCGACTATCTTGCCTACGACTGGAACGAGCCGTCAGGACTTCGATCCCTGCTAGCGAGTCTCCCACCGGATTCCGCTATGGCTGGGTCCACGGAAGGGGGGCTGTTCGAGTTTGCAAGCGACGCCGCGATCGTGGCGAACTTGAAGGTGCTCCACACTGAGACGCCGGCCGACTTCGTGATGGCCGGCCCGGTCGTGCGCGACGCAGGTACACTCTGTCCGCGTCTGAAGGCAACCGAAGACCTGCCAGGCCGCCCCGCCGTACGGTACATTGGGCTGGAGAAATTCGGAGAACTGGCAGCGGAGGCGGGTTGGCGGATCGAGCGCTCACTCGATGGGCCGATGCATCAGGTTGTCCAGTTGACAAAGGACTAGCATCCTCCACGACAAACGACGTACTAATGTACACATTATTTGCTAGTAGCCATTGCGTACGAAGCCGGGTATCCTATAGGCACGGCTCTACAAATCCAGTGATCGGTTCTAAGTCGGGCGAATCAACACAGTATTCTCGGGAATCCTAAAACGAGGCGCGTGCTCCAACGCCCACTGCGGCAGGACAAGAGCGCTCAATGGACACCCACTTTTCAAAACGGTTCACGCCCTCTTCCACACGCTTTCGTGGAGCCAATGAAACAAAACGCCGCCTGAATCAGGCGGCGTTTCTGGTTTTGGTCACCCAAACCTTACATGACTAAATGACGGCCAACGCCGCCTCAACGAATGTGCGAATCTTCGCATGATCCTTCTTGCCCGGTTTGACTTCAACCCCAGAACTGACATCCACACCCCACGGACGCACTGCCGCGACGGCGCCGCCAACCGATGCCGGCGTCAATCCCCCTGCAAGCAACAGGCCCGGGTATCGCTGCGCCAGCGTCTCCGCAATCGCCCAGTCTCCTTGCATCCCGGTGCCGCCATAGCTCTCCGGATGATAGGCGTCAACGAGTAGCCGGGGTCCATCCGGTACACCATACCGCCAGTACGCCTCGGCGCCGGCGAGCGCCTGGTCGAGCGTCTGTGGGCGCAACGCCTTGTAGCCTCGCCCCGCCAGCGCGACGACTTCTTCTGGCGACTCATCCCCGTGCAACTGCGCAAGATCCAGCCCGCAAGCCGCCACCGTTTCGATGACCTGCTCAGTACCCGTATTAACAAACACACCCACCAACCGCGGCCGCATCGACGCCGGCAAGCGCGCGCGGACCCCGTCGGTGACGGTGCGGATCGCTTCGGGTGCAATGTAACGCGGCGACTTTGGATGAAGAATGAAGCCCAGATAGTCCGCGCCGGCTGCTGATGCAGTCAATGCGTCTGATAGATTTGTTATCCCGCAGATCTTAATACGTAGCATTGCTGTACTTCATCCCTTGTACCTCTTCAGAGCACCGAACCACTGCGCCTCGCAGGGAAAGAGGATGATAAAGAAGAGACGCCCGCAAAGACGCCAAGACGCCAAGAAAGTCAAGGAGAAATCCTTCCGCAGGGACGAGAAGGAAACGACCTTTGCGGGAGATTTTCTTCCTCCCCGCTGATCCCTGCGTCCCTGCGGGAGATTCTTTCTTTTCCTTGGCGGCTGCGAAATCTCGTCCCTGCGTCCCTGCGGGAGACTTCTTTCTTCGCTTTCCTTGGCGGCTTGGCGGCTTTGCGGGAGATCTTCTTCCTTTCCCTTTGCGAGAACCGCCCTTAAACTCCTACGCCCGCCGCTTCTTCGCGGATCCGCGCCCACGCCCGCGCCACATGTCTGCGCTCGGTCTTCGCCTGCCCAATGCACATCCGCATCGTATACTTCCCGTCAAGCTTCGTATGCGTCAAATAGAGATCACCACTCCCATTCAATCGCTCCAAAATCGCCTGGTTTACGCCATCGCCCGCCTTATGCCGGAAGCAGACCAGGTTAAGCGGTGCGGGCGCCATCAACTCATAATCGCTGTCGTCCGCCACCCATTGTGCAAATTCCTGCGCAAGCGCCACATGCTCGCGCACATGGTGCTGAAGTCCCTCATGCCCGTAATAACGGATTACAAACCAAAGCTTCAGCGCCAGGAAACGCCGTCCCAGCGGAATTTGCCAGTCCCGATAGTCAATCACCGCCCCAGACTTGGTGGCCTCGTTGCGCAAATATTCGGGCAGGATGCTGAGGGTGTCGATCAGCGCCTTGCGATCCGCCACGAAAAACGCGTTGCAGTCGAAATTCGTAAACATCCACTTGTGCGGGTTAAAGGTGTAGGAATCCGCTAATTCCACCCCGTCATGGATCCACCGGAACTCCGGACAGAGCGCCGCCGTGCCGGACATCGCCGCGTCAACATGCAACCACAGCCCATGTTTCCGGGTAATCTCACCGATGGAGCGCACGGGATCGATGGCATTCGATGAAGTCGAGCCAATCGCCGCGCAGACAAAGGCTGGGATCAGACCGGCCGCCTTGTCTGCCTCGATTTGCCGCTCCAGCGCTTCAGGCCGCATGGCGAAATTTTCGTCAACCTCAATCTTGCGCAGGTTCTCCAGCCCCATCCCCGAGATCATCATCGCCTTGTCAAGCGACGAATGGGTTTGCGACGTACCATAGGCTATGAGTTTGCCTGTACCGCCACGTTTATTCACTGCAAATTCGGATGCTCGCTCACGAGCAGCCAGCAGTGCACATAGCGTTGCACTTGAAGCCGAATCCTCAATCACACCGCCCCCGTTTGAAGTCGACAGAAACTTGCGCGGCAGGTCCAGCATCTCCACCAGCCAATCCATCATGGCGGTCTCCACCTCGGTGCAGGCGGGGCTGGTCAACCATAGCATTCCCTGCACGCCCAGCCCTGCCGAAAGCAGTTCAGCCAAAATCGACGGCCCCGACAGGTTGGAGGGGAAGAAAGCGTAGAAGTTCGGCGACTGCCAGTGCGTGATCCCCGGCAGGATCA
>JADJPH010000080.1 GCA_016713335.1 Candidatus Fredericiella danica | reverse complement strand
GTGGAAACGTTGCACTAGTCGATAGCGCAGCAGACCTGCTGACTCTTGAGCCTCTTCGCGCAGAATCGTCCAGTGGACGATCAGGGGATTTGAAAGGATCAGTGCCTTGACCAGTGCAAGGTAGTCGCTTGCATCATTCACGACACGCTATCCAAGGCACCCATTCGTACTAGCAGATCTTCACGCAATTCAAAGAGACCTGCCCAGTCAAAGTACTCATCTCGATCTCCAAGTTCCCCCGCTTCGAACTTGCGATAGAAGGTTGGCGTGTCCATCTGGTATTGGCGCTCCATCGAAGCAAGTTCCTGATCATAGTGTTTGAGCCGTAACTGATATTGGCTTCGCACAACATCAATTAGCTTTGTCACGACCTGCTCAAGTTCGGCCTTGTTGGGGTATACCGTCTCCAGGAGAGACAACGCGTTGGCTGTGCTAATCGTCATGGCTTATTTTCGAGTCGAAACAATGGCTCGTCCTGAAATCAATTCTATGTTTGGTAACGCCGTCGCCAAGATGTCATACTGCGCGGGTGTGTTTCAAATTTTTAGGGCGCCTGTTTCGTAGGGACATCGGCACTATCGATGAATCTACCTCCTCTCAGTATCGGCGCGAGGTGCGACGCACGGTGCGCGGGTTGGACGTTCGGCCACCGTCATTTGCACCGTGCGACGCACCGCCTGGCTTTGGCTGGCCTACCGATCGCCCTAAACGGTAGGGGTGGATTCGTCGATGACCCCGGACACGGCAGTGCCGATGTCCCTACGCTTTTCCCTAAACGGTAGAGGGTGGATTCATCGATGACCCACGGACACGGCAGTGCCGATGTCCCTACGCTTTTCCCTAAACGGTAGAGGGTGGATTCATCGATGACCCACGGACACGGCAGTGCCGATGTCCCTACGCTTTTCCCTAGACGGTAGGAAGGGTACTCGTCAACAAGACGCCGAAAAAGGTAGACAAATTGCGCGCAAAGCTAGACCAACTGGGCCTCACGGAACAAGACATCACTGCTGCCGTAAAGTGGGCGCGTGTGTCGCAAACCTCGTAGGAAAACCTCGCGTATTTGTCGTAGCCAGCGTCGTGTGGTTGAAAACCAATACGCATCAAGCTAAGGTTTAGACGAAGCTGAACCAGCCATTTTTGCACCGATGGGTGACCATCGCGCCAGTTGGCTGACCGCAGGTAACGAAAAAATTTCCCGCAGGGACACTGAGCCGCAGGGGGAGGACGGGGAAACGATCAACGGCGAGTTAGCGCGGGCGTCGAGGAAGCCCCTGGGCAAGCTTCCGCCCCCGCCATCTGTCATCTTCCTTCCTCCTCCGCTCTCCGCGCCCCTCCGCGTCTCCGCGTTGATCGTTTTCCCCCCCGTCTTCGCCTTGGCGGGCGGCTTTGCTCCTTAGCTTGATGCGTATGGGTTGAAAACCGCACCTACGGGGTGCAGAAAGTGGAATTGAGGCGCCCGCCAGGAAGGCTTGGATCTCCCGGCGGGCGCGGTCTTTGTGTTTACGCCGGCACGATGCGCAGCGTGGCGATTTCGTAGGGGCGGATATTGTAGTGCACCGTGTTTCCTTCCACGGCGACGGCGGTTTTTTCCTCTTCCAACAGGTTGGTGCGTACTGCGGTCTTGACCGGGAACGCGGTGGTCAGGGTGACGGCGGTGCGCTTGCGCTGGGTCTCGTACATGCGCACGATGTACCCGTTGCCGTCCTCGGCGCGCTTGACCGTCTCCACAATCACGTTTGGCGCGTTGCAGGTGAGGAACGACTGCGCGGCTGCCTCGCCTCCGCCTGGCTTGCTCACCACACGGGCCAGCAGCGGGTCGTTGAGCGCATACGCCGCATTGATCGTCGTGGCATCCCAGCGCCCGGCATGGGGCAGCAGGCTGTAGGCAAAGCGATGCGCACCCTGGTCGGCCTCCCAGTCCGGCACGGTGGTGCTGCGGAGGAGGCTGATGCGCATCACGTTGTCCTTGATGTCATGCCCATACTTGCAGTCATTCAGCAGACTGACGCCATAGTCCCCCTCGCTGAGATCGACCCACTTCTGCGCCGCAGTTTCAAAGCGCGCCCAATCCCAACTGGTGTTGCGATGGGTGGGGCGTTCGGTGTTGCCCCACTGGATCTCATAGGTGGCGGTCGGGTTGAAGACGTCAACCGGGAAGGCTACCTTGAGGAAGATGTGCCGTTCGCGCCAGTCGATGTCGGTGACGACGTCGAGGCGGGGGCTGTTGTAGCTCAACGAGATGCGCTGCGTATAGTCACTATGCAGGATGCGGCGCTTGATCTCCCATGTGGCATGCAACGGACCGTCTTCAACCACCGTGACGGACGTTGCCGGGTCGGCAGCCCACATCTTGTCCGGCAGGAAGATGTCCACATCCCACGCATCCCAGTTGATCGGCCGGTCCTCGAAAGCCTGGAACTGGTTGGCCAGCGCGCCCTCCGGCAGCACTTCGCGGGCATTGGTCTTGTCATAGATGCGCGTGATGTCGCCATCGGCATTCAGTTCGACGCGCACGTAGTCGTTTTCGAGCAGGGTGGGGGTAGCAACCAGGGAACCCTTCACGCTGGCCTTGCTGCTGCCTTTGGCCAACGCAAGCGAGTTCGCAGAGAAGGGGGACAGTTCGCCTGCATCAATCCAAACACCGTCGCTGGTCGGCTGGACCGCAACATTTTCCAACTGTATTCCGGCCGGGAGCGAACCGGCCAGGAAGGCCAGGTCGTTCCGCGCGAAGCCTGTGGGGTTGACGACCAGCACCTGATCGCCGTGCACCGGCAGCGCGTCAATGGCGGCATCGATCACGCCCTCCGCCATGGCCTTTATTTCCGCATACTGCTCCTGCGACTCGACATAAACCGGGCCAATGGAACTGCCGGGGATGATGTCGTGGAACTGATTCAGACAGACCAGTTCCCAGGCTTTGTTCAGCGTCTCCTGCGGATAGGTGTAACCTTGGTTCAGGTGGCTCGCCATCGAAGCCAGGAGTTCGGCGTCGTGGAGGATGAATTCACTCTTGCGATTGGCGCGTTTGTTGCGACCCTGGGTCGTGTAGGTGCCGCGGTGGAGTTCCAGATAGAGTTCGCCGTTCCAGGTCGGTAGCCGGCTGCCTGCTTCTTCCTCCATCTTCTCGTAGAATTCTCTCACCGATGCGTTGCGCATCTTTGGCAGCGCGGGGAACTCCTCCATTTCGCGGAGGTTTTCAAGCATTTCGCGGGTGGGGCCGCCGCCGCCATCCCCATAGCCAAAGGACATCAGCAGGGTGTGCTGTAGTTCCTTCTGCTGGAAGTTCTGCCAGGTGCCCAGGTTTGGTTTCGGCTCCACAGTCGCATTGTAGGTGCTGGCGAACGCACCGAAGTCGGGCGTCGTGCTGAAGTGGGTGAGCACCTTGGTGCCGTCCAGTCCTTGCCACCAGAACGAGTCGTAGGGTAGCCGGTTGTATTGGCTCCAGCCGATCTTGATCGTGAAGAAGTACTCGAGTCCCGCCTCTTTGATCAACTGTGGCAGATTCCAGGCATAGCCAAAGACGTCAGGCAGCCAGAGCACTTTGGTGTCGGCATCTTTACCAAAGTGGTTGAGGAAGAAGGTGCGGCCGAGCAGGAACTGGCGTGCCAGCGATTCGGGGCCGCTGAGGTTGCAGTCGGCCTCGACCCACATGCCGCCGATGGGTTCCCAGCGCTTGTCGGCGACGCGCGCTTTGATGGATTCAAAGAGTCGGGATAGTCCTGGCGCACGTAGTCGTAGAGTTGGGGTTGGCTCTGGGTGAAGTGGTAGAACGGGAATTGCTCCATGAGCCGCATGACGGTATGGAAGGTGCGGCCGGCTTTGCGGCGGGTCACACCAAGGGTCCAGAGCCAGGCGACGTCGATGTGGGCATGGCCGGTGCCGATGACTTCCACGTCGAGTGGGGGGCCGGCTTTGGCGATGCCGGCTTTGAGGGCGGCATGGGCGGCCGGCACGCTGGCATAGATGTCATCGCCGAAGGGTTCGCGGGTGTCCAGAATCTTGAACGCATCGTCGAGCGCATTGAGGAGGTAACCTTTGGCCACATTGTTATCGTCGATGATTTCCGCGGTCTCAAGGGCGACGCGTGCGGTCACGACAAAGTCGCGCAGCGGTTGGTCGATCTGGACGACCTTGCAGGTCTTCATGAAAAGCCCGCCGATGTCTGGCACCGGCTTTTCGCCCCAGAGCCCGGTCCAGGTGTGCAGATCCAGTTGGTGCGGTTTGCCGTCGCACCATTTTGCCGGGAGGAGGAACTCCTGGTGATGTCGGTCGGCCGCAGCATAGGGTTCGCCGTCGATGTAGGCCAGCGACTCAGGGTGGGAGAAGTCGCCGGCGATGCCGAGGGGCAGGTAGAGGGCGATGGGGCTGTCCTTGTCCCAACCGGCGGGCGTTTGGAAGGTGGTGCTGAGGATGTAGCTGCTGAAGCGTTGTCCCCAATAGGTGCCTGGTTCGATGGTGGCCCAGTCGCTGGTGTCGAGGCCCGCGCCGAGTGGCGGCAGGGTCATGGGATCGGGGAGCGCGGTCCAGCGAAAGGGGGGAAGGTCGGCGGTGCGGCGATAGATAAGTTGTTCGTCTTCAATCAGTTCAAGCCGCCGTCGAATCTTGTCGACGGTCCAATGAGTCTTGTGGTACATGCGAGGTCTCCATAGTGAATTGATGATTGCTTGTTTGTAATTGGAACCAAACTTGCCCGACAAGGGGAAGACAGGGGGAAAAAGATCAACGCGAAGACGCGAGATGGCGCGGAGGGGGGGGGGGAAAGAGGAAAACCCCCCGGGGGGGGGCCCCCCCGCCCTCCTTTGATCGTCTTCTTCTCCTCTTCTCTTCCTCCTCCGCGCCCTCCGCGGGAGATTTTCCCTGTCCTCCTGCGGCCCCCGGAGATTCTGGTCATTCGCTTGATGCGTATTGGTTTTCAACCGCATGTGGCGGCGTCGTGCGGCTACAAGCCGCACCTACGGTTAGGGAACGTTGATCTTGGCGTTGTCGAGAATCGCTCCTTCGAGTTGGGCGCCGGATAGATTGGCGCCGGTCAGGTCGGCGCCCGTCAGGTTGGCGCCGGTCAGATCGGCAAAGCGTAAGTCTGCACGGGTTAGATTGGCGCCACTTAAATCCACACCGGCAAGCCCAGCCCAACCTAGAAATTGCCCGCTCAAATCTCGGTTGGCGCCGCCGTTGTTGACGAGTTCAAAGACGAGGCGTTGGGCTGCGCTCATTTGCGTCGCGTCGTCAATCTGCGCGCCATGCAGGTCCGTAGGCGGAGTCCGTCTGCGACAGGTTGGCCCCGCGCAAGTCGGCGCCACGCAGCGATCCTTCCTGGATGCTGGCTTCGGTGAGGTCCGCGCCCGCCAGATTTGCTCCATCCAGCACGGCATAGCGGAGATTGCCACCCCAGAGGTTCGCACCGGCGAGGTTCGCGCCCGTCAATTTCGCACTCCGCAGATAGACTTCACGGAGGTAAGCGCCGGCGAGATAGGCCTGTTCAAGGCGCGGCCTTCGACCACGCTGTTGACAATCTCCCACACCTGGCGCCACTTCACGTCTAGCTGGGTGGTGTCGTCGATGCTGGCCTGCCGAAGCCGGGCGCCTGCCAGATCGGCGCCGGCGAGGTTGGCGCCTTCCAACTGGCTGGAGCGAAGATCTGCATTTTTGAGATTCGCCGCTTGCAGCGTAGCCTGTTTCAAATTGGCGCCTTGCAGATTGGCCCCGGCCAATAAGCGGCCAGCTTGAGGCCGGTTGACGATCTCCCACGCGATGCGCCACCTGGGGTCAAGCCTTTTGGCGGTGTCAAAACGTGCGCCGTTGAGGTCGGCATGGGTCAAGGTGATGCCGTTGAGATCCGCGCCGCAAAGTCGGCCTGATTGAGTTGCGTCTGATCCAGGCGTGCACCGCTCGAATCGGCGAGTTTCAGGTTGGCGCCGGTGAGGTTCGGCGCTAGTCAGTGCTGCCCCCGGTCAAGTTTGCCTTTGCAGCATGGCGTCCTTGCAGGTTGGCCTGGGCGAGATTGGCAAAGGTGAGGTCGGCATAGGACAGGTCGGCGCCGCTGAAATCGCCTTGACCGAGATTGGCGCCCTGGAAGTCGATGTCGCGGAGGCTGGCGCCGGCCCAGTCGCGCCCGACAAACTCCCGTTCCGGCAGCGCGGCGGGCATGTCGAAAAAGCATCGCGCAAAACAAACCCATAGAGAAAATAGGCAACCATCGCTGCGATGGGGCAGCCCGATCACCAGCGCCATATAGATTCTCTCGTTTCGCGCGCGGTGAAACGGCGGTGTCGAACGATTCATAATCGGCTACCTGGCATAGGCGTACGGTTTGGTGCAACGGCGGTCGTCAGGCATACTACGAGAACCTTCTGAAGCCATTGTGCACCCAAACGAAAGAGGAACGAAATCATGAGCAAGCGTCTCAAAGTGGCCGTCATTGGCACGGGCGGCATCTCCCGCACCCATATGCCCGGCTGGGAAGCATCCGAGTATGCCGAGGTTGTGGCGGGTTCTGACGTCAACGAAATCGTATTGAAAGAGTGGGGCAAGGCCTTTGGCGTCACCAAACTGACGACCGATTGGCGTGAAATCATCCGTGACCCTGAGATTGATATCATTGACATCGCAACACCCAATATGCTCCACGCTGAACAGGCGATTGCCAGCCTCGAAGCCGGTAAGAATGTCATCTGCGAGAAGCCGCTGGCGCCCACGCCCGGTGAGATTCGCAAGATGATCGCCGCCCGCGACAAGACTGGCAAGCTCCTGATGACCGCCCAGCACTTCCGCTTCAAAGGCAACTCGCAAGCGCTGAAAAAAGAAGTCGACGCCGGCGCCTTGGGCGACGTGTACCATGCACGTGCCTGGATGTTGCGGCGCAACGGGTTGATCCCAACGCCTACCTTCATCCGCAAGGAACTGAGCGGGGGCGGTCCCTGTATTGACATCGGCGTCCACATC
This sequence comes from Candidatus Fredericiella danica, assembly GCA_016713335.1. Lineage (GTDB taxonomy): Bacteria > Chloroflexota > Anaerolineae > Caldilineales > Caldilineaceae > Fredericiella > Fredericiella danica. The sequence goes on along the minus strand of JADJPH010000080.1, from coordinate 22,080 downwards.
CTGGATCTGACCCTGTGGATGATGGGCAACCCGAACCCCGTGGCGGTGACGGGCGTCGCCAGGGCGCCGCTGGCGCATCTCCCCGGCCAGTGGGCCACCTGGCGCAACGCTGCGATTCCGGCAGATTTCGATGTTGAAGACTTTGCGGCCGCCTTCGTGCGTTTCGACAACGGTGCAACGCTGGTGCTTGAAGTGAGTTGGTTGCTGCATCACGACACGGACGGGGAAGACATGCAGATGTGGCTGTATGGCACCGATGGCGGCGCACATTGGCCAAAGGACGAGATCTACACCAGCAACTATGAAAGCCGGCAGCTTTCCAACCGCCTGCTCAAACTCACGAAAGACACCATGGAGCCACACGCCCTGGAATGCGTTGAGTTCGCCCGCGCCGTCGCCGAAGGGTTCCCTTCCCCGTTCCGCCCGAACAGTCGCTGCAGGTGTTGACGATCCTGGACGGGATCTATCGGAGCCAGCGCGAGGGGAAGGAAGTGAGCGTGTAGGAAATTACGAATTACGAATTACGAATTACGATTGACCAGCGACGAGTGAAGCGTGACGTAATTCGTAATTCGTAATTCTCATATCGCCACGTGCTTGTGTGACGGTTCTTTTTCGTATAGCTGTCCGATCTCGTTTTCCATCAGAATCTGGGCGTCGGCTGGCGTCGGCGACACGTCATCGGGTGACGGTGCGCCGATGGAGTTGCCTTCGTATAGATAACAGGCGGCCAGGTGGTTGTGCGGCCCCACTTCGTAGTTTGGGGGCAGTTTGGTCAGGCAGACGTCCATGTGATGGGGGCAGCGGTTGTAAAAACGACAGCCGCTGTGGACCTGTTGGCGCAACTGTTCGTCGTCAGCCGAGCGGACCGCGTCATCGCCCCATTTAATCGTCGGGTCCGGCACCGGAATCGAGTGAATGAGCAACTGGACGTACGGGTGTTTGGGATTCTCGATGACTTCGACGGCATTGCCGCTCTCGGCCACGGCGCCCTGGTAGAGCAGAAAGATCCGGTCACCGATCTGGTAGGCTGTTGACAGGTCGTGGGTGATGTAGAGAAATGAAATGCCGTGCTGGTCACGCAGGCGCAGCATGATGTCGAGAATCATGGCTCGCAACGAGGCATCGACCATGGACACCGGTTCATCGGCGACGATCAGGCGTGGTTTGGAGCAAGAAGGCGCGCCCACCATGATGCGCTGGCGCTGGCCACCGGAGAGTTGGTGTGGATACTTTTCCAGCACTTCCTCACCGCGCATCCCCACCACATTGAGTGCCTCTTCGATCAAGGTGTTGGCCTGCTGTTTGTTATTGGCCAACTTGGAAATTCTTGATGACCATGTCAAAGATGTGTTTGACGCGGTAGAAGGGATTGTAGACCGCATACGGGTCTTGAAAGACCGCCTGCACCTCGCGCCGGTAGTCCAGTTGCTGGCTCTTGTTCATCGTGGCCACATCGACGCCTTTGTAGATGATCTGGCCCGATGAGATTTTCGTAAAGCCGAGCACCAGGTTGGCGAGTGTGGTCTTGCCGCTGCCGCTCTCGCCGGCGATGGTGGTAATCGTTGCAGGCGCAGCGTCGATGGTCAGGTTGTAGTCCTGCAGGGCGACCGTCACTGGGCCTTTTGGAACATTCCACCGCCGTAAATTTTCGTAGCATCGCGGATCCCCAAGCAGCGTTTCTGCCATGATTCATTTCCTACTCGTACAATAGGCAGGCGACCTGATGCTCCGCCTTGATTTCTTCCAATTTGGGTGGAACCGACTTGCATTTGTCCATGACCTTGGGACACCGCGCCTGGAAGATGCAGCCGGGGGGTGGATTACGCAAATCGTGGGTCAGACCATCCGTCAGCTTCAGAGGCTTGCGTTCCTTAATGGACGGAATAGAATCGATGAGCAGTTGCGTGTAGGGGTGTAGCGGCTCGGCGAAGATGTTTTCGACCGGGGCCACTTCGACCATGTGACCGGCGTACATCACGGCGAGGCGGTCGACCATCTGGGCTTGCAGCCCCATCCGACCACGCGCTGGACGACCACGTCCAGCGCGCTCGTCGGTTCATCGGCGATGATGAGCGACGGGTGCAGGGCGATGGCCATGGCGATGCAGACGCGCTGCTTCATCCCGCCACTGAGTTCGTGCGGGTACATCTCATAGACACGCGACGGCAATCCGACCATTTTCAGCAGGTCGAGAATGCGCGTCTTCATTTCGGCTTTGGGAAGCTTTCCCTGGTGGGCCTCGATGGCCTCGCCAATTTGGACGTGGATGCGCATGACCGGGTTGAGCGAGTTCATCGCACCTTGCGGTATCAGCGCCAGATCCACCCAACGCACGTTGCGCAGGTCTTCCGCTTCCAACTGGACCAGATCAACCTCATTGAGCAGGATGTTGCCACCCGTGATCCGGCCCGGTGGCTGGACCATGCGCAGAATGGCCATGGCCGTGGTCGTCTTGCCGCAGCCCGATTCGCCGACGAGGCCGAGGATTTCGCCCTCATAGACCTGAAAGGACACGTCGTCCACGGCGCGCACGGCGCCGCTTGGCGTCTCGTAATAGACCTTCAGGTTGCGGACGTCAAGCACGACCTTTTTGTTGTTGCCGGCGGCGCCCAATGCCGGCGCAACTTCGGGCGCCCTGGGTGTTAATTGTGCGGTCATGCGTTCGACTTTCGTCCTCTCAGGCGTGGATTGGCGATTTCGTCTAGCCCGGTCGTCATCAGGAAGAGCCCCGAGAAGACGATGACCAGGGCGGCAATTGGGATCCCCCACCACCACCACATCCCGCGCAAGATGGCCGCGGCGCGAATTGCGTAGAAGACTGTCATGCCCAGGGTGGGGATGCGGGTGGTGCCGAGGCCTAGCGCTTCCAGACCGGTGGCGGCCAGAATGGCGCCCGAGACGTTGCCGGTGTATGAGGCGGCGATGTAGGGCAACATGTTGGGCATCATTTCTTTGAACATGATGTCAAAGGAACTTGCGCCGGAGATGCGCGCCATGTTCACGTAGCCGCGCTCGCGCATACTCAGCACCTGGGCGCGGATATACCGTGTTGGCGCAGGCCAGGCAAAGAGCGCAATGAGTAAGGCCATATTTTCAATCGTCAGCGTCTTGACGTAGGCGCCGATCACGATCAACACGGTAAGGGCGGGAATCACGATCACGGAGTCGGAGAGCGTGCGGATGACCGAGTCCACGCCCCCGCCCATATAGCCGGCGGTGAAACCCAGGATAATGCCGATGAACATGCCGATGGTGGCGGCAACCAGACCGATGTAGAGCGAACGCGGGCGCTGACGAGGAGCACGGCGAGCATATCGCGGCCATTGCTTTCCGTGCCAAGCGGATGTTCCCATGTTGGGACGCCAAAGCGGGCAACGCGCGCCGCACCGACAGGGCCGGTGGCTCCGGCTCCAGCCTGCCCTTGAGGCGTAGATTTCGCCAGTGGGTTCCCCCCTGTTACCGCGCCGCTACCAGCCGCCGTGGTGGCGGTTGCTTGTTGAAACGGATTTCCGCCTGTCATCGAACCACCGCCGGCGGCTGAGGTTGCAGTAGCCTTTTGAAACGGGTTGCCACCCGTCATAGATGCACCACCGGAGACGGAAGAAGTGGCATCCTGCTGCTGTGAATCACTTCCTGGAACCGGTGTCGCCACCGCTGCGGCAGTTGCCTTGGCTACGAGCGTTGGGGTGGGGTCACCCGTGCGGGCGTTGGTTTCGCAATTTCAGCTTCGAGACCTGGCACCCAGGGCGGGGAGGTTCAGCGGCGATGATGCCGGGTAAGCCAGGTCGGGTCCCAGAAAAACTGGCCAATGATGCCCAACAGTGGGATACTCGCCACCATGAGCAGACCGACGATGAACTTCCAGTTCAACCACGGGTTGTCAAACCGGTTCATGCGCGACTTTTTGCGCGGCTCTGGCGCAGCGCCTGCTGGGTCAGCAGCGCCCACGGTCGTGGTCGTCATAGCTTAGCCCTTTTCATAGGTGATGCGCGGGTCGATGATCGGGTAGATCATGTCGAGGATCAGCACCATCGTAGCCGTGGCGAAGATGATGACGAACACGATCCCCTGGATCAACGCGTAATCTGAATTCACGATGCCCAGGTATAGTAAGTAGCCAACGCCCGGGTACGCGAAGATATACTCAACCAGGGTGGCGCCGCCCACAATGGCGCCGAGGGTCAATGCAAGCGCCGTGACTTGCGGCAGGATGGAGTTCCGCACGCCGTAGAGCCAGAAGATGCGCGACGGCTTCAGCCCTTTTGCTTCCGCAAGAAGGACGTAGTCCTCACCTGACGTCGTAATCATCATGCCACGCATGCCAAGCGCCCAAAAACCCATCGAGGTAAGGACAATGGCCATGACCGGGAGGATGCCATGATAGGCTACGCTGCTGACAAACGGCAGATTCCACCCTGGTGTGAGCCCGCGACCATAGGCGCCATTTGGGGGGAACCAGCGGAGGCCAAAGGCGAAAATATAGATCAAGAAGATCCCAAACATGAAGAAAGGGATCGACGTAAAGGTCAGCGAGGCTGGAAGCACATTTTTTAGGAAACCCGGCGTCTTTTCCCATGCCATCAATGCCTCGATTGTATTGCCTGCTACAAACGAGACCAGTGTTGCCACAAAAGCAGTCCGACTGTCCAAGGCATGGACTGCTTGATCATATCGTCTACCCGGCTTGGAAGTTCGCAGTGAATAGCCCAGGGTCAAACCGCAATGAGTTTGACCTAAACGAATGTATTGAACAGGAAGCGGTTCGTCGAGTCCAAAACGGGCGCGCCAGATTTTGATCAACTCGGCACTGCCCTCGACATAACCTGATTGTGCGCTCATGCGGCTCACCATTGCCGCCACCGGATCGCCAGGGGCAAGCCGAGGAATGATAAAGATGATGGTGGCGCCGAGCCAAATGGTTAAAGCCCACATCAAGACGCGCTTTAGGACATAGCCCCAAGTGAGTCCACCCATAGTTTCGTCCTATCAAGCTTGAACTGCGATCAAGTCGCTCGTCAATATTAGGAATATCGCTGGCTGCCGATGTCTCATCAACACTGGGATACAAGAGAATACGGTGACGACGCAAGGAATGTGTCGAAGATGAGACCTCATAAGGGCGCCGAGAAGCCTCGGCGCCCTTACAATTACGGTGACTGGCGGGTGTTATTGCGCGCCGGTCGATTGCAGGTTCTGCAGGATGACATGGAAGTGCTGCCACCATGTCGGCGGGTGGATGTACTGGTTGTCGTAGGTCGGCCAGTTCGTCCAGTAGGTGGTGTCAAACGGAATGATCTTCTTGGCCTGGGTGATTGGAATCACGGGCAGTTCTTCTTCCCAGATCGTCATGGCCTGGTTGAAGAGTTCCTGGACCTTGGGGTCGCCCAGCGGCAGGGTGCCCATCTCGTCCACGATCTTGCTGAAGGCATCGGCCTTTTCGCCGGACCAGCGCCACGCATTCTCACTCTCACCGGTGCGTTCGCCGACCGGCTTGAGCCACCCGGTGTTGAAGGTGTTGAGGGATGCCCAGGGTTCGTTGACCGAACCGCAGGTCTGCCAACCCATCCGGGATTCGTAGTTGCCCATCTGGAAGTTGTCCCGCCAGGTGGCAGCGGCTTCGTTGCGTGCTGGCATTGATCCCGATCCGCTGGAGTTCTTCGACGAGCACGGCGGCGATGCGCTGCTTCTCGATGAAGGCCTCGTTGGTGGCGATATCAAGGGTGAGCTGCTTGCCGTCCTTGGCGTAGTAGCCATCGTCACCCTTGGCATAGCCCTTGGCCTGGAGGATTTCGTCGGCCTTCGCCGGGTCATGCGTCCAGAGCTTGTCCAGGTTGTACGATCCAGCTGCGATGGCGTTATCGATGTAGCGCATCCAGCGGCGGGTAGGCCGGGAAGAAGGAGCGGGACGGGAGCGTCGTGCCTTCATAGGCGATGTTGACGATTTCGTCGCGATCGATCGCGTAGTTGAGTGCCCAGCGCAGTTCTGGGTCGTTCCACGGTTCGTTGGCCAGGTTCAATTCGAAGGTGCGGCTGCAGGGATCTGGCACCCAGGCGTACGGGGCGTCGGTGAACCAGGTAATGACGTTCGGGTTCTTTTCCTGGAGCGCCTGGAGCGCGCCCAGCGTGATGTCCATCAGGCTGTCGAGCTGGCCGTCGGCCATGAGCGCGGCGCGGGTCTCTTCGGGGCCGGCCCAGGTCCAGATGAACTTCTCGGGTTCGGGCAGCTTGAAGACGCCGGTCTTAGCGCCCCACCAGTTGTCATCGCGAACAAAGGTGACTTCGGTGTCGGTCGTGCTTTCTAACTTGTAGGGGCCGGAGCACATCGGCAGACCGGCGGCCAGGTCGAAATTCTTGAAGGTGACCGGGTCCACATCCTTCCAGATGTGTTCCGGGGCGATGTTTGGGCCGCCCCAAATTTTGACAGACCAGTAGTCGAGCGCATAGCGGGGGTTCGGCTTGAGCAGGTTGAACTGAACAGTCAGATCGTCGATCTTTTCGACGTCCTTTACCCATGTCGTCTGCGCGGCAGAAGGCTCGAGTTCCGGTGTGTTGAGGAACATGTTCATGGAGAACACGACGTCGTCGGCGTTCAGCGCTTCGCCATCCTGCCAGGTGATGCCGTCGCGAGTTTGAGCGTCCAGACATCTGAGGTCTCGTTCGCCGTGAAGCTCTCGGCCAGCCATGGCACAAGTTCGCCCGTCTGGTAGTTGAGGATCTGCAGCGGCTCGAGACAGACCTGGTGGAAGCCCTGGTCGCGGCGATTGCCGGGGACGTAGGGGTTCCAGACGCCGTCGGCAGTGGCAAGACGGCCGCCGTCGATGTCCATGATCACCGTCTTGGCGCGATCGGACGTGGCGGCAGGCTCAGCAGCAGCTTCCGTGGTCGCCTCAGCGGCGGCTTCGGTCGTGGCCTCGGCCGCGGCTTCGGTGGTGGCTTCCGCAGGAGCGGCAGCCGCTTCAGTCGTGGCTTCGGCAGGGGCGGCGGGGGCCGCAGGTGCGGCAGGTGCAGCGGCGCCACCGCAAGCGGCGATCACCATGGATGCAACTACGAGCATGCTCAGCAGCGCAAAGGTGCGCTTTTGCCATCGCATAGAGTAAGCCTCCTCAGAAATTTGGTTTGTAGGAAACGGACGTGCGTTTGGGGAAAGAGTACAGCCTGTCTTGGGTTTTGGCTTCCTGTCCACCTCCATTATGCAGCCGATGTGTGGCTACCTGCCTCACTGGCGGGAATTCGGGGAATTTGTAAACGGATTATTTTGGGAGCTAGGAGATCGTCTCAAATCCCAAGTAGTGTAGTACCTACCTGGCAAACCGCCGCAAGCATACTGTGCATTGGATTGCCTGTCAAACGGATTTTTTGCACCACCTGGAACGGAATCAAATATAGACGATAGAAGTTAACATGTCAATATCATATTTGAATTCGGGCAGGCAATTTTCTCTTCTCTCTCCGCGTTGATCTTCGGGACCTCCACAAACAGCCAACGCGGAGAAGCGGAGTTGGCGCGGAGAGCGCGGAGGAGGAGAGAATACGGACTACGAAGTCCGTGCGCCGCCAGTCGAGGTTCCAATCCGCAGTTGATGAGGGGTGCTGGTGCGCAGGGGGGCTTCGTTGCCCGCGATTTGCGAGAGCAGCAATTCGACGGCGAGGCTGCCGATGGCCGTTTCGTCCTGCGCAATGTGGGTCAGGTGGGGTTCAATATACTCCAGGTGACCGGTGTCGAAGGTGGCGATCGAGTAGTCTTCGGGGATGCGCTTGCCAAGTTGGATCAGCACATGACGCGCGATCATCGCCAGCGTATGTTCACAGGTGATGATCGCCGTGACATCGGGGTGGCTCTGGAGATAGATGCGCACCGCGACTTCGTCCCGGGCAACATCGGCGGCGTGTGGGGCGTATGCCCCAGAAACCGTGCAATAGAGTTGCACGAAGTCATCGGGCGTGAAGGGCAACCCGTGCGCGGCCATGGTCGCCGTCACGCCTTGGAGCCGATCTTCGATGGAGGATGTGCCCGCCGGCGGTGGCGTGAAGAAAGCAATGCGGCGGTGTCCCAATTCGATCAGGTGACGGGTGAGATCGGCGGCCGCCTGGCGATGATCCGTTGCAACGGTACAGACGGAAATGCCTTTCAGGCTGCGATCGACGACGACTACCGGAAAACGGTTGAGCACCAGGCGGATGATACGCTCGTTGTGGTAGTCACCGTAAACCGGGAAGACAATCAGCCCACCCACGCCCAACGCCAGGCAGGAGTCGATGGCCCGATCTTCCAACTCACGCTGGCCTTCGGTGCGACATAGAATCATGCGCTTGTTGTATTCACGCAATTGGCGTTCAACCGCGCGCACCATGCGTTCGCCAAAGGTGCCGCTGAAATCGGGTAACAGAAAGCCGACGACCTGATGCAGGGTGTTTGGCTGCGCGGGCGTGCCGTCCGGTGTAGCAACCGCCACCGGCGCGGCCGGTGCGTGGTTTACAAACGAACCCTTGCCGCGGGCGCGGGCGATTATGCCTGCCTGCGCAAGCTTTTCAAGCGCTTTCTTCGAAGTGATCCGGCTAACCTGGTAGCGGTCGGCCAGTTCCTTTTCCGAAGGCACGCGGTCGCCTGGGCGCAAACGCCCAGCCTCGATCTCGGCATACACCTGACGGTAGATCTGCTCGTAAAGGGGTTCTTGCATGTGAAGGACTTCCAGCCCTTGCGCTGATTGATATGGTGAGTATATCATTTGTGAATCCAAATGCAATAGCCCCGTCAAAGTGAGGTGAAATCATGACCGTCGAATTGGCGCTTGTTGGCGCCGCCCATATTCACACCCCGGGTTCGTGAAGCGCCTCCAGGCGCGCTCGGATGTGCACGTAAAGTATGTCTGGGATCACCAGCCCGCACGCGGGAACGCTGGGCTGCTGAATTAGGCGCCCAGGTTGTGGCTTCGCCTGAGGCTGCGTGGTCCGTTGGCGCAGTGCGGGGCGTGATCGTCTGTTCGGAAACCGATCGCCATGCCGAGCTGGTGATGCCCGCGGCGCAGGCGGGAAAGCATCTGTTTGTGGAGAAGCCGCTCGGGATCGGCGCGGCCGATGCGTATGCCATGGCTGCGGCGATCGAGAAAGCCGGCGTGCTCTTTCAGACCGGTTATTTTATGCGCGGCCAGCCGGCTCACCTTTTTCTGCGCGAACAGATCGCAGCGGGCGCGTTCGGCAAGATCACCCGCGTTCGCCACTCCAATTGCCAGGCGGGTTCGCTAAAACACTGGTTTGACACGGACTGGTTGTGGATGACCGATCTGGCGCAGGCCGGTGTCGGCGCCTTTGGCGACCTCGGCACCCATTCGCTCGATATCCTCATGTGGCTGCTGGGCGATGTGGCGCGTGTGACGGCCGCCATGGACGTGGCAGTGGCCAACTATGGCCAAACCGACGAGTTTGGCGAGGGGTTGATGGTCTTTGAAAATGGTGCAGTCGGCACGCTGGCTGCCGGGTGGGTCGACGTAGCCAACCCTATCACGGTGCTGGTGAGCGGCACGGAAGGCCATGCGTATGTCCGCAACGGCGAGGTCTTCTTCCAGAGCGAGCGTGTTCCTGGCGCCGATGGGCAGCAACCGTGGACGGTGCTGCCCGAGACGCAGCCGCACGCCTTTGAACTCTTCCTGGATGCCGTCTGTGGCGCCCAGGACGTTCCCCTGGTCACCCCCCGGGAAGCAGCAGACCGCAGCGCGGTGATGGAGGCGTTTTATAAGGGGGCGCGCGCGGGCGCGTGGGTGGAGCCGGAGTACGAATAGAGCTTTTCTATCCCAACGGCGCCTCGCCTCGTTCTTCCCTCAGGCGCGAGGCGCTGGCGCGCCAGTCGATGTCTGGAAATTGGGCGTCCAATTCAGCGGCGACGGCGGCGGCTACTTCGGCCGGGGTCCCCGCACGTTCCTGGGTCTCCGACCAGTGAAACTGATCCATATACGTATCGGAGGCGGCCAGGCCGGCCGCCATAGCCGCCGCGTCTACGGCTTCCTGGAAGCGGTCCGGCAACGGCGTCGAGTGGCGGGTGCGCCCCTCGGTCGCCTTCACCTGCATCGGGATGTCGTACCAATAGAGGACCTGGTAAGAGGCCATGTGACTCTCCTTCCGTATACTTGCGTCATAATTGGTTGATCGGATCCATTGTCCCTACGATCATCCCTGGACGGTGGGAAGATCGTTCGTCGATGACCCCGGACACGGCAGTGCCGTGACCCTACGATCGGCGGTGCCTGCGTCGATGACCCCGGACACGGCGTGCCGTGACACGGCAGTGCCGTGACCCTACGATCGGGCGGTGCCTGCGTCGATGACCCCGGACACGGCTACCAAGTCGAAATGTACCCCTTATAAGAGGCACTATTCTACCAGTTCCGTTTCAACTCTGCGACTCCATACCAGGGAAAGCGAAAATTAGCAGATTTTCCGATTCGCGGCTTTGCCGTATACTGGCGGGCGCAAGATTCATCCGCCACCCATCAGGATCATTCTGGGCGGCTACCCCAAGGAAGTACACGCATGTCTGCAATGGAATTTGACTATGTTGTTGTTGGCGGCGGAACTGCCGGCGCCATCGTGGCGGCAAGGCTCGCTGAGGCTGGCCAGCGCGTGGCGCTCTTCGAGGCAGGACCATCGGATGTGGCGAAACCACAAATTTTGGAACTAATCCAGTGGCCGTCGCTCCTTGAGAGCGAGTATGACTTCGACTATCGCATTGAGCCGCAGCCGCGGGGAAACGGCGCGATCCGCCACGCACGCGCCAAGGTGCTGGGGGGGTGCAGTTCGCACAATTCGTGCATCGCCTTCTATGCGCCCGACTATGACCTGGAGCAATGGGTGGCGGCTGGCGCCGCGGGCTGGAGCCCCGACGAAGTGCGTCAGGTCTTTCACAGGGTCCGGAAGAAGGTAAATTTTGACACGGCTGACGCGGGCAACCCGTTTGCGCATGCCGTGGTCGCGGCTGCACAACAGGCCGGTCTTCCCCATCTCATCTTTAATATTGACGGGCACCACCGCCCCGGAGTAGGTTTTTTTGACTTGAACAAACGTGGATCCCTGCGCGATTCCAGTTCGGTGGCCTATCTGCACCCGCTCTCACAGTGGGGTAGTTCTATTACCTTCTATCTGAACCAATTTATCAGCCGAATTCTGATCGAGGATGGGCGCGCGGTCGGCGTGGAGACGGCTGCGGGGCCGGTGCGTGCCGGCAAGGAAGTGATTGTCTGCTGCGGCGCCTTTGATTCGCCAAAGTTGCTCATGCTTTCCGGGATTGGCCCGGCAGAGCACCTGAAAGCGCTGGGAATCGAGGTGCAAGTGGATCTGCCGGGCGTTGGCGAGAATCTACTCGATCACCCCGAAGGGGTCGTGAACTGGGAGATCACGCAGCCGATGCCGCCCGAGGCGCACAACTTCTGGGAGGTCGGTATTTTTGAGAAGACCGATCCGGCGCTGCCAGCCGCCGACCTGATGATGCATCTGGGCATCCAGGTCTTTGACATGCAGACGAAGCCGGCTGGATACCCAAGCGCGGAGCACGGGTTTTCGCTCACGCCCAACGTGACGCGCGCCAAAAGCCAGGGGACGGTGCGGCTGCGTTCGAACCGACCGGAGGATCCACCCGTGATCGATTTCCGGTATTTTACTGATCCCGAGGGACACGACGAGCGCGTGATGGTAGCCGGTGTCAAGCGGGCGCGTGAAATCGCGGCGCAGCCGGCGTTGCAGAATTGGGTCAAGCGAGAATTGAGCCCAGGACCCGAAGTGCAGAGTGACGCCGACATCTCCGAGTACGTGCGACGCACTGCAAACACCGTCTATCACCCGGCCGGAACCTGCAAGATGGGCAGTGTAGATGATCCGGCAGCAGTGGTTGATCCCCGGCTGCGGGTGCGCGGGGTCAAGGGGCTGCGCGTGGCGGACGCCTCGATTTTCCCGACGATGATCGGGGTGAATCCGAATATTACGATCATGATGATTGGGGAGCGGTGCGCGGAGATGGTGCTGGAAGAATAAAAGACAAAGAGACAAAGGGAGACAAAGAGACAGGGAGACAATCGGTTCTCTCTGCTTTGGACTTTTTCCTCCGCGAACTCCGCGTTGGCAGTTGGCAGGGTTGCGAGGCAAGGGGGTGATGGAACGCGGAGGACGTGGGGCGCAGTGGAGGAAGTAGCGAAAAGACTGAGGGACTGAGAAACAAAGAGACGAAGATCGTGGGGCGGGGGGAGAGGCGTGACGGACTACAAAATTGCGTGTACGGGGCTATGGAAGGTGTTTGGTGCAACGCCGGAGCGGATTGCAGCGTCGATCACGCCGGAGATGACGCGAACAGAGGTGCTCGAACAGATGGGGCACGTGTTGGCAGTGCGGGACGTCTCCTTTGACGTGGCGGAGGGCGAGATCTTCTGCGTGATGGGGCTGTCCGGGTCTGGAAAATCGACGCTGATTCGCTGCCTGTCGCGGCTGATCGAACCTACACGGGGGAAGATTGTCGTCAACGGCGAGGACGTCACGCAGATGAATGAGACGCGTCTGCGCGAATTACGGCGGACGACGATGAGCATGGTCTTTCAACGGTTTGGTCTCTTTTCGCACCGGCGCGTGATCGACAACATTGCCTATGGGCTGGAAGTGCAGGGGGTGCCCAAAGAGAAGCGCCTGGGAAAGGCGCGCGAAGTCCTGGAACTGGTGGAGTTGCATGGGTGGGAGAACCACTATCCCCATGAGTTGAGCGGTGGCATGCAGCAGCGAGTTGGGCTGGCACGGGCGCTGGCCGTGAACCCGGAGGTGCTCCTTTGCGATGAACGGTTCAGTGCGCTGGACCCCCTGATCCGGCGCGATATGCAGAACGAACTGATTCGCCTGCAGCGCAACCTCCAGAAGACGATAGTCTTTAGCACGCACGACTTCCTGGAAGCGATCAAACTGGGTGACCGCATCGCCATCATGAAGGACGGTGAAATTGTTCAGGTTGGGACGCCTGAGCGGATCGTCGCCCACCCCGTCAACGATTACGTCCGGGAGTTCACCAAGGATGTCCCCCGCGTGAAGGTATTGACCGCGCGGAGTGTCATGAAGCCGGTGCACACCAAGTCTGAACTCATTGGCCGGGCGATTGCGATCGACACGACCCTGGAGGCGCTCATCCCGCTCACGGTTGACAGCGATGAAGGGGTGCCGATCATCGACAGCGACAACAATCTGGTTGGCATCGTCGATCGCAAGTCGGTGATGCTGGCGTTGGCAGATGAAGCGAGCGGCATGCTCCCGGCAGGTGGGTGAGCCGTGGCCAAAGCGATTGCGGTGCCTGCGAATTCTGCTCCGTCGTTGCGGCGATACTTGCCGGCGTTGCTCGTGGCGTTGGCGCTCTTCCTGATTCTCTACAATGTGTTCGCCCAGCCGCTGCCGGAATTCCCGGAAGCGTGGAACCTCCACCTGCGCGAGCCGCTGGACGCATTCAAAAAGTGGGTGGTCGGCAATCGCGCCAACAGCCCGGCTTTTGTTTATTTCTTCAATCCTATCGCCAATGCCACTGATTGGGCCATCACGCTGGCCGAGAGCTTTCTGCTCTGGCTGCCGTGGCCGGTGTTGGTGGTAGGTACGTTTCTGCTTGGTAACAAGGTCAGCGGTCTGCGCCTTGCCCTGCTGACGAGCCTCTGCCTGCTTTTCATGGGCTTCGTGGGATTGTGGGATGCCAGCATGCAGACACTGGCCCTCGTGATCGCGGCGGTGACGATCTCACTGCTGGTTGGGATTCCGCTGGGTATCTGGATGTCGCGGAGCGGGCGTGGCGAGGCGGTTTTGCGGCCCATCCTCGATGGCATGCAGACGATGCCGGCCTTTGTCTATCTGATTCCCGTGGTCTTGTTCTTTGGCATCGGCGTTGTCCCGGCGGTGATTGCTGCGGTCATCTACGCAGTGCCGCCGGTTGTTCGCCTCACTAATCTTGGGCTGCGTAGGGTGTCGCCGGAGGTCATTGAGGCGGCGGAAGCATTTGGTTCAACGCCTCGCCAGACTCTAGTCAAGGTGCAGGTCCCGCAGGCGTTGCCCTCGATCATGACGGGCGTGAACCAAACGATCATGATGGCGCTCAGCATCGTCGTGATTGCGTCGCTGGTCGGCGCCGGTGGTCTTGGTGACGTGGTGCTCAAGTCACTGCGCCGGCTTGATGTGGGCACTGCGCTGGAAGGCGGGCTTGCCATCGTGGCGATGGCGATTTTGCTGGATCGGCTGAGTTACGCCATCAGCCAAATCAACTACACCAGCATTGAGCGCCATCAGGGCTTCCGGCTCTTTCCGCCAGGGTGGGGTGATCATGCCTGGGTGCGCACCGTTGAACGTTGGCTCGCTGCGATCTACCACACCGTTGGCCGGCTCGAGGCGGGTCTCGCAGCGCGCCTGGGTCGTGCGCTGCCGTGGCTGCAGGCGTCGCTCGCCAAACATGCCTATTGGGTCTTGAGCGTGATCGTCCTGGTGTTGCTGACCGTGCTTGCGCTGGCCGCAGGCTGGGTGGATTTCCCAAAGACCTGGAACTTGTCGATTGCCGAACCAGTGGGTATGGTCGTCAAGTGGATGCAGCGGAATCTGTATGAAATTGGCGACACCGGTCTTGGCACCGGCCCAATGAGCGATTTTATCTCGATCTACATCCTTGCCCCGCTGCGTGTGCTGTTTGAGCAGGTGATTCCGTGGGAGGCGCTGATTCTACTCGTTGCCGCGCTTGGGCTCTGGCTGTCTGGTTGGGGGTTGGCGCTTGCCTGTATTCTCTCGATGTTGTTCATCGGGCTGCTGGGGATGTGGGAGCCGGCGGTTGACACTTTTACGCAGGTGTTGGTGGCCGTGTGCGCCACCGTTTTGATCGGTGTGCCGCTGGGGGTCTGGGCGGCGCGCAAACCGGCGGTTGAACGGATCTTGCGACCGATCCTGGATTTTTTGCAGACCATCCCGACGTTTGTGTATCTGGTGCCGGTGATCATGCTCTTCAATCTGGGGCGTGTCCGGGTGTCATCGCCTCGGTGTTGTATGCGTTGCCACCGCAGGTGCGTCTGACGACGCTTGGCATCCGTTCGGTCGATCCGGCGGCGATTGAGGCGGCGGAGGCATTTGGATCCACGCCCAACCAGGTGTTGGCGAAGGTGCAGTTTCCTTTGGCGCTGCCCCAGATCATGCTGGGGGTGAACCAGGCGATCATGATGGTGCTGTCGATGGTGATCATTGCCGGCATGGTCGGCGCGCCCTGGCTTGGTCTAGAGGTGGTCGACGGGATGCAGAACAACCGGATGGGGCAGAGCGTGGAGGCCGGGCTGGCGATTGTGATCCTTGCGGTGATGTTGGATCGGTTGACGCAGGCCGCCGCGCGCCGGCAAGAAGAAAAGGCGCACTTGAATCTATAGGCGCTCGTGCGTCGCACCGTGCAAGTGAAAGTAACCGACTGCGCAACCTGAGCACGGTGCGTCCAGCGCCGGCGGGTGGAGTGGGTGTGGGTGGCCTGGCGCGGCACTGGCGGGTGTGCGGTCCGGCAGGGGAGCGCCAGTGCGACGAGCGCACCTGCTGCGACCTGGAGTCAAGTGGCGGTTCCGCTGCGCCCTCGACCGGGGTTATCTTTGTCCGATGACTTGCGCCAGCGCCTCAGATTGCGCGCCGGTGAGTGCGTAGCGAGAAAGATTGATCTCCCCTGCCATCAACTGCGGCAATTCGGCGTCGATACGGGCTTTCACCTGATTGTCGACTTTGAAGCTGCGCAGCATGGTCCGCACTTTTTCGGCCCGGCGGTCGCGGCGACTCTCAAGGGCTTCCCCGGCATTGGACAGCTTGACCTCGCATGCACCTGTGGGTGCAATGGCGCCTAGCACGACGCTCAACGTCTCTGTCTCGGCATCGTAACGTACAACTTCGGCGAGCGCCGCGGCTCCGTTGATGGTCAACTCGATCTGTGCCGGTTCAACCACACCGTGGATCACGGCCTCATAGGTCCGTTGCATTGGCAGCACCGACAGATCGCCATTGGCGGGGCCGATGGAAAAGTCCAGTTCGCGCTCGTTCCAGGTAAGTGTAAACGGCGTCAGGGCATAGCTGCCCGACTGATAGGCGATGGTGTCACCGTCATCCTCGTACAGTTCGAAGTAGCCGTCCGCGCCGGCGAAAAGGTGCATCTGTAGCAAGGTGGGGTTGTCGACGCCGCCCCAGCCCACCATGGGTCCGAGTGGGACGATGGCGCCGGCTTTGGCAAAGACTGGGATCGCAGCGAGGTCGCCAAAGACCGTGGTCCAGCCACCTGCGTACGCTTCCCCTGTGAAGAAGTCACGCCATTCGCCGTCCGGCAGCCAAACGCCGCTGCGATAGCCCGACGTCGCTTTGCGCCGGGGCCACAAAGGGGGCGGCGATGAGTTCGCTGCCAAACCAGTAGACCTGCGGGCAGTTGTAGGCGTCCTCAACCTCAGGGTGCGACCAGTAGAGCGGGGTGACCAATGGGATCCCCTCACTCGTATTGCGCCAGGCCATCGTGTAGATGTAGGGGATCAGCGCGTGGCGCAACTGCATGGCCTCACGGGACGCGCGTTCGATGTCGAGCCCCCATGCCCACGGGCGGCGTTCCGAGTAGGGGTTGTTGGAACTGTGCAGGCGCAGAATTGGGCTGAAGACGCCATACTGCACCCACCGGGCATAGAGTTCGCCTTCCTCAACGCCCCACATGTGACCGCCAATGTCATGGCTCCACCAGCCATAGCCGACATTGGCCGCGGTTGCGGTGAAATAGGGAAGGAAGGCCAACGATTTCCAACTGACGACCGTGTCGCCCGAGAAACCGATCGGGTAGCGATGGTTACCCAGCCCACCCCAGCGCGAGAAGATGAATGGGCGCTTGGCGCCGTCGCGGCCCAGGTCGTAGAAGTGCAGGTGATTCAGCCAATACAGCGGGTCGAGTCCCCGCATCTTCGATTGGGTGCCCTGTTGCCAGTCGAGCCACCAGAAATCGACGCCCGCCAGTTCGAAGGGGTGGTGCAGGTGTTTGAAGTAGGCATCGGCGAAGACCCGATTGGCGATATCAAGGGCACTGGTTCTTGGATAGCCGGATCGATGCCCACGGCGGTCGCCATTTCCTCGTATTGTGCTTCGTGGGGGAAGACGCCGTCGGCGGGATGGAGATTCAGCGCTGTGCGGAGGCCGCGCGCGTGGAGCCAGTCGATGAAAGCCTGTGGATCAGGAAAGAGATCACGATTCCAGGTGTAGCCGGTCCAGCCAACGGACTGGTTACCGGTCTGGACGATGTGCCAATCCATGTCGACGATGCAAACTGAGAGCGGCATTTGATGGGCTTCGAAATCTTCCATCAGGTTCTCTAGTTCCGCCTGTGTGTACGCCCAGTAGCGGCTCCACCAGTTGCCGAGCACCCAGCGTGGCGCCATCGGCGTGCTGCCGGCAACCTTTTGGAAGTCCTGCAAACAACCCACATAATCATGCCCATAGCCGAAAAAGTAGAGATCCAGGTTGCCCGGTGCGGTGCGATCGGTCAGCCAGCCCTGTTCATCGAACACCAGGGAGCGTGAGTCGTCGTAGACGGCCCAGCCGCTGCGCGCCATCAGCCCTGATTCCAGATTGGCGAAGCCATCCGTCTCGTCCAGCGTGCGCGTCGTGCCTTTGAGGTCACCGGATTTCCAGATATGTTCGCCAAAGTGCCAGGTGTTGTCCATCGCTTTGACGTGGACAGAGAGCGAGACTGGCGTGAAGACCCGTTCTGATGGGATGTAGCGCAGGAGAAGATGTTCGGTTTCGATCTCAACCGCGCCGTTCACTTCTCGTTGTTGGAATGGTGGTGTGGGTTGGCGGCGATACCAGAATGCCTGGCTGGCGCGATCCTCAAATTCGCCGGTCGGGCTCGATTCCATGCGGATCAGCCGCGAGGTGATGATGGTGAAACGTACGCTTGGCAGCGTCACCACGGCATCTGGTGACGGCGCCGGATCGAAGGTCAGTTCAAAATGGGAGAGAGACATGGATTGACTCCATTCGAATAGGTGGTAGTGCAACCTTTATTCTCGTATCTTACGCCAACTCGAAGTCATGCTACAATCTTGGCATGGGTACAAGGTCACCATACGTGTGGGACTATGACATCGACGAAGCGCAGTTTCTCGAGATGCTGGCCGGGCGTCTGACGATCGGTCGGCTAGACCGCGATTGGGCGGCGGTGCGCCTGCTGGAATATGCGCCGTACCAGGAAATTGTGGCGGCGCTGGGCTTTCCCGTTTTGGTGCGGGATTGGCCGCGCTGGCGCAACCGGGTCCGTTCTGAGGGTCGCAAGCGTGGTTTTGACTTCTTGGTGACGTGGCTACCCATTCATCATCCGGAGTTGCTCTAATGTTGTACGCTCTTCAATTCGAGATGCTGAGAGTAAGGCCGCAGGTATTTTCCCTGCGGACCTTGCTCGGATCCTATGCTCGGCGACAGGTCAGGATTGGGCGCTGATACGATGGATTGAGGCGCCACCTGTTGACCGCTTTGTGGCGGATCTTTCTCGCCTGGGTGAACAACTGCTGCTGGGAAAATAGTGCGCAAGATCCTCGGCGCTATTTGCCGTAGCTGGCGAAAACCATCTGTTTCCCTGACTTGTCGAAGAGAATTACATCGTATGGTTGCGGATCTGCGCCTTCCACTTCCATGCCGGGCGAGCCGATCGGCATGCCCGGCACTGCAAGCCCGATCGCATCCGGGCGTTCTGAAAGCAGGCGTGTGACGTCGGCGGCGGGGACGTGACCTTCGATGATGTAGCCATCCACGATGGCGGTGTGGCAGGACTGAAGTTCGGAAGGAACCTGGCTCTGATCCTTCACGGCATTCAGGTCGGCGTTGTCGACCGTCTTGACCGTGAAGCCGTTCTCCTCCATGTACTTCACCCAATCGCCACAGCAACCTCAGGTAGGTGATTTGTAGACGGTTACGACTGGAGTGCCGGTCTGCGCCTGCGGCGCGGGCACAAGTGCGGCCGGCGCCGGTGCTGCGCAGGCTGCTAACCAGAGCAGGGCAAGCGCCAAAAGGAAGACCTTGAGTTTCATAGGTGGAATCTCCTCCTTAGTGAGGGGGGATAGGTGTTTCGTGTTACGTGTTGCGTATCTCGTATTCCGTGACGCGCATCACGCAACGGCGATTCAATTATACCCGATATCGGTTTTGACGGACGGGGGGACGCATGTGTCCATCAGAGCCACGCACGTGAGTAAGTGGTTCGCCAGGCTGAAGCCAGAGCCGTCCCCGGCATGCACCAAATCCACTCTATCGATCCCTGACGGTGTGGCGCTTGCCGAGGACGTTCCTTTGCGCGGAAGAGCAATGGTTTGAATCACTCCCTGCCTGTCTCCGCAGCAGGTGCGACGCACCGCCTGGCTTTGGCTTTGGCCAGCACCCTAACACCCGGACGGGGATGGTGCTCTGACGGACGGTGCACGTGGCAAACAGAGCCGCGAACGTGAGCGAGCGGTTGGTGCGTGGTGGACGCGGCAGGGGGACGGGGATCACCACCCTGACGGGATGGTGCTCTGACGGAGGTGCGCTGACGGAGGTGCGCTGACAGAGGTGCACGTGACAAACAGAGCCGCGAACGTGAGCGAGCGGTTGGTGCGTGATTGACGCGGCGGGGGGACGGGGGGATCACCACCCTGACGGGATGGTGCTCTGACGGAGGTGCTGCTGACGGAGGTGTGCGCTGACGGAGGTGCACGTGACAAACAGAGCCGCGAACGTGAGCGAGCGGTGGGCGTGATTACGGGGACCCCCCAGGGGGGCTCTGAGAGGGCTGACGGAGGTGTGCTGGCGGAGGGCACGTGACAAACAGAGCCGCGAACGTGAGCGAGCGGTTGGTGCGTGATTGACGCGGCGGGGGGACGGGGGGATCACCACCCTGACGGGATGGTGCTCTGACGGAGGCCCTGACAGAGGGCGCACACGTGACAAACAGAGCCGCGAACGTGAGCGAGCGGTTGGTGCGTGATTGACGCGGCGGGGGGACGGGGGGATCACCACCCTCACGGGATGGTGCTCTGACGGAGGTGCGCTGACGGAGGTGCGCTGACGGAGGTGCGCTGACGGACTGGGGCTGATCTCGCCGGGCGCATCAGTACAAAGGCAGCGCGCCATCCCGGAACCATCCGGGATGGCGCGCTGCCTGCTGAAACTAGCACTTGGAGGACGCTTTATTTATGAACTTCCTGGGCGCCTGATGTGACCTGCGAAGGTGGCGGGGGTTGGCTAGATGCCTATCAGGGGGAGCGATTCCCGTGATAGGCTGGTTGCGTCATGAATGTTGCGAGAGCCTCGGATTTCGCTTACCCGATGGCGCTAAAATTCGGAACCTGCTGGGTGCCCTGGCTGTCACTGCCTTCGAGCTGAGGAACACCCGGTTCGCCATTCTGGCCAAAGGGGGCATCGCCAGCACTGCCATGTCCACCAGCTCGGCATGACCGCCACGGCCACCGCGCTCGCCACCCAGATCCGGTCCACCGAGGCCAAAGCCCTTGTCACCGCTCTGCTGGTTGGCCAGGAGCAGATCCGCCTGAGCCTGGGTGAATTGCACCGGCTTCCACCGCCGCTGCAACCGCTGCTTCGAAGGTGGGCTGCTGGGCGATTTGATATGCCCGGAAGGCGTCGCGTGCTGCCATCAGGTCAGCCTCTTCCTGCGTCAGGTTGCCATCGGTCACTGCCTGCGCCAGAGAAGCCGACTGCGCCTTCGTTTCCGCAGCGTTGAGTTCATCGGTTGTGATGCCCAGGGCATCCGCCAACAGTGCTTTGAAGTCGATGGCGCTGTCACCAAAGCCACGGCCGCCGAAATGGCCGAGGTCAAAGCCGCGCCCTGTACCGTCTTCTGCACTCAGCCGATCCCGCAGTGTTTGCGCCTGCGTTTCGGTCAGCAACTCGTCGGCGACGGCCTGATCGATGGCGGCATTGGCAGCCTTGACGTAGGCGGTCTGCAACTCGTCGGTGGTGATGCCAAGCGCCTCGGCCAACTGGGCGTTGCGGTCCACATCGTTCCCGGGCGCCACGGTTGGCATCATTGCTGCGGTCGCCGCGCTGCGGTTGCTGCGTCGGGGCCGGGGTTGTCGTGCTGTCGGCTGCCTGGCTCACCTGCGGATAGGTCGCTGCGGTGCCCACGACCAACATCAAGGCGGCTGCGCCGCCGAGCATCACGTTCTTCCATTGCAACTTGCTATTCATCTTAAACTTCCTCTCACTCTGCTTGTTATCGCCGCTCAAAGTCGAATCGGCTGAGTACAGAATAGCGGAGGGGTGTTAGGAAGTGTTTGGGAAGATGAGTAGGAGTTGTTTAGGTCCTATGGTCGCTCGCCAAGTGTCAGTGGCACCAATGTCTCTTGCCCGTTACGGAGGACGGAGAGTTGGATCGTTTTGCCAACGGTGGAGCCGAAGACCAGATAGCGGTTCAGTTCCTGGAAATTGCGCACGGGCCTCCCGTCGACCGCAATGATCAAATCACCACCCTTGCCAGACGCAGGATCAGCAGGAATCAGGCCAGCCTGTGCTGCCGGTCCACCGCGATTGACGCTCACGACGTAGGCGCCCTGCGTTTGCGGCACCTCGTAGATGACCTGTTCGGCAAGACTGACTTCCTCATCAAAGCCTGCGCCCATGTATGGATAGGTGTAACTGCCATTCTCGATCAGGGAAGGGATAATCTGGCGCACGGCGGCCACCGGAATGGAGAAGCCAACGCCCGAATTTGCGCCGGTAGCTGACTCGATGGCGGCATTGATGCCAACCACTTCCCCGGAAAGATTCAGTAACGGTCCCCCTGAGTTGCCTGGATTGATCGGCGCGTCCGTCTGGATCACGGCGGGTAGCGTGTAGCTACTGCTGCCAGTGGTCGCACGCTGGGAGGCGAGGCTGCGACCCAGCCCGCTGACAATGCCAAGGGACATCGATCCTTGTTCACCAAAGGGGTTGCCGATCGCAACGACAAATTGACCGACCGCAATGTCGTCGGGTGCTGCCAGTGGAAGCGGCGAAATGCTAGCCGGCAGACTGTTCACCTGGATCACGGCCAGGTCGCCGTCCACGTCAATACCAACC
>JADJPH010000079.1 GCA_016713335.1 Candidatus Fredericiella danica | reverse complement strand
ATCATGCTCTACATATTGTCCTAAGAATTGCTTTGGCCCACACCTGCGTTACGCTGCCTGGGCTTTTGTGACAATCCACTTTTCAGCGTCATCGACTGCGTCCTGCAGCGCCTGCCCAACGCCTTCTTGGGCCAGAAAGACGTTTTCATGACCAATCTGGTGCAGCACCTCCGTTCTTTCCATCTGCTCCTTGACATTTGGATCGACGCCCGCAAGCATCAACTTGCTCTCCTGCTGGCGCAGCGCGTCGGCATAGCGGGTGAACACTTCCAGGAGTGTGCTGCCCACATCCTTCTTGCCACGCAGCGCAAGGATCACGACAGCGTGGCGTGAGTCCGCGGTCACTTCGGGGAGCTGTTCAGCGAACACCGGCGCCGCAGCATAGAACAGGCTGCCATAGGGCACCAGAACCGTGACGCGTTGCGCCGGAACCACTGCCGGCGGTGCACTTTCTTGCGGATAGCGTCCCGGCTCGATCTTCCAGGCCACCACGGTAATCTTGTTGGACTGCTGGAAGACAAACAGCAGGACAGCCAGCGCGACGCCGATGAGCACCGCAAATTGCAGCGGCACCAGCAAGGCGGCGACAAAGGTGATCAACATCACCACCCGCTGCACCAATACTGTCCTCCAGACCATCTGCACCTGGTCCAGCTTCAACGTACGGAACCCAACCACGATCAACAGCCCAGCCAACGCCGGCATCGCCAACAGCCCCACCAGGCGCCCAAAAAGCAGGATCGCAAGCGCCATCGTCACGCCGGCGATCATATTGGCCAGGCGGGAGCGGGCGCCGGCGCTGCGCACCAGTGCCGTAGCCGACATCGAGCCGCCCACCGGCATCCCCTGCAGCAGACCGGCGACGAGGTTTGCCGCGCCCTGCCCGATAAAATCACGTGACGCATCAGGATATTTGCCGTCGGGGTTGGGCACGGACTGGGTGATGCTGGCGCCCTGCACCAGCCCGACGAAGGCCAGCGCAAGGGCCGGAATGATCAGGCCGGGCAACACGGAAAGCGGCGGCAGCATTGGCAGCGGCAGCGAACCGGGAATCTCCGCAATGTCCCTGACCTGGGCAACTTGATGGGCGCCGAACAGCGGCACAACCAGCGAGGCGAAGATCATCGCCACCACCATCCCCATCGCTTTCAGACTGGTCTTCTCCAGCGTCACGATCAAGATGATGGTGAGCAGGCCGACGATCAGAGTCGGCAGGTGCACTTGATCCAGGTTGACCAAAAGGTCGAACGTTCTGACAACCCGGTTTGGGCCGGTCGTGCTATACCCCGTGAGATCGTCCAACTGACCTAGCACGATCAGGACAGCAACCGCATTGACGAATCCAGTCATGACGGAGTTGGGCACAAAACGCACCAGTCTGCCCAGCTTGAGAATACCGGCCGCCAGCATGAGCACGCCGGTTAAGAGCGCCAGCGCAAACAAGGCACTGTTAGGGTCGGTCGCCTGCGTCACCTGCGGCACGCTGGCCACGATCAACGCCATCGCGCTAGTGGCTTGAATCGACATGAAGGTCGAACTTGTAAAAAAGGCGCCGGAAAAGACACCTGTCATATAGCCGTAGAGGCCGTAGACCGGGTTGACTAGCGCCAACAGACCGGCAGCCATGCCATCTGGGACGCTCTGAATACCCAACACCAGGCCGGCGCTCAGGTCTTCGCCGATGGTGCCGCGATTGATGGATGGCAGCTTCATAGATTTCGATCATTCCTTTCGGTGACAAACTCCGAATTCGTCGCTTCGTATTGAAGTTCGCTTACGTAATGCCCTCGATGATCCCCACGGCGCCGATCAACAACGCGCCAATATCGGTGGCGGGAATCCGCTGCGTTAGGTCGTCCTCACCTCGCAAATGACTCGGTTCATTTCAAGGCGATGGCTCGCGCACTAATAGGAAAATCAACCCCGCGCCGGCAACCATCAACAGCGCGCTGATGCCGAACGCACCCACCGCGGCAAAGCGATCATATAACCAACCGCCCAGCAGCGGCCCGATCACGCCGCCCAGCCCGGCGGCGGCGGTGTAGAACCCTAACGCCGTCCCCTGTCGGTCTTCGTCCGAGAGGTCCACAACCAGCGCTTCTTCCGCGGGCGCCGCCGCCGCGAAGGCTGCTGCCTCGAACACCCACAACAGCGCCAATGGCCAGAGCGACTGCACGAACGGAACGGCCAGTGCGGCCAGGCCACTCACCAGCAGCGCAATGATCAGCGGCGGGCGCCGTCCGAAACGGTCACTCAATCCGCCCAGACGTGAAGGCAGCACCGACCCCGCAAGCGTGGCCGGCAAAAAGGCCAGCGCCACCAGTAACAGATTGGTCGAGACGTTGTCATACAGGTACTTAATCAGGATCGGGCTTAGGAGCGCAGCGGCAGTGGCCGTCAAGATCACCATGATCAGAAAAATCCGCAGTTGGCCGGGAATACGCGGCATGTCTGCCGGCTTCAAGGATTGAGCCTTCGTCACGACAGACACTTTTGGCGGACGTTCAGCGCCGCGCTCAAGCGATTCGGGAACCCTGCGCCAGACAATAGCCACTGCCAGCAGCGTAGTGACGGTGTACCCGGGGAACAGCAGGCGCCAGTGGGCAACGGGCGATTCTCCCCGCCGGAGACGGCGTCGAGGTGCCTCGACTGAGCAGGTAAAGCAGGGCGAAGCCAACCAGCGTCCCGATCAGGATGCCGCGGATTGACATTTCCTCTATCCGCCCATATTCCCGGCCGAGACGGTCTTCAGGCGCCAAATCGGATACGACGGTCAGGACTGCCAGCCACAGCAGCCCTGCGCCTATGCCCTGCATCAGCTGGGCAAGAAATAGTCCTCCCACACCGGAGGTCAGCCCGAAGATTGCATTCGAGAGGGCATAACCCAGCAGCCCTGCGAGTAGAAAAGGCCGCCGACCAAAGTGGTCTAGCCCATACCCGACGACGGGCTGGACCGCAACGAGGATCAGCGCGTAGACCGCTAACAGCCCGCCGATCGCGAGAGCGCTGGCCCCCAGCGCACGCGCAATCAAGGGCAAGCCAAAGACGAGCATGCCGAAAGGCAGCGATGTGAGAAACAGGCTAAGGTGCAACCTGCGCAGGATGGTGAAGGTGTACTTCGTGTCACTCAAGTAGACTCAACTTCGGAGGTCCGGTTGGCGAGCGGATTCAGGCTATACTGCGGTGGGCGGAGAGCATCTTCAGTAATCCAGGCACGTTTCTCACGAGACACCTCGAATGGTGACCCCTCTTCAGGAAAGACCAAACGCAGATCATCCGGGCCTGCGGCGCCGAGACCAAGCTCCCTCGCCCGTTGGATTGCAACCCAGTCCCAGTTGCTAAACTCTGGATCACAGAGTTTCGAGTCGGTGCCCCGGAAAATATGTTCTTCTTCAGGCCAACGCAAGTCTTTGTATTTAGCACGAATGGCTTCAAGCCACCCGGCAGGCTGAGGGTCAGGCTGCCCGAGTAGGCCATCGGGAGCTTTCAAGGTGCCGTACCGTAGTACGGCCAGACTGACCACATCCGCCGATATGATATCGCTTGCTGCCAGCACCAGATTGGCCTGGCAAAAAGGTCGGTCCGTCTGGTCAGGTCCCCCGGTCAAAATTATCTGAGTAGCATCGGCGACGCAAAGCCGTTCTTTTTCAGTGTGGGCTAAGTGCAAATCTGCTAATAGTTCATGATAAGGAGGCTCGGTTCTGATCGGGTGATCATGACCCAGCCCATTCACGATGTGCCGATTGTTCCTGAGATAGTTGAGTTGGTGCATCCAGACTCGATCATCCGGGCGCATAATACCGATCCAGTTCTTGATGGCCATGGTGAACTGGGACCAGACATGGGTCGAAATGCGAAAAAGATTGATGATATGATCAGCTTTGTCCAGCAGGATTGGCACATACAACCCGCTGACCGCCTGGTTGGACGTCGCCCCAATAAGCTGTGGCACATATCTCCCATCAAAAAGCCGGGGTATGTACGGGCCCCGGGCTTTGCGGCCGGAGGACAACTCTTCGGCCTGCTTTAACTGCTTGCGGACCCATTCACGGCTTAGGTTAGAACCCTGATCAGTTAGCTCGTGCTTCCGCCAACCGTCCTCGCGGAAGGTCGTCATGTGGATGCGATCTCTGGCGTCAAGCTCATCGCCAACCCGGTTGACAGCGTCAGCTATCCCGGTCTCCCGGAAGGATTGAACGGTTCGATCTTTATCGTATCCGGCATATTTGCCCGTTTTCCAGTGTTTCAACATCGTGTGCTCAAAGCCCATTTCGTCGGCCACGAACACCATTGCCGCACCCCGTTCGAGGCACATGCGGACCAGTTCAGCACAGGCAGCTGGACTGGCTGTAAAGGGAAACTGTCCTGCGGAATTGAGAGCAGGCTTAATGACTACAGTCTGGCCGGCCTCGAGCCAATCCATTCCGCCGGCCAGTTCTACCACTCGGCGGATGGCTGCTCCAATCCTGTTTTGATTTGCATTTTCTGCAACTGCCACCGTGCTGGTCATTGAGCTTCCTCCTATGTTTTGAATCGGGAAGTCCAGTGGTACATTGATGTCGCTCCAAACGTCACGCACCACGCCCTACATTCCCCGCTTAATCTCCGCCAGCGTATCCGCCAACCGATCCAGCACTGCGTCGATCTGCTCGTAGGTGATGACCAGCGGCGGCTCGATGCGGATGGTGTGCGCGCTGGTCAGGGTGCCGGCCACCAGGACGCCGCGCTTGAAGAGCCCGGCCGCCACCTTGTAGCCGATTTTAGCGTCGTTGAAATGCTGGCCGATGAGCAACCCCTTGCCGGTGACACCGTGATAAATCTGCGGATACTGCGCGGCCAACGCGTTGAGCTTGGGGATCAGGTACGCGCCCTTGGCCGCGGCCACTTCCCACAGCCGGTCGCGCAGCGTCACGTTGATCGCGGCGATGGCCGCGCTGCACGCCAGGCCCCCGCCGCCCGTCGTCGAGGTGTGGATGAACGGGTTGGGGTACATCATCACCTGCCAGATCTCCTCGGTCGAGCAGAAGGCGCCCACCGGCATCACGCCACCGCCCAGCGACTTCGCCACCGTGAGGATGTCCGGCGCCACGTTCCAATGATCCACGGCCCACAACTTGCCGGTGCGGCCCAGACCGGTCTGCACCTCGTCGGCGATCAACAGGACCCCGTAGGCCCTGGTAACCTCCCGCAGCCGCGGCCAGAAGTCGTCCGGCGGCACGATAGCGCCCGCCTCGCCCTGGATCGGCTCCATCAGCACGGCGGCGATATCGACGCCGACCTTTTGGCAGATGTCGAGCTGCTTCTCCACCGCGCCGGCATCACCGTAGGGCACGTGGTAGACCGGGCCGCCGTAAAGCAGGCCGGCCGGCTGGCGAAAGTCAGCCTTGCCGATCATGCTCAACGAGCCCATGGTTTTCCCGTGAAACGCTTTGACCGCAACGATAAAGCCGCTCCTGCGGGTGTACATCTTGGCCAACTTAAGCGCGCCCTCGATCGCTTCGGTGCCCGAGGCGCAGAAAAAACTGTACTTGATGTCGCCGGGGGTGATCTCGGCCATCAGCCGGGCCAGCACCCCGCGCAGCGGATCGATCAGTTCCTGGCTGGGCATGGGGGTGCGGCCGAGCTGTGCCTTCACCGCGGCGATCACATCCGGATGGCCCCAACCGAGATCCATCATCCCGTAGCCGCCGAGGCAGTCGATATACTCACGGCCCAGCACGTCGCGAAAGACCGCGCCGGCGCCTGTCCACTCGGTCGCGGCCCAGTCGCCCGCCTCGGTCACCGACTTGCGGTAGTCGAGCCAGCCTCGATTGAAGTGCTCGGCGAAGTTGCTCGTGCTTTCTTCGATGATCTGTTTGCCCTGTTCCTCGTTCACGACCGGGTTCTTAATCAGGTCGAGCCACCGATTTGAGTAAGACAGAGCCTGGTCCAGCGACTTGTGCATAGTACTTTCTCCTTGTTGGTGGGTAATTACACAGTCTGCGTTCAGCACCGATAGCCCAACGAACCTGCTGGCACCCAGTCTATGTAGGATTTGGCACATTGGATAGAACCCAAAAGGGAGCTATTAGGGGGTAACGGCGCGG
Source organism: Candidatus Fredericiella danica (assembly GCA_016713335.1). Taxonomy (GTDB): domain Bacteria; phylum Chloroflexota; class Anaerolineae; order Caldilineales; family Caldilineaceae; genus Fredericiella; species Fredericiella danica. The sequence goes on along the minus strand of JADJPH010000079.1, from coordinate 26,153 downwards.
CGTATTGGGGTCAACTATACTGGGGCGAGATTTACCAGTATTGACAAATGGAAAATACGCTATATACTTCGCAGCCTCCCAGATGCTGAATTCCCTCAGGCAATCACAAACTGCGTCTCCCAAACCGGGAAGCGCTTGGTTTGCGTTGCCTGTCAGCATCGCCGGCCGCGTGCTTCGTTCGTTCAAGGAGGAATCATGAAGAAGGCAGTGCATTTGTGTGGAGTTGGATTTGCTGTTGTCTTGTTTTCCGTGCTGGCATTCGTTCAAACAGCCGTTGCAGGCCCTGAGAGCTGCGAGAACCGTGTCAACAACACCCATGCCAAGTTGCTGGAGTGTGTCACCCTGGCAGGGGTGCGCGAGCATCAGGCTGCATTCCAGAGTGTCGCCAATGCCAACAACGGCATTCGCACGTCAGGCACGCCAGGCTACGATCAGTCGGCAGATTACGTTGAGCAGCGGCTGCGCGCCGCCGGCTATATCGTGACCCGGCAATCGTTCCAGTTTCAGACTTTTATCTCGCTCGCCGCTCCGCTCCTTGAGCAGGTAGCGCCAGCCCCAGGCGGTCCCGTCGAAAATGACATCATGTCCTACTCCGGTAGCGGCGATGTCACCGCATCCGTCAGTTCGGTCAATCCGATCACCGGCTGCAGCGCCACCGACTTTGCCGGCTTTCCGGCAGGTAACATCGCCTTGATCAGCCGCGGCGCCTGCACGTTTGCAATTAAGGCGACCAACGCCGCAGCAGCCGGTGCGGCGGGCGTGATCATCTACAACAACGCCCCTGGTCCCCTCAACGGCACGCTCGGCAACGGCTTCACCCTCGATCTCCCGGTCACCTCGGTGACTCAGGCTGCGGGCCAGCAGTTGGCGGCTACTCCTGGGCTGATCATGCACCTGAAAACGTCCACCTTCCGCGGCATTGCCACGACTTCCAATGTCCTTGCGGAAAGCCAGGCTGGGGATCCCAATAACGTGATCATGGCCGGCGCCCATTTGGATTCTGTCAACGCAGGGCCCGGCATCCAGGACAACGGTTCCGGTAGCGCAGCGATTCTGGAAGTTGCTGAGCAGATGGCCAAGGTCAAGCCGCGTAACAAGGTGCGGTTTGCGTGGTGGGGCGCCGATGAAGCCAATCTGGTCGGCTCCACCTTCTACGTCAACAATCTGCCGGAGGCCGAGCGGACCAAGATCACGCTCTATCTCAACTTCGACATGATTGGCTCGCCAAACCCTGTGTTCTTCATCTATGACGGCGATGACTCTGACGCCACCGGCGCCGGACCGGGACCTTCTGGATCAGCACAGATCGAGAAGCTCTTCGAGTCGTTCTATGCCCAGGTGGGCAGACCCTACAAGGGGACTGACTTCTCCGGCCGCTCCGACTATGGCCCCTTCATTGCGGCCAATATCCCGGCCGGCGGCCTCTTTACCGGCGCCGAGGGGATCAAGACGGCCGAAGAAGCCGCCATCTGGGGTGGGACTGCGGGGATCGCCTATGATCCCTGCTATCACCAGGCGTGCGACACGTATGACAACATCAACGAGGATGCCTTTGCCGTGAATTCCGATGCGGTCGCATTCTCTGTGTTGCAGTATGCGATGAACACGCAGGACATCAACGGCGTGCGCGGCAAGGGCAACTTCAAACTCCCAGATCCCCCGCTGCACGACGATCAACCGGTCGCCGAGTAACATCTCGAGTTGTATCTCACACAGTACGGGACCGGCGGGGCAAGTTACTTGCCCCGCCGGTCCCGCCTCTCTCATGCCCTGGATCCCCGCTCAACACGCCCCGCACGGCCTGACTGAAGCACGCGACTCAATTCGTGGGATCCAAAACTTGAACCACACCCTTTGACTGAATGCCCTTTGACACTCTAATCCGCGGCACGTTACTATATCTCCAGCGATCGGCGTTCCGCAGTGCCGACACTGAAGCGATGGCGAACGGCGGCGGATCGCCATTAGGAGGAACGCTATGCGAGCAGCTGAATCCCGTGACACCTGGTGAGTTGCTATCCGAGGAGTTTCTCAAGCCGCTGGGCATCTCGCAGTACCGATTGGCAAAAGAGATCGGCGTGCCAGCACAGAGGATCAGCGAGATCGTTGCCGGCAAGCGCGCCATCACTGCCGATACCGATTTGCGGCTGTGCCGGTTCTTTGGTCTGTCGAACGGCTACTGGCTGCGCGCACAGGCGGCCTACGACATAGAAGTTGCCCAAGAGGAGATCGCTGAAACAATCATGCGGATCAAACCCCTGGGCTGCGCATGCGCAACACCCGCCAACCGCCCCCCCCCCCCCCCCCCCCCCCCCCCCCCCCCCCCCCCCCCCCCCCCCCCCCCCCCCCCCCCCCCCCGGCGTGAGCCGAACACGCCCATCGCAGAATGCCTCTGTCTCAGACAATTCTGGAAAGCACGGATTATAGTGGACGCGCACCTGCTGGCAACCAAACTCCGTCCACCTGCCATCCCACCCAAACGAACTCAGCGGCTCCATCTCGTCGGGCGCCTGAACGCCGGGCTAGCGGCCGGCCGGCAGATCACACTGCTATCGGCGCCGGCCGGCTTTGGCAAGACGGTCTGCGCCGGCGACTGGGTGCGTATGCTGGACTGTCCGGTCGCCTGGTTGGCCTTGGACCCGGCCGACGACGAGCCGCAACGGTTCTTCACCTATTTCTTTGCCGCGCTGCAGCAGGCTGCGCCAGGCGCCGGGAAGGAAATTGCCGCGCTGCTGGCCGCGGGCCAGCTGCCACCTGGCGACATCATCAGCGCAACGCTGATCAACGACCTGCTGGCGGCAGAGCGCAGCTTTTTGCTGGTCCTGGACGACCTGCATGTGATCCAGGACCGCTTCATCCTGCAGGTGTTGCAGACGCTGGTTGGCAACCTGCCCCCGGCACTGCACCTGGTTCTGCTCACCCGGGAGGACCCCGACCTGCCGTTGGCCCGCCTGCGCGCCCGAAACCAATTGACCGAAATCCGCGCCGGCGACTTACGCTTCACACGACCTGAGACCGCCGACTTCCTCAGCCAGGTGATGGGCCTGTCGCTTTCCCAGTTCGATATTGCCAGCCTGGCAGACAAGACCGAGGGTTGGATCGCCGGGCTGCAACTGGCCGGTCTGTCGATCCGGGACCGGGCAGACCCCTCTGGTTTCATCGCCGGCCTGCGGGGCATGCATCGCTTCATCCTGAGCTACCTCACCGAAGAAGTGCTCCAGCGGCGGCCGCCCGAGATCCAGGACTTCCTGCTGCAAACGTCCATCCTGGAAAGGCTGAACGGAGCGCTGTGCGACGCAGTCACCGGGCGCGCCGGTAGCGTGCAGTTGTTGGAGCAACTGCTCACCGCCAACCTGTTCCTGATCCCGCTGGACGACGAGGGGCGCTGGTATCGCTATCACCCGCTGTTTGCCGACCTGCTGCGCGACCGCCAGCTGGCGCGACCCGAGCGCGAGACGATCGAGCTGCACGGCCGCGCCAGCCGCTGGTATGCCCAGGCCGGCATGGCCAGCGAGGCTATCGACCATGCGCTGGTCGCGGCGGATTACGCCGCGGCTGTGGCGCTGATGGAAGACCACGCCCCGGGCATGCTCATGCAGTGGCACAAGAAGCGCGTGCAGGATTGGATGCAGGCGCTGCCGCCAGCATGGGCGGCGCGTTGCCCAAAGACCACCCTCGCCTTCACCTGGATGTTGCTGACGGTTGACCCGGCCCAGGCGCTGCCACATCTGGAGCGCCTGAGGGCAATGTTCTCCGACCCACAGCTCGAGGTCGATCCCGCCTTGCAGGCCCAGTGGCTGGCCTTGCAAGCGAGCCTGCTCAACGCGCAAGGCCAGCCGGCGCAAAGCATCGAGCTGGCCCAGCAGGCGTTGGCCCTCGCACCACCAGGCGATCATTACGGCCGCAGCATGGTCTACACGGCGCTGGCCACCGCCCACGAGTTGATGGATGATTATGACCGGGCGGTCCAAGCGTACCAGATGCTCATCCAGCACGGGCGCAGCTCAGCCAACCTGGTGTCAGAGTTGCTGGGTCGAGCAGGTCTGGCACTGATGGCCATGCAGTGCGGCCAACTACGATTTGCCTTCGATATTGCCGCCCAGGGGATCGAACAGGTGGAGCGTTCCGGCGCGCTGCCCCCGATCAGCCAGGCCCTGTACGGCGAGTTGGGCGAGATCTTTTACCAGTGGCACCAGCTCGAGCAGGCCCACAAGCATTTCCAGCGCGCCATCCACGTGGCCACGTTAAGCGGCTACAGCGATGCGCAGCTCTATTACGACGTGATCCGCTCCCGCCTGCACCAGATCCAGGGCGACCTGGCGGGCGCTGCCGGGCATATCCAGCACGCCCTGGCACTGATGAAGGCCGAAGCGCCGGCCGCAGTGCGAGAAGAGGTCGTCGCCCAACAAGTGCGCGTCTATCTGGCCATGGGCCGGCTGCCCGAGGCCGAGTTGGCGCTGGCCCAACAGGGACTGGGCCTGGATGGCGATGCACCGTCTGCGCTCCTGGCGCCCGGACGGGCGATCACGTATTCCGGCAGCCTGCTCCTCCTCAGCGCCCTGCGCGTCCACCTTTTCCGCGCCAGGGCCAGGGCAGAGCTCGCTCACAGCACAGAGCGAGAGCCGGATCACTTTAGGTGGGCGATCGAGGTGGCCGATCGGTTGATCGACCTGGCGCAGCGCAGCCAACACGTTCTCATCGTGCTCAAGGCGCTTCTTCTGCGCAGCCAGATGCACGCGGCGCGCGGCGACGAGCGAACTGGCCGGGCCGACATGGCCCGCGCAGTCGCGCTGGCCGAGCCGCAAGGGGCAATCAGCCTCTTCGTCGAAGAGGGTCCGCCCATTGCCGCAGCGCTGGCCGAGCTGCTGGAGTTGGGCGGCTGGACGCCGCGCAGGCGGACTACGCCCGGCGCATCCTGGCAGCCTTTGCCGAGCCTGCGCCGCCCACCAGACCGGGCGACGAGGGAGCGCCAGTCCATGAGCAGAGCAAACCATCCTCGACACTGGGAGTGGCCACACCGGTGGAGCCGTTGAGTGAACGGGAGTTGGACGTCTTGCGCCTGATGGCCGAAGGTCTGACCTACCAGGAGATCGGCGAGCGGCTGTTTATCTCCCTCAACACCGTGCGTTCCCACGTCAAGGCCATCTATGGCAAGCTGGGCGTGAACAACCGCACCCAGGCCATTGCCTCGGCACGCGAGAAACATCTGATCTAGCGCGACGGAAGGTAACGGCAGCATAACCACCGCATCCTCGTCATGCGCCCGCGTGGCCTATGCGGGGCTTCGTACAGAATCACATCTTTTTCGCTTCGGATCACATCTTCATGCGTTCCTGATCGTTTCCCTGGCTGCTATGCTGGAGGTAGTTGAACAAGATAGAGCAGACAGGAGCCACACGCCATGGGCGACCTCGCGTGCTACAAGATCGTCGTGCGCGATCTAGTGAGCGAGACCGATCTCAATCGCTTGAGTCCCATCCAGGTGGTGGTGGCGCAGGTCGATCCGGCGGCGACGCGCCTGTCCGTCCAAACCGACCAGTCAGGGCTCATTGGCCTGATGCGCCACCTGCATGCGCTGGGTTTCGTCATCTTGGCCATGAGCCGCCAGGAAATAGATGACACAAGGAGCGTATCATGTCACAGTTAGCACTCGATCGCCCGCTCGTCGCCCAAGCGGCGACCTCCCAATGGGGCGCCTTACGCCGCCTGGCCGGCTGGGCGACGCTGGCGCAATTGCTCTGCCTGTTGCTCTCAGCCGTGGCCGGCATCGCCGTAGGCTTGGAGCCAGCAACCGCCCAAGAGTATTTTGCGATGCTACAGAACGATCGCGTGGTGGGGCTTCTACGTCTTGATTTTCCCACCCTCGTCATGATCTGCCTCTTCGCCATCACCTCCTACGGCATCTACGGCGCGCTGCGGCACAGCGATGGTCCCTACGCAGGCCTGGCCACTATGCTGGTCTATGCCGGCGTGATCCTCGCGCTGGCCAACCATTCGGCCTTCTCCATGATCCGCCTGAGCGACCTGTATGCAGTGGCCACGACGGCTGCCGCGCAGGAGCAACTGCTGGTGGCCGGAGAGGCCGTCATCGCCGGCGACATGTGGCACAGCACCAGCGGCTTTCTGGCCGGGATCTTCATGCAAGGCGGTTTTGTCCTGGTCTCGGCGCTCATGCTGCGCAGCAAGGCCTTCAGCAAGGGCACGGCAGTGACCGGACTTGCGGCCAACGGGCTCGACTTTCTGCACGTGTTCGTCGCCCTGATGCTGCCATCGCTGGCCACCACATTGTTGTGGATCGCCGGCGTGTTCTACCTGGCCTGGTTCCCGTTGTTAGCCCGCGACCTGCTCAAGCGAGGCGACGAATGAAAGCGCTGCTCATCTACGATTCGCGCTACGGCAACACCGAAAAGATCGCTCACGCCATTGGCGAAGGCCTCGCCGAGGGATTGGGAGCCACGGGCAGCGTCCGGGTGCTTCCGGTTGGTGAAGCGCAGACGAGCCAACTGGCCGGCTGGGATCTGTTGATCGTGGGCGCGCCCACCCACGGTTCCCACCCATCGCCGCCCATGCGGGAATTTCTTGATCGTGTGCCAGGCAGCGCATTGGCCGGCGTTAAGGTCGCCGCCTTCGACACGCGCACCGACATGGCGACGCTGAACGGCGCCATGCGTTGGTTCGGCAAGTTCCTGGATCGACTCGGTTACGCCGCGCCCAAGATATCATCGTGCCTCGAAACCAGGGGCGGCCAGGTGGTCATGCCGCCGGCAGGCTTCATCGTCAAGGGCACGGAAGGCCCGCTGGAGGAAGGTGAACTGGCGCGCGCCACAGCCTGGGGCCGGCAGCTCGCGGCCAACCCGTGACGCGCGCGATCCTATGACGCCCACACAACCAGCCGCCGGTCACTTAGGATTGCATCGTGTTCAGGCCGGTGTGCAGTGGCTCTTCGTTGTGCCTATGTTGCTAACTGTAATTGCGCCACCTGGCGTTTCGGCCGCTTCTTGGCCAACTCATGGTTCGAGTGCAAATTCATCATCAGCGATACCATGTAAACATTGATGTGCACATCTTGATATCCTGTCCTCGTTGAATTATCATTCACGTCATGAATAACTCTTATTCAGACCCGCCGCACTATTTTTATCGGTGGCTGACACCCCGCTTACAGGCAGCATGCGAGGAGAAACAAGATGCAGCCAAATTCCACCACCGTCCCCATCTGACCTCGCACCATCGCTCCGGCTAAGCGACGCCGAACTCGCCGAAATAGCTCAGGAAGAAATGAGCGCGGGGGACGTCACGCGCCTGCAATGGTTGCTCGAAGAGCATGCCGACAACGCACTCGGGACCAACGAACGGGCCGAACTCGCGGCCCGCGCCGCCGCCGCCGAAGCCCTCGCCCAACGCAAGGAAGCTGCCGCCACAGTGCTCGCCCAACGCCGCTGATTATCCTGCTGGCGGGGGGCGACAAGCGTACGCAGGCTCAGGATATTCAAATTGCACTGGAACTGGCACGCAGGGTATATGGGATAGGCATGGAACAGAAAAAGGTTGAGACCCGACCATGGGATGTAGCGGAGCATCTCGAATCCGAAGATGATATGGCCGCGTATCTTGACGCTGCGCTGGAGGAAGGCGATGCTGCGGTCGTGGTGGCGGCACTGGGAGACATCGCCCGCGCCAAAGGGATGACACAGATCGCGCGCGATGCTGGTCTGGGACGCGAAAGCCTCTATAAAGCACTCGCACCGACGGGCAATCCAGAGTTTGCCACGATTCTCAAGGTAGTGCGGGCGCTCGGTCTACAGTTCCATGTGGAGGCAGCGCGCCCCTGAAGTCATACGCTCCGCACGGGATTCACTGAATCCTTGCAGGACATGGCGGCAAGTCAGGGTGTGCTTCTCTTCGACCTGGGTGAACTACTGGAGACCGCATGAGCGAATACCAATACTACGAATGGCAGACGATTGATCGCGCCTTGACCGCCGCGGAACAGGCAGCGGTGGGCAAACTGTCGAGCCACATCGAAGTCACCTCCACACGCGCCTGGCTTGAGTACCAGTGGAGCGGTTTCAGACACGATCCACTTCAGGTGTTGGCGCGCCACTTCGACGCCTTTCTCTATTACGCCAACTGGGGCGGCCAGCAACTGGCATTCCGTTTCCCAAAGGGGCTGCTGGACGAGGCGGCGTTGCAGCCTTATCTGTGGGAGGATTGCGCCGAACTCAAACCCATCGGCGACACGCTGATCCTCGATATCCGCTACCCTGATGAGGATGGCGGCCACGGGTACGAGGACGAGGCGCGGCTCTCTGGTATGGCGTCCTTACGCGACGACATTTTAGCCGGCGATCATCGTGTGCTCTATCTGACGTGGCTGCTGGCGGCCTCGGCCAACGATATTGACGAAGAACTGGAGCCACCCGTCCCGCCGGGGCTCGACGAGTTATCTGCACCGCTCACCGAGTTTGTCCGCTTCTTCGAATTGGACCCATTCCTGGTGCAGGCGGCGGCACAGGCAAGTGCACCCTTGGCGGCAGGCCCTGCGCGTGCGTTGGCGACACGCATCCCGCTCCTATCTAGAGCCGAGTGTGACGACTTCTTGCGCCGGCTGGTTGACGGGGAACCCCTGCTGGTGCTGAAGCTCAAGCGGCGCTTGCAGGAATTGGCTGGACCGGCAACAGCGCCGCCGTCTGCGGCGCCGCGCCGCACATGGAGCGAACTGCACGCTCTCGCGAAGCAGCTACGGCATGGGGCGAAGCTGCGCCAGCAAGCCGAGGCTGAGGCTCAGCGGCTCAAGGATTTGCAGGATTTTGCGCCCCGCGCACCGCAGGCATGGCGCGAGGTGGAAAGATTGCTCGAAGAAAAGACGGCAAGGGCCTATGACGAGGCGCTGGCGCTGCTGGTCAAGTTGCGGGATCTGGCGGTCTTCCAGCATCAATTGCCGGAATTCAAGACCAGGCTGGACGCCCTAAAGGCGCGCTATGCCAAGCGAACGGCCTTTCAAGAACGATTGCGCAAAGCCAGATTGGCTTAAGATCCCCCTGTCCCCCCGTCTGTCAGAGCACCATCCCGTCAGGGTGGTGAGCGCCGGCCAAAGCCAATGCGTCCGTGCAATCCGTGTCATCTGCGCAATCCGTGATTCAGACAACCGCGGCTTCAGCAAGGCCAACCACTTACTCACGTGCGTGGCTCTGATTGGCACCAACCACTTACTCACGTGCGTGGCTTTGATGGGCACCAACCACTCACTCACGTGCGTGGCTCTGATTGGCGATTGAACTGACTGCAACGCTTCAAGGACAGTCATTCGAACCTTCCATCTTCTCCACTCAACTGGCTGGGATCATATCATCAAGGACAAGCGCGTACGAAATGGGTTGCCTGGCAGCAGGGACAGGCATACGCAGAACCTTTCTGTGGGTAGAGGATGGTGCGAGTCGGGAGAATTTTAGCAGATCGGATGGTAACGAGACACACCACCTTGGCAGGCGAATCGGGCTAAGCTATTGCCAAATGCAGGCTAATTGGCTACACTTGTCAATAGCTTGCAACCATACTGACGCGCAGTTCGTTCAGATATTCGAGAATATCAGCAGCAGATGGCGTATGATGCCCGAGACAATGAGCGTTCGGCGCGGTAAGTGAACGAGAGGATCTAGGCATGGCAAAGAAACCTGATACAGAGGAGTGCTCGTACCGGTCGATTTCAGTAGTGGCACCGAATTACCCCGTCTGCACAAACCATATGCTGATTCAGCATACGGAACATGAGTTTGTTGTGACCTTTTATGAAGTGCTTCCTCCTGCCGTGAGTCCGGATCCACAGCGCCAGGCACGCGAATTGGCGCACATCAAGTCGGTGCCTGCACGCCCAGTCGCGAGGATCGTAATGTCGCCCGGGCGAGCAAAGGAGTTTGTTGCTGCCTTTCAAAACAACATTGATGTTTATGAACGGCACCGCAATCAATCCGGCGAGAGACAGGAAGAATCATTATGAGTATAGGCGCTGCAACCTTCAGTGGATCGAAGCTCAGGATTTGGACATCCCTGACTGGCGTGGGTCACGGTGACAAATCGTTTGCACCTTCAGTGAGTAGCCGTAACAACGGGTACGTCGAGACGCTGATAGGCCCGATTGGGATGGGCTTTGAGTTAACAAAGCCGATAAGTGTGACCATGGAACAAGATGAAGATGGCTTGTTCTTGGCCAGTGACTCAATTACTACAGTTTATGGCTATGGCGAAGATGGTGCAGAAGCGCTGGATGACTACATCGTGTCCTTGATCGAATACTATGAATTGCTTGAAGGATCCAATAGCCTCACTGCGGTGAGCGCTTTCGACTTCCTCCGTGGCTACCTTAACAAGATCTGACCATCCATGCCCCTGAAAGCAAAAGAGCTTGAAAGTAAGTTGGTTCACAAATTCGGCTTTGAGCCGGCCACGTCTCGCTCCGATGATCATCGATGGTACGAAATACAGATCCCCGGGTGCCCACCGATTTACACAAAAGTTTCGCATGGTGCAAAAGAGCTATCTCCAAAACTCGAAGGCATGATCGCGCGACAGTTGCGGGTCAAAACATCATTTTTGCGAGAGATGATAGCGTGCACAAAGTCATCCGAGGATTACCAACGCAAAGTTCAAGTTGCGCCTGAGCCGCCATTTAGTACGAGAATCTAGCGCAATGCCCTCCGGCCGCTGACGCTTACCGGCTCTGTTGATCGATTCACCACACATGCCCCTCGCGCGCGACGCCAATCACCACGCCGCGCCGCCATTCCACCGCAAAATCCTGAACCGCCGCGTAGAAACTTAACGCGCACCCGCGCCTGAAACGGTCGTGCAGTTCGATCAGGATCACATCTACCCGGTCGATCCACGCCGCGGCCCCGGCAAACACTTCGAGTTCACTGCACTCGATATCCACCTTCAACACATCCACCCGCTCCACCTGATAGTCCGCCATCAGCCGCACCATGTCAACCGCCGCCACCTGGCCGATCACCGGCCGGTCCTGCGCACCACCCGGCATCTGTGTGCGAAAAGCAGAGTGCTTCCCCATCGCATCCACCAGCTCAAGCGTCCCGGTGGCTGACCACAGCGCCGCCTGGATGGGCACAATCTGGGGATACGCGGCGGTGTTTCTGCACAACATGGCGTAATTCGAGCTTTCCGGCTCCAATGCCAGGATGCGTGCCCCAGGGAACTGGTGGGCGAAATAGATCGAGGCCAGCCCGATATTGGCGCCGGCATCCACGATCACCCGCGGCGGATGGCGCAATCGTAGCGCGTACCCGCCCCTGACGAAGGTCTCGGCATAGGTCACCACATCAGATGTGCCTACCCGCAGGGTCAGCGGCGCTCTGTAACCGCGCGGCGTGATCTGCATTTCGCTCGTCTGGTGCAAAAGCTCAGCGCGTACACCATACAGCACCCCCCGCAGGCCAATCCAGCGCCGATATTTCCTTGCAGTCGCAATCCGGCTGCGGACTCTTGTCATCGTGGGCATGGTCATTTCTCAGGCTCCTGGACGTTGAGGGCGCGCCCGATGTCACGATACAGTGCGATCAGGTGTGTAGTTGCCTGGACAATCTGGGGATCGATCTCCGCGTCGCCCACCTGGAGCAGCGCCGGCAGCGGTTGGCCGGCATCTAGCGCACGCGTCACGGCGGTAAAGTAGGCATGAATGCGCCGCTTGCGAAGCTTCAGCGCCGGCAGTGGGGGTGTGCCCGGCGCCTGCTTACGCCCACGCATGCGGTTGGCCAGACGCGCCGCGGCCCGGCGCAAGTTCTCTGCCAGCGGGTGCAGATTGGAGCCGTTGCGCGGCGTCGCAGCAGCCCGGAGGAATGGGTCGCTGTAGTTGCCCAGGTGACACAGCGTTGCGGTGTGCTCGACATGCAGCCGGTAGCCACGCTGGAGCAGACACAGGTTGAGCACACGACCGGTGTCGTAGTGCGTTCGCACCTGCCCGACTTCTTGCAGAATTGCCTGAGTTGCTTCCGCCAACTCGGACCACAAGCAACCGTTGAAGCCACCAGGCGCGGCCGCCATGCCCACCGCCAATGCAGCACGGTCATAGATGGCCAGATAGGTGCCCCCCAAATGAACCCCACCAGGCGTGATGCTGTGATGCCCGATGAGATGGTTGCTGTTGTCGGGCAAAACGCGCTCGCTGGCTTTGATAGAGAGTGGCCAGGCGGAGAAGACGCCGGCCGCGCCGGGTAGATGTGGTAACAGCACCGCCAGGAAATCGCCCACTGCCAGAATGTCCGAATCCATGAAACAGAACGTTTCCCAGGTGGTGCACGCATAAAGATGATTGAGCACCGCACCATGACCGAGCACTTCCGGACCGGGCAGCACCAGCATACTCAGCCGCGGCTCACCGTCACAGCGGGTGCGGAGCAGTGCCAGTTCGTCCACGTCGCAGCCATTGGCAACTAAACAATAACGACAGTCGGACCAGCGGAGCAATGTATCCAGGAATGGCAGCAGCGTGCGTACGGCGCCGTGAACATAGATGACGTGGAAGACGATGGAAGCCGTGTTCAAGCTTTCTTGCTTTTTGCGTTGCATACTATCTGCGGCCATGACGCGGTTGGCGTTGCCCAATATCCTGTTACTCCTTTGGTGCGGGCACAGGCGCCTGCCGGGGGCGAAAAGCGCTGTGGAGCAGGCGCTGGGGCGCCACCCGGTAGTAGCGGAGCAACTCCGGAAAGACCAGATCACGCTGAAACTCACGGCGTCCCAACCACCGCAGCAGCCAGTATGCGCCGGTGAGTTTGTAGCCCCACAAGGCGCGCCGATAGGCACGGCTGGCCCCCGTGCAGAGCGTGCTCGGCGTCGTGCGCCCGTAGGTGGCCAACCGCGAGAACGCACTGCCGGCAGAGCCGACAAAGGCATCGGTCTGGCGCAGCAGCCAGAGATCCACCAATCCATCCTGCACCGCCGCCGGCGCGCAACGGTCCAGGCTGCGCGGCGTCGTCCACACAACTCGTGCGCCGAACTGGTGCGTGAAGCGCTCACGTACACCCTCGCCAGGCAAACTCCGCCCATCCAACCCGGGCGCGCCGTCATCGGTCGCCAAGAAAATGCCGGCCTGGGGCAGACGCTGCAGCGCTGCCTCCACTGCAGCCAGAGCGGCGGCCGTGTTGTCCAGCAGATCCGGCCGCAACGTCACATAGTCACCCCGGCGCAAATGGACGCCGATCATCGTCGCACGAAAGTGCTGGCTGCGGAATGCCTCCACGCTCGCTGCAACCTCCGTCGCCGGCTGCAACTGGCGGAACCAGGCCAGACAAGGCTCGACCAGGGCGGCGTGCGCCGGATAGAGGTCGGGGCGCACCAACGTCTGATGGCTGCCGAGCACCACGTTGTTGTCAGTAGAGGCAAGCAGATCGGGCGGTCTTGGGTTGTGGCGGGTCCAGGCGTACGGAAGGTCTTTGATCGCCTTGGCATCCACTTCCTCCACCGGCCACTCATTGGCAAACAGCTCGTGAAACGCCGCGCCGCAGGCGGGCGTACGCGGCCACAACATCCGGAACTCTCGGCCCGTGGCCGCGGCCAGCGCCAGCCCGGAGATGAGCACATAGATGCGATTGCTCAGCCCGGTATGGGCAAAGACGGTCAATGTGCGCGCACTCACCAGTTGTTGTCTTTCTCGTAGCCCAGTTGGATCAGTAAAGCGCCGTAACGCGCTCGAAATGCGGCGGTGACCTGCGGTGTGAAATAGTTGCGCCAGTCACCTACGACGCCTTTGCGATAGTGATGGTGGACGTCCTCTTCGCCCGCCTGTCTGCCAGAGGCATGGTGTTCAAAGGCGTTGCAGGCGATGATGCGCTGCAGCAACGGCATCGGCAGGGTCGTTCCGCAGCGGCATGGATCCGCCGTGGCGACGGGTATGCCGCCGATCGCGTGCGATGGCTGCCAGGGTTGTCAGCCCCAATTGCGGGGTGCGGATCTCTAGGGTGCGGAAGATACGGGCAAACTCCTGCACCGGGTCCGCGATCAGCGTTTCATAGCGCGCTTCGCAGACGCACGGATTGGCGTAGTGCCACGTAGCCATTGCGGCAAACACATTCGACAGGAACTCAAGCTCAAGCAGCAAGCCGTGCTCGATGTCCGGTGCGGCATTCAACTGGCGGCGAAACTCGGCGATCCAACTGCCCTCGGCTCGAATGGGATGTGAGTAACGATGCGAGAAATAGGCCGACACCAACACATCGCGTGGGTCACGAATCACATGAAAGCCGCGGTACGCTCCGCGCTGTTCCAGCAATGCCACCGCCTCGTTGTCCCCATTCGTCAGACACCAGACGACCGCCGGGTCGGTAAGGAGCCGTTCCCGATGTTCCTGCAACGACGCCATGAAAGGCGCACGCGTGTGATAGCCGAGCGGCAACTCGGCCGAGAAGTTGTCCACCCGACTGGGCGTCATCCCCAGCAGCGCGGTCGCGTTCAAGAAGATCGCTTTGATGTATTGGCTGGCGCACTTGTGGTGGCCGAAGTAGACACGGAGCATGCAAGCTCCTGCAAAACACAACGTTCATCGTGTATGCCCAATGATACCAGCCAGCGCCCATTCGGCAAGAACGCCGCCCCGGCGGGGAAGACCACCTGCTCGTTCAGCGGCGACAGGCGCGGCTGGCGTTGCGGAGCAGGCTCATGTTCCGGCCATAGCACTGGCTCGGCGCTGAGACAAAACGGCGCAAACGGCGGTTCAGCCCGAAAACCATAGCAGCCGGCCACATAATGCCGCCGCGCAAAGCGCCGCTCATAGCGGCGCAGCATGCTATCCAGCCGCCACGGCAGCGCTCTGGGGGCGTAGATCCAGCCGGTTGTAGGCTGCAGCGACCGCACATCGCCATCGGTCTGCTGCGGTCCCTGCCAGTGCTCGGGCCGGCCCAGCCGTGCGCGCAGCGCATGCCAGGCCGGTGCAAAGGTCGCATGGAACCGGTTGACGAAATAGACCGAATGAAAGAAGGCATAATAGGCATCGCCCACCCGCACAGGTGATGTCCCTCCCCGCAACGCGCCGAAGCGCCGGGCATAGGACGACACATCCCAGGTTGTCATGTAGGCGCGGCGGCAGCGGATCACGTCAGGCGCCCGCAGATCCAGGTGAAGAATGACGTGCGGGGCAATGGTGTAGACCGCCCAAAGTTCGCCCTCATGGGCAAAGAGCATCCAGTTCTTCTCTTGCCACTGGCGGTCGTCGAGCAAGAGCGGCCGCCCCGGACCGGTTGCTGCCAGAGTGTCAGCGTCCAATGGCGCCAGATAAAGCAAACTGGGCAGGCGGAAATGGCAGTAGAGTACCCACAACTGCCCGCCAAACACCAGTAACCGGGGATCGCCCACTTGCGGCGTGATGTTGGGGATGGTGTCGGACAGCGGAACCACCGTGCCGGGTACGATGTCGAGGTTTTCGTCCAACCGGCAGATGGCGAAACGCTCAGCATGATAGTGGGCTGTGACCACCTTGTAGGCCATTACCCAACCCTCATCATAGCGCTGGATGGCCGGATTGGTGATGTAATAGTCGGCGGGCGAGCGCTCGCTGGCCCAGGCAGCCGGCGTCAGCTCACGGTTGGTGAAGGTGCGGCGAAGGGTGGCGGCGCACATCAAGGATCAACCTTGCTCGCGGTCAACGAGGTACGCAAATGGACCGGCAGCCACCGCAGCCAGGATCTCGGCGTAGTTCGTCACGACTTCGGCGTAGGGCCGTTCCCAGGTTCTGGCGACCTGGCTGGTGAGTGGTGCAGGCGCCACACCCAGGAAAGCGCAAAGCCGCGCACCGGTGGCAGGCCACAGATCACTATGCTGCAAGTCGTCTTCATAGACCAGCGCGAGGTGTGGCCAACGGTGCAACAAAGCGGCCAGGTGCTGGCGATCCTGGACGCACGCAGACAGGTCGCGCTGGAATGCCGCCACGTCCAGGGTGACGCCATTATTGTCACGAATCGGGTGATCTCCATTGGATTGCCAGCGTCCGGAAGCCTGGGCAACGCACCACGAGAAGGTCTGCTGCAATGCATCGCGGCGCGCGAGGTAGATCAAACGCCAGCCGCGCCGGTACAAGCTGCCCAGCGTCCGGCCCAGATCAACCACCTGGGCGCCGGTCTTGAGCTTAAACCCAAAGACGGGCTTCGTCGCCCGCCTGGCCCGCCATGCCAGATAAGGCGCCGGTTCGGTGCGCACCAGCCATCCCAGCGGCCGCTGCGCGCCCTGCCACCGCCTTTCGTTGAGAATCTCATCCTCACATTGGATGGCCGGATGCGAACGCAGCAGGTTCACCAGCAGCGTGCTGCCGGTGCGACCGTTGGTGACGATGACGAAACGGACTTCAGGTTGGCTCATGGACAAACCCTGCGACAAACTTCCGGCACAGCCGGCGGCCAGCGCCAAATCCATCAGGCTGCGGAGTCTGATGGCAGGATCGCCCCAGCGATGGATCTTGCGGAGACCGGACGCCATGGCGGCGGCGAACTGGCGCCAGGCCTTCCGCCGCTGTGCGGCGCGCGAGTTGCCCGGCATCGAGCAGGGCGCGAGTGCGGCCCTTGCCGTAGGTGCGCGCCACAAAATAGCGCTGATGCGTGCGCTCAGGCTCGACCCAATGCGCCACCTGGGCTGCGGGCGCGTAGATCACGGGATGGTTGCCGGCGAGGATGCGCCACTGGAATTCCGTATCCTCTCCGCCCACCAGGGCGGAGCCACGCCGGCCCAGGTCGGTGCGAAACAGGCCCAGGTGGCGGAAAGCCTGGCGGTGAAAGGAAAAATTTGTGCCCCAGACAGACTCCTGTGCGCCGAGCACCCGCCGTTCCGCGCCCCTAGGTCAAGCTGCGAAAGCATCGGCAAGAGATCGTCGCCCAACCAGGACGGCCGGGCCAGTCGCCAGAGTAACTGCACCGGCCCGCCAACGGCCCAGGCATCAGGAAACGCGGCGTAGGCGGCGAGCAGACCCGCCAACCACCCGGTATCGGCCACGGCGTCGTCGTCCAAATAGGCGATGATCTCGCCGGCGGCCAATTGCGCCGCCCGGTTGCGGGCGTAGGAAAGCCCCAGCATCGGCTCCACGGCGCTGCGCAGGGTCACCGGTCCCGGCGTGTCTTGGTAGCGCTGGATCACAGCGGGCGTCGCATCGTTCGAGCTGTTGTCAATAACCAGAATTTCGTACGCCGGCGGGGGCAGACTTTGCGCAAGCAGGCTGGCGATGGCGCCGTCAAGCAGCGCCGCGCGGTTATGCGTGCAGAGTGCGGCTGTGATGCGGATGGAGTGATCCCCCATCTCGTTCAACCCCTTGGGAAAATAATAGTCAATGGTCAATGGTCAATGAGTCGCGCCTTGGAGGCGACGCAGCTCTGCACCAGGGCCAGGCAAAAAGCGGCGACGGCTTCATCTGACCAGCCGGACGCCTTGCACCATTGACTATTTGTGATGATATCACCGAGAATCGATCGTCGGCCGTGGCTGACCGCAGGCAACCATATCCCCGGTGCAAAATGTCCAGCAGCCCGTTTGCAATCACAAAGGCGTCGTTGTCACCCACCGCCCGTGTTGCGTCACGCAGATCGAGGCTGATGACCGCACTGTCGCCCAGCACCCGCGGACCGTCTGCTGTAATTGCTACCGCCGCGCCGTCATTCACGGCAAACGCAGGCCACTCCGGATGCGCATACGCAAGCGAAAACAGCCGTCCCCAGCGATGCTCGCTGAGCACCTTCGGTTCCACCGTCACCGGCAGCAAGTCGAGACCCGCGGTGATCTCGGTGCGCCCGGTCAAGAATGAGCGCTGGATCGCAACCTCAGCCGCATCAGCGTCGGTGGGTGGCGGACCGTGCGCGGAAAAGACCGGACCAGCGATCGCCGCTGCCGCGCCATCCAACAAGAGTGGCGTCCCTTCCAACCAGGCAGTCTTCACTGCAGCCAAACGCGTTGGGTCCAACAACGCCTGATCGCGCGCCAGTACGACGATGCCACGATATTGCCGATCCAGTTGTAGCGGCGCCGTTTCCGTGCGCTTCACGATCTTCGTCGCGACCGGTGCATCAAACAATTGCGCAACACGTTCCGCAGTGCGCTGGGCCGGCCGGTCATTTGGATAGCCGGCAGCAACCACGAGCAAGGGAAGCTCGCTTGCCTGGGTTTTGCTCTGAAAATCCCGCCACACGTCACTTTCCGGTTCCAACCCGCCGGTCAGGAAGAGCGGACCGGCGCCGTGCGGCAGGGCGAGGCCGGCAAAATCACGCGCCAACGCGGCCGGTGTGACCGCCAACGAGGGCTGCCGTGTCGCAAGATCGTAGTGGAAATCACCGGGCGCCAGCAAATGCACCAGAATATTGCGTGCGCTGATCATGGCCTCCTCGCCGACATAGACCACGTCAGCCGCCGCACCATAGGTCGCCGCATCCAGCACCGCCACGGTGTACAACCCGAACACGCCAGTCAACACCTTGCCATCAACGATGCGCACTCCCGTATAGGCATCAACGCCAATGCCTACGTGCGGAGCATCCGCCCGCAGCGTAGCCTCGAGCAGGCGTCCCATCCGGCCCCGCTGGAAAAAATGCTGATCCAGCAACGCATCCTCGACGCCGAAAATCAACCCGCGGTGCTCGTCGTCACCTGTGATCGACGCGGCGCCGCGCGTCAGGGCGTTGCTGCTGGCAAAATTCGGACTATAGCCGGCGATCATCGTACGCGCTTGCATGGCGCCGCCGGCGCTGGTGCCGGCGATCACGCCACCGCGGGCGTACACCTTCGCCAGCGCCGCTTCGGCAGGCGTGTTCGCCAGCGCCTGCATGGCGACTTCCTGGTCACCGCCCAGGATAAAGACGCCTGTCACATCTGCTGTAAAGCTGGCCAGCTTCGCTGGGTCCTCCGCATCACTCCGGGTGAAGATCGGCGCAAGCACCGCACTGCACACGACATCTTCCGGCGCTGCACGCTGGCACGCTTCCTCCAACTCGTAACGCCGGCGCTCGGCATCGCGCAGGTTCAGCTCGAGTTCCGCCGGTGTGATCGAAGTTGCATTGGATGCATAGGCTGCCGGCAAGACCACAACGCGCACAGAGTTCCCCTGCGCACGCTCCAACAACGCAGCGACGATGCCCGGATATACATCTGCGTAGCCACCGCCGACCGGGCGCCAGCAACCCCGTACCAGCCTGTGCCTGTGCAGAATTGGAAGCAGCAAGCATCATTCCTCCTAACAGCATCAGCATGAGCAGGCGTTTGGTCATTTCTTGCCAACGATCGTGCGCGGATCCAACGCATCGCGAAGGGCATCGCCCAAATAGTTGATGCAGAGTACGACAATGAAAATCATCACACCTGGGAACATCGCCAGCCAGGGCGCAGTGGTGAGATAAGTCTGCGTTTGGCTGAGCATATTACCCCAGGTCGGGGTAGGCAACTGCACGCCCAGGCCCAGATAGGAAAGCCCAGACTCCGTCAAAATCGCCGCCGCCAGGCCTAGAGAAACCGCGACGATGATCGGCGAGGCGATATTGGGCAGGACATGGGTGCTCAAGATGCGCGGACTGGACGCACCCACGCTGTAGGCAGAAGTCACAAACTCACGCTCGCGCATCTCTAGCGTCGAAGCCCGCACCAACCGCGCCATACCCATCCACGCAAAAAGGCCGATGACCACGGCGATCGGGCCGATCGTCCCCGGTTGGGCCCAGGGTGCGTCGAGCATACGCAGATAGACCGCAAGCAAGATGAGCACAAAGAGGCGCGGTACAGACAGGAATACTTCCGTAATCCGGCTAAGGATATTGTCTGACCAGCCGCCAAAATACCCGGAAATCAGACCGATCGAAACGCCGACCACGAGCGAAACCAACACCGCCAACGCGCCCACCGTCAGCGATGCGCGCCCCGCTTCGAGCACCCGCGTGAAGAGGTCGCGGCCCAGGTCGTCCGTACCCATCCAGTGGGCCGCCGAAGGCGGCTCAAAGCGGTTCCGCAAGTCCTGAGCATCCCGTTCATAGGGCGACAGCATTGGTCCAAAGATGACGCCGAAGACGATGACACCCAGCACGACCGCCGCGACAATCGCACGCCAGTTGGACAAGATCCGGCGCCAGAAGATGCGCGCAGGAGATTGAGGTTTTGCCTGCAACAAAAACTCTGCGCCAGGCTCAGCAGTGGCTTGCGTCATGCTGCCTTCCGCTTCCCCAGTTGGATCCGTGGATCCAATACGGTGTAGGCGACGTCGGCAAGAAACATCGCCAGAATCGTCAATGCACTGAAAAACATGACCAGCGCCATCACCACCGGCATGTCGCCCTTCACTGCGCGTTCATAGAACAGTCGTCCCATGCCCGGCCAGGCAAAAATGGTTTCTGTGTACAAGGCGCCACCAAAGAGCAGGGGAATTTCGAAGGCCAACAACGTGACAATCGGGATGAGCGCATTGCGCAAACCGTGGCGCATGATCACATGGCGTTCATTCAAGCCCTTTGCCCGCGCCGTCCGCATGTACTCCTGGCCAATAACGTCCAGCATGGCGGAGCGCATGTAACGCATATAGCCGGCAGCCGTCACCAGCGCCAACATCGTGACCGGCAGAACCATGTGCCAGATTAGATCGCGCAGCGAGAAAGGCTTCCCCAAAGTTGACATGCCGGACCCCGGAAACCAACCCAGCCAGACGCTAAACACCATGATCAGCAACAGGCCAAACCAGAAGACCGGCAGTGAATTGCCCGCAAAGGCAAACACCGTCATCGCGGTGTCACCCAAAGAGTATTGGTGGAGCGCGGACAACACGCCCAGGGGAATGGCGATCGCCAGGGTGACGATCAACGCCACCCCCATGAGGGCAGGGTGTTGCCAAGTCGATCCCCGATCTCGATCAGGACCGGGCGACGCGTCACAAAGGAGGTGCCCCAATCACCTGTCGCCACGCTACCCAACCACTTGGCATAGCGCACAGGCACGGGATCGTCCAACCCGTACTTCGCCCGCAGCCGGGCGTAGTCCTCCGCAGTGACGTCCGGGTTCTCTTCATATGCGTTCATGATGCCGCCCGGGTAGGCGCTGGCAAGAGCAAACACAATCATACTGATGACGATGAGCGCCAGCAGCCCTGACAGCGCTCGGCGAATGAGATACTCTACCACGACTGACCCCTTACTGATAGCGGTCCAAACTGCATCGCCACAATTGTCCAAGACGGACTGGGGTCAGTCCGCCTTGGACAATTGTACGGCCTGTTCCTTCCACCAGCCGGCTAGATTACCGGCGGCGGCTTACTGCTGATTCAGCCACCAGTCTGCGCTGCCCCAGGTGAAATCGGACGGGCCGGGTGAAACGCGGAAGTTCTGGACCGCGTCGCGATAGGCCGTGAGGAGCAGGCGCTCATACAGATAGAGGCGTGGCATGTCCTTGTTAATCTGCTCTGCCACCTGACAGTAGAGCGTTTGACGTTGCGCCACATCGGTGATGGAGGCCGCCTCATCGATCCAGCCATCGACATCAGCGTTGTTGTAACGTGAATAGTTGGAACCACTCCCCTCGTTGTCTACGGTCGGAATGCTGGCGGAGTGATAGTTCGAGTACAGATGGTTGTCGGGATCGATTGCCGGGCCTGTGGTGTACAGCAGGATGTCGAACGCACCGTGCTTGCGCATCCCATTGCTGTCCCAACCGGCAAAGAGCACGTCAGACGGCACATTCTCGATGACAAGCGTAACGCCGATCTCCTTGAGCATTTCAACCAGCACCTGCTGGGTCTGCTCGCGCAGAAGGTTGCCAGAGGTTGTGGTGATCTTCAATTCCAGCTTGGCGCCATCTTTCTCACGCACACCATCTGCACCCATGACCCAGCCGGCTTCATCAAGCAGGGCACTGGCCTTGTCGACGTTGAACTCGCTGGGCGGCTGCGGGCAGGCGAACACACCGTTGGGAACAACGGTCGTGCCGACATTGACATTGCCATAGAGCAGGGTATCGACGATCTCCTGCTTGTTGATGCCCAGTTGAATCGCCTCGCGCACCTTTGGATCGGCCAGAATGGGGTGCGGGTTTGCGGTTGCATCGGCGGGCGCATCGACCTTCGGATTGGCCAGGTTCAGCAGCAACAGCTCATTTTCGCCCGTCTGCGCCCCGGCGTAGGTTACACCCTTGTCCTCCATGCTTTGCAGGGTGGGGAAATCGGCTTCCGTGATGTCCCACAGTGCGCTGATCTCGCCGGTGCCTAACAACTGAATGCCGACTTCGCGGCTGGGGAGGATCTTGACGATGACGCTGTCGAGATACGGTTTGCCGGCTTCCCGATAGTTGGGATTGGGCATAAACTCAATATAGTCACCTGCCACCCACTCTTTGACGATCCACGGGCCGGTGCCAATGGGATTGCGATTGTATTCCCAGGTGTCGAGTTTGGCCAGGTCACCGGCGGCGCGAGGAATGATGTAGGCAAACAGGCGCAGGTAGGGGGCGTAGACTTCCGACATGTTGACCTCAACGGTGAGATCATCTGGGCAGTCGACGCTGTCAATGCGGTTGTAGCCTGATGTGCTCGCGCCCGACAGGTCGGACATGATGGCGTCGAACGTAAATTGGACGTCGGCGCAGGTCAGCGGGTCACCATTGGAGAACTTGAGTTCCGGCTTGAGTTGATAGGTGAGCAAGGAGCCCATCTTCTGAGACCGTGGGCAGCGCCTCGGCCAATACCGGGACGTATTCGCCTTTGTCATCGATCTGCACCAATCCTTCGATGGTGAGGGAATTGATCGCATCCTCGATGCTCGACGACGCCAGCAATGGGCTGAGTACACCCGGTTCCTGGGGGGAGCCGACGATCACGGTGCCACCGCGCACGGGTTCACCGGGAGCGGCGCCGCCTTCTGCGACCGGGTCCGCTGCCGGCGCGGCTGGCGCAACCGGCGCGGCGCAGGCCGACACCAGAACGAGGACTGCCATCAAGATCAGAGATGCCCAGATTCTCTGCAAAGTCATGCTTATCTCCTTTTGTAGATGGGAAGATCATGTGGTTTACACGGGAAATTACAGTGCGAACAACGCCGCTATCATAGCAGCAGGCGTCCAAACCATCAATTTTGCCGTGCAATTTGTTCGCCAAACGGGCACACTCACGCCAACCGGCGCTGTTGGTCGTGCCGCCCCCGTCCGTCCGAGCACCTCTGTCTGAGCACTCTGTCAGAGCACCATCCCGTGAGGGTGGTGATCCCCCCGTCCCCCGCGGCGCTAATCACGCACCAACCGCTCGCTCACGTTCGCGGCTCTGTTTGTCACGTGCGACCTCCGTCAGCGCACCTCCGTCAGCGCACCTCCGTCACTCCCGTGAGGGCGGTGATCCCCGTCCTCCCGTCCATGCTTCAGTCGGCCGCGTCCTTGGCCAGGCTAACCACTTACTCACGTGCGTGGCTCTGCTTGGTCCCTCCGCGCTCTCCGCGCACCCTCCGCATCTCCGCGTTGATCTTTTTTCCTCCTCGCGATCTCCCCTGCACAAATCCATCCTCGGCGGACGACTACCATACCAGAGAGAAGTTGAACAGCCTGTTCTTTCAATCAATCACTTTTCAGTCTGTTGCACATGACAGAAAGGAATTCAACGATGCTTCGTTCATTGCTTCGCAAGAAGAGCAAGACCGTGCCAGTAGTCTTCGCACTGGTGACCGCTTTCTGGTTATTGTCCATTCTCGGCTTTGGACTCTCGCACGCCAGCGCGGTCGATGACGCAACCGGCGTCTGGCAGCCGCTGGGCGGCCCACTCGCGCCAGGCGGCAAAGTCAACGCGCTGGTGGCGGAACGCGAATATTCAGGCACGGTCTACCTGCCACAAAACACCCTGTACGCCAGCGTCGGCGCCATGGGCGATGCTGCCTTCTCAAACATCTACCGCTCCGACGATGGCGCACTCACCTGGCAACGGCTCTACACTTCCACCGACATCCTGGACGCCCTCGATGTCGCCGGCGATATCGTCTACTTCGGCGGCACCGATGCCATCTACAAGAGCGTCAATCGGGGGCAGAGCTGGAAAAAGGTCTTTGCCGGCCCAGGGGGAGGATTGAGTTGTCGCTTCATGGGCCTGGTGATCAATCCTGTCAATCCGAATATTGTCTACGCCGCAGGGTACGAAGCTGACGGCAACAAGACCTATTCCATTGTCTATCGTTCACAGGATAGCGGCAACACCTGGACGCGGGTGCTGGCAACACCAAAGCCGGCGCCCAACAACGGGATGACCTTTGTTGCGATGGCAATCAACCCGTCATCCCCCGACACTGTATTCGTTGGCGGCGGGGAAACGATCCTCAACAGCGCAGAACAGAACGCCGCGATCTATCGATCACCGGATGGCGGCGACACCTGGACGCGTGTTTTCGGGTCGACCTGAATACGCTGGCGCCGATCACCAGCCTGGCCGTGGATCCATTTGCCCCCACGCACCTGCTGGCGGGAACCGGCAGTTTCGGCCCGACCTCGAACAATGTGCTCCGCAGCACCGATGATGGCTTGACCTGGCAGAGCGTGCAGACGAATCTGGGTGCAGGCGTCACTTTTTCTACGGTTCCAAACCTGGCGTGGGCGCTGGCCAATAACATGGCGCTCTTCGTAAGCAACGACGGCGGCGCTACCTGGGCGAACACCGGGTACGGGATCCAAGGTGACTGGTGGAACAGCAACTACCCCATCGTGACAACGGAAGATGCGCTCTTTGCCGGCGGCACTGCATACGGTGTCTGGAAAAGCATCAACGATGGGGCCAACTGGGCGAAACATAACAACGGCATTCACTCCTTTAGGGAACGGAGTGCAGAATATTGCGCCCAATGCGATGCCAATCGGATCTATGCCGGCGCGGTTGGGGTTGGATTACGCCTGACAGTGGAGAACCTGGGTGCAGCCGACCGGCTTTGGTCGATCCGCATTGGATGCCGGCCGTGCGATTTGCTGCCAACCCGGCTGATCCGGCCATCGTCTATGCGGGCATTGGCAGCGGCCATCAGGGCAATGTCTTGCGCAGCGAAGATGAGGGTCTCAGTTTCTCGCCGGTCTATGCGGATCCCATCATGAGTGGGAATCAAGGCCAAACTTACATCAACGCCATCGTCGCAGCGCCGCGGGATGGTTCCACCGTCTATGCCGTCGGACAAAACCAAATAATCGCCAGCGGTGAATACTACAGCGTGATTGTGCGCAGGAGTCCGGCGGCGTTGACGGAGTTGGACAGAGGTCTTTACGAAGACCAACGTCAGCTTTGGGGCGGCGGCCGTCAACCCGACAACACCCACGATCGCTTATGGCGGCGGGGGTGATGCACCAATTCGGGCTGCAAGGTGAGGTATACCGGACGCAGAACGGCGGCGCCACCTGGCAAGGGTTCTGGTTGAAGACAGGGCGGGATCTCAGCCCTCGTGGTCGATTATCAGAAGCCGAACGTGCTCTATGCGGCAACGCAAAATTACCAGGTTTACAAGAGCGTGGATGGCGGCGAAACCTGGTTCGTGGTGCGCGGACCGCCCTGGGAGCCAGGCGGCGACATAGCGGAAATCAGTTGGCGATTGACCCCCGGGTGCCGCCATTTCTACCTGGCGGCTGGGGCTACATCGGTGAGTCAACCGGACGGAGGCGCGACCTGAGCGAGGGGCGCGCCGCTCAACAACGGGACGCCGGGTCTGAACCCAACCGCTCTGCAGTCGCCAATTGGGGGACAACACAGAAGTTATATGCCGGCTACACCGGGGTATGGCGCTATGTACGCACGGCGCCCACGCCTGGCGCGCCGGTGACGTTGACGCTGGCCTCCAACGTTGTGACGGTGACGTCGAGCAGCATCTTGACGCTCACCGCCCTGCTGGTGGATCAGCAGGAGAACTGGGTGAGTGATGGCACGGAGATCACCTTTGCCGCCCCGGGCGTGATCATGACGACGACGGCAACAGTGGCTGACGGGCATGCGGTTGTGAACGTGCAGACGCTAAAGCCCGGCGCCGCGGCAATCACCGCTTCAAGCGGCAGTGCGCGTGCGTCGATCCCGATCACGGTCGAGGAGAACCACACCTTCCTGCCTGCGCTGAAACGCTGATCCCAACCTGCTGCATAGGGGGAAAAGCTTAACGCAAAGGCGCAAAGCCGCCAAGACGCAAAGCGTGGGAAGAAGGAGATTTCTC
>JADJPH010000078.1 GCA_016713335.1 Candidatus Fredericiella danica | reverse complement strand
CTTCGCTGAGCACCCCAGGCAGGGATCGAACCTGCGGCATCCTGCTTAGAAGGCAGGCGCTCTGTCCACTGAGCTACTGGGGCATGACGACCCAAACTGGCTCCGAATTTTATCACCTCGCCGTTGACGCGGCAACCCCGATGCCCATGGATAGTTGGGTTGCCTATGGTATACTCAAGGTCATCTGGCTTTTCCTTAATGCCGCGTCGCCACTCGAATGGGCGCCACTTCGGCCTACGGCGCAACTTGTCGACGACAACTCGGTACCTTCACGCGGTCGGGGCGCTTATGCCTGCGGAACTAATTGCTGCCCTTCGTACTGAAAATGAGGCGCTGCGCCGGCAGGTCGCAGATCTGCAAGCCGCAGCCCGACGTGAGCAAACCGCCAAACAGGCAGAGGTGCTCAGGCAACTCGCCGTGAGCGAGAACCAACTGCGCTCCTTTATCGAGTCGCAAAACGCCTTTCTGGTTCGCATCGATCTAGAAGGAAACTACCGTTTCGCCAATCCGGCATTCCTCCGCCATTTCGGCTTTGAACGGGACCAACTGATCGGCCTGCCCTCGTTGGACACGGTCATGCAGGACGACTGGGCAGAGGTGCGGGCCAACGGTTGAACGTTGTCTGGCTCAGCCCGGTACACCATACAAGGTCGTGATCCATAAGCCCAGCCCCGAAGGCGGCATTTTCGCCACACTCTGGGAGTTTGTCGCGGTTCGCGACCTGGATGGCGCAGTTGACGCCATTCAATGCGTTGGCTTTGATATCTCTGACCGGGTTGCAGTTGAGCAGGCGCTGCGCGAAAGCGAGGCGCGGTTCCGCGCAGTTTTCGAAAACGCTGCGATTGGGATTGCCATCCTGGATGCACGGGGGGCGGTACAAACCAGCAACCCGACCCTGGCGGCGATGCTGGGTTATTCGGAAAGTGAACTCCGGCGCAAGAGCGTCGTCGAAGTCACCCATCCCGACGATCTTCCCGCTGACTTTCAGCTTTTTCAGGAATTGGTGCATGGCCGGCGTAATTCCTATCAACTGGAGAAGCGCTATTATCGCAAGGATGGCGCCCTGGTTTGGGCGCGGCTCTCGGTAACGGGGGTGCGCAACGAAGCCGGCGAAATCCAGAACATCATCAGCGTCGTGGAGGATATCACGGAGCGCCACCTGGCGGTAGAGTCGCTCCGACGCAACGAGGGCCGGCTGCGCGCAATCCTTGAGAACGCGCTCGACCTGGTGTCGTTTGTCTCTGCAGATTTGAAGACCGAGTATGTCAGCCCGGCGTTTACGCGTGTGTTCGGCTATGAACTTGACGAGTTCCTTCACCAGAGTATTGCGGATTGGATCCATCCTGAGGATCTCCCGGCCGTGATTGCACAGGTGGAAAAGCTACTGACAGAACCGGGCGACCTGCAGGGTTGAATACCGCTCCCATACGCATGACGGCGAATGGCTATGGATCGAAAATAGGATAAGTAACTATCTGGATGACCCTGCCATCGGCGCCATCGTCTCCCACGCGCACGACATCAGTGAGCGCAAGCAGACGGATGCTGAGATCCGGCGGCTGGCAGAGACGCTGGAACAACGCGTTGTTGAACGCACGCGCGAGTTGGAGATGGAAGTCAATGAGAGGCGCCTTGCCCAGGCCGATCTGCAAGAGCAACGCGATTTTTCCCGCCAACTCACCGAAGCGATGAGCCAGGGCTTGATCGTCTATGATCTGGTCGGAACAGTCGAATACGCCAACCCATTCATGAGCCACTTCTCGGGCTATTCACTCGACGAGATCATCGGGCAGCGCCTCGATCAATTCGTTGCACCAGATTATCGTGATGCCCTGGTCGAAAACTTGCGGCGGCGGAACTCCGGTATCGTCAGCGACAACGCGTATGAGTTGGTCGTCGTCGACATCATGGTGGGCGCCATCATGTTTTGGTTTCCTCCTCGCCATTTTACCGGCAAGGTAAGATCGCCGGCGGAATTGCCGTCATCACCGATTTGAGCGAACGTCGTCGCGCCGAAGAGGCGCTGCGGCGGAGCGAAGAGCACTATCGGCTGCTGGCAGAAAACACGACCGATATCATCATGCAATTCGGTTTGGACACCAACCTGATCTACATCTCTCCCTCCGTGAAGAGCGCGCTTGGCATCGATCCCGAGGGTCTCACAACAGCGAAACTGCTGGAACGCACCCACCCCGACGACCGCCCGATCGAAGCGAACAGTCGCCGAGAGTTTGCACAAACCGGCATCTCAACCGTGATCACGCGCTCCCGGCATGCTGACGGGAGGTACATCTGGTTCGAGACCGCATCGCGGCTGGTGAACCACCCGCAGACGGGAGAACCGCTCTTCATCATCAGTTCAACGCGTGACATCAGTGCCAGAAAAGCCGTCGAAGAGCAGTTGCTTGAACACAAGGCGGAACTGCAGAACGCCAACTTCGAACTGGCGCAGGCATCGCGGCTCAAGGACGAGTTCCTTGCGAATGTGAGCCATGAGCTCCGCACACCATTAACAGGCGTGCTTGGTCTCACCGAAGCATTGCAAGCGGGCGTATACGGCCCGGTTGACGATCGCAAAGTGCGCATCCTGCGCATGGTTGAAGAGGCGGGACGCCATCTGCTCAACCTGATCAACGATATTTTGGATCTCTCGAAGATCGAAGCAGGACAGATGACGCTGGATCTCCAGGAGATCACCGTGAGCGATCTGTGCGAAGCTTGTATTCGTATGGTGCATCAGATTGCGCTGCAGAAACGCCAAAAATTGGACTATCAGATCGAGCCGGCACAGTTGGTGGCGCAAGCTGATATCCGGCGGTTGAAACAGATTCTGGTGAATCTCCTTGGCAACGCCGTCAAGTTCACACCCGAAGGCGGCGAACTAGGACTCAGAGTTCACCCCGATGAAACAAAGGAGTGTATCGAGTTCATTGTCTGGGATCACGGAATTGGGATTGCTCCCGACAAGCAAGCGACTATCTTTCATCCATTTGTTCAAATTGATGGCGGGCTTGCGCGCCAATATGCCGGCACAGGGCTGGGGCTTGCGCTGGCGCGCAAATTGACTGAGCTCCACAACGGGACAATTTCAATTACAAGCGAGGTTGGGGTTGGCAGTGAGTTCCGTGTCGCCATCCCCTGGGTGAAGGCCACGGCCCGAGGCCAGGGCTAAGCAGCATGCGCATCAAGCTAAGGAGCAAACCCGACCGCCAAGGGGAAGACGGGGGAAAGATCAACGCGGAGACGCAGAGGGAGTGCGTAGTGCGCGGAGGAGGAAGGGAAGATGAGCGGATGGCGATAAACACGCGCTTCTAGCTTCAAGGCTCGCCGATCTATACTGATTAAGACGCAAACATTGTATCACGCGTCTTGAGATTGGGGATTGGAGATCAGAGATCGGACGTAAACAACACGTGATACGCAATATAAAATACGCAACAAATTTTGGAGGTCATCGTGTCAAAATTCAAACTAGATCAATCTGCACGCTATGGCAAGACGCACGAGTGGGTCCGCATGGAAGATGGCATTGCGATCGTCGGGATTTCGGACTATGCCCAGGACTCGCTCAGCGACGTGGTCTATATCGATCTGCCTGAAGTCGGTGACGAAGTGCAGGCAGAAAAGATGGCGGCGACGGTGGAATCTGTCAAGGCAGCCGAGGACGTGATTGCACCGATCAGTGGCGAAGTCATCGAGGTGAATTCGGCGCTCGATGCCACGCCCGAATTGGTCAATGAGCGGCCCTATGATGCCTGGTTCTTCCGCCTGAAACCCAGCGCCAATCTCGAGGCCGAACTTGCCGCTCTTGATGGACGCGGCGACCTACGAAAAGTTCGTCGACGAGATCGCCCACTGATTGTTTTTTGCTCTTGGTCCATGGCATGGCTCTGCCAGGAGTTTCCACAATGCCCAATGCTCTCTTGCTGGATGACCTGCGCCAGGTGTTGCCACCAGATCGTCTGCTGCTGCAGCCGGCGCAGATTGCTCCTTATGAATCGGATGCACTGACCGCCTACCGATCCCGTCCAGTTGCGGTGGTGCTGGCAGCCACCCAGGACGATGTCATCCAGACGGTGCGCGCGTGTGGGCGCCATGGGGTGCCCTTCGTGGCGCGCGGGAGCGGCACCAGCCTCTCCGGCGGTTCGCTGCCGGTGGCAGACGGCGTTGTCATCGCGTTGAGCAGGCTGAATCGCATCCTCAGCCTGGATCCGGTGCAGCGCACCGCCGTGGTTGAGCCGGGCGTCATCAACCTCGATGTCAGCAAAGCCGCTGCCCCGCACGGGCTTTACTTTGCCCCTGACCCGTCGAGCCAGTTGATCTGTACGATTGGCGGGAATGTGGCCTTCAATTCCGGCGGGGCGCACTGTCTCAAGTACGGGATGACGGCAAATCACGTGTTGGGAATCCGCGCGGTATTGGCAGATGGTGAGGTCGTGCAACTGGGGGGCGCCAGCCTCGAAGGGGTCGGCCCTGACCTCACCGGACTCTTTGTCGGCTGCGAAGGCATGTTCGGGGTTGCCCTTGAGATTACGCTCCGCCTGATGCCCAGACCCGAACTCTATCGCACCGTGCTGGCGGCCTATCATTCGCTGGAAGCAGCCGGCAATGCCGTCTCCCAGGTGGTTGCTTCCGGTATGTTGCCCGGCGCGCTGGAGATCATGGACAATCTCGCCATTCAGGCGGCGGAAGCTGCTGTGCATGCGGGCTACCCGCTGGACGCGGCCGGTCTGCTCATCGTGGAGTTGGAAGGGGAGCGGATCCAGGTTGAAGCGGAATTCGCGGCGTTGATCAAGCTGATCGAGTCCACGGGACCGTATGAAGTGCGCGTGGCGAAAGATGACGCGGATCGGGCGCGCATCTGGAAAGGACGCAAGAGCGCTTTCTCGGCGGTGGGCCGGCTCAGTCCAGACTACATTGTGCAGGATGGGGTGGTGCCACGCAGCCGTCTGGGTGAGGCGCTGGCAACGATTCAGCGGTTGAGCGGTGAGTACGGTCTGCGCGTTGCCAACGTGTTCCATGCGGGCGACGGCAACCTCCACCCGCTGATTCTGTACAATGGCCGCAACGCCGGCGAGTATGACCGCGCGGAGGAACTCGCCGCGCAAATTATGGAGATGTGCATCCGGCTGGGCGGTTCGATTACCGGTGAACACGGGGTTGGCGTCGAGAAGCGCCGCTATATGCCGGTGCTTTTCTCGCCCGTTGACCTGGAAGTGATGGCGGAGGTGCGTCGCGCGATGGACCCTGATGAACTCGCAAACCGGGGTAAGGTGCTGCCGGCTGGCGACGCGCCGAGCCTTGCCAGCCACCAGCCGCACCCGTTGGAAAAAGCCGGCATTATCACACGGGAGTAGGGCAGACCCCATGACAGCGACGCTCGATCTTCTTATTGTCGATTCAATCGCCGGAGTGCAAGAGGCGGTGGCCGAAGGCGGCCGGCTGCTCCCACGGGGCGGCGGCACAAAACCGGCCACTGGCGCGCCTCCCGGCGCCGCGGCGATGCTTGATCTAAAACGACTCACCGGAATCCTTGAATACGAGCCGGGAGAATATGTTTTCACCGCGCTGGCCGGCACACCGCTTGCCGAGATTCAAGCCGAATTGGCGACGCACGGCCAGTATCTGCCGTTTGACCCGCCGTTGGTCGAGGCCGGCGCCACCCTGGGCGGTACAATTGCCGCCGGGTTGAGCGGGTCAGGCCGCCAGCGCTATGGTGGGTTGCGTGACTTCTTGATCGGGGCGCGGTTCGTGGATGGGCAGGGACGTCTGGTGCGGAGTGGCGGTAAAGTTGTGAAGAACGCCGCGGGATTTGACCTCCATAAGTTGCTGATTGGCAGTCTTGGCCGGCTGGCCGTCCTGGTGGAAGCCAGCTTCAAGGTATTTCCTCAACCGCCGGCCTACGCCACGCTTCGACTGCAGCCGGCGAGTATCGAGGCGGCGCTGGCCCTGATGGCCCGGCTCGGCGCCGCAAAATTTGATCTTGAAGCCATTGACATCGTTGCCAATGACGCCGGCAACCCTCACCTGCTCCTGCGACTTGGTGGGCTTGAGACTACGCTGCTTGCGCGCATGAATGCCATGTCCGAATGGATCGGTCGGGGCGAGATTCTACGTGGCGATGAAGAAGCACGGCTCTGGCGCGAGACCAGAGAATTTGGCTGGTTGCCCAACCATTGGCAACTGGCAAAGGCCCCGGTGACGCCTGAGCAGATTCCTGCGCTGGAGCGGTGGCTCGCAGCCAGGGGGGCTGCGACACGATATATCAGCGCCGGCAACCTCGCCTGGATCGGCTGGCCGGGTGGTTGGGAGGAACTGAGCGAGGGGCTGCGCACTTTGCGCCTTGGCGCTGTGACGATCGTCGGGACGCCAGGCTCGCTCTGGCTGGGGACGCCCGGCAATATGGCCATGATTGCCCGCATGAAACAGGCGCTCGATCCGGCCGGTCATTTTCTTGATTTTGCAGCCTGACTTACCGTTCGCAGCTAACGGCGGTGCAATTCCGTCAAGGAGCTTATGCAGCACACAATTCCGGTTGAAACGCTTGGCTTGCAGGGTCCGGCGATGGTCGAGGCCATCGAAAAGTGCGTCCACTGCGGGATTTGCCTGGCAACTTGCCCTACCTACATGGTGCTGGGGAACGAAAGTGACTCGCCGCGCGGTCGTATCTTTCTGATGAAGGAGAACCTCGAAGGCAACGTGGCGCTCGATGCCGTGTTACCCTTTGTCGACCGGTGTGTGCGCGCCGAGCAACAGCGCCGGCGACCACCGCTCAAGTCCGTCACGCGGGTCCTCGTGAAGGAGACACTGCCCTATCCGGACCGGTTCAGAAACGCGGTGACGGCCGGCAAATTGGGAAAGTTGGTCGCGCGCGCCATGCCAGCCGAATTTCGCGCGATGCTTAACCTCTTGCCGGGCGAACTCCCACGGTTTGCGCCACTGCCGGACCTCTACCCTGCGGTCGGTCCCCGGCGAGCGCGGGTGGCGCTGCTGGCCGGCTGCGTGCAGCAGGTGCTGGCGCCGCAGATTGCATGGGCGACGTTGCGGGTGCTGGCGCAGAATGGCGTTGAAACGGTGATCCCGCGCGGCCAGGGCTGTTGTGGTGCGCTCTCGATGCATATCGGCGAGGCGGAGCAGGCGCGTGAACTGGCGCGGCAGAATCTGGCCGTGTTCGATCTGGACGTTGATGCCATTATCACCAATGCCGCCGGTTGCGGCTCGGGAATGCAAGAATACCAATTCCTCTTTGCGGGTTTGCCAGAGGCTGAAGCGGCGGCTGCCTTTGGCCGCAAAGCCCAGGACATCACGGTCTTTCTGGATCAACTTGGCGTGAAACCACCGCCCCCACTGCCGGAACCGATCCGGATCGCCTATCATGACGCCTGCCATCTTGCGCACGCACAGGGCGTGACGGCGCCGCCTCGCCGGCTGCTCAATGCAATCCCCAATGTGACGGTGGTGGAAATTCCTGAAGGCGAACTGTGTTGCGGCTCTGCCGGCACCTACAATATGGAACAGCCGGAACTTGCCGCTCAGATCGGGGAGCGCAAAGCGCGCCACATCATTGCGACGGGCGCCCATGCGGTGGCGACCGGTAATATCGGTTGTATGACGCAGATCCGCACCCAGCTTGCGGCATTGGGAAAGCCAATTCCGATCTGGCATACGGTGGAAGTGCTGGATGCGGCGTATGCTGGAGGGTAGAATAGGGAGGTACCCATGTCTAAGTTTGTAAGAGTTAAAACGGAGTTGCGAGCGCTTGCATTGATCAAGCAGTCGCTCGATGATCTGGCGCTAAAGTATAGTGAGGACGCCGAGTATTCGCATATCTGGAGCGGGTTCCGCCAGAAGATACCCCTCGTCGTACGCGAACAGGGGGTCGCCTATGGATTTCAACTGAACACCGATGGCGTCTATGAGGTGTTGGCGGACGACATGCAGCTTGGACGCATTCAGAAGAGCCTGCAGGCCATCCGGCAACGGTACGCCTATCATCAAGTGTTGGCGACAGCAGAGCAGGCTGGCTTTGACCTGATCGATGAGCAGGTCGGTAAAGACCATGTGATCCGGCTGACTGTCCGCAAGTGGAGTTGAACCAGGATGAGTACATACTTCCTTGACGTTGCAGCACGGTCCACCAAAGAACTCGTCCCGGGTGGGCGCACCCAGACCTTCTGGGCGGACAAGATGCTGGTTTCGCGCGTCGATTTTGACCCGCATGCGATTGTACCCGAACATGCCCATCCCCATGAGCAATTTGGGGTTGTGCTTACCGGCGAGTTGCACCTGACGGTGGCCGGCGAGTCGCGTGTCTTGCGGGCCGGTGACATGTACCTGATCCCCGGCGACGTGCTGCACAGCGCAGTTGCCGGTCCTGAAGGATTCACCGCGGCGGAGGTGTTCAGCCCGGTGCGCGAGACGTTGCAATATTGAGGAGTAGCTATGCAGAGCCAGGAGATTGAGTTCCAGATCCTGCCCGACGGCCGGATAGAATACACGATCAAAGGCGTCAAGGGTCCCGCGTGCGAAGAGATCAGCGCACTGCTTGAGCGGCTTGGTACGGTCGAGAAGAGCGAACGGACGGGCGAATTTTACGAGGATGATACGCGTGTCGACGTCACCATTGCCGGTGGGTGAGCCGCTGCCGGACCTCACCGCCGCAGTAGCGATGCCCACCGAAACGGAGATCTACATTCTTCCGGATGGCCGCGTCGTGATTGCCGACCTGCCGCTCGAACTGGCGCCGTTGGTGGCGCAACTGGGCGCCCCGGAAGCTTGCGAAGTGACGATGCATGACCAGTCTGATTCCACTGCTTGATCCGCAGGCGCCGGACGCGCCACACATCCTGCAACTGGCCCAGGATTTGGAACTGTTCAGTGAAGGCGACCCGCCTGCGAACACGCTCTTTGTGCTTGGCCGCGGGCCAGGCTGTCGCCAGATTCCTTGATTCAAACCCAACTTCTGATCGTCGATCCGCCCAGCGATGTTACCCAGCGCTTCCGGCTTGATGGGGATGTCGCGGTGCTGTTTACGGGCGCGCCAGTTGATGTTGGCCTGACGCAAGTGCAGACCCTGGCGGGCGGGGTGGCGCATGTGCGTGTCGGCGACCATTTTCTTGATCTCTACGCCGAGCCTGGGGGGGCCATCGTCTATTTGCCGGCGCTTGGGGTGCTGCTTGGGGGTGGCTTTGGCAGCGCCGTGTTGCCGCCAATCCTTGTGATGGGATCCGACGGCAGCGCGGAAATGGACGTCTTGCGGCTGCTTGCCCGGATGCTCAAGACCCAACACTTTCAGCTTTTTGCCCCCCGGTATGGCTCACTGCTGCGCGAGCGGCAGGCAGTCATGGCGCGGCTGGCGGAAGATGTCGGGTATCTGCATGGGTTGAGGCGCATTGCACCGGCCCTTGCGCAACGCCAGGAGCCGCTCGAAACAATCGAGCGAATTGCTGAGTCCTTGTTGCCAATGGCATGGCGCTCGGAACTGGCCCAAAAGCGCAATACAAACAACCTTGTCACCCTGGTTGCGGCACTGCAGAAGCGGGACCCACGACCGTGATAGGTCTCAACGAACCAACGGCGTGTCAACGAGCGAGAAATGGTCTGCAATCTCTTGCAGCATCGAAGGCGGTGCGGCCGGCGCAAGCTCGGGTTGCGCCGCCTCCTCAGCGTGGCGCCACGAAGTTGCAGCGTCGGCCAGGACTGCGGGTGGCAGCCCTGTGACATGGCAGTAACTCGCCAGGTACGCGCGCACCAGATAGGGGTAGACTTCGGGGAGATTGCTGGCGTACTCGTCACCCAAATGGAGCGTAGCGAGAAACTCAGGCCAAACGTGGCCAAGCATACGCGCCCGATACGCGACAAGCTGATGCTCGGGCAATTCATTCAGGACGACGGCGAGAGCTTCCGGCGCCATCCGCGTGCGCAGGCTCAGTGAAAGCACGATGTCGCGCATGTCCTTTGGCTGGGCGTTGGAATCGTTAGACATAGGCAATTTCGTCAACAACCTTGGCTGGGCAATCGATTGTCTGGGGGCGCCTTAGTATAACATACGACTGACGATTTGTTAACGACAAAAAAAGTAGATTTTACTTTGCTGTCAGGTTACCACGAGAGATAACCTTACGGCAGTGGCGTCGATCTCAGTTGATCCCAGCCAGTTTTTTCACTGATTCCCGGTATTGACCTTGTTAGGGGCAATTCAACTATGGAGACGGCTGCGTCGGAGGAGACCATGCGCAATCACTCACCGCTCTTATCGGACAGTGCGCACGTTGCGGAAGTGCTTGAGTTGGCGTGCGCCGAAGCTGTTCGATTTCTGGAGGGTGTGGAAACGCGCCCTGCGAATAACGATTGGACGGCAAGCGTTGCTCACCAATTGCCAGTGCACGGATTGGGAGCGCAAGCGACCTTCGAACGATTCAGGCAGACGTTCAGCGCCGGCGTCACCGGGAGCGCGGGGCCGCGCTATTTTGGCTTTGTCACCGGCGGCAACACGCCCGCGGCCATCATGGGCGACTGGTTGACGGCCGCCTATGACCAGAATGCCTGTGACACCTCCAGTGCGGTGGCTGCCCAGATCGAGGCCGAAGCAATCGAGATGTTGCGCACGCTCTTTGGACTGCCGGCAGTGTTCGCCGGCCGGTTCGTTTCGGGTGCGACCATGAGCAACTTCGTTGGCCTCGCCATCGGCCGCCAATGGTGGGGGGAGCGGCTTGGCGTCGACATCGCTCGCAGCGGGATCTTTGGTCTACCGCAGTTGGTGGTGTTGAGTGGGGCGCCACACTCTTCGATCTATAAGAGCCTTTCGATGCTTGGGCTTGGCCGTGACAACCTCACGCCCGTCGCAACATTGCCCGGCCGCGAGGCGGTCGACATCCAGGCGCTAGAAGCTGCGCTGGTAGCGCTTGCCGGCCGACCCTGCATCGTGGTTGCCAATGCGGGCGTCGTCAATACCGTGGATTTCGATGACATCGCGGCCGTTGCAGTTCTCAAACGCAAGTACGATTTCTATCTACACGTCGACGCTGCGTTTGGTGGTTTTGCCGCCTGCTCGCCAGGCTATCAACATTTGTTGGCCGGGTGGGAAGAGGCCGATTCGATTACCGTCGACGCCCACAAGTGGCTCAACGTGCCTTATGACAGCGCCATGCAATTCACGCGGTGCGTCGACCTACAGTTGAAAGTGTTTCAGAATAGCGGTGCGGCCTACTTGGGGACCCCCAACAGTGCCGATGCTTTTCATCTTACCCCTGAGACTTCCAGGCGTCTGCGTGCCCTGCCGGCCTGGTTCACCCTCATGGCGTATGGCGCCGACGGCTACCGCCAGATTGTGGAATCGAACTGTGCCTGTGCAGCGTTGCTCGGCGAACGCATTGCGGCATCGACCGGGTTTGAACTGCTGGCGCCGGTGCGTATGAATGTCGTGACGTTCACATTGCGGGAGCCGGCGTCCGCCGTGCGTGGCTAAGTTCTTGCGCCGCTTGCGCGACGGCGGCAAGGCGTTTCTGACGCCGACGACCTACGCAGGCAGACCGGCGATGCGCGCCGCGTTCAGCAACTGGCGCACCACCCCTGCGGATGTGGAGCGCGCGTGGGAGGCGATGGTAGGGGCAGAAGGAGAAGGAATTGTCAATTGACTATTGACAATTTTCTTCCTCATCTTTTCTTCTTCTCTGTGGCATACCCCAACTGCTTCAACATGTTCTCTCTCCTCCGCCACCGCTCCCACACCTTCACCCACAGTTCCAGGTAGACCTTCGTGCCAACGAGGTTCTCGATCTCTGGGCGGGCGGCCTGGCCAATGCGTTTGATCATGGCCCCATTGGCGCCCAGGACAATGCCCTTCTGGCTGTCGCGCTCGACATAGATGACCGCTGAGATGTAGGTCATGTTGGGGCCGCGTTCGGTGAACTCGTCCACCTCGACGGCGATGCTGTGGGGAACTTCATCCTGGAGCAGGAACAGCGCCTTCTCGCGCACGATTTCGCCGGCAAGATAGCGCACGGGCGCGTCCGTGATCTCGTCTTCCGCGTAATAGCGTGGTCCCGGCGGCAGGAGTTCACGCAGGGTACCCAACAGCGTGTCGATCCCTGCACCGCTGACCGCGCTGAAGACTGCGGTGCTTACCGGTGGTGCGGCGGCCTCGTCAAACGTGGCGCCGCCACGCGCTTGGGGCGCTGCGTGCAGCCACCCGAGCAGCGCACGGTATTCGTGCTCACGCGTTGCAGTTACTGCGGCGTCGCCAGTCCAACGATCGGCCTGATTAAAGCCCAGGATCAGCGGCGGCAGCCGGATCGGCTTCCGCTTGCGCGTGGTCAACTGGTGCAGCAGCTCGGCGATGGCACTGTCCTCAGCAGTGGGCGGCACGTTGATATCCACGAGCCACAACACGACATCGGCGTCCTCGACCGTGTCCGCCGCCACCT
The DNA here is from genome assembly GCA_016713335.1 of Candidatus Fredericiella danica. Taxonomy (GTDB): domain Bacteria; phylum Chloroflexota; class Anaerolineae; order Caldilineales; family Caldilineaceae; genus Fredericiella; species Fredericiella danica. The sequence goes on along the minus strand of JADJPH010000078.1, from coordinate 3,779 downwards.
GCACCATGTACTCGCCCAGTTTGTGCAGCGGCCGGTGGATGCCCGGCGTGTCCAGGAAGAGCATCTGCGTGTCGTCGGTCGTCAGGATGCCGAGCATGGTGTCGCGCGTCGTCTGCGGTTTCGGGCTGGTGATGGCGATCTTCTGCCCTAGCAGACGGTTGAGCAGCGTTGACTTGCCGACGTTGGGGCGTCCAATCACGGCGACATAGCCGCTGCGATGGTTTGCAGGAATCTCCGGCATCTCTTCTGAAGTGAGCAAATCCGTTTCCATCATCTATTCCGGTCGCTAAAAACCCTTTAACCTTAAGCTTTGACAGGTCCTATCGGCTATTCTACACTAGAGCTGTCACTTTGGACGCCTCCTCTACACGTGAGGGCATGATGCCGGATCGAACTCGTCTGCCGCTCAGTCTCTATGCCGGGGTCGTCGCGCCCGAATGGATCGACTACAACGAGCATATGAACGACGCCTTCTACCTGGTTCCGTTCAGCCGGGCGACAGATGCCTGGATGGACGCGATTGGGTTGGATGCCGGCTATCGCAGTGAGACTGGCTGCACGATCTTCACGGCAGAGTCGCATCTTGTCTATCTACGTGAGTTGAAGGCGGGTGCGCCCTATGATGTGACCGGGGTGCTCCTGGGCTTCGACGAGAAGCGCATCCACCTCTTGATGGCGCTATGTCACACCGCAGAGAACTATCTGGCCGCCACCTGCGAATGGATGCTGCTCCACGTCGATCGGTTGGCCGGACGAAGTGCGCCCATTCCGGCCAACGTATGCTCTCGCCTGGGCGCCATGTTCATAGAGCATTCGAGCCTAACGATACCCTCTCAGGTAGGGCGCGTGATCCATATGGAGCAAGAGGCGCCCTCTTCTACCCTTTAGGCGCAATCCTCAAGTTGGGAAACGCGAACAGGAGTTCCGTCATGCAGTTGCTTGCGCGTCATCGACAGGATGTTGTCCGGGAATTATTTGCCGCCACGCCCTATCATCTCGCCATTCAGGCGGCGCTGGCAGGTGCGGTCCCTGCGCAGATCTTCGTCGATGCCGCAGATTCACCGCAGATTGCCGTGGTATGGGTGCGCCATCGCCTCTATCTTGCCGGTGCACCGACCGGCCACAATATCGCCGCATTCGCCGCCTTCTTTGATGGAGACCTGGTTGCGCGTGCGCTTGAAGCCGGCATGGCGGTGCTCAAGCTTCATCCTTTGCAGGCCGGCTGGCTGGACCCTCTAGCGCACGCGTTTGAAACCCGGCGTCACTTCTTTGGCGTAAGCCAGTACTACCGGCGCACCGTGCCTACCGACCCTGCGCCCGTGACCTGGCCAGATACGTATTCAAACCATCCGGTGGATGCCATGTTGTTGGCGACAGAAGGTCTTGAATTCGTGGAGCAACTGCGCGACGAGATGTGTTCTGAGCGCAACTCAGTTGATGAATTTCTGGCAAACAGCTTTGGTGTCTGCACGATCCATCAGGCGGCGCTCGCCGGCTGGTGTCTTTCCGAGTACAACTATGGCGGTGCGTGTGAAGTGGGCATCGAAACCTTGGAACCGCATCAGCGCCGAGGGCTGGCGACGGCCATGACCCTGGCCTTTGTACAAACAGCCGCGACGCGTGGCGTACACACCGCCGGCTGGCACTGTTGGGCGAACAACGTTTCCTCCGGCGCCACCGCGCGCAAAGCGGGCTTCACATGGGTGACAGACTATCCCGCCGGGGTGGTCTGGGTGGAACAGACGAATTGAGTCAGGCAGCGATATGCCCTCGATCCAGCAGTTTCTGAATTTCCTACTCCTGTTCCTAACCGGTGTTGCGGCGACAATGCCGGCGAATTCACCAACCGTTCCTGTCACGCCGCCTGCACGACAAGCGGTGAAACCAATTATCGCCGCGTTCTACTACCCCTGGTACGGCAACCCTGCTACCGACTCGAAGTGGATTCACTGGGACGCGGACTACCGGTTCTCGCCGCCCACCGACATCGCGAGCGACTTTTATCCTGCGCTGGGACCCTACAGCTCGCATGACAAGACTGTGCTGCAGCAACATATGGAATGGTTGCAGCAGGCGGGCGTTGAAGTCATCATCGTCTCCTGGTGGGGGCCATATTCCTATGAGGATGGCACTGTCGCCGAATTGATGGCTGCGGCGGCGGATGCCGGGATCAAGGTGGCATTTCACATCGAACCATATCGTGGTCGCTCCGTCGACAGCATCGTGAGTGACGTGCAGTACATCTATGCACAATATGGGGCATCGCCCGCCTTCTTTCGCAGCACCCAGGGGTCCGGCTACAACGAGCCTGGGAAGTCGAGTGGGCTGTTCTTCTTGTGGAATCCCGGTTTCCGCTATAACCGGGGGCCAACTGCCGATGCAGCCTATTGGCAGCCCGGTCTCGACCAGATTCATGCGTTGCCCGAAGGTGGTCTGGTGATGGTCCAGAAGACCGATGCGGCGTGGGTGGTGGACGGTCACTTTGACGGTGCGTATGACTACACCAATCTCGATACGGCGCCGCCGGAGTGGGGGCGACAACTCCCGGCGGACGCGTGGTTTATCCCAACTGTCATCCCTGGCTTCTCTGCCAGGCGCATGGGCTATCCGAATGCCACATACCGGCAACGGGAAGGGGGCGCGCTTTATGAGCGCCAGTGGCGGAGTGTCCTTGAAACCGGAAGCACCCCACCGATGATCGCCATCACCTCTTTCAACGAGTGGCATGAAGGTTCGCAGATCGAACCGGCTGCCTCCGGCATGACCAACGGTTGGGGCTACGCCTATCCTGGGTATGAGCAAGGAGCGGATCAATATCTGAAGGCGACGGCGCGCTGGACGGCGGTGGCGCGTTCACTGCCGGCGCTCACCTGTGCACGGCAGATTGAGGTGACATTGGCGGAGACTAATCGTTCAGACGGGCTCTACCAGCAGGAGATGCCTGACGGGCTGACGGAACCGGCCACGATTTGCGGGCTTGAAGCCCGCAAGACGATTGCCAATCGCTTCTCGCCCATGCGTTATCTCTATTTCTGGGTTCAAGAGGCGTACCAGCATGCGGCGCCGGGAACGGTTGCCATCACGGTGGAGTATCTTGATGGTGAAAGCGGGGAGTTCGCACTGGAGTACGACTCAACGGATCCCAACCAGCCATTCGACGGCGCCTACAAGTCTACTGCGCGGATCGCCTTGACCGGTTCCGGGGGATGGCGCGCGGCCACCTTCGAACTACCCGATGCCTATTTTGGCGACCGCCAGAATGGTGGCGCCGATTTTCGCATCGCCCTGCCGGGCATCGATCTTGCCGTCAACCACGTCATGGTCGCCAAGGCCAGTGCGCCCTGCCTCAATTTGTATTTGCCGAGCCTGCATCGACCATAGGCTCCAAGCTCGTGGCTTATCTCAGTGGTGGTGCGGCCTTCGGCAAATTGAGCTGCACCGTCCCCGTCGCCTCGTGGGGTTCCTCCATACGCCAGCCAAAGTTGGCGCTGAGGTAGGCCATGTAGGGGTCGGGGTTGAGCGCCTGTTCGATCATGTAGGTCGAGCCGGTGAGGATGATCACGTCGCCGGGGCGCTGCAAAGTTTTCGCCGTGCTCAACGCCTGTTGGGGTTCAAAGGTCAGCAGCACCGGGATGTCACCCACAATCCCGCCGATCTCTTCCCGCACCCGTGCCGGGTCCTGTCCTTTGAACGAGGCGCTCGTCACGATGATGGCTTTGGCGACGTCACTCAATGCGGCAAAGACCTTCGTCGGCACCCTGTGACCGGAAATGCCGACC
>JADJPH010000077.1 GCA_016713335.1 Candidatus Fredericiella danica | reverse complement strand
CTGCATATTCTCCGCGATCAAATGAGTTCCTTGCCTCACCGAGCGCAAAGTGCGCTCCAAGGCGCCAGTCATCGACATACCGAACTAAGACTTCCAGAGCTCGTCTAAATCAATTTGCGCCAATGTTTGGATACATGATCCTGCTTCACTCGATGAATAGTCTTCGTTGGGCATTAGGCTGGCTGCAATTGAGTCACCGGCCTTCGCCAACTCAGTAGATGTTGTTTCGCTGTCAGGTGGAACTAATGCTACCGCAAGGTCAAGAATTTCCTGACGAAGGGCAGGGTCCAACCGCACCACAGTCTCTAGACTTGCGACACTAAGCAGCACAAGACGACGGCGCACCTCCGGACTTGGATCATCGACCGCACCAGTGATTAGTCTGCGAAGATACTTCTCCGCCTCGGAATGTCTCATCTGACCAACCGCGATGACTATCGTTTCGTACCACTGGTCATCAAGTCGCTTCTCATACAACACTCCCCAGTCAGCTTCAGCCACAGCTGCCTTCGCAGCCAAATACTCCAAGAAGGTGCGATGAGCGAAATCTATCTGGCCGAGTACAGGCTCGCGCAACAAATCGGACCGTTCAACCAGCAATCGGCGAACGCCATCCGGGGTGGTCTCGCCAACTTGCATAATCCGCAACAATGAACCGACATGTGAATCTACGTCCTCGTGTGTTGCTGACGTATATCCATTCTTCAGAAACCAGTACGCCAGGCTCTGGACGATTTCAAGCCTCTGAGTCTCTGAGAGATTCGGATAATCCGAGAGCGGTACTTTGCGTGCATAGTCGCGTCGGTAAAGTAACATTTCCACACACTGTTCATAGAGTCGTGCGCGATCTTTTGGCAGGTTATTGCGTTGACCATGATGAACGGTGCACAGCATGGCACAAAGTAATGGATTAACAGCAAGGCGGCGTAGTTCCGGCCGATCGGAGAGCTTACGTTTCAGACTTTGTGGGAGGCCCTCAATAAAGGCGCGCTCATCATCGTTCTCTGCATCTTCGGCAAGAGCTTGGTGCCATTGGTCAATGAGTCTGTACATCTCATTGGGTGTCATATCTTGTATTGACAACGTGATGAATCTTTGTTTTTGGCACCAACGCTCCCATTCTGGCCATCCATCTCCATCAATAGCCTGAGGACGCGAGGAAATGACATATCTCGATAATGGAAAATTCTCCATGAGACGATTAAATGCATCGAGCATGGCTGTTCGCTCAGCGTGCGGGATTTCATCAAGACCATCTATTAGGACAATTGCCCTTCCACTTTTTAGTAGTCTGTTAACCCATCCTCGGGGCATTTCCTCGAATACATTGCGAACTATTGAACTCACAAGTTGTTCTGGCGGCGGAAACGACTTTCCAGCATAGTCTCGAAGTCGAACGTAGAATGGTACCAGCAAATTTTTGGGGGCATTTGCACCAATGCTCGCCTTTGCATAGGAAATTGCAAACCATTTCAACAGCGTGGTTTTGCCGGATCCAGCACGCCCGCGGATTAGTAACCGAATAGGAAAAGATTGAGTTTGTTGCTGCCGCAGCGCATGTGTTGCACCAGTATAGTTTTTTCTAAGTAAATCTAACCATGTAGTCGACATCGACGCGGACAAGTACTGTGCGTAGTCCAACGACACGTTAGTCCCAGTTCCGAGATCTGCATGCGTGATAACATCACGGAACGTATCGTTGAAGTGCGCGCGGATATTTCGTTCGCGCGATTCGTACCCCTCTTCGTTCTGAATCTGTACAGAAAAGGCTTTACTGAATCCAACCTCGAAATCCAGCGATACATATGCAATAGAGAGCTTCTGTCTCCGCTGAAGTTCATCGACGCGATCCAAACCGAATAACTCAAGGCGATCGAGACTATTGATTATTGAGCTCAGGTACCGATGCTGAAATTCCTCATCCTGACTTTCGATGCTATGCATGTTGGTTAATGCGGTAATACCCTCACTCAGTGCACGGTCATTCCGAAACCGCGAGCAAAAACGACCTCAAAGTCCTGCGTGCAGATGCGTTTTTGATGAGTGTCTTCGCAGATTCCGCAATAAAAAAACTCGTATAATGATCTGCCCGCGGCACTCAGATGCTTAGTTTGCTTCTGGATCTCTATTCGCCAAAAACTTCGCCAATGACGCAGGATCAAGTTGCATTTCGATCAAATCCCGGACTCCAACCCGCGAACGCATTATCGTGGTTCCAACGGCCGAGACAACTTGTGCCTTTTCTGCTGGATCGATGCCTCGAAACTCATTGTCAACGAACGGCCTGATCTCGGCGACTATCTTCTTGTAGATGTCAGAAATATCCGTGCGATCACGATCTGCGTTGTGCGATCTTGTCAGACGCAGCCTCTTTGAGTAGATCGACGAGGTCTTGGGATACTTGACTCTGCCAAGCATTCCCAAGACTCTCCACCAGGAGAGCCTTCACCAGAATGCTACCAATCGAAAGCAAGAACAGTTCAACAGTTATCATCAGTCAGGCTCCTCAAGGCAGAACCTAGATATAGAAACTTCACAAAAGCATGTGTAACCTCAGAATTGCCATGTCATACAAAATGTAGGGGATAGGGTCTCACTCCCTCTCAAACCCACTATCCACAAACTTCAACGTCCTTCCATTCTCCGTCACCGTCCGCACCACGTGGTCCGGCGCACCGTTCGGCAACTCCACCTGGATCTCCAGCGTCACGCGCACCGTGGCCCCATCCAGCCCAACCAGGTGCGCAATCACCTCGTCCGCAATCCGGCTGGCATCGCGGCCGGCGCGGAGCGGATCCAGTTCCGCCGCACCGTGATACCGCTTCGGCCCCACCTTTGGCGCCGGCGCACTGCCACCATCTGCCCCCGGCGTCGCAATCGACCCCCCACCCGTGCGGGTGACGTTCCAGTTCGGGAGCCGGCGTCGCGAGCGCTTCCTTCGCCGCCTCGGCATCCAACTGCCGCTTAGCCACCTCCGGTCGCACGAGCAGCCCAGGATCACCCTCTGTCACTGCTATGCGCTGCCCGGCCCGCAAGCCACGGTAGCGCCCGTTGGCCTCGTCGTAGCTCTCCGCATAGGCGAATGAATCCTGCAGCCAGGTCAGCAGCCCAAAGCCGCCCTCGATGGCGCCCAGCAGGACCGCCGGATCCTTGAGCCGCGGCAAATACAGGTAGCGCCCAAAATCTTGGAGTAACGTCGCCACCGGCACATGGTCCCCGCGCCACAACGGCACCCGGTCCAGCTCCATCCGCAGCCGGCTGGCGGCAAAACTGGTGACCAACTGTTCGTCGTTGCGCAGCTTCTTGCTGGCGCGCACGGCCAACGCATCCTGCCCCGCCAATCGAAACGCCTGCCAACTTACCGGCGTCTGCGGCGTCCCCTGCACCGGCACCAGCAGCCATTGGTAGGTCTCCGGCAGCCGCGCGGTCACGGTGCTGTCCGCCGCCGCCCGCTGCGTCTCGGCCTGCTTCACCTGCAACGGGGCCAGGTCCAACTGCACCCGCTCTGCCAGAATCGACTCCCACGCCAGGTACTTGCGCGCGGCCTCGTCCAGATCCTGCAACCGCGTCTTGTCCGCCGCCAGAAAGACCAGCGTATTGCGATAGAGGCGCGGGGCATTGCCGCGTGACTCAAGGATCTGCTTCGCCACAGTCTCGGCGGCACCGCCGGCATCCTTGCTGTAGGGATAATCGATCCCCAGCACCACCAGCCGGGTGTCGAGGTCGTCGGGCACATCCTGCCCACCCGCCGGCATGGCATGGATGCGGCTGAAGTCCCCCTTCTGCTGCATCACCTCTTTGCGCAGCCGCGCCTCGATCTCCTGCACCACCTTGTCCGGATCCCGCCGCAATTGCTCGGCGCGGTCCTCGGCCAGCTTGGTGACGGTCGGCTGCGTCGAGTACCAGTAGCGCGGGCCGTCCTGGTAGAGATAGGTGGCGGCGGCGGTCAGCCGGCGCAGGGCATCGCCAAAGACCGCCGGCGACTCGCCCGGCATGACGCACCCCAACTTGACCCGCCGATCCTCCAGCCCGCGATGCGCCGCGGTGGCGGTGGGCGCCGAGCCCATGTAGATCGTGCGCGCCACTCGCCGGCACGCCGCGAACTTGCCCAGGTTGGGCACCTCGCCGTCCAGGTGCAGCGGCAGCGAACTGGGACCATCGACATCCTTCTCGATCACCGGCACCCAGTTGTCGGACAGGTACCGCGTCAACTCAAACTGCACCCGCGGGTCGTCGATCGCAATGTTGCAGGGCAGGATCAGCGGGTTGCGGTCGCCCTTCTCCCATAAACTGTGGATCACCGCGGCCATCAGCCGCAGCACGCCGCGCGTCCGCTGGAACTTCACCAGCGTCGACCAGTCGGTGTACAGCCGGTCGAAGATCTCCGGGTGGATCGGATACGCCGCCCGGATGCGCTGCTCGTAGTCGGCGTCGCGGCACTCGGGCGGAAACTCCTGCTGCTGCGTGCGGTAGAGGTCGGCAAAGGCGCGCGCCACCACATCCCGATCCTTGAACTGCGCATTCCCCACCAACGGCTCAAACAACCGCCGGCGCACGATCTCAAAACCTTCTTCCGCGCTGGCCGGCCGCCACGACGACTCGACGCGGCCCACCACGTTGCGCAGCCGGTCGAGCGCCTCACGCCCGCGCTGGCCGCCCACTTCCACGTCATCCGCCTGCGTGTGTGGCGAACCCGCCGTGTCCGACGCCGGGAGGCTGATCACCAGCAGACAGTTCTGCGCCAGCTTGGCCGACTCGGTCAGCACCTGCGCAAAGGTAAACTGGGTCTCAAAGCTGCCGGCCGGCAGATCGCTCTGGTCGTGCAATTGCCGGGCATAGGCTACCCACTCGTCGATCAGGATCAGGCACGGGCCATACTCCTTGAAGAGCGCCCGCAGCACATCGCCCGGGCTGGTCGCCTTCTCGTCGTCCGCCTGGATGCGGCTGTAGGCCGCCTTGCCGCCCAGTTGCCACGCCAGTTCACCCCACAGCGTGCGCACCACCGTGCCGTCCGCCTTGACGACCGGGTTGCCCGGCGAAATCTTGTTGCCCACCAGCACCACCCGCCGCGCCGCGGCCAGCGTGCTGATGCCTGCCTCCCGCAGTATCTCGTCCACCCCACTCATCTGTTGCGGCGACGTGCCCGAAAAGAGGTGGTAGAGCGCCAGCATCGAGTGCGTCTTGCCGCCGCCAAAGTTGGTCTGCAACTGCACCACCGGGTCGCCGCCCTGCCCGGCGAGCCTTTGCACCGCGCCGACCAGCATCGCCTTCAGGCTTTCGGTGAGATAGGTGCGGCGGAAGAACTCGCCCGGATCCCGGTACTCATCCGTGCCTTCGCCCATATGCACCTGCCACAGGTCGGCGGCAAACTCGGCCTGCTGGTAGCGCCCGCTGGCCACATCCCGATGCGGCGTCACTACTTCCCGCCACGGCTTCAGCGCGCCGGTCACCTGGCTCTCGATGGCCGTGCCTGCGCTCTTGCGCCGCTCGCTGCGCGCCTGCTCGTCAAAGCGCAGCCGCAGCAGTTCCATCTTCATCTTCTCAACTTCGTCCGCCTGCGGCGCGGAGATCGCCGTCAGCAGCCGCGCCACCGAGTCGAGCGCCCGGTACGCATCGTCGCTGGAGAAGGTATTCTGGTGCGCCCACTTGTTCCGCGTGTCGCGCAGTTCGCTGACGATGCTGCGCTCGGTGAAGCCTAACGTGCGGCCAAAGACCACGTTCCATTGATCCCACATCATGCGCAGCAGCACCGCCGCATCGAGGTTTGGCTCGTCACTCGTTGCCCCAATCCAGATCACGCGGCCAGCCGGACGTGACCGTCGTGACCCAGTACTTGCCGTACTTGGCTTCCAGTTCGCGCGAAACAAAGGGCTTCAGCCCTTCCCGGAGCAGGTCCAGCGCCTTGCCGACGCGTTCGTGGTTGGTCGTGGCCATAAGGGGGGTGTATCTCCTGAATGGTATTGCGTGTTTCGCAACACGATATACGTGATGCGGAGACGCCGTATGGATAGTCACTACAAATAACTGGGTGGCGCGACCGCGACGATCTGGTCCCGACCGTAGGGCGGCTTGTAGCCGCTGACTCGCCGCGTCGCGTCGCACTGGCGCGCGCCGCCACCGCCAACCAAATCCCTTCCGTCAAATCAGACCGCCTCAAATCCCTTCCCAACACCCCCAAATCCCCCTCCCCGGCGTCTGGATGCGCAACCCACTCGCCTTGGCCACGGCGGGGGTAAAATCTCTGGTGTTCAACGTGATCAAGCGGTCCACCTGGGCATCCACCGCTGCCGCCAGAATCGGCGTATCCTTGCGTTCGATCACGCCTGCCCATTGTTGGCAGCTCTCGTCATCAGGGTCTGCGACGATCTCAAGGGGTAGCTCCGCCAGCAGCGCAGCAAAGGCCGGCAACGCGCGCGGCAGTTTCTTGCGTAGGTTGCGCTCCGCCTCGTCCAGCACCTGCCGGCAGACCACCAGCCGAAACAGCCCCGCCTCAGCCAGCCGCAACACCACATGACTGGCCCCCGACCGGGAATCCGCCCCCGCCATGAGCACGTTGGCGTCCACAAAGACCCTACGCATTGGCGCCAAACCGCCGTTCACCGCTGGCGCGCCGCTCCTCCTCCAACCCAATCAGCAGGTCCGCCAGCGAGACGCCGGCTTCGTCCATCTGCCTGCTAAACTGCTCACTCAACTGCGGCACGAGCGGCTGCCTTACCTCCAGCACCAGCAGCCCCTCGATCTGGATCAGCGTGAGGGTGTCCCCCTCCTTGATATCCAGTTCCTCCCGCGCCGCCTGGGGAATCGTCAACTGTCCCCGCTCCCGCACCCGCACCGTATAGCTCTGCATTGCCCCCCTCCTTCACCATCACCTCATCCAATCAGAATTTCATATTATCAGATTTTCGGATGGGAAGATAGGGGGTAACGAACACTACAGCGGATTTCGGACCGGAACGGATTTGGTGGTCCTGCCGGGCAGGTTATGCGCTACGCCGTCCGTGCGTCGCACTGGCGCAGATCCCCTCGCCGGACCGCACAACCTGTCGCCAGTGCGTCGCACTTGGGGCAACAGTGTCACCCACACCGTCTCGTGCGATGCACTGGCGAAACCTTGCACTGTCAATTACCTCTCCTGCACCAGTGCAACGCACGAGACTCCCGCCGCGACGCAACCGCCATACCCATTGTGCTCCCATCGTCACGCACACAGGGTGCTGGCGGATGGCCCTATCCGTTTTTGTCTTCATCCGTTGTAGTGCTCCGCGTCAACTCTAACGCACAACCTCACCTACAGCGCCACCAAATCCGTTCCCGTCCGAAATCCGTTGTAGTGTTTTTGCTTCCTACCACAACCTCTCCTGCACCGACCCCTTCTCCATCGCCCGCCAGCCGGCTAATCTCCGGCCAACTCTGCACCAGCCCGTTATACGACAGCGCCTCGGCCGCGCGCTTCTTGCGCTCACAGATCGTATAGAGTCGATACGCCAGTTCGCGCGCCACCTCCCCCTCGCTGCCCAGCGCCGCCACCAGCGCGGCCGCGGCCTGCTCGCCCTGCGCCTCCAGCGTGCGGATCAGGTGATGCACCATCTCCCACGCCGTCAACCGCTTGTCCTTGGCCGGATCCCAGTCCGCGGGCAGTTCCTCAGGGCGGAGCAGCCGCACCTTACCGCGGCTCGACGCCAGAATCCCCGCCGCGACCATCCCGGCCACGCTGGTATTCTTCGCCTTGGAGAGCGTCTCCGCGACGCCATACTCGCCCTCGGCAAAGCCCGCCTGCTCGAACCACGCCAGCGCCCAGCGGCTGTCCGCGTCGAAGTCACCTTCCTGCTCGGCCAACACCTCATCGAGCGTCTGGTTGATGAGTGACAATGCATCACGCACGGTGAGCGGCGTACCTGATGCGTCAAGCACCTGGGCGTAGCGCGTGTAGACCGCCATCCCAGGGCCGATCGCGGCTTGCGCCAGGTCTACAGGCGCGATGTTGCCGCGTTGCAGATGCGTAAGCGCAACAGGCAATTCAGCCCGAAGCGCAGTGACGAATTCGCGCGCGTGGCGGTTGGACATCACGTGTCGCGTTTCGGCAGACAAGGACAATACTGGATGCAAGTGCATTCGAACCAGAACCAATCATTCGATTGCCCAGTTCGGTTCGCATCGGCCAAGTGCCGCTGATGGCAAACCCTGCCGAATCACCGCATCAAGAAATGTCTCCCAGCCGGTGCTGACGAGTTCCGTCCTTTCCGTCGTTCTCAGCCTGTTTGAACGCGTAATAGATAGTAACAGGAAAAGCTGGATGCGTTTGTTCAGCAAGCCGATGCATTGCCTGCGTCATGCCTGCAAGAAAAAGGCTTCTGCCTTTCCCTTACCACCGTGCCGGTACGGTGTCGCAACCAGTTCTCAACTTTTGGGTACAGCAAGCGTGGCAAAGAGGTCGGGGAAAAACAGTTCTCAAGGACTCGCCGTAGCCAGACGTAGAAGAAATCTGAAAGGTCGGCATAGCCGATATTGTCATAGTAAGGTGGATCTGTAGAAACAACTTTCTGCCTCGACAGATCTGGCGGGCTGCGTCAGCTGTGCCTTGCCCCGAATTGCAGGCACGAGGCGATCGAGCACGCTTTTTGCAACCTCCAGATTGCCGAATGGAAATTTTCCGCGGATTCGCTAAAGGGTTCCCTTCCGCATAGTCCCATGTCATAGGGAGTGCTTGCCGACGAAAACGCATTTCGAATGATCTATCTTTCTTGTCACTGCTGGATCCCAGGAGCAAAGTGTTGTGCCGATCGCGATCTACCGACCATAAGCGCCAGCAGGGCTAGCCATCTGCATACGCCTCGGTTCGCACCCGCTCGCAGATCCGGCGCATTTGGTCATCATGCAACCCCTGCGTCGATGGCGTCCACACAGCACCCTTGGCGCATCTTGAACAAGATCAGAAAAGGTCGTCAGCGCAACAAGTTGGCGCAGGGTAAAAGAGGTCGCCCAGGTGTCAAGTCCATACAGTTGCAGTTCCTCAAGTCGCGCGGTGGAATGGTGGCGCCTCGGGCTTCCACTCCGGTTGCGCTGCACGTGCAATACCTCCATCGCAGGGTTGGAGGTAGATAGATCCGCCCGTTCTCCCTTCAGCAACGATAGCCATCAAACGCTCGCCATGCGCCGGCTTTGCCCCTCAGCCTTGATATAGTCGCCAGGAAATCGGCGTGCCGGACATTAGACAGAAAAATTGCGCGTTCCCAGCCTTAGTGCCACTCTGCCGCATGGCGTCCTTTGGCAGGCCCAACTTTCACGGTAAATCGATAGCCACCTTCCTCGATTACCGGTTCAACATACGCTTCTTTTCCCTCCTTTGGTCAAAGCACAAACGTTGAAGCAAGTGGAACATCCACATTTGCAAACGCCGGATTCGGGCTCTTCACCGTCCGCCCACAGCCATGCAATCACCGTCCGCCGTGATCTCGATCTTCGGGTACAGATGCCCGATCCGCTTCTCCGCCTCATCGCGCATCCACTTCCCGTAATAGCGCACATCCTCCGCCAACCCCTGCGCCCCTTTCCAAGTCTGGGCAAGCAGCCGGTTGTCGTTGCGTGCATCCGGATTCACCGGAGGTTTCCCGGCGAACTTGGGCGGGATCTCGATCATCGCCTTGTTGATCAGCACCGCGACGGGGTTCAAATCGCTGGCATACGCTTCCAGCCCCAGCCGCTGCGCCTCCAACGGCAGCGAGCCGCCCCCCGCAAAGGGATCATGAAAGGCCGGCAGTTTGTACCGATCAAAAAGCTCCGCCGCACGCGGGTGGTCGGCGTTGGCCGCGCACGCATAGCGCCAGCTCTGCCAGATCTCATCCCGCGCCTGCTGCAACACCGTCTCGTTGGTCGTGTTCTCCCACTTCACCAACTGCCGGATGATCTCAAACAGCCGCTCGCGCTCGATGTCGGCTGCACACTCGGCCAGCGTCGGCTCCGGCCCAGGCTCCGGCGCCGCATGATCGTGCTCATGGGCCGCGTTGCGCCGGGTCCATGCCTCACGCCGCTTATTCAACTCACTCGTCGCCTTGCGCTTGATCTGCGGGTCGCTGAGCAGCACATCCGTGTGCTCAGACGGGTCATCCACCATCTGCGCAAAGATCACCGCCCGCGCCGCCGCCAACGGCCGCCGCGCCCACCACAGGTGCAGCGTCGATGGATGCCCGTGCCGGATGGATTTCTCCCGCGCCGAGGCCTCGTTGATGGCGTCGAGCGGTAGGGCAACTTCAATGAGTTTCTTCGGGGTCTTTACCATGAGGATACCCGCTTCAGATTATGATGGGATAAAGTCTTCGTGGTTTAGCATGCTGCAAAAAATCGCAGTGCCTGGCAGGCCTTGCGCCACCGTGCCAACCGGCCCGCTACGCGTCACGCTGAGAGATTGCATTGTCAAGGATTGCGACACACGGTGGCAGATCGTCCTGAACGATCGCCCACACAATGTCGAGATCTACATCAAAATAGCCGTGAATCAACCGGTTGCGGGTGCCGGCAATTTGACGCCAGGGGATGCCGGGTAGCTCTGCTTGAACCTCTGGTGACACGCGTGTAGCTGCTTCACCAAGGATTTCAATCAAACGAACCAGGGCAAGCGCAAGCATTTCGTCCGATTCAAGATCCGAACGATCGCGGCCGTCGACAAAAGCCAGCGCTTTTTGCGCAGCGTCTAGCATGTGACGCAAGCGTATCGCGTCAGATGCTGGAATACTGGACATCGGCAGTTGCTTCCACCTGGCTACGGAAATACGTGCTCAGTGAATTTGGCGTGTGAAGATCGACTTGCCTGCCCAATAGCGCTGACAGTTCGTCTTGGATCGCAAAAAAGAAGAAGCCGGGCGTCTGCCCTGGTTCAAATTCGACCAGAACGTCTATGTCGCTTTCTGGACCGAATTCAGGACTCAACACCGAGCCAAAAAACGCTAGCTTGCGGATTTGATGCCGTCGACAAAAATCAGCCATCAGGACATGGTAGCCGGGTGAATGAATTCTCGACAAATAAGGTTCAGAAGTGCTGGCCATGTACGTTCTCCTCCCCCTATTCTACCCTGCCGACGCCGGCGCACCGAATCCAAATCACCGGCGGGGCGCATCCACCGGCGGTATCAGGTATCGCCAATAGTTGGTGCGGTCAATCTGGTTGATGGTGCTGCCGGGGTAGGTGTCCAAGAAGTCTTTGGGCGAGCGCATCCGGCGCGTCGGGTTCCATTTGCACTCAAAGCCGGTAAGCTTTCCATCCCGCTCCTCGATATAATCAATCTCTTTCTGGTCGTAGGTGCGCCAGAAGTAACGGTTCGCGCGGATCCCGTTGTTGTCGGCATATTTCAAACGCTCCACGATGCAGAAGTTCTCCCAGAGTGCGCCGACGTCGGTGCGCAGTGAGACAGGTGCGAAGGCTTGTAGCAAAGCGTTGCGTACGCCCAGATCATAGAAGTACACCTTCTGGCTTTTGGCGACTTCCTTGCGTAGGTTGCGGCTGAAGGCGCCCAGGCGGAAAACGACAAAGCATTGCTCTAGCAGATCGAGGTAGCTCGCCACCGTTTTGCGGTCAACGCCCAGGTTGACGGCCAGTTCGTTGTACGAGACTTCGTTACCCACCTGGAGCGCGAGCAGCCGCACCAGGTCAGTGATGATCCTGGCGCGTTTGACGCCGGCAAACGCCAGGATATCTTTGTAGAGATAGTTCGCGGCAAGCTCGTCAAGTTGCATCGCCGCGTCATCGTTGCTCAGCGGCACGATGGCCGGATACAGGCCGAAGCGCAAAAAATGCTCAAGCTGCGGCTCGATGACACTGTAGCCGTTGCTACCGGCGATCTCCTGCAGTGATAGCGGGTAGAGTTTGAAGGCAAAAACGCGCCCGGTCAGCGGTTCGCCAGTCTTGTTGACCAGGTCAAAGGAAGACGAACCGGTGGCAATGATCTGCATCTCGGGGTAGGTGTCGACCAGAATCTTGAGCACCTTCCCAATCTCTTTGATGTTCTGCGCTTCATCCAGAACCACTAAATCCTGATCGCCGATAAAGGCTTTCAACGGCTCGGCTTCCTGAATTTCCAATGCAAACTGCACCGACTGGAGATCGCAGTTGAGATAGCGAGTGCGCTTGTCGGTATATTTGTCCAGCAGCACTTTCACCAGGGTGGTCTTGCCGGTGCGGCGTGCGCCCAACAACGTGACCACGCGTCCGCGAAAGAGGTACTGCTCTATGCGCTGTTCAAGCGTGCGCTGATACATGGTCGCCTCGCTCTGTGTGCATGCTATGTGGCGCTGAGTTCGTGATTACGATAAAATTCCATAAATAATGTAAAATATTGAGAATTAGCTCCTCAATATTAGCAGAATTGTGGGATTTACACAAGTGGGAAGTTTTGGTTTTGGGTGTGTTTCAGCTGTTTGGAAAGCGAGTCTTGCGGAGGAATCGGCATTGCCATGTCCGCCTTGTTGACGGATCCCCATGCTCCCGTCTAGGGAAAATCGTAGGGACATCGGCACTGCCGTGTCCGTTTTGTTGACGAATACCGCGCTCGCCGACCAGGCAAAAATCATCGGATATCCATCAGGCGCGACCTGCATTGGCACCGATCGCCCTGGGCGGTGTGGATTGCATGCGTCGGCGCCACGGACACGGCAGTGCCGGTGTCCCTACGGTGCGTCCTGGAAGGTGGGAGGGATTTCGTCAACAAGGCACCCCAAAAACTTGAAACGCACCCGTTTGGGGTGGTGGCTCACCTGCAGAGAACCACCGCGGAGACTTAGCGAAGAACACAAAGAGACAAGGATGATTTCTTGAGGTTTCCCTCTCCGCCTTTCTCCGCGTCTCCGCACCTCCGCGTTGATCCCTCACCCCGCTCTAGGAAATCAACTCTCCCAAGTCGTAATTCACGCTCGTCACGCCAAAGTCCGGCTCCCTTGAAATGGTTGCCGCACATAGTGGACCCGGTGCTGCGCCTCACTCAAAAACTCTACAATCGCCAGGAAGTAGTCCTCCGGCTTGTTCAACGAGTACAGAATCTCATTCTTCGTGACCGTGATCGTCTCTGCCCCGCTCACCCGCCCCTTGACCTCGATAAACCGCAGCCTCCCAGTGCCGGGCACCTGGCTCTCAATGTCATAGCCCAACTGCTCGAACTCCCGATCCACCGGCTCAAAGCCTAGACTGCGTTCAACCTCCATCACAATGGCCCGCGCCCTGGCAGCTGACGCCTGCGTGTCGACCGGGGTTGCTTGCAGACTGCCGGCATTACCTTTGCCGGTCATCGCCTGCACCAGCCCCAGCGGGACCACCAACATCCCGCCCAACACCACTGGCGGCAGGGGCGCAATCTGCTTCTCCTGGCTCAACTCGTCGAGCCGCTTCTGCAAGCGCCCCTGCAACGCATCCGCCCGCTTGCGCGCCTCCGCTGAGTTGAGCTTGGCATTCGGCTTTCCCGCCTGCTCCTGCAGCTTGAGATCGCCGGCGCGACGGTCCCAGTAGTTGATCTCCTTGACCAGCCGGTCCTTCACTGCCGCTTCGGTCTTCTGAATCAACGTCAGCCGCGCTTCGCGTACTTCCTTCAGATGCTCCGGCACCACGCTCCGAATCGCATACCCCTGCGCCTGCTGCTCCAACTCGCGCGTGATCCAAGCACACTCCGGCCGCGCCAGAATCACCGGCACGCCCGGCTCATCCGCAGTCAACGGCCGGTAATCGAGATACGGCGCATAGTGCAGATGCCGCATGGCGCCGCCGGCGTCGAGTTCGACATAGAGCATGCGTTTGGAAATGACGCGCCGTTCGCCGGACCGCGTCGTGCTGGCGTCTTGGATCGCATGCTCCAGATAAAAGAGCATGCGTGGCTGCGTGCCCAGATCCCGCTCATCGACCAGCACGGCGCCCCGCTTGAGCAGGTCCCGGTTGCGCTCCAATGTCAGATCAATCACGGCATCCAGCAGCGGATGCCCTGGGCAGATGAAGGCAGCCTCAGCCAGCCCTGGCAGGCGCAGTTCGCTCTTGGCAAAGGCGATCCGCTCGTAGCGCGGCAGCACCGCTTCGCCCACCCCAATCAGCCGGTCTCGGTTGCGTACTAGCGCCGGCACATGCGTCACCTCCGACCGTCGCCCTTCCCGCGGGCGCACCGTGCCGCCGAGCCGTTGGAAAGCCTCCAGGAAGAACGATTCGATGTAGTGCGGCTGCAGCCGCCGCGCCTCGGCGCGCTCCATCTCTTCCCGAATGCGAAAGACCCGGCTGGCATCCATCACATCCTGCGCCAGCGCCCGCTCTTCCACCAGATCCTGGATCTGCTTGTAGTCCATCGCCCGGTCCACCACCTTCGTCAGCCGGGCGCGCACTTCGGGCAGGTCACCGTAGCGGATCGCCTCGATCAGCAGCTCCCGCAGCGGTTTGCCCTCAAACTGGAGCTTGCCCAGTACATCGAAGACCTGCCCACCCAGCGCCGCCCGCGCCTCTTCCAGTTTGGCCAGCAGCCGGTGATAGACGTCGCCCTCGCGTGCCTTCGGCCGCCACCAGGTTCCAGAGGTAGCACACCTCCGTTTGCCCGATGCGGTGGATGCGGCCGAAGCGCTGTTCGAGCCGGTTTGGATTCCACGGCAGGTCGTAGTTCACCATCAGGTGCGCGCGCTGGAGGTTGATGCCTTCGCCCGCCGCATCGGTGGCCAGCAGCACCTGCACCGTCGGGTCGAAGCGGAAGGCCTCCTGCGCTTTGGTGCGCTCCTCACGCCCCAGCCCGCCGTGAATCAACACCACTGCCTCGGAGCGTCCAAGCAGCGTCGTGATCCGCTGCTCCAGATAGTGCAGCGTGTCTTTGTGCTCGGTGAAGATCACTAGCTTCTGATGGGCGACGGGGACCGGGGTGGACTTGGCCGGCCGGATGTACGGCACGCCCTCTTCCGCCATCCGGTTGGCGATGGCGGCCGGCGTAAAGATCTCGCCGAGCAGGCTGGCCAGCTCGCGCCGCTTTGGTGTCGGCCCGCTGCGCCGCACGCTGAGCCAGCCCTTCGAGCCGTTTGAGCGTCTCGATTTCCGGTCTTCAGTTCGGCGATCGTGCGCGCGGCCGTCGCCTGGTCGAGGATCTCTTCCTCGATTGCCTCGATCTCGATATCTGGCGCTTCATCCAGATCTTCCAGCGCCTGCGCATCCAAAGGGTGGCGTCCGTTGGGGGAGCAGGCTGCCCTGCACCAGCGCCGCGCTGCATCATTTCCAACTTCGCGCTGCTGGCTCTCCAGCCGTTCGTGCCGCCGGCAGCGACTGGTAGATCGCTTCCGGCGACGACGCCAGCCGCCGCTGGAGCACCGTCAGCGCAAAGCCGACCGTATTCGTGCGCTTTTCATTCTGCAGATTGCCTGCCCGGTTGAACTCTTCGCGCACATACTCGGTGACCGCCTTGTAGAGATTTGCTTCCTCGGCCGACAGCTTGTAGGGAATGGTTTCGGCGATGCGTTCCGGGAACAGCGGCGTGCCGTCGAACTTGAGCAGGTTCTCCTTCACCATGCGCCGCATCATGTCCGCCACGTCCGCTACATGCACGCCGTCCCGGAACTTGCCTTCGAAGCGGTCGCCGTCGAGCAGCGCCATGAAGAGCTGGAAATCCTCTTCCTTGCCGTTGTGCGGCGTCGCCGTCATCAGCAGGAAGTGGCGGGTGAGCGTGGATAGCAGTTGGCCCAGCTTGTAGCGTTCGGTGTACTTGATCTCGCTGCCAAAGATCGTAGCCGACAGTTTGTGCGCTTCATCGCAGACGATGAGATCCCAGCCACCGTCGGGCGCCTGGAGCTTCTGCTGCACATCCTTGTCGCGCGCCAACTTGTCGAGGCGGGCGATGACCAGGTTGTTCTCCAGGAACCAATTGCCGGTGCGGGCGGCTTCGAGTTTATCGTTGGTGAGGATGTCGAAGGGCAGGTGGAAGCGGCGGTAGAGTTCGTCCTGCCACTGCTCCGCCAGGCTGCCGGGGCAGACGATGAGGCACCGTTGCAGGTCGCCGCGCGCCACCAGTTCCTTGATGAGCAGCCCGGCCATGATCGTCTTGCCGGCGCCGGGGTCGTCGGCCAGCAGAAAACGCAGTGGCTGGCGCGGCAGCATCTCCTGATAGACCGCCGTAATCTGGTGCGGCAGTGGGTCGATATCCGAGGTATGCACCGCCAGCACCGGGTCAAACAAATGCGCCAGCCGGATCCGCTGCGCCTCCGAGACCAACCGGAAGAGCGCGCCGTCGCCGTCCAGGCTCCACGGCCGTCCCCTGCTCGACGACCTCCAGGTGCGGCTTCGTCGTCGCGGTAGAGCACGACCTGGTCCACCTTGCCGGTCGGCGCCTTGTAGGTGAGTTCCAGGGCTTCAGATCCGAACCATTGGATACTGACGACGGTGACCAGTACGTCCGGCAGGGTGCCACGCACAGCGGCGTTGG
>JADJPH010000076.1 GCA_016713335.1 Candidatus Fredericiella danica | reverse complement strand
GCGGTAAGCATGGTAGAGATGCCCGCAATGGCTGCCCTGCTGATCGTGGCCGGCTTCCAGTCCATCAAGCGTGAACGCATCTTGGATGTCTGGGATACAGGATGGGCGCCGCGAGCGTCATGTTATTTACGCTACTGCTCACCTGATCATTCCACTGCAGCAGGCAGTGTTCTGGGGCGTGCTGCTGTCGATCCTTGTTCACGGTCTGGTCACATCGTCACACGAGGCGCGTCTGACTCAGCTCATGCCCAATCCGGACGGCTCCGTTACGGAAGGTCCTGCCCCGGTTGAACTTGCCGGCAATGCCGTGACAGTGCTTCAAGTCTATGGCAATATGACCTTTGCCGGACCGGAAACTGTGGAGTCGAAGCTGCCCTCTGCCAAGACCGCCGAGCACCCTGTGGTGATCCTGCGTTTGCGGGCACAGGATACGATCGGCAGCAGTTTTCATTGCGGTGCTTGAGCGTTATGCGCAGCAAATCCAAGCAAGAGGCGGCAAGTTGATGATCAGCGGCGTCCATCCAAAAGTAAAGAGGCAACTGGATCGCACCGAAACTACTACGGAGATTCTGGGTGAAGAGAATGTTTTTGAAGCGTCGCCGGTGGTCGGAGCCAGCACGCGGGAAGCATACGCCGCCGCGCAGTCCTGGCTCCAGGCGCTGCCGGCCGGCTCGGGCGACGCAGCGCAGCTAGCCCCGGTAGTCCAAAACCAGTAACTATAGGTCTGCCGCCAACCGGCATAGTGCGCGGCAGATCAGAAATCCTGAGGAGCCATTCCGCATGTCTTCAACCTTTGCTCGCACCATGGGCAAAGCCGGCCCCGTCCTCAAACATTACGTGCCGATCGTTGGTTGGCTGCCGGCCTACCGGCGTGACTTGCAGCCCGACCTCGTTGCCGGCGCTATCAGTTGGGCGGTGATGGTGCCGGTTGCGATGGCTTATGCACAGATGGCCGGCGTGCCTGCTCAGGCCGGGCTCTATGCCTCGCTTGCGTCACTGATCGCCTACACCTGCTTTGGAACCAGTCGCCATCAGAAGGTGCTGGCGAGTTCGACGATGGCGGTCATGTCGGCGGCGGTGGTGGCGCCGCTGGCGGAGGCGACATCGCGGCCTGCCGGCTTGTCTGCGGCGTTGGCGCTAACCGTTGGTGGATGCTGGTCTTGGCCGGCATCGTGAAACTGGGGTTCATTTTGGATTTTCTATCGAAGTCGGTTGTTACCGGCTTCGTTTTTGGCCTGGCGATCAGTATTGCCGTCAGCCAGGCACCCAAGCTCTTTGGCGTGCCCGGGGAAGCGGAGCACCATTGAGCAATTGGGTGCAATTGCTTGGCAACCTTAGCCTGACTCAATCCATGGACGCTGGCAGTCAGCGTCAGTGCGCTGGCGATTGTGGTCTTTTACGGCTGCGCTATCGGCGCATTCCGGCCGCACCTGTCGTACTTGTCTATGGCATCCTGGTCGTATCGCTCTTCAATTTGAGCGAGCGCGGCGTCAGCGTTGTGGGCGCAGTGCCACAGGGACTTCCGCAGTTGACCTGGCCGGCGTTTGGACGGCATGACTTACTCTACCTGATCGTGGGTGCACTGGGCATTTTCTTTTTGGCAGTGGGCGAATCGTTGGGCACCGCACGCGCCTACGCCGCCAAATATGACTATTCGATCGATGCCAACCAGGAATTGATCGCACTGGGCGCCGCCAACATCGGCACCGGTTTGTTTCAAGGCTTCACCGTTGATGCCAGCCTATCGCAGACCGCCACTGCCGAACAGGCCGGCAGCAAAACGCAGCTATCCTCACTTGTTTCGGCAATTCTGATCTTGCTGACCCTTGTGTTTCTTGCGGCGATCTTTCAGAACCTGCCCAGTGCCGTGCTGGCGGTCGTCGTGATGAACTCGGTGATCAGCTTGATGGATGTCAAGGAGTTGCGCCGCTACTATACGGTACGGCGCCCCGATTTCGTGCTGGCATTGGTGGCGCTGTTAGGTTGTCCTGACCGATGTGCTGACCGGGCTGGTCATTGCGGTGGTGTTGTCGCTGATCTTCATCGTCTACCGCGCCAGCCGGCCCTACATTGCGCTGCTCGGCCGCGCGCCGCACAGCCAGAGTGACTTCGGTGACCTGGCGGAACCCGGACTTCGAAACGATCTCAGGCCTGATGATTGTGCGTCTCGACGCCCCGCTCTACTTCCTCAATGCCGGCGTGGCCCAGACCACCATTCGGGATATGGTCGCCACCCAACCCACGCCGCGTGCGCTTTTGATCGACCTGGCCGCCAGCGGCGACCTCGATATACCCACGATGGATCTTATCGCGGATGTCGCCGTCAAACTGCGCGAACGGGGCGTAACACTGATGTTTGCCGAGATGCGCGGCGCTGTACGCGACCGCCTCGCAGGCGCAAACTATATGGAGGTGATTGGCCCGGAGAATTGTTTCCCCAGCCTGGCCGCAGGCGTGGATGCCTTTTTCGCGCAAAGTAAAGACGTTGAAGGGGTGGATGCGTCGTGATCCTCCCTGAAATCCGTGACGCTCGATTTATCACCATACGCCGAGGCGGGTTGCTTACGGATGCCGATCATCGCCTGCTCCTGGTCAGTATTCGAGTGCTAGAGGAATCGCGTAGTTCACCGGCAAACGCCACCGCAGAGGCGCAGAAACGCGGAGAAAAGCGCAGAGAGGAGTGTTACAAGGAAGGCAAAAGAAGGGCGGGGCTATTGAGGGAGAGGGATGCCTGTGATGGCTCTGCAATAGTCTAAAAATCGTTCTTGCAGCATGACGTCGTCGGCTTGTGGATTATGCCGGCTTTCTGTCCGATGATAAAAATAGCGACCGCTTACTTTGGCGCCGCGATCGTCGCTGACTGCGAGCCACGTCTGTGTTTCATAGCCTTGTTGAAGATCATCCGGTGCACCCTGTCCGCCCATTTTCGTCGGGACCCAACCCGGATCGACGGCGTTGGCGTAGACCTCGGGCCATCTGCGTGCTACTGCCATAAAGCATCACCACATACAGCTTTGAGTCTGAATAACTGATGCGACGGCTGTCCTCTTTGAAGAGGTCCAGGTTTACATTCCGTGTAGATGCATCCCCGAGCTCAGGTAGATCAAGCGCGGGGCTTTGGGATCAAGCACGTAAGCAGATAGGGTGCAATGATGTTGACAAAAAAGATCTCTTTCGCTGGCGCCTGATACACGCCGGCATTGTGGATCACGGCATCGAAGCGCCCAAACGCATTCGCTTCGTTAGCTGCGTTTTGGGCTCCCTCGATACTAGTCAAGTCTCCGACAACGACATGCGCTGCCCGCGGCGTCTTTTGTTTTGCGTGACGTGCGCGTTCAGGGTTGCGCGCATGCAGGACAACCTGATGACCTTGGTCGACTAAAGACGCTGCCGAGAGTTGGCCCAGACCATCGGCTGAGCCGGTGATGAGTATTCTTGCCATTTAGACTGACTTCAATGTGATGGATTCATGTACGTGGAATGTGCCTGCCTGGCGCGTCGACTATGTCATCGATCCGGCAGTGCGTTGGAGGTTCCTGATCTCACTATCTCACATTTGTCAACTCCATTAGAACGGCCATCCGGCCGTTTTTTCTGCCCGAAAATCAGTACTCTTGTATGCCTGAGTAACGACGTATGGGCTGCCTAGTGGCACCAGGGAGGAAAGTTCACCATGTGGCTCGGCATCGATTTTGGTACGACGAACACCTCAGCGGCGATTTTTGACGGCAGCAAGTTGGAGTACATTCCGCTTGATCCACTAACAACAGCAGTGCGTACAGCTTGCGGTCCACGATCTATGTGGACAGCCGGCATCGTGTGCGTCTGGGGGTGGACGCGGTCAAGACGTTTCTGCGTGAAGACACGGGACGCCCCGTTGTTTTCGAGGAAAAGGTGGTGGGCACGATCGAGAACACCGTGGCAAGCCAGGGATTTGAATTGGGCGAGCAAGGTGGCCCAATCACCATCATCTACGATGTAGTGATTGATGAGGACGTCGCCATGCGCGGCAGGTTGCTGCAGTCCATCAAGACCGGCTTGCGATCTGGAGCATATCAGGGGACAAAGATATTCGGGCGATATTACACCACTGAAGAAGCGATCGCCCTTATCCTGCGCCTGCACGACAGCGGTCAGAACGACATCTGGGCCAACCGGTGGAACAGGTGCTCCTTGGGCGACCGGTGAACTTCTCGCACGACCCAGCGGGAGGATCAGCTTGCGGAGGAGAAACTGCGCCGCGCCGCTCACCTGGCCGGCTTTGCGCAGGTGGAATTTATGCACGAGCCGGTTGCTGCCGCAGCCTTCTCGTCAATCGCACCCCCACGAACAGACCCTCCTGGTCTTTGACTTTGGCGGTGGCACCCTTGATCTGACCGTCCTGAAGGTAGGCGCCGCCGGCGCCAGCAGGTGCTTGCTTCGGTGGGCGTCCTGGTGGGCGGCGATGATCTGGATAGCGCCATCATGCGCAAAGGTAGCCCCGTATCTGGGGACGCAATCGGCAATCGATATCAACTATGATGGGCGACTGATCCCTTTCCCCAGGCACTTGGCGGGGCTGCTCGACCAATGGCAAACCATTCCGACCCTCACGCCCGGATAATCTAGAAATCATCCGGCGCGGGATCAAGCTATGGCAATGACCGCGGGCATTTCAAGCGCTGGAAACATTGGCGACGAAAAACTATGGGTTTGCGCTCTTTCAGGCAGTTGAACAGGCAAAATGCGAACTCTCCGAGCAGGCAGCGTCGACTGTCGCACTACAGATGGCGGCCATTCAACTTGCGGTGGCGTTAATGCGTGAGGAATTCAATCGTCTGATGGCAGTTGAGCGCGCCGAGGTCAACGTGGTATACGTGGTAATGGTCGCAGCAGGACTCAAACCTGAACAAATTGACGTCGTGGTGGCGACTGGTGGCTCTTCTTCCATCCTTGCCTTCCAAGAACTACTGCGGCGCGAAATCCCCGGCGCAGAGATCGTGGTCTCCGATCTCTTTGGCTCGGTGACGGGTGGTTTGGCGATGCAGGCGCATCAACGCCAACTGGTATCTATCTAGCTTTGGGCAGAGAGGGTGATCCGACGCAACTTCGCTCACCGACATCAAGAACTACCTCGACGCCAATCCGGTGCACGAGCGCCTGGGGACGGAGGTTCCGGGCGCATCGTGAGCGTCCGTCTGAGGCGAGTGGTGGCGCAGGACCTGCGGTCGCTGGGGCCTATTCCCCGGCGGTTACTCTGGCTTGCCCACCAGGCGAAGCCCCACCGGCATGAACTTTCCCAGGAAAGCCTTACCACTCCACCGCCCCCAATGCTCGTAATATCTCCTCCGGCTTCGGCGGGCAGCCCGGGATGTGGGCAATGATGACCTCCTCGATCTCCCCCGGACGCTCGGCAAGCGCGTAGGAACCGGCGAAAATGCCCCCACCCTCCGTGCAGTCACCCACGGTGACGATCCGCTTTGGCTCCGACATCGCATCCAACGTGTTGAGCGCAGCCTCCGCAAGATTGCGCGTGAACACCCCCGTCATCACCAATGCATCCGCATGGCGCGGCGATGCGTCAAACCGGATGCCAAAGCGCTCACTGTCATAGATCGGGTTGCTCATGGCGATCAACTCAAGCTCACACCCATTGCACGACCCACAATCCAAGTGGCGCAAGAAGACGGAGCGATGCTCCCGCGCCAGCCGATCACCCGGCGATGCGATCGGCTCCGCATAGCGCGATCTGTTCCGAAATACGCCCAATAACCTAGATAGCAGCAACTCCGGCAACGAAGACGGCGGGGCCGGCTGTTCTCTTGCCATTTTGATTCCTCCCCTTGCTCTGGCCCGTTTCAACCATCGTTTGCCGCGTAGGCCAGATTGAACTTGTTGATGATCGGAAAATCCGCCAGGATATTCTCCCAAATCGCCGCGCCTTCTGCTTGCGGTCATCAGCCTGCGCCATCTGAGCTTGCGAATCACCGCCAAACGTAGCGCCGGCCAGTTGTAAAGCGACGGATCCCGCGGTGACACCGGAAGATCGTGCCCCTGGCCCCTTCCAGATCGTATAGAAGATGTCGCCCCGCCAACCTTCGACATGCCCCAACCCAGTCTCTCCATGCTGTTCAGTTCCGATGCAAGCCGTTCGACAATCTTCGCCGAACTCTCTACCTCGGCGACGCGCACGAGGAGCCGTGCCATCACGTCGCCGGTCAAGTTATTGCGGTACACCGGCACCCTGCGGTGGGATTCGGATGGCAGCAGATTTTCCCCCGAATCGAGCAATGTTCCCCGCACCAGACTGCACAGTTCGTCCCCAATGCCGGGCAGCGCATAGACACCGGCCGGGTGACGGAGCCGGAAATCCTGGGTCCAGCAGCCCGATGCGCGGGCAGGCAGTCCCGTGGCGCCAATGCCCAACGCCTCCGCTTTTGTCAGCACTCCGGTCGTCAGGAATCGATTGCGACAGGTGGCATTGGGCAGTACATGCCGTGCAACCCAGCCAAGAAACAGATCTGTGATCCGAAGCAACTCATGGCTCACGTCCGGCAGTTGTTCGGGATGTTGGATGGTTACACCACCCGGATGATTGACCCCGCGCAAGAAACGGTGACCGGTGAGCGCGGCGTTGAGCCGGAGCAGTCGCTCTCTGAGGACGGCCAGTTCCGAGGCAATCAAGTCGTAGGCGATGTCATGCACCAGCGCGGCGACGTCGCCGATGTGATTGTACAGACGCTCCATCTCCAGCAGCAGACCACGCCAATAATCCGCGGCAGGGGGCAGCGGCGCCGCAACCAGGTTCTCAACCGCCTGGCTATAGGCCAGCGAGTGCGCAAACGCAGAATCTCCCGCAATGCATTCCGCTAATTGCTGGCCTGTGGTCAACGTATAACCGGTCTCGAAGAGTTTTTCGATGCCGCGGTGCTTGTATCCCAGCCGGATCTCCAGATCTTCGATGACCTCGCCGGCCACATAGAAACGGAATTGCCCCGCCTCGATCACGCCGGCGTGAATCGGACCGACGAGCAGCCGCATCACGCCGTAGGGCAGTTCACCACTGCGCTCAACAACCGGCTTGGTTGCGGCAATCAACCGGCGCAGCCGTTCATTCGTGCGATTGCGCCGCAGCGGGTAGAGATCGGGTGGAAAGGATGCAGGGTGGAGCAGCATCCCGCCTTCGAGGGCGACATTGCCAGGCGCCACCCCATACAGGTCGATGGCTGCGCGTTCCAGCGGCAGCGCACTGGGAAAGGACTCGTGGTAGGCTAGATACTGGAACGCGTCGCGCTCGATGGGATGTTCCAATATGGCGAGTTGACGGTCGCCGCCAGACAAGACAACGTACACCTTGAGCGCATTGTCCTCCAGCATGCGCTCGTCACTGGCCGCCAGGGTGCAGAGATAGAACTCGTTCTGCGCAGCCCACCGGCAGAGCGCAAGCAGATCCGCGCCATTGGGCAGCACGAGGTGCGTCTCTGTGGCGGCGCGGCGCGGCAACTCCACCCACGATCGCAGGTTGAGTTCATGCAGACCTGTCCGTATGGACGTCATTTTCAGTCCACCCTTCCACCCCTACACGCCACTGAGGATCGTCACACTCTGATCAAGGATGGCGGCCAGTGGCTCCCACACCATCAACCCCGAAACGATGACGAGCACGGTCATCACGACCAGGGGGACAAGTTCCTTGCGGGACGGCTTCGATTGCGCAGATACCTCGACCGCCATCACCTGGGCGCCTGCCGCAATTGGCGGCGTTGGGCGCATGAGCAGGAGCGCGGCCAGATGCCGGACCAGCCCAAAAAGATGAGCGTCGTCGAACTCATGAACAGGATGACCGCCAACGTGATGATGATGGGCGGCCAGCCATTCGCGCCGGTTTCAGCGCCCCCACAAGATGATCAACTCGCTCAAGAAGATGTTGAAGGGGGCATCCCCACGAGCGCCAGACCGCCTATCGCAGGGATCAGCCCGAGGGCCGGCATCCACATCAGCACATTCGAGATGGCACGCTGGTTGCCCGTGGGTCCTGTGAAGCGCCCGGCAACGGTGCCAAAGGAGAGGAACATCAGGGCTTTGGTGAGCGCGTGGTTCAGGGTGTGGAGTAGTGCGCCGAACAGCGCAATCGGACCACCGATACCCAGACCAAACGCAATGATGCCCATGTGTTCCAGACTGTGATAGGCCAGCACGTTTGAAGCGGTTGCGTTCATTCAAAATGAATGGAGTTGCGAAGTAGCAGCGACACCAAACCCGTGCCTAGCAGCAAGCTGGAGGTGAACTGGCTGCTGCCAAGCGCCGCATTGGTCAGGGTGCTGAAGCGCAAAATGGCATAGAGCGCCGACTTGAGCAGGACGCCCGAAAGGAGGGCGCTGATGGGCGCCGGCGCTTCCCCATGCCCATCGGGCAGCCAGGTGTGCATGGGGGCAAAGCCCGCTTTCGTGCCGTATCCGACCAGCACGAACAGAAAGGACAGTTCAACGAGATCCGTTGGAAGTTGTAGAGCGCGTGGCGCGCCGCTGGCATCGGGGCCTATCAAATAAGACCAATCCAGCAGCCGGTTCAGGTCGCCGCCTGCCCCAAGTTCCGGCACGAGGGTCTGCGCGGCATTCGCCAGGAACATCGTGCCAAACAGACCGAAGATAATCCCGGTCGACGTGACCAGCAGATATTTCCACGCGGCCTCCCAT
Organism: Candidatus Fredericiella danica; assembly: GCA_016713335.1. Lineage (GTDB taxonomy): Bacteria > Chloroflexota > Anaerolineae > Caldilineales > Caldilineaceae > Fredericiella > Fredericiella danica. The sequence continues at coordinate 10,876 of JADJPH010000076.1, read as the reverse complement.
GAGTTTCGCTTGTCAAGGATGCTCACCAGCAGCGTTGAGACCAGCGTCGTCGCTTCCACCGCGATCCAGAGGAAGACCAGATTGTCCACGACAGGCACCAGCAGCATGGTAAAGTGGAAGAGATTGACGAGGATGTTGAAAAATAGCGGTCGTGGCGTCAATTGGTTTGCGACCACCTGGTTCCAACTTGCAAACAATGCAATCACGTTGACGAGAAAGAGAAAATAGATGCTTAGCGAGTCCGTGAGCAGGTAGATTGGCCCCACCTGCGATGCCGACTCCGTGCGCAACTGGGGGTGGGGTAATCTGTAACGCGACCGATAGCGACAGACAGAGGATGGAACCGAGCAGTGTCAACCAGTCGAACCACCGTCCAGGGACGCCACGCACCCGCTTGAACCAACGATTGAGGATCACATAGACGACGTCGATGATGACCACGACGAGTGGTGTCAGCACATTCAGGATGACCAGCGTCTGTGCGTTTGGTGTCATGACCCGCTCCGCTAACTCGACTTCAGATCCGATTCGTGCGCAATTTCGGTCAAGTCAATACTCTGTGCCGTCGCCCGTAGCTTGGGCAATAGAATGAGCAGAATGAAGACCGTGATGAGTGTGTAGAAGTAGAGGCTGATGACAAAGTAGGTGGCAGGAACCGGGATCTTAACGATTTTGACGACAGCCAGATAAAGTCCCTGATCCATGATCAGCAGCCCGATGACCTGGGAGATGATGTCCTGCTTAATAATCATGTTGAACAGCCCGACGAGATTCAGCGCCAGCGCTACCGCAAGCCCCACTCGTGCGGGCATATCGAACTGTTTTGGCGGCACAGAGTACGCCACGAGCACCAGAGCGCCAGAAGACCAATGAAGAGAACCGGCGCCACCGTCCGGGTTTGGATGGATTGCCGGCCCTGCCACAACGCCTCGGCGTCGCGTTCCAAATTCTGATACAACGCCAGGCGCGCGGAAAGCGCGCTGCGCAGACCGGGCGTCGCATCCGGTTGATCGGTTTGCACCAATGTAAGCCGGGTGCGAAGTCCTGTGAATTTTTCGAAGAAGGGCCAGATAACAGCAACGAATAGCATCTTCAAATCGTCGCCGATCGACTGCGATGCTTTCGCCAACGTGGCTCTGTGCAACAGAGGACGAATTGTAAACGCAAGCATGGCGGGCAGGAGCGCCACCAACAACACCAAAAGCAAAGTGCTAAATGGGTCAGATGCTGTCCCAGAGTTCGCTGCGGCCGCGGTGATCACGCTCAATGATGTAACCACCGCCAGGACGACTGACTGCCACTGATACAGTCGGACCGCCTGGCTGACCGAATCACTGGTCGTGACCGCCAATGCCAGGATGACGAGCAAGACCTCGAGGATGCCGATAAACGCATCCACCCCTTCGATTGCCGTATCCATACCAACGTTCATCTTCCCCTACCTCCTCACGCTGGGAATGCCAATGTATAGAGGATGGCGACGGTGCTAAAAACCATTGAGATGAGCGCAATCCGTGGCGCCGCCCGGAGCCGCTGCTTGGGCTGGATCACTTCCCAAACCGCCAGACCCACGATCAGCAGGCTGATCCGGACCAGGAATCCAACGATGGAAGCCACCAGCACCAGCGGACCGGTCATCCACGGTTGTGGAAACTCAGCGTAGGGCATCGGCACAAACAACTGAGCGGCCAGGATCACGAGGAACACCAGTTTAATTGTCTCCGGCCAGAGCGTCGACTCATAGTCGCGGCCGGAAAATTCCGACGTGATGTTGCTCTGCGCCCGTGTCAATTCCAGGTTGGTTGCGGGATGCTCCACCGGCAGACGCTCGGCTTCGAGGAGGGTCAGACAGAACAGCGCCAGCCCCAGAACCACAAGCTCCGGCTCCCCCAGGAAAGCGGTGATCCCGAGATCCCAATGTTGCTTGAACACAACGGCCATATCGGTTGTGCCCCACCGCACGGCCAGCCCGACTACCAGCAGGCCAAAGCCAATCTCCGTCAAGAATTGCAGGAACATCTCCCGGCTTACCCCAAGACCGGCAAACGGTGCACCGCCGTCAAGCCCCGCGAGACTGAGCATGAAGCGCGCCAACCCAAGCAGATAGATCACCAGGATGAAGTCACCTTGCAGCAGTGTCATGGGCGAAATGACGGGCACCATGAAGGCCAGTAGCCCATACGCGGCAACGAGCACATAGGGGGTGACTGCGGTGACGCCAGAGCTAGTCGGGCGCATCGCAGGACGGGCACAGCGCTTGCCTAGATCGCGATAGATCTGCAGCGGGCCGGGCCCCCGGCGCAACTGGAGCCGTTCTTTGAGCCACTGCAGGATGCCAACCAACAGCGGCGCGCCGAGTAAGATCACAATGCCCTGTAGTAGCCCAACCGCGATTTGGCCAAAGGTGTCTGCCATGATCAGTTCCCTGCCATCAAAGCAAAGAGCGACATTGCCGCCAGGTTTGCCAGCAATATGTAGAGGAGATACCTCCTGAGGTCGCCGTTCTGAAAGGTTGTCTCAATGAAGACCGAACTGCGCCGCAGCCAGTGAATAAACTGGTTATAGCCAAGCCGCGTGATTTCCATGACGACCTGGCGTGCTCGGGGAGATCGATTTGCGGCCCCCTCCGACATGACCAACTTTGCCGGCAGGTAGTCTGGAGCGGACGGGTTCTTGCGCGGCGCCCAGCCCGCACCGAAGAGATCTCGAATCAGAAATGAAAGGGCCGCACTTGTGTACTGCATTTCGGCGGCGGAATAGGGTGTGCCACACGCCCATGGTTTCGCTTCAAGCGTCTGCCGTCTACCTCTCAGCCGTACCCGGCTGATCAGCACCGCAATAAATCCCGATGGCGACGGCGACCAGAAAGTACGCCGGCATGGCAGTGGGCAACTGCATCCCGACCGCCACCATTTTTTCGGAGCCAAAACTGAATTGAATGAGTGGCTCGAAGGCGCCGTCACCCAGGGTGGTCGCGGAGACATTTTTCAGAAGGTGGATGACGACCCCAGGAAACAGCCCAAGCAGCAGGCAAAGCGCGGCAAGCAACGCCATCATGCTCCGCATGAAGATCGGCACGTCCCCTTTTTGGCGCCATGCGCGACCACTTCCGGCTTTGCACGCGGCATGCCGAGCAGCGCGAGACCGGCGATTTTGACAAAGCAGAAGGCCGTCAACGCAAAGGCTGCGAATAGGCCCATCGTACCTGCGACCAACGCGAGGTCGCCCATCGATGAACCGGGCGCCGGTTCCTGCGTTCCCTTTAGCAGCGCCTGCAACGTGAGCCACTCGCTGACAAAGCCGTTGAAGGGCGGAAAACCGGCAATGGCGACGGCGCCGATCAGGAAGGTCAGCCCTGTCCACGGCCAGATACTGAGCAAGCCACCGAGGCGGTCCGTGTCGACGATCCGGTCGGTCTGGCGTTCGATCGACCCGGTTCCCAGATAGAGGAGACCCTTAAATACCGCATGGTTGAGCACATGCAGCAGGGCCGCGGTCAGCGCCAGGATGCTCAGCCCCGAGAGTGGCGCATCGCTGTAAATGAGGGCGGCGCCAACACCGGCCACCATGATGCCAATGTTTTCGACGCTGTGATACGCCAACGCTTTCTTTAGATCATGGCTGGCGCTGGCATACCAAACGTTCACGATGGCTGTGAGCACGCCCAGGAAAAGAACCAGGTAGCCCCACCACACCTCCGGCTCCAAGAATTGGAAGAAGAAGCGGATCATTAAGTAGATGGCGACCTTGATCGCGATGCCCAGGGAGAAAGCATGGGTCGTGGTGGGCGAACAGGGGTGGACCAGTGGCACCCAAAAGTGGGCTGGGGTGAGACCCGCCCGAATGCCCAGCCCGGCCAGCGCCAACAGGAAGATTAATTGGCGGTCATCGGCGCGGGCCTGGGCATTCGTCGGCTAAAGCTCTTCGCCTTGCTTTCAACCAGCAGCAAAATCGCCAGGAGCAGGAATGCGGTACTCACATGACTGACACCAAGGCAGACCTGTGGGCGCCAGTCTGGCATCCTTCAGTTCCTCTGGTCCGGGCTCGTGCCCCGGCGGTTGTGGCTCCTGATAGAAGTCGTTTGTAGAGCGTGAGCCCGGCAAAGGCGAGCGTCATGACTTCCAACGCCACAATCAGAAAGAAGAGATGTTGACGACCACCACCAACAGGGGCTGCCCAGATGAACACATTGAACGCACAGGCGATCAGGTGCCGTCGATAGTAGGGGCGCAGCGCGCCGAAGGAACAGACCAAACAATCGCCGCAAAGGCCGCAATCAGCAGCGCAAAGACGGCGGAAAGTGGATCGACTTTGATCTGAAGACTGACCTCGTGCAGATATCCCTGGACCATACCGACCCAAGGAAAGGAGTGAAGGGTGATGGTGGTGGACCAGAGGCCAAGATCGATGAGCGCGGCCAATGCCCCTAATGACGCCGGCAACACTCCCAGGAGCGCACAGAGAATGGCGATGTTCGTGGCGCGCCCGCCCGCTTCGCCGCTCGTGGAGCGACCCAGCAGAGGCGCCAGGGCACCGGCGCCAAAGAGCAGTGACCAGCTCGCCACCCAGAGTGTGGAAGTTGTAAGTTCATGACCTACTCTTTCAGTTCAGCTTCCAGGAGCCGGCCGTCGCGCCGCAGAAAGTCCCTGTTCGCGCCGGCACGTTCCAGATACCGCTTCACTAGGGAATGGAGAAGATGACGTGATTGCCGCTGTCGATTTCCAGCGCGGATCGCGATGTCGGTGAGCCATGCCAGCCGTTCGTCGAATGCTGCGTGAGGCAGTCGTTGTTCAAAAGCCATGCCCTGTTTGGTCATCAACTGGCGGACACGGCGTTCCAGGTCCACGGCGAGTGGGTCTTGCAGCGTTGAGGATGTGCCACAGCATCAACTTGCCCAACCACTGCGCTTCGTTCCAGACAAATCCCAGGTAAGTCCCGTCAAGGAGATTTCCCCAACCAACTGTTTGACGGCAGCGCGATATCGCTGTTTCCACCCGCGATCGTGCTCCCAGGATGCCAAGTTTAGCCCGTCGGTGTGCGCACCCCCATAGTGTACAGTATGGTGCCGGACAATTCCAGGATCGCCGGATCAAAGCCCTTCCTAGGTCCAGTCAAAACCGACACGCTTCCTTCAAGTCTGAGGACCAACCGGTGCGCCGGACGCCCAATCCATGTTGCGCATTTCCTTGACTGGCTCCAGCAGGTTGAACCGGGGTGAGCCATACTTCACCGACGGAGGCTTTGGACCAGCATCGCGCTGGCGGGTGATCCAACTGATGCGCAAGTGCCCCGCTCTCGATGATGTTACGGAGTTGAATGGCAATATCGCGCGAATCGGTACGGAAGACCTCGTCCAACTCATCCAGGAGCATGACTGTATACTCGTTTGGCCTAATCCAAGAGGATATCCACCTGTTCGGTAAACGCGTTGTAAGCCGGATTGGAGCCAGCGCGATGAAAGGCCACGGTAATCGGCTCGTCATTGATCGCCAGATTTCGGCATTACGTCTTCGCGTGATGCTATTAGAAACGCCTCGAAAGGCCGTGGCAGCGAGCGATCCATCGTCTGGCAGACTGCTTCACTGATGCAGATTGTAGCGCCGCCTGTACTCCGGACGGCAGGTCATAGCTTTCGCATCGGCTGGCTGGTGAAGCAATTCGACGATTCTGCGCATCAACGAACTCTGCCAATGCGTCGCGGTCCGCGCAACACGAGCGGGTGCGTGTCTCTTTGCCAGCCGTTGCGAATCCGGTTGATCTCCGTGGTCCGATTGAAGAAAGATAGCGCCTGCAACGGGTCGTCCAACCTCAAATGGGATTGATCCGCATGCGCACCCTAAGCTGTTCGTTGCGGGTTTGCAGCGTTGTTCAGCTCGCCCCTGTAAAGAGGCGCCCTGGCCTTCGCGTTTATAGCGGTAACCGGAAAAACCAGGACCAGAGAGCCGGCGCCGACGCCCGCGCTTGAACGTCGAAGAGGCGTCGCTCGCCCGCCGATCCTCGATTGGTTGCGGTGTTGGCAAGGTGACACGAGGTCTAAAACTTGTAAATCGGCGCAGGCTCCAGACAAAGCTACCGCCGTTTGGATTGCCGCTTGTTGTGATCCTTAAGGCTATCGTCGTCTGCCGCCCAATTCAACCTCGGTGGTGCGCAAGACGATCCGGATGATCGGTTGATCACCGACTGCCTGTGGCCGCCGACCTGCTCTCTCCTTTGTTCTCAGTCCGGTGAGCAGCGCCTGTAGCTCATGATAGGGGGGCAAAGGCCCGCCGCCGCCACTTCTGTCGAGTTTTGTAGTTCATCCAGACGGGCGGAATTCGGGCGCTGCTCGGTGGCGGTGGACTGGCGCCGTTGCCAATCCCGGTCAGCTTCCATGAGCGCATCGACCAGTAGCCAAACATCTTGCGAGGGATCGGCGCTAGTTCCCGTGTTTGGCCAGACCGGGCAGCATTTCGGGCAACACTGAAGTTATCCTTGATTCCCGGGGTTGGAGTGGTTGCTCGTCCTGAGTTAAGCCGATCCGCCCCCTTAAACCTGGCGGCAATCGTCACTCGTGCGCCAGGTCGCCACTGATGCCGCTGTCCTCGCACATCAGCATGAAGGATACGCTTCCACTCATCTACAACCGTGCTGGAAAGCAAGATTGCTTTCAACTCCTCGCTGAACGGACACCCATACCACGCCCGGAGAGCGGCGTAGTAAAGGCCAGCGGTGTGCCCTGCGCGGTTTCGCCCAGCCGCCTGCGCAGCGGTCGAGATGGTCATAGCACTCAGAGACGAGGAGACTATAGCGCCTTGCCGCCACCCCCACGGGTTGCTCAGGCCGTAGATGAGTGGCAGCGCGCCGTGCCAGATCCGCACTCTCGCCGGGTGTTGCCTCGCCGTAGCTGGACCGGTTGGTGCGGTGAGCAGGTCCGCGACAGCAGTCAGAACGTACGCGCTGGATTCGGCGCGTTCAGCCTGCCAGAGGATTGGCCCGAAATCGAAGACGACGCCGCGTCGTCGGCACAGGGCGCTCCAGGACCGGGATGGCCAGATAGGGCCACGTGGGACGGCTGTATTCGACTGCATACGCTGAGGCTGACGTGGATCGGTCAACGATTGATTTGCGCGGTGGATTTGCCGTCCGGTTTGCCGGAACGCGCCACGCCCTGATCGGCAAAGATTTCGAAGTCCTCATCGGGAAGCGATGGCGACCACCGAAGGTGCCATCCCGACCCTCCAGCCAGGCCCTCGCCGCCGGGGCGGGCAATACGCCGCCTCCTGGACTTGCCGCTCCCGTTTCATGCCACGCATGCCAACAGCGGTAGGCCATACCTGGCACGGCGCATCCGCTCTCCCGGTGGTGGAACCGCCCTGAGCGCAGGGCGAAACAACAAGCGCGCTTCGGTGGCGAGTCAGCCGTGGACCAATAGAGGCATCTCCTTGAAGCCCGCAACCCATTCGTGGTCGCCAAGCGCAGCCAGGCTTTGAATGTCGTTTGCGTCGCGCCTGACGATTAAAAACCGGTGCGCCAGTTGCTCGACACTGTCCAGCTTGCCAGCCGGGTCAGCCCGTGGCGGCGGCGACCAGATCCGTCTCATGGTGCTGTTGTGGTGGTATGCCAGTGGCAGACTCAGTTGGACGGATTCTGCCGTTGTTGCAGCCGCCTGCGCTTCCTCTCGGCTTCCGCAGGGTGCGCCAACGTTCCCGGATAGTGCGAACGGGGTTGCAGATCGTAGTCCGCAAGCCGTGTCCGACGCTGTCGTTTCCAAAGAGGTATAAGAGCCGGTCCAGTGGAAAAGAAGTAGGTGCCGTGCGATGGAACATCGCCCAGCAGAGCGTCGATTGCAGCCAGCGTGAGGACGGGGCCATCAAAGGGCGCAGTAGTCGCTGGGCTGAACGGTTGCAAGCACGGTTGCGCTCCAGCCACCGTCTAGCACGTCAGCCGGAAGTGGGCGCCTGGTGCGTTGTGGTGCAGCAGGCCGCCTGGATGCATCGCTATCTTCGTAAACAATACCGCAACCAGGTCGTCAAGGCGCACATCGGGTCGAGCCAACGCCTGTTCAGCGCAGGAGAAGGAGGAAATTCGGTGGCGCCAACGTGATGGTTTGCATAGCAAATGGTGCAATCTACCCGCCTGGTCTTCGATGCGCCAGCTATCGGCTTCTTCAGGTGTTCAGGGCATTACCGCCGAACGGGAAGCCGTACCCAACCGGCGTTCAAGTTCAAGCTCGTATCGCGACTCAACCCCGGAACCATGCCGCCAGCAGCCCAATACGGAAACGACAGCCACCATCCGCGACATACAACGTCGACGATGTCCTTTGCTGGCAAGCTGGTGCGCCCGCACTTTGCAGTGCAGGGCTTGCGGTTGCCCATTCTGCGGCATCTAAAGGCTTACCGCGCCAGCGCCAGAAGCGAGTGGATGAGCAGTTTCTGCGCCTCATCAAAGTGCAGGTCATAGATAGTCAGCGATCGTCTGGCCGGCGCCGTGGTGATGTACCGTTGCGGCTTGTACTGCCCGTTGCACCTGGTCGGGGTTGGCGGCAGGTCCGGCGCTGCCTCCTGAGCAGAAGTTTGGCATAGTAGGGCCAGCCACCGGCGAGTTGAAAGATGGTCAAGGTCATCCTGCTGGCCAGGGCTGGTCCTGCTGGATGATATCCCGCACCATGTCGTCCATGTCAGCCTTTGGAAAGCAGTTCAGCCTGGTCACGAACGAATGGTCAAAGAGTCTCGCCAATTCCTCACCGCCCACAGCGCCGGGGATCGCCGCCATCGACAAGAGCAGGCGAAGCGAAGGAAAAGCGCCGCCGACGAGGGCTTGATGAGGTCACCGATCTGTTCTGCTTCGCCCCTGTGACTGGTGTGGCTTGTATGCTCTCAACGAGAATGGAATCAAACTCATCGATCGCCAGAATGATGCGCCGGCCCGCCGTGAGTTCAAGCAGGAACTCACCGCGCAGCCAGGAAGGCGTCGGGCGTTGCGGGCTCCACAAGGGGCGCTTGTTCCAACAGACTCTTGCAGCGCCACGGCCCGACCCACATATGCGGAGGAGAGCAGGATCCTCGCCAGTTCGATGCCGTGGTGCGGATACCGCCCCACGGAATCCTCAACGAATCCGATCGGACCCGCCCTGCGTCCCGCGAGGCGAGCACGCAAGTGCCTGATCTGAGAAGTTTTCCCCTGCCCGGCGTCCACCCAGCAGAATGACTGCACAGGGTTCGTCACCCAGCAGTTCTGATAGGCTGCGCTTCACTGATCCCTTTCGCCGGTCGCAGTCGCGGAGGCCTTCCCGGAAATCGGATCCAGGTAAGGTTGGATTGCGTGAGACAATTTCGCTGAACTTGATTCTAGAACGCTCGAACATTATGGAGCACCTTTGGGCTTCTTAGAAGAGCCCAGACGAACCGGGTGTTGCGCCGGTAACCCTGTTTCTATGCAGCGTCTGGCAGGCATTTCTCGTCACGATTCCCCAGCGCCTGGCGAAGGCGGCTGATCACCGTTGCAATCCGTTGGTCGTCGGCGGTGTCAGCGTCGTCAGCCAGAGTTCACTCGCCAGGTCATCCTTTGAAATCACGGTGTTGAGCCGTCAGCGCCAGCAGGACAAGCGCCTGATAGGGGAGGTCCGCCAGGTGCTTATGGATCCTTCTGCCCCTTCGACATAAACCCGCAGCCCCACGGCGTCGATGCAGATGCCGCCGGCATCGATCTCAGGGGTCCGTCCGCCGAGACGATGTCTCTCCTGAACCCTGCCGCTCCAGTTCGCGGTCAAAATCCTCCCACGCATAGAGCCAGTCAAAGAAGAAGCCGATGCGCATCCGGAAGGAGCCATCGGTTTGCTCCGCCATGTAATCGCGGTTGGTCAATTGACGAATCGCGGCTTCGTGTTTGGACTTCAGGCGGGCGAATTCATCGGGGGAAAGCAAAAGCTGGCCGTTGGCCGCGCAGTTTGCGCAGGACGAAGCGTTGATCATCCGTCAGATACCAGGCATAGACGCCTTGCAAAGGTGATTGCTCCGGTCGCTTTGCACTGCGGCAAGCTGCCTGTTCCAAGCGCACGCCGTGGACTCTTGGCGTCGCCGTTGGGGCGGGTTACCAGATCGACGATTACCTGGACCACCAGCAGGCGGGTCAGGTATGTGATTGCCACCGGTGTAGTCATAGATCCACGCGCCTTCTTCGGTGGTTGGCAACAGGTAGGCATTACGCAGCAATTCCGCCAGCTTGTCGCTTTCCGTGCGTGCCAGCGGGTGGAGGGTGAAGACGTCAGCGGCAAGACGGCTTTGCATAGGATTGTGGAAGCCCTGCAATACGGAAAGTACAAAAACGATGTGGATCCGGTCATTTTCAACCAGCGTGCTGATCGAGTCGCGGATCCGCTTTGCTGCTCAAGATCAGAGCAACGGTGCGGAAGATCTTGTCGAACTTCCATCGAGGAATACCACAAACGTTGCCGCTGGGAGCTGCGCCTGAATCTCTTCCAGCTGAGCGGTCAATTCGCCCAACGCCAGCCTGCCTGGTTCGCGGTCGCGGTCTTGTCTGGTCGGGCTCAGACTTCTGGCAAATCCCGTTGCGGTCGGCGGCAAGGTCAATCCAGTCGTGACAAAAGGGGCTGGGTTCATGGAGAAGAGGTGAAAACGGCGCAACATCCCGTACCGGGGCAGCCGCCCGTTGCAGCGGCAATTGATCGCAATCTGGTTCAAGAAGCTGGTCTTTGCCAATGCCAGGGCCACCAATGATGAGACCGGCCAGGCCTGGGGTCGGCGGGGCCCGGATGAGTTTGAGCACGCGCTGCAATTCTTTTCCCGCCCCACAAAACTGCGCTGTCCACCACGCACCGCAGTGAAGCAGGGCTCGGCGTCAGCATACTGCATGTCAGACACGACGACCGGCTCGC
>JADJPH010000075.1 GCA_016713335.1 Candidatus Fredericiella danica | reverse complement strand
CACCCATAATGAGAGATTGATCACCACAAGCAGCACGATGGCAAGCAGGTAGGTCATAATGACCATGACGCGCGGCATGGTACGCGTGCGCACCCAGATGGTGCCCAGCGAGATCATGAAAACGCCTGCCATTCGAATCGCGTAAACGTTGGTGATCGTGTACATGATCGCACGGCCGAAAGTGATGGTGCCGCTCTCCTCCAGTGCGTCCGGCGCCAGCGCGTATGCACTCAAAATCCCGCCGGCCACCGCGGCCGTCGTAAAGATCATCGCCAAAAACAACAAACCGCTGCCAAAGAAGACTGTAGCAAAGAACTGATCTTCCATCTGGCCCAGATGGGAGCGCACGACACCCATGAACCAAAGGAAGGCGATGCCGGCAAAGGGCACCAGGGTAAGGGCCAGACGGACTCGCTCAGCTTCAGTCTGCAGCCACGTCGTCGTATCGCTAATCGTGATTTCTTCAGGGATGGCGAGCCGCATCATGCCGACGCTGGTAATGAAGAGCACGGCAAATAGGATCCCTGCAATGGCAGCGGCGCGTGGCGTCCGCAGGAACTGACGTCTTCGCTCAACCCTCTGACTCGTCGCTTCCTTGCCTTTGTCAGTCATCAGTCACCGGCTCTTGAATATTTGAGAGGTCGCTTACCACGCCCCACCCCAACGTATCCGCATTGAGGTGGGGTGGCACATTCACAAAAACCGGCACATCGACCTGCGAGCGACAATTTAGCGATTCGTGGGTCAATACCCCTGATAATTGGGGATCCGCTTACGCCCGATGCCGCCACCGTAGGAGGCAATGTCCACAAACAGCATCAAGCCCAGCCACAGCCAATCCCAGCCGGCGATGCCACCCGGGGCAACGATGACAAACATGATCGTCGTCCAGGGAATGAACACGATGCCCAGCGCCGCCCAGAGCCACCAGAGGCTGCCACCACTGCCGCCTAACCCGTCGGTAAAGGCCAGTTGCCAGCGCGCAGGCTGGAACAACCACCACAAGGCGCCAAAGATGCGCGGCCCGAAAAGTACAAGTGCGAGAAATCCACAACACATGGTCTAGCGTCCTTTCGTATTAACAGTAAATGACCCAATGGTTGCATGCACACGCAACCGTTGTGGGTTGACAACGAATTAGCGCAACAGCCCGACGCCGTTACGGCGTCCAACGCCGCCCACCGGCCCAGGCGGATTGCCAACCCCAATCCCACCCACAGGGCCCGGGGGATTCGGGCCACGACCAACGCCGCCCACCAGGCCCGGGGGATTGCCCACCCCAACCCCGCCCACAGGGCCCGGGGGATTCGGCCCACGACCAACTCCGCCCACCATGCCCGGCGGATTGCCAACACCAACCCCGCCCACCAGGCCAGGGGGATTCGGTCCTCTACGATACATAGTTCTGTCTCCTATCTCACAAGGTAACGCATGAAGAGCGGTGTAATGTGGCGCCTCGCACTATTCCTCAGCAAGGCCCTGCTCAAACGCTTCGAGCACTTCGGGAGCAATCTGAACACGCTCTACCAATTCGCCGCCGGCATCCACGACCGCTTTGCGCAGACCGGCAACCCACAGGTTCTCCCACAAGATGAGCATCGCTGCCGAGTTTTCGGGCAGTCTGCTCGCCGCTCGCTCCAGGTCGCCGCTCGTAAAAAGACCGGAAATGTGCTCGCCGATCGGGACGAACATGGCATACGCTTCGGGATCGAGTTCGTTGAGTTCGACGGTGCGCGTGCTGCCGTCGGCTTCTTTCTGCATGCAGACGATGTCCACAAAACGCACGATCCCGCGCTCCGCCAGATCCAACAATTCGGGCACGATTTTGCCGGATGGCCTGGGGTCCTCGAATTTGATCAGGGCATACTCCAATGGAAGGTCGAGCATGAGATGACTCCTTTGCTGTTTGTTGAGTGAGACCCGAAGGGTTGTGATCACAACCCTTCGGGTATATGCGACGGCTGCGCCACTTGTTTCTACTGCCGCGCCATTGCCATGCGAATGGCGTCCTCTGGGTTGATCAAGTGATCCGCGTTCTCCGCAGCCTCGGCGATCGCAAGCTGCACGCCCTTGACCCGACCGTTGAAGGCGTTGCCCTTCGAGCCGTAGTCTTCAGAGACCGGGGCGCCAGTGTCCTCACCAACGTCACAGCCGTCATCGGCAGAGAAGATCATCGCCAGAGTGGCTCCGATCTCGCCCTCGCCGACCTTCTGGCCGTCGGTGTACAGGGTCACCTTGCCGCCCTTGCCCAGACCGCCACCGGCATAGGCAAACTCCATGCGCACCTGGTGCTCGCCGGCGGGAATCGGCGTGTCCGCCTCCACGTAGAAGTGTTTCAGGCCACTCCAGTTGTAGCAATACTTGAGCTTGCCGTCCTTGGCGTACAGGCTCCAACCACCGATGTTGGCGCCTTGCGCTATGATGACGCCCTCGGCGCCCTGTTCGGGCACCACAATCTCGGCAGTGACCGAGTGAGACTTGTTCTTGATGTTGAGGACACAGTTCTCCGCCAGGTGCCCCATGCCACCGAAGAGGAGTTGCGTCTTGCCCTTGATGAGCACCGGACGACCGGCGACGTCCGGGTTGATCTTCTCGATCACTGGTCGTCGATCGGTAGCACCTTGTCGCGCGTTGCCTCGATCAGCCAGAGACGTTGCAGGTCATGCAACTTCTGCGGGTTCTGGCTGGCAAGGTCGTGTGCCTGGCTCCAGTCCTGGGTGGTGTCGTAGAGCTCCCAGATATCGTCGTCGAGCGCTGGTCGCTTCTCGCTCATCACCAACCAGGGCGTCCCGTGCTTCGTCACCGCGGTCCAGCCCTTGTGATAGATGCCACGATTGCCAAACATCTCAAAGTACTGCGTCTCGTGTCGCTCCGCCGCGCTGGCGTCATTGAACGTATAGAGCATGCTCACCCCCTCGATCGGGTCCTGATGCACACCGTTCACGGCGACGGGTTCGGGGATGCCGGCCGCCTCCAGGATCGTCGGCGCCACGTCGATCACGTGGGTGAACTGGGAACGGAGCTCGTTCTTGGCTTTGATCCCGTTCGGCCAGTGGACGATGGTGCCGTTGCGCGTGCCGCCAAAGTGAGATGCCACCTGCTTGGTCCACTGGTATGGCGTGTTCATCGCATGCGCCCAACCCACTGCATAGTGGTTATAAGACTCGGGTCCGCCCAGCTTGTCGAGCCTGGCCCCAAGATACTCGGGCGTCTCGAAGCCCTGCAGACCGTTGAAATAGCCCATCTCATTGAAGCAGCCGTTGATGCCGCCTTCGGCAGAGGCGCCGTTATCGCCGATAATGTAGAAGACGAGCGTGTCATCCAGGACACCGAGCTTCTCCAGACCGTCGATCAGACGGCCGACCTGGTAGTCGGTGTACTCCATATAACCCGCGTAGACTTCCATCTCCCTGCGCAGCACCGGCTTGAACCCCTCCGGCGCGTCATCCCAGGCTGCGATCTCCTTGGGACGCGCCGTGAGATCACAATCTGCGGGAATCACGCCCAGCTTCTTCTGCCGGTCGATGGTTTCCTCGCGCAGCGCGTCCCAGCCGCCGTCGAACTTTCCTTTGTACTTGTCGGCCCACTCCTTCGGCACGTGGTGCGGGGCGTGGGTCGCACCGGGGGCGAAGTAGGCGAAGAAGGGCTTGTCGGGCGCCAGTGCCTTCTGTTGCGACATCCAGGCCATGGCCTTTTCGGTCATGTCCTCCATCAGGTGATAGCCCTCTTCGGGCGTCTTTTCCGGCTCGACCGGCGTGGTGCCCTCGTACAGCGTGGGGTACCACTGGTTAGCCTCGCCGCCGATGAAGCCGTAGAAGTGCTCGAAGCCGCCTCCCCCCGTCGGCCAGGCGTCGAAGGGCCCCATCGGGCTCGTCTCCCACACCGGCACCTCGTGGCACTTGCCGAACTGCGCGGTGGCGTAGCCGTTGAGCTTCAGGGTTTTTGCCAGCGGTGACATGGAGTTCGGCAGCACCGAGCAGTAGCCCGGCGCGCCCGTGGCGATCTCAGTGATGCCGCCCATGCCGGCGGAGTGGTGATTGCGCCCGGTCAAGAGCGCCTGCCTGGTCGGTGAGCACAGCGCGGTGGTATGGAAGCGGTTGAACCGCAGACCATTCGCAGCCAGTTTCTCCGCGTTCGGCGTCTGGCACGGGCCACCAAACGCGCTGGCGGAACCAAAGCCGGCGTCGTCAAGCAGGATAACCAGCACGTTGGGCGCCCCTTTTGGGGGACGCAGTTGCTCAATGGGTGGAAATTTGCTATCCGGATCCTTCGCGTCGAACGTAATCAGTCCGGGCGGCGACGTGTTCGGCATCGGCAGATGGGACCGGTTCTTCTTGTCTTCGCTGCTCATGTTGTTACTCCTTGCTACATGGGTTCGTTTACGGAACGGCAATCAACTCTACCGACAGGAGCGGAAAGCCCAGATCGCAGAGATGACTCAACGCGCCCGCCAGGGCAGCCTGATCCTTGAGCACGCCGGTGACCACAGTCACGTTTGGTTCGTCGGGATGGGTTTGGATCCGAATGTCGAAGCCCCCTACATACTCGGACCAGCTTTCGCTCAGATAGCCCTGGACGCGAATTTTGTAGCTACCAGGAGAGTCGAGCATCAGCCCTTTATTGGGTGGCATCCAGTCCCCGTCCTTCCCCGTATCAACTGATCGTGGCATGGCGGAATTTTTTATTGCCTAAGCGCGTGTGCGCACCTAAATTGAGTGATACCCTAAGCGTAGCAGTCGCCGTGGGCATTGGTAAGTGCCCAAAGTAGGTAGAAAAGGTACATTTTCTGACTGGAAGATGGGTAAGACCTGCAGAGACGGTAGAGGCTTATGGTTGCGGCGGCAAGATGCCCAAGACAATGGCCGCGGCCACCGCATCTCGCCGCCTGTTCACGGACAACTTTGCATAGATGTTGCCAATGTGACGCTTCACTGTGCCCGGTGAGATAGTCAGGCGTTGTGCAATTTCCTTGGCGGAAAGCCGCTGGGCCAGGAGGAGAAGAACGTCAAGTTCGCGGTCGGTCAAGGACTCGACCTGGCCCGCCGGCCGGGTCAACTGGCCCGAAGCAAGGAGCGGATGGGAAGAGTGCAAGGGGAAACGGGGAAAGGCGTGCAGGATCTGCAGGACATAATCTGCAGCAACTCCTTGCCGGGGCAGACGTTCCATCAGCCCGGCCATGGCGGGACCCAAATCCACGAAGACCCGGATAAGACCGCCCGGCTGAGCCAGCGCCACCGCCTGCTCCAGCGCCTGCAACGCGGCTGCCCCGTTGCCTTCCGCGTCGTGGCACAGGGCCTGCAAAGCCAGCACTTCAATCATGAAACGCGTGTTGTGGGTCGCCGCCACGAACGCGTGCAGACGAGAGAGTGTTGCTGCCGCCTGCTGCCGGCTGGCGGGCGTGTTCATGCGGACCAGCACCTTGGGCAACGTCAGTTGCGGTGCGTAGAAGAATGCCATTACGCCAGGCCGCACCCTGGGGCCATCAGTCATTGCCCAGTGGCCTGCCGTCTCGAAGTCACCTTGCATCGCCGCCAGTTCGGCGCCGAATGCTTGGACTTGCGGAAGCAATGCCTCACGGTTGATCTCGGCTAAATAGCTGCACACGCGATCAACCACAGTGCGCGCTTCCTCATGCCTGCCGCGCGCCTGGTGGACTAACGCCAGCACGATTGCACTGTGCACTACAGTAAGCATGTGACACGCGTGACGTTGCGCTTGCACCGCGTTGGCGTGCAGCTCGGCGGCGTCCAGGTCGTTGCGTTGGTAACTAGCAATTGCGAAAAAATAGTGTCCCCACCCAAGCGACTCAGGCTGTTGGTCGGTCGCCTGGCCGGCGCTAATCGCCTGCCAAGCGCTCAGCAAGGTGCCCGGCAGATCCGCAGCCAGCCAATGAATGAAACAGCGCACACCGGCGAGCCGTGCCCGTGGTCCGGCGCGGCTAACAGTATCCTCGCGCTGGGCCTCGTCCAGTGTCGCAAAGGCACGGTCAAGCTGTCCGGTCATCTGATAACCTAATGCCAACTCAAGCCAGGCCTCGGCGCGGGCAAGATACCACGTCAGCGGCATCGTCTCCAGGGCGCGTGGCGAGCATGATCACGCCCTCTGGGTCATTGGCGGCGAAGGTCTTTTCGATGCTGCGGATGGCGTCGATCTCGCCCTGGAGTTGCCGTGCGCGTGCCGATTGCCCTGCCATCTGCTCGACAAGCGCCTGTGCCCGATCGAGTGCATCCAGCACAGTGTGCGCATCAAGGCGCTCCACTTCAGCGATCCAAGCCTTGGATAGGAGTAGTTCTGGCTCTTGGGCCAACGTTGCGGCTGGGAACAGGCGCAGCCAGCGCTCGAGACGCGGGCGCTGTTCGGTATCCAGCAGGGCATGACGGTGATTCGCCACCAATTGCACCGCCCCCGGGGTGTCATGGCCGGCCAGCGCATGCTGTAGCGCCAGTTCAATGGAGTCATGACTGGCATACCAGGCACTGGCACGCCGGTGCAGCTCATCGATTTCTTGCGCGTCGAGTTTGTGCGCCAGCCGGCTGCGCAGGAAACCCCGAAATAGCGGGTGGTAGAGATACCAGAGTCCCTGTTCGTCCAGAGACACGGTGAACGAATTTGTCTCGACCAACCTTTGCAGATAGACCGCCGCACCATCCATTGCAACGACCGCATCACACAGCGATCCGGAGAGCGTGTCAAGGATCGAAGTCTTGACGAGAAAGTCTTCTATTTTGGCGGGAACGTGCGAGAACACTTCGTTCACGAGATAATCGATTACGTAGCGATTCTCTGTGTGCAGACCGGCCGCGTAGGAATCGAGATTGCCGCCATAGCGCAGTGTCAATGCCGCCAGTCGCAAACCGGCTGCCCAGCCTTCTGTCCGCTCGGTGAGCACGACAAGCGTTTCAGAGGGAAGGCGGGCAGCCACAGCATTGCCCCGGATGATGCCGTCTCTTCCGCAGAGAACCGCAAATCCCGTGTCCGAAGTTCGGTCATCTGGCCATAAGCGCGCAGATGTCCCAGCGCCAACGGCGGGTCTTGGCGAGTGAGGAGGATCAGGTGCAACCCCTGCAGCGGATGGCGCAAGAGTGCGGCAAGTAAGTGGTAGATCTCAGCTTCGTGAATAACATGGACGTCGTCCAGCACCACAATCAGCTTGCGTGGGAGTTCGGCCAGGTCATTAACCAGGCTGTCGGCAATCACCGCAAGCGAAGGCAGATTGGCGCGGGCCAGAAATGACTGTGTGCGGCGCAGCGACTCCGGAACGGCGCACTCAATGGCAGCGTGAGGTAGCGCAAGTATAGGCCGAGGTCATTGTCGTTCTCGTCCAGCGCGAGCCAGGCATTGGGCAACCCACAGTTCTCGAGAAAAGAACTGGCAAGCATGGTCTTGCCATAGCCGGCCGGCGCCGAGATGAGGGTCAATGAACGGTTGAGACCCTGCTCGATTTCCTTGATCAGGCGCGGGCGAACCACGAAATCTCGAGGAACCAGGGGCCGGCAGAATTTGGTTTGTAACAGCACCGTCAAGGCATGTTCCCTATAACCAGAATACGCACCCGTCCATGCAGAGTGCGAGACTGAACCTATGTATTGACCCTGTTTCAACAAAGATGCAAAGGGCAAAAAAGGGGAGCGATCAAGCCCGACAATGGTTCGTGTCCCTAGTGGGCAATGAACAACCTGATTGTACGCAAGTTGATGCTTGAACGCAAAACCTTGGATAACCTCAGCCGGCGCCGTTGAATGGGTTATATTCACGCAAGGCCAGGACAAGACCGAACCCGTCCAGGTCAGCCCTATACCATACGGCTCTATCATGGTATTCGTAAAAGTCTGAAATGCACCCTTACGCGAGTGTCTTGACCGCAGTGGCGCCGCTAGATGTCCTGATTCTGCGGCAGGATCACCAGATTACGGATGGTGACATGCGCCGGCCGCGTGAGCATGAAAATGACCGCGTCCACCACATCCTCAGGCAGTAAGCTGGTGTGGTCCGCAATCTTTTTGTCAACTAAAGTGGGGTCGACTTTGCCCCACAATTCGGTGGCGGCAATCCCCGGCGCAACCGACATCACCCGGATATTGTATGGAGCCACCTGGCGGCGCACCGTATGCACAAACCCCTGAATGGCATGCTTGGAGGCACTGTACGCGGGCTCTCCAGCGATGTCAACAAGACCTGAGATCGAAGTCGTGACCACGATGTCACCGCTCCCTTGCTTCGTCATATACGGCAACACCGCATGCATGCAACGCATGACGCCGTTGACGTTGATATCCATCAAATCAGCCCACGCCTCGGGGTCGCCATCCAGGACTGGGCCTTTGATCAGAATGCCGGCATTGGCAAACAAGACGTCCACGCGGCCAAAGTGCATTACCGTTGCTTCGACCATGCGCACGACGTCGGCGCCAACCCGGACATCGGTGGAAACGGCCAATGCGGCGTCGCCAAGTTCAGCCGCCACCGCCGCCAGCCGCGCATCGCCGGGCGCCGCCAGGGTGACTTTGGCGCCCATGCGCACCAGCGTGCGCGCCGTCGCCGCGCCAAATCCGGAACTCGCCCCGGTGATAATTACAATTTTACCCGTAAGTGACTGTTCCATGCAGCACCTCCCTATCTGACAATGGGTAGACATTCTCCCTCATCGCTCACTACCGGCTCATTATAGCACTCCGGTGGCTCGGTTTCGGCGCGCCATCAGAGGGCATCGGCCAGGACGATCCGTAGGGACACCGGCATGGCCGTGTCCGGGGGTCATCGATACATACCTCGCACCGTAGGGACACCGGCATGGCCGTGTCCGGGGCGTGCACTACATAAGTTTCGTCGCCATTTTAGCAGTTGCACTTCGCTCACGTGCGTGCTATTCTTCGCTTCACCCTTTCCGATTTCCACCGACATTTGAATATTTGCGGTTGCCCCTCAGATCGCGCAAACCCAGCCTGTCGGACAGGCAGACGATGGAGTTGCGCCGTGAATCGCCGTTTGCTTTTGATCGCCGTGGTTGTTACCACCCTATTGCTCGCGTCCTGTGGCGCCGCAGGCGTCGCCTACACCTGCTCCCAATGTGGGATTGACTGTCCAATCTATTTTTGCAGGGTGGGCAGCAATGGGTACTAAATTACCTCGAGGAACTGCGTATGAAGGCCATCATCTGTTCACACTACGGGCCGCCGGAGACCCTCCAACTCCAAGCGGTGGTGCAACCCGCGCCCAAGGAGAACGAAGCCCTCGTGCGCATCCACGCGGCCGCCCTCAATGCCGCCGACTTCGAAATGCTGCGCGGCACGTGGAGCGCCCGTTTCTCAGGACCGTTCAGACCAGGATACAAGATCCTCGGCTCTGACTTTGCGGGGCAGATTGAAGCTGTTGGCAGCCAGGTGACGCAGTTCCGGCCCGGGGACGAGGTGTGGGGAGACCTCTCTTTTCCGTTGGCCTATGGCGCGTTTGCCGAATATGTCTGCATCCCCGAACCGGCACTCAGGCGGAAACCGGCCAGCATGACCTTTGAACAGGCCGCAGCGATACCTTCCGCTGCCGGCGTCGCCCTACAAACCTGCGGCGCAGGCGCCTCATCCTTCAGCTTTCTCTTGTCGACAGCGGGCAGATTCAACCGGGACAGAAGGTGGTGATCAACGGCGCCGGTGGCAGCGTTGGCACCTTTGCCGTGCAGATCGCCAAGGCAGCCGGGGCGGACGTGACTGGTGTGGACAGAACGAGCAAGTTGGACATGCTCCGTGCGATCGGCGCAGACCATGTCATCGACTACACCCGTGAGGATTTCACTCGGAGCGACCGGCGCTACGACCTGATTCTAGACACCGTCGCACACCGTTCGCTCTTCGATTACAAGCGCGTCTTGAGTCCCAACGGGACCTTTGTGATGGTCGGAGGTTCCCTGGGCGTCATTACCCAAACTCTTTTACTGGGCTCGCTGATCTCAAGCAGGGGGAGCAAGAAAATGGGGATCGTCCCGTGGAAACCGAACGATCAAACAGACCTGGCGATCCTGGCCGAGCTTTTCGAGACTCACAAAATAGTTCCGGTGATCGACAAACAATACCCCCTCAGCGAGAGTCCCCCAGGCGCTAGCCTACCTCGAAACGCCGGCGACCACGGCAAAGTTGTCTCACCCCCGGTGGGCTCACCATTGTGGTATAGTACCATTGTTCTTCTTGCACAAAGGCCGTATCGAAGGGCAAGACGCTCGTTGTCATACGCCGGTTGTTGGTTGCGCATTGCGTGGGATGTGGTCCTGTCACCGCGCCACCTCCCGGCCCCTCGAAATTCCACGAGAACTCGTGGTTCGCCGCTGCGGAACGCACTCCCTATGCCATGTTGGCTTGCGCGGTGAACTGCGTCCCGCTAGCGTGTTGCCTTCTCGTCCTGATAGGCCGATCGGCTTTGCTTGCACTTTCAGAATGCAGCATCGACTGCAGGGCGACTCCTTCACCGCCAGTGGATCTTGTCCACGTAACGGGCTGAAGCCACTGATTCGCGAGGGTGCTCAATAGCGCTCAGGTGCTATGCGGCCTGAGCATCTCTACCCTGACCGACATCGTCGGCGTGCCCCGCCATTGATCGTTGGAATGGTCGATGCGGACGCATTCTTGGCGGACGAATTGCGACAGAGTGCAGTTCTCCAGAAACTGATCGTGATCGGCGAAGCTGCGTCACATCTGAGTGGTGAGTTCTGCGCTTCGCACCCTGACACGCCATGGTCTGACATCGTTGGATTCCGCAACATTGCAGACGCCTACTTCAGTGTGATGTGGGACATCGTCTGGATCCTGACCGGATGTGCCCGCACTGCGTGAACAGTGACCACCATCCTTGCGGAATTGCAGTACCCCCGCTACCCGCGTTACTTCAGTTGACCGCATCACCCCGCTTCGTTTGGGGATCGATGGCACGGCGGCGCATTGGCGTGCCCGTGGCCCACCTTGTAATCGGTCTTGAGCGCATTCACCATCTCCATATGCTTCATCCCCTGCATCCCATCGAGCACCTTCATCCAATAGTCAATGGGTTGCCCGTAGGTCTTTTCGATCGAAGGGAAATACGACGCGGGACCTTTTACCTTACCGTCTTCCGCCATAGGACTCATCTCCTCAACCAGCCCGAATCATTCTCTGATTAACCCTGCTCATGCCACCAATGTCCGTAACAGATTGCAACTGCCCACCGTTCGCAGCTTCTGCGCACTTCAAGGCATAGGCGGTCTCGCGGTTAAGCCTGTACATGCTTAACAATTTGTCGATAAAAGTCAAGTGCCGGGCAGGGCCCTTCCCGCCGATCACGCCGCACCGGCAGCGCGCAAAGCCCCGCAAAGGCCCAAGCCTCCGTAAAATCTGCACCATGCCGTCCATGCGTATTTCAGCGTCATGTGGGAAATTGCCTGGGTGACTCCCACCGACGACGTACCAAAACTTCGTGAGCGCGTGAGTACGATCCAAGGAGTTGAACCTTGAACCCGCTGCTTAAGAATTGATGGGTTTACCTTTTTGCGTGGCTCATCGCTATAATTCCTATGCATGATCCACTCGGATGATTTACTACTTCTGCGGACAAAACTCCACCGGCCGCAGCATGGAGATGATCTTGTGCCGCGACCAGACCTGTTGGCGCGGCTCGACGCCGGCTTGCGGCGTCCGTTGATCCTGTTATCGGCGCCGGCCGGTTTCGGAAAGACCACACTGCTCAGCCAATGGCTGGAGCAATGCGCCACCCCCAGCGCCTGGCTTTCGCTCGACCAGGGCGACAATGACCTGGTGGAATTTTTGCGCTACATGATCGCTGCCGTACGTACGCTATTCCCCATGCCTGTGCCGAAACCGAAGCGTTGACCAGGTTGGGCTTGATGCCTCCGTCGCAGTGGTCGCCCGCCAGCTCAGCAACGAATTGGACGCACTGCCTGGTGACTTTGTCCTGGTGCTCGACGACTACAGCGTCATACAAGACGCCTCCATCCACGAATTGGTCGCCACCTGTCTGCGCCGACCGCCCCGCCCGCTGCATCTGGTGCTCGCCACGCGCCAGGATCCCCTCTTGCCGCTTGTCAAGCTGCGTGCAGCCGGGAGCATCACCGAACTGCGCCTGCAACATCTGCGTTTCGGGCCAGCCGAATCGGCGACCTTTTTAGGCAAGTTATCCGGCCTTGATCTTGATAAGGAAGGTGCAGCTGCCTTGGATAGGGCAGTCGAGGGCTGGCCGGCCGGACTACGCCTCGCGAGCCTGTCGTTGCGGTCGTCTGCGAACCTGGAAACCGCGGTCTCTGCCATTGCCAATAGCCGCGGCAATATCATGGACTATCTGTTTAGCGAAATCCTGGCCAACCTACCGGAAACCCACCTGGAGTGGCTGCTGAAAATCGCGATTCCAGACCAGTTCTGCGGGCAATTGTGTGCAGCCCTTTGTGCGCCAGTTGAAGGTGGCGAGAATCCATTTGCGGGCGAATCGTTTCTAGAATGGCTGCAGTCCGCCAACCTGTTTCTGGTGCCGCTGGACGACAAGGGCATCTGGTTTCGCTTTCATCACCTATTTCTGCAATTACTGCGCTACCGGCAGGCGGCACTTTACGACCACACCATGCTGGCCGACCTGCATCGCCGCGCTGCTGCCGCCTGGTTTGCCGGCGCTGGGTGGTACGAGGATGCACTGCGTCATGCATTTGCTGCGGGCGATCTGGTTCGAGCCGTGGCGATTGTCCGCCAGGCCAGCGGGTCGTCGTGGTCAATCAGGAAGACTGGCCGCGTCTGCGGCGCTGGCGAACTGTTCCCAGGCCGAGTTCATCGACCAGACACCTGGGTTGTTGCTCGCAAAAGCGTGGGTGCTCCACAGCCAATTCGGATTGCCGAGATTGATGGGTTGCTCGACCGCATTGAGGCCAAACTCCAAGCGAGCGGTGCCGACTCCGATGCAGTTGACGCCGGCCTGATGGCGGTTGACATTGCCTTCCTGCGCTCCCCAAAGGGGGGGTTGCTTCTGGCGGTCGGAGGGAGCGCGCTGTCTGTTGCTAGCCAGCACCCCTTGCCCACCTCGCCGGAATCCAACCGCCGCCCCAGCGCCTCGACGATGCTGCGGCGGCGGCGGTCTGCTAACGCTGCACCTCACTTAGGGCGTTGCCGCCCAGATGGAAAGAGGAGATCAAGAAACAGCCGGCTTTGCACGTTTGCGCTGGGTTGGGGGTTTAAGCCTCGCCACTGGCCGTGACGTCTTGTTTGGAGTCACGCATTTTGGATTATGGCCTGGCGGCCATATAATGCAATGGGCGGCATGTAATCTGGCCCGACGCGCGGCGCACTGCGCGCCGGCCGCCCCCCCCCCGCCGCTGCCCTGCCGCGCGTCCGCTGTAACCGACTTGGGCGCCGAAACAACACCAGGGGGGTTTTGCTGACGAGTCGGGCATGGGGGCATTTCTTTTATGCGGGGCTGAGTCCTACTGGCGCAACGGGGAGTTGGCGGAAGCGGCGCTACGTCACTTCACTGCCCGCCGTCGTGGGGGGGCGGCAAGGGAACGACGTGCTTGGTGCGAACGCATTGCCCAAAAAACACTGACCGTTGTGCACAGTCATTTCGGATTGGCGTTGACGCCGCATTCCCGCTGCGCAGGATCCCCCCCCTTGCTGATGCCAGTACCGCCCGGCCCCGCAGTTTAAGCCATGCTTAGGTTTTGTCACAGCAATGGAATCAGGCGGTGCGATGCTGATTAAAAAACCGCAATCAAGCACCCCAAAAAACCCGAAGCATTCGAAGCGTAACGCGCCGCAGCGGCCTTGCGCCAGGTGGGAAGACGAGCCGCAGCCTTCGCTTGGGCTGACCACAATCCGGACGCCCCCCCCCCCGCCGCCCCCATATCGCCGATGCTCTTTCTGGAGTTGTCGGAGGTTACATTTATTGTCCAAAGCGCATTCGAGCTTGCCCAACGGCGGGGCGGGAGCGGAGCACCTCAGAACAGGCCAGGGTCGCATTGGATGCTATGCGCACCTTTTTATGTGCGCACACACTTACAATTCGCCAAATCGACGTGCTGGCACTGGAAGCGCTCCTACACAATGCATGCGGGGAGCCGCAGGTAGCCATTGCGTCTCTGCGCCAGGCGCTGGCGTTGGCGGCGCCCGCAGAGATCACTCGACCCTTTGTTGATATGGGACATGAGATGGCGGCGCTACTGCGTGAAGCGACGCCAAAAGCTGGACCGCAGGCGGGTTTTGCCGCCGATGTGCTCGCTGCCTTCTCGGAGAACAATGCCGCCGATGTTGAGCGCAGACCCTCCGCCCACGAACGGTGGAACAATCTCTGCTCGAACCGCTGACCAATCGAGAACTGGACGTGCTCGCTTTGTTGGGGCAACGCCTATCCGATAAGGAGATTGCGGCCATTCTGGTCGTCTCTCTGAGCACAGTCAAAAAGCACACAGCCCACCTGTATGCCAAACTTCAAGTCAGTGATCGGCGAGAAGCCGTGGAACAAAACGCAAGCGCCGCCCCGTACGCTCGCCAGGACTTATCAATCCAACCGGATGAATCATTTCTTTCGCTTGGCGGTCTGCCGGGGAGACAACGCGCCAACTATCCTCCCATATGGGCCGTTTATTCTCCTCTTTGGAGGGGCAAATCCTCAGTGAATAAGACGCGATGATTTGCCCAGCGTAGAATCCCTACGCGGGTGCTTCTAATGCTCTACCGTTCACTTGCTTCCATATTTGTGAAACACCATCGACAAATTGGGTGCTGACTTCGCCCCAGGTTGCACGAGGTATCGACAAAGGATCACGATCACCTAAAAAAAAAAAAAAAAAAAAAAAAAAAAAAAAAAAAAAAAAAAAAAAAAAAAAAAAAAAAAAAAAAAAAAAAAAAAAAAAAAAAAAAAAAAAAAAAAAAAAAAAAAAAAAAAAAAAAAAAAAAAAAAAAACCCGAAGTAAACCTGAAACACCGAGGTCGCACCGTCCTGCCGATTCCGGATCGCCCCTTTACGGGGCCGATCATGTTCGACGCCAAGGACCCCAATTCGAAGTTCCCGAAGATTGAACCGCTGCGGCCGCCCAAGGGCGCGCCCAACGTGTTGCTAGTCCTGCTGGACGACGCCGGCTTCGCGGCGATGAACCGGTTCGGCGGTCCGTGCTCGGCGCCGACCGCCGATCGCCTGGCCGCAGGGGGCCTCACCTACACCCGGTTCCACGTCTGCGCACTCTGCGCGCCAACCCGGCAAGCGTTACTCACCGGCCGCAATCATCGTCGCGGTCGCGCGCCTTATGAAGCCCCGCACAGAAGGCCCATGTCGTGCTGCGCGCGCTGATCGGGGGCCTGGCCCTTGGCATCATCGGGGCGCTCCTGCCGCTGACATTATTCTCGGGTGAAGCACAATCGTCGCAACTGCTTGCCAATGCGGCGGAGATCGGCGTGGTGATGTTGATTGTCCTGGCCGTGGTCAAGTTATTCGCCACTTCCCTGCTGCTCGCCACCGGCTGGAAGGGCGGCTATATCTTCCCCCTGATGTTCGCTTGCATCGCCCTCGGTCTGGCAGTGAATCTCCTGTTTCCTGCCATTCCATTAGCGGTCGCAGTAGCGTCGACCATGGCGGGTGCGCTCGTCGCTGCGCTGCGGGCGCCGCTGTTCGCGGCGCTATTTACATTGACTCTGGTACAAGTAGAGACTGCACCGGTGGTGGCCGTCGCCATCGTTTTCAGTGCCATCCTCGGTGGGTTACTGGCGCTGCGCACTGCCCAACGGACAGCGGACCAGGCAGAACCATCCACAGAGCTTACCTAATACATTCCAGTCGCAAGGGTCAGGAGATGGCCAAATGCCCGCAAAGCTTGTAAAGAACCGCGAACTGAAAAGCATCGGCTATGAGCTCTTTATCGGCGCGCTTTCGATCTTGTCGATCTTCAACTTGATCTTGGAGCTGATCTACAAGGACCCTAACCTCGATCAGGTCTTGTCGATCGTGACTGTGATCACGACCCCGATTTTCTTGGGGATTTTTCTATCGCCTATTTACGACGGAGTCAAAGTCGAAGTACTTCTTCCGTAGCTTTGGCTGGGCCGACCTGCTGTCCAGCTTACCCTTTCCGCAATTCAAGATCTTGCGTATCTTCCGGCTGTGGCGCGTGATTCGCCTCTTCAATGAATTTGGTGTGCGCAATCTGGTGCACGAGTTTGTCACACACCGTGCCGAGAATGCGTTGCTCACCGTCGGTTTCCTCGTGCTCTGTGTGCTTGAGTTTGGTTCGCTGGCTGTCCTCCTCGCCGAACGCAGTTCCCCGGATGCAAATATTACAAACGCATACGACGCCATCTGGTGGGTCTACGTGACAATTACGACCGTCGGCTACGGTGATCAATATCCGGTCACCAACTCAGGCCGGCTCGTGGGCGTTGTCGTCATGACGGCAGGTGTAGGTTTGTTTGGCACGCTGAGCGGTTTCCTCTTGCCAACGCATTCCTGTCACCGCAGAAGAACGAAGAACCTGCGACAATCGCGCCGGACGCAAACGATCCAAAAGCCAAAATCGCCGAGCTAATGTTGATGCTGGCGGCGCAGAACAATCGGCGGCCGACCTCAAAGCTAAGTTGGGTGAGATTGAACGAATGCTGTGACAGGCTGCATTGCGCCGATCATTCACGCCGACGGTTCGTTGACGAAGGAGCATCTTGCGTGGCCTAACGCCGAGGTGCAGCTATGCGTATCAGCGCAACCAGGTGCCAAGACAAAGCGTGAACGAGGGAAGCCCGCCTTAGCCGGCGAAGTACTGGGGAGCGCCGGGTCCCCTCTATTCAACTTACGCTTTCGGCGATCAGTGCATAGAGGGTAGTCAAAAGTCAGACCAGGCCAACATGAATTCATTGCTTGGGATGCGCTGGCAACCTGTAGAGCGCCTTGGGTCATTCACGATCACCACTTCGTCATCGATGCCAACAACCACGACTGCATGCGCAGTCTGTACATTCAATACGAGAGGTTACTCGTAAATACCAGTGCGATTGGCGGTACACCGATACTCAAGGCTGCTACTAGCACGCGATCGTCCGTCGCAGGTGAATACGACACGGAATAACCATGTTGTTCGAGATTTCGGACCTTGAATCCCGGCGTCCCGATCTTGGTGGTTTCGAGCACGCGGCGTAACCATACGGGATCGACCGTGCGGTCCTGGAACGCCAGCACCATCTGGACGCATGCCGGCAGACAATCGGCACGATCAAGCTGTGGGAGAAGCGGTACGTTCAGCAAGATAGAGGGCATAATCGAATAATGCAGTAAGTTGTTCAGGGGTGACCAGCACGGCGCCTGTCTCCACATCCACATCAAGCACCCCGACTTGACCAACTACACCCACATCGGGGTAGCCGAGTAACACAGGTACATGCCAACAGATTCGTTCGCCGATGGCGAGCGTGGGCTCGCCTCCATATAGCAGATTTCCGACTTCGCTGATCACCAAACGGCTCACGCGACGACGTGCCTCTGCCGCAGTGACACGCAGCGGCGCCGAGAGATGAATACTCACTTCGAGTTGTGCGCTCTGCGGCATATTGGACAAGTCAAGTTGTACGGCCATATGAATTAATCCCTATGCAATTGCGACTTTTCCAGGTTGCGTCGTCCATCATGCAATACCTGGCTATGCGCACCCACTATCTTACTATTGTAGTCGCGTTCGCACAGATGGGCAATTGCCATCCACAAATCAGGTGAGTTGCATGTTCTTGGGATTTGTCGGAGCGAGGCCGGTACGCCGTGCTCGCACATGGACAAATCCACCGGCCACCGACCAGGGCGATCGGTAGGGTCACGGCATTGCCGTGTCCGGGGTCACCAACGAATCCACTCCTCGCGGTGTTCGCGCGAGGTGCGACGCACGGTGCCTGGCGGCCCCCCCCTTCCGGGCGCGCCCGCCTGCTTTGGCTGGCCTACCGATCGCCCTGGACGGTACGCGGGGTAGTCATCGACCACGGCGGATACGGCGATGCCGGTGTCCACGATCACCCTCGACGGTACGCGGGGTATTCGTCGACCACCACGGACACGCCGGTGCAGATCGCCAAAACGTACGGGACGGAAGTGACCGGTGTGGATAGTGCGAGCAATTTGGACATGCTCCGCTCGATCGGCGCAGATCATGCCATCGATTACACGCGCGAGGATTTCACCAGGAGTGGGCAGCGGTATGACCTGATCCTGGCTACGGTCTCCCATCGTTCGATCTTCGACAACAAGCGCGCCGTGAGTCCCAACGGGACCTTTGTGATGGTCGGGAGTTCCCTGGGCGTGATTCTCCAGACTTTTTTGCTGGGACCACTGATTTCAATCAATGGGAGCAAGAAAATGGGCATCGTGCCGTGGAAACCAAACGATCAAGCAGATCTGGCGATCCTGGCTGAGCTTTTCGAGACCGGCAAAGTGGCGCCGGTGATCGACAAGGTTTACCCGCTCAGCGAAATTCCGCAGGCGCTACAGTATCTCGAAGCAGGACATGCCAAGGGCAAAGTAGTTATCACTTCTTGCCTAAAGGTTTCCTATAGGCAAGAAGTGCAACCGCGTGACAAAATCCATTTCCAATGCGATGATTCGGCAGCGCATGTTGACGTAGCCGCCGCCGCACGCACGCTATTCCCATACCGGTGCCGAAACCAAAGCGTTGACCAGACGCACTAGTCGCCTCAATGTTCCGGAGAGAACCATGACCAACGAACAGCGCAGACTTGACGAAACACGCACGCAAGGTCGCCCCTGGAAAAAGTGGGGGCCCTATCTGAGCGAACGGCAGTGGGGCACGGTGCGCGAGGACTACAGCCAGGATGGCAACGCCTGGAATTATTTCACGCATGATATGGCGCGTTCGCGGGCCTATCGGTGGGGTGAGGATGGTCTGGCCGGCATCTCCGACGATCACCAGGCCCTGTGCTTTGCGCTTGCACTATGGAACGGCCAGGATCCGATCCTGAAGGAGCGGCTGTTTGGGTTGACCAACAGCGAAGGCAATCACGGCGAAGACGTCAAGGAGAGCTACTTTTACCTCGACAGCACGCCGACCCACTCCTACATGAAGTACCTCTACAAGTATCCCCAGGCTGCATACCCTTATGCCGATCTGCTGGATACCAATCGCCGGCGCGGCCGGCTCGAACTGGAGTACGAGTTGCTGGACACCGGCGTCTTCAACGACGACCGCTATTTTGACGTATTCGTCGAGTATGCCAAGGAGGACCCGGAGGACCTGCTGATCAAGATCAGCGTGAGCAACCGCGGCCCCGCGGCCGCACCGCTGCATCTGCTGCCGACGCTCTGGTTTCGCAATACCTGGTCGTGGCCAGGCGGTGGCGCCAAGCCCAACCTGCAGCAGGTGGCGCATCCAGAAGCCAGCGTGATCGCCGCACACCACACCGATCCGCTGTTTCAGGAGTCGCTGTCCGACTATTACCTTTACTGTGAGGGAGGCGTACCGCTTCTCTTTGCCGAAAACGAGACGAACAACGAGCGCGTCTTCGGCACGCCGAATGCTTCTGCCTATGTCAAGGACGGCATCAACCACTTCGTGGTCAACGGGCGTACGGATACCGTCAATCCCGGCGCCGTAGGGACCAAGGCGGCGCCCCACTATGTTCTGATGGTCGGTGCGGGCGAGACGCAAGTCGTGCGTTTGCGGCTGACCCGGGCAGCACCGAGCACGCTAGAACATCCCTTTGCACAATTTGACAGTGTCTTTGCTGAGCGGATCAAGGATGCCGACGAATTCTACCAAAGCATCACCCCGCCCGCCGTGCTGGCAGACCCCGACCGCGCCAGCGTGATGCGCCAGGCGCTGGCAGGCATGCTGTGGTCCAAGCAGTATTTCTACTACGATCTCAACACGTGGTTGCGCGAACACCAGGTCGGCCCGGAGACCAGCCCCGCGCTGCGCAACCGAATGCGCAATGCCGAATGGTTCCACATGTACAACGACGACATCATTTCCATGCCGGACAAGTGGGAATACCCCTGGTATGCCGCGTGGGACCTGGCGTTTCACACGTTGGCGCTGGCAACCGTGGATGCGGACTTTGCCAAGTCCCAATTGGATCTCATGTTGCGCAATGATTATCTCCATCCGAACGGGCAGATGCCGGCGTACGAGTGGAACTTCGGCGATGTCAACCCGCCTGTGCATGCGTATGCCACCATTCAAATCTATCTGCGTGACAAATCACGCAAGCAGGGCAAGGGCGACATTGAGTTTCTCAAATATGCCTTCTCCAAGCTGCTGATCAACTTCACCTGGTGGGTCAACCGCAAGGATCGCTACGGCAACAACGTATTTGAAGGCGGCTTCCTGGGCCTGGACAACATTGGGGTCTTTGATCGCAGTGCGCCGCTGCCCACCGGTGGCAGTCTGGAGCAGGCGGACGGCACAGCCTGGATGGTCTTCTTTAGCCAGCAGATGCTGCGCATTGCCGTCGAACTCGCCCTGCACGACCCACTGTATGAAGAATATGTCATCAAGTTCTTTGACCATACGATGTGGATGGCGGGCGCCATGGACCGCATCCGCGAACACCAGGACGAGCTGTGGCATGAAGCAGACGGGCTCTTCTATGATGTGCTGCGTCTGCCCGACGGCAACGCCTTCCGCCTGAAAGTGCGTTCGATGGTCGGCTTGCTGCCGTTGGCGGCGGTGGCGATCTTCGAAGAGGACATCCTGGCACGGCTGCCGGCCTTACGCAAGCACGCCCGTGAGTTTATTGAGCGGCGCCCGGAACTTGCCGCCAATTTGCATATGCCGTCCACGCCGGGCGCCGCCGGCAGGCGGATGCTCGCCACCGTCAACGAAGAGAAACTCCGCCGCATTCTGACGCGCATGCTCGATGAAGGCGAATTCTATGGGCCGCATGGCATCCGCTCGCTCTCGCGCGTCCATCTTGAGCATCCCTTTGTATTTCATGTCGGCAGCCAGGAGTTTAAGGTAACGTATCTGCCCGGCGACTCGGACAGCGGCATGTTCGGCGGCAACTCCAACTGGCGGGGACCGGTTTGGATGCCCGTCAACTTCTTGCTCTATCTTTCACTGCTGCGGCTGGCCGCCTACTATGACGACACCTTTACGATCGAGTGCCCGACCGGTTCGGGCAGACAGCTTACGCTCTTCGAGGTGGCGCACGATCTCGCCGGGCGGCTGATTGGTACGTTTGTCCGGGACGAGGCCGGACGCCGGCCGGTGTTTGGCGGCACGGAGAAGTTCCAGCGCGATCCGTATTGGCGCGATCACATCCTGTTCTACGAGTACTTCCACGGTGACAACGGCGCCGGCATCGGCGCGAGCCACCAGACGGGGTGGACAGGCTGCATTGCGCTGATCATTCAAGCCGATGGTTCGTTGACGCAGGAGCTTCTTGCTGGGCCTGATGCCGAGAGGGCAGCGTTGCGCGTCAGCGCGAACCAGGTGTAAGGCGAAGCGTGAACGAGGCGAAAGCGGTGCGTCGCACGGTGCCAAGACCACCAGCCGAACGTCCAATCGGTGCACTGTGCGTCGCACCTGGCGCGGCAGCAGGGAGGGTTGTCTGCGTCACCGGTCGCGTGCGACGCAGCTGCGCCGTGAGTGGCGCGCGCGGGTTGTGTTGGGCCAGTGGCGCAAGCGCGCGCGGAGGCACTGGCTGTCTGCGGACCTCCGGCCGCCGCGCGATGACCGCCATCGCACCGTCCCCGGCATGTCCTACGAAGACGGAACTTGACGAATTCACGATGCCGGGGACGTTGTCGACGAATGATCTCCGGACAGAAAGATCCCGGCCTGGGCGGGTGAAGATCGCACTCCCGGCAGTAAAACGGACCCCGCCCGTGCCGGGATCCGGTTCAGCCACTGTCGTCGGTACAACCGTGGCGGTGCGGGTGTGCGGTGAAGCTGAGCCCTGGCAAAGCGGTGCGGGTTGGACGGTGCCAGACCACCAGCCGAACGTCCAATCGGCGCACCGTGCGTCGCACCT
>JADJPH010000074.1 GCA_016713335.1 Candidatus Fredericiella danica | reverse complement strand
GCAATTGCGCGATCCCCATGACCGCTTCAATCTCTCGCCAGTGGATCGCCAGTCCCGCATCAAGATAGACATTGAGAGAAACCGCTAACGCGCCTTCACCCGCACCAAGAAACACGATCACGCCAAAGATGAGCAACAGGCGCAAAGGCGCGTGGACCTGTGCTCCCCTGCGCCTTCGATCACAACACGCGCCCGGTCCGCTTCAATAGTGGCAAAATCGAAAGTAGCGCCAGCAATGGACCAAACCACAGCGCCAATCGATAGGGTTCAGGCGCCTCCAGACTGGCGCCGGCTCTTCCTGCGAAAAAACGGGTAACAATCCGCCATCACGCTGCCGAGGAAGGCGGTAGCCGGAATCGCGCCTGAAAGACTGCAAAGGGCAGCCGCCGCCTCTTCACCGGTCACGCTCATCAGATACGGGGCAACATTTACCGTAATAAAGGCAGTCCCCACCATCACTACGACCTGGCTACCGATGAGCCAGACCGGCCAGATGGCCTCGGGTTGCGTCTCGACCAGTAGCATCAGGGCGGTGCCCACCGCGAACAGCGCAGGGCCAAGCATGTAGCCGTTGCGCAGCCCGATGCGGCTGCTGACCATGCCCGCGGGCAAGGCCGCGACTGCCCAGGCCAATTGACCCGCACCCAGGACAAGACCGATAAAACGGCATCGAAACCAAGCCGCAAAAGTACAGATTCTGAGCACCGCGGAGAGACCGAACGCGACCGTTGTCATCAGCGAAGACGACAGCAGAAAGCGGCGCAGGCCTCGGGCTAAAGGCTCGGACCGTGAGTAAATATTGTCGCATTTTGCCTCAGTTACCCCAACACCGGACGGTCAAGGAAGCGGCCGTATTGTTCCGCAGCCTGCGCGGCCGCCGTTTGGTGCGCTGCGCCCAGCACACCAAACGGTTGAATCTGCACACGAACCGCTTTCGACTTCACGCGCTGCGATCGCGATAGCCAATCAAATATTCGTCAAATCCGGGCAATAACAGCACCGGAAGTTCGTCGTCTCCGCCATCCACCGCGGCGGCGGCCATCCAGTATGTATCCCTGCAAACTCGCCGCACGTGAGTTCATCGGCGATCATAGGCAAGACCGGCGCGGGCATCGGTCAGGGTAATCCCCGCCCAGCGCGCCAAATCCTCTATCGTCGCGGACCGTGCCCGGTGAAGTAACGCCGCGCCAACTCAGCCAATGCTTCCCCACGCGGCGCGAACTCGCCGTAGGCGCCCATTCCGCGAGAAGCGCAAAGGTGGGCTGCTTTCCTTCCTGTACGCCCAAACATACCAACCCGGTCTGGGCGTGATGGCCAAGAATATGAAAGCCACGCTGGCCTGCCGTGCTGATGCCGGCCGCATCAAGCAGACTGAACAGGGCTGGTCGCGATCGTTGCCTTCCGCCCTGCAACTCCTCACGCAACAGTTCGCCACTGCGGCGCAACGTGGGTTCATCAATCTCAAGCTGGCGGAGCCGGCCCGCACTTGCAGCGACACTGCGTGAAGCCAACAGCTCGAGCATCCAGCGCACATCGGCGGTGGCGACAAAATGCAGCGTGCCGCGCATCGGCCAGGTGCGGATGATCGAATGATCGGCGAGCGCCTGTTCCACCTGGGTTACGGTCGACCCAGGTAGGCGCACGCCAACCGCCCACAATGCATTAGCATAATCCTGCGCCTGCATGGCGCCCAGCCGGGCGACAACCTCCGCTGGCGTGCCACAATGCGACGAGACAAGTTGCTGATTACATAACCGTAAATGCGCGATGGTGCGTTGATCGAGCTTCATCATCAGACAAGTTTATCATGCATACGCTTCACGCATGCACCTCAATCCGGCCAGGGCGAACCGTAGGGACATCGGCACTGCCGTGTCCGCCCCCCCCCCCTCCCCCCCCCCCGGCCCCGCCCGGAAAAAAAGCGGCCCGTCCCCCCCGGGGGGGGGGCCCGGGCCCGGGGGCTTCCTCCCCCCCCCCCCTTACCTTCCCCCCCCCGGCCTGGTGGTTGACAACCGCCCTCTCCATATCGACAATATAGGCATGAACTCTACGCCACCCTCTCCCATTCGCATCGGCATCGCCGGCAGCAGTTGGTGGGTCGACAGTATGTACCTGCCGGCGCTTCAACACCATCCGCACGGACGCGTGACCGCGATCGCCGGTCGGGACGCCCCTGAACTGGCGCAACGCTGGCAGGTCGAAACGACGTATCCGGATTGGCAATCGCTCCTCGATAGTGGCGCCGTCGATGCCGTCATCATCGCCACCCGCAACCATACGCATTTCCCAATCGCCTGTGCCGCGCTCGAAGCAGGGCTGCACGTACTCTGTGAGAAACCCATCGGGCTTAACTACCGTGAGGCCGCAGCCCTGGCCGAACTGGCTGCAGCAAAGGGCGCCATCACGATGACGCCCTTTACCTATCACTATATGCCGGCCGCCCGTTATCTGGAAGCAACTGATCGATGAGGGCTATCTCGGACGACCGTACCACCTGAACCTCCGCTACTTCACCGGTTTCGGTCTCGCCGGTGGCTACAATTGGCGCTTCGATAGCAATTTGGCAGGATCCGGCGCGCTCGGCGATATCGCCTCCCATTTTCTCTTTCTGGCGACCTGGTTTTTTGGACCCATCGATGCGATTTGCGCCCAACTCGGCCGGCTTGTCACACGGGCACCCGTGACCCCAGCCGGTCAGCCCTACCCACAAGGCGACGACAACGCCATGCTCATGCCTGTTCGCTAGTGGCGCCGAAGGGATGATTCATGCCTCGACCCTGGCCTATGAACCCACACCTTTCGGCCAGCTCCACGAACTGGACTTCCACGGTGACGATGGCGCCCTGCACTGCCGCATCGACTGGGACGCCCAGCAGCTCATCCGGGGTGCAAAGCGAGGTGCTCCCTTCGAAGATCTCACCATTCCGGAAGCTATCTGGGCTGGCGCCCGCCGGGACACGGTCCACAATACCTACCGCGATGTCTTCCGCACGCAGGATACCATGGCGCGGCGCTGGGTCACCGCCATCGCCCACCAGGAGCCGGTCTGGCCCGATTTCGCCGCCGGCGCCACCATCCAGCGCGTCATGGATGCAGCGATCCTCAGCCATGAGGAGCGAAGATGGGTGGAGACTGAGGAAATTGTTGCATGACCACACAACCTCTTTTTGACCTACTCACCCTCGGCCGCTGCGGCATGGATCTATTTTCGCTCGACATCGGCGCGCCGTTCGCCGAGGCCAGCGCGTTTTCCGCGGCGGTGGGTGGCAGCCCCACCAACATCGCCATCGGCAGCAGCCGGCTCGGGCTGCGCGTGGCCGCATTGACCGCGGTGGGCGACGACCTGGTCGGTGACTTCATCCTGAACCGCCTCGCCAGAGAAGGCGTGACCACCGACTTCATCCTGCGCAAGCGCGGCAAACGCACCGGGCTGGCCATGGGGCAGCGTCGAGCCGCCGGACCGGTTTCCCCTGGTCTTCTACCGTGACGACCCCGCCGATATACACATGAACATCGATGACATAAAGCAGGCGCCGCTTGACCGTAGCCGGGCGCTGCTCTTGTCCGGCACCGCCTTGAGCCGCGGCGCCTGCCGCGACGCCACCCTCTACGCCGCCGAGCGCGCCCACACCGCCGGCGCCACGGTTTTCCTGGATCTCGATCTGCGCCCCGATCAGTGGGCGCAGCAGGGCGCCTTCGCCGTCAACCTGCGGGCGTTGCTGCCCTTCACGCAGGTTCTCATTGGCACGGAGGAGAATTCTACGCGGGGCTGGCGGCCGACCCAGCGCTCGTCTTTGCCGGCGGCCGGCTCGGCCCCGCCGAGCGCGACGAACTCGCCCTACTCGTGGGGAGGTTGCTGGAAGCAAACAGCAGTGCCGTCACGGCGCTGGTCGTCAAGCGCGGCGGCCGCGGGGCCAGTCTGCTGGTGCGGGAGGCGGCGCCGCTGAGGTACCCGGTTTTCCGGTGGAGGTCCTCAACACCGTAGGGGCAGGGCGATGCCTTTGCCGCAGGGCTGATCTATGGCCGGCTGGGGGTGGGATTGGACGCAGAGCCTCCGCATGGGCAACGCCTGCGGTGCGCTGGTCGTCACGTGCCACGGCTGCTCCGCAGCGATGCCAAGGCGAGCGGAGGTGGAGGAGTTTATGGGCGCGGGGGTGAGACAGGGAGACAAAGAGACAAAAAGACAAAGAGACAGGGAGACAGGGAGACGGGGAGACAGGGAGAATAGTTTGTAATCAACGATTAATGGCGAAGGGTTACGCGGATTCGTGACTGCGCCCACCAATCAGAGCCGATAACGTCAGCGAGCGGTTACGGAGTCACCAACCAAACACGTTGCCCACCAATCAGAGCCGCGAACGTCAGCGAGCGGTTGCGGGAGCCACCCACCAAACACTTTACCCACCAATCAGAGCCGCGAACGTCGGCGAGCGGTTGTGGAGCCGCCAACCAACACGTTGCCCACCAATCAGAGCCGCGAACGTGATGAGCGGTTGTGGGGTCACCAACCAAACACTTTACCCACCAATCAGAGCCGCGAACGTCAGCGAGCGGTTGCGGGAGTCACCACCAAACACGTTACCCACCAATCAGAGCCGCGAACGTCAGAGCGGTTGCGGGAGCCACCAACCAAACACGTTACCCACCAATCAGAGCCGCGAACGTCGGCAAGCGGTTGCGGGAGCCACCAACCAAACACGTTACCCACCCATCAGAGCCGCGAACGTGAGCGAGCGGTTACGGGAGTCACCCACCAATACTGCGCCCACCCATCAGAGCCGCGAACGAGCGAGCGGTTGGGGTCACCAACCAAAAACGTTACCCACCAATCAGAGCCGCGAACGTGAGCGAGCGGTTGCGTAGCCCCAACCATCACGCAACACCCAAGGAAAACAATAGGAACGCCAACATGCATCACTTACTCCATTCCAATCCCAACACACCGCTCCAATTCAACGTCACACCCGAACGCGCCGGCTGGACCACCCTGAGCTTTCGCATCCAACACTGCCGCGCAGGCGAAACCATCGCCTTCGCCACCGGCGCCGAAGAGATTGCCCTCATGCGCTGCAGGGCGACGTTGCTCCAGGTCGACGGCAACGAATACCCGGTCCATCGTGAGAACGTCTGGGTAGGTCCGCCGTCCGTCCTTTATGCGCCACCCAACAAGAGCATCACCGTGATCGCCACGACGGACTTTGAATTCGCCGTCGGCAGCGCACCCGCCGACGGCATCTACCCCGTGCGCCTCTTTGAACCACACGAAATGAAGCAGGAGATCCGCGGCGGTGGCGCCGCCACACGGCAGGTCAATCATATCCTGGCCCCACCCTGCCCGCCGAACGCCTCATCCTCTTCGGAAGTCTACGTACCGGGCGGCTCCTGGTCAGGCTGGCCTCCGCACTGCCATGACGGCTACCTGGGGTCCCCCTACCTCGAAGAGACCTACTACTACCGCATCGACCCGCCCACCGGCTTTTACATCCATCGCAACTACCGGCTGGACACAGATTTTGATGAACTGCTGCCGGTCCACAGCGGCGATCTCGTGCTGGTCACGCAAGGCTTCCACCCCGTGGCCGCGGCGCCGGGCAGCAACGTCTACTTTCTCAACTACCTGGCCGGCGAACTGCGCAACGAAGCCCGCGCCACCCCACCCCTCGACGACCCCGCACACGCCTGGATCAAGGGACAACTGGGAAGGAAACCGCATGAAGTTGCCGATTAGAACAGCATGATTTGCGCAGCGGGGGGGGGGGGGTTCGCATTTTGAGGTGTACCGATGCAAAAGATAACCGAATCACAGATTGCGCCGGAGCTCAGACAAAGCACGCAACGCATCCCGCGCCTCCCCATCTCCAACCAGGCCGGCCGTTGGTTCATCCGGAAGTCCAGCCAACTTCTCCTGCGTGACCAGCCCCATGACGGCGTACGGGTCGAAAAACTGAAGACCGGCGCCGGCATCGAGTTGCGCGTCTACACGCCGGAGCATGGCTTGACCGGCGCCGGCCTGCTTTGGATCCACGGGGGTGGCATGGTAATCAGCCGTGCGGCGCAGGACGATCTCTTTTGCGCCGAAACCGCCCGCGAACTGGGGTTGACCGTTACCTCAACCGAATACCGCCTGGCGCCAGAATTTCCATTTCCAGCGGCGCTTGATGACTGCTACGCGGCCTGGATCTGGGTGCAAGACATGGCCAAAGAACAGAGCATCGAGAAAACCTGTGTCGCCGTCGGTGGCGAAAGCGCCGGGGGTGGATTGCCGCCGCGCTTGTCCAACGCATCCACGATACGGGCGGCGTGCAGCCGGCCGCCCAGTGGCTATTCTGCCCGATGCTGGATGATCGCACCGCGGCCAACCGCGAGTTGGATGTGCAAGATCACCCGATCTGGAACAATCAGCAAAATCGATTCGGCTGGCGTGCCTATCTCGGCGCCGAGCCGGGCGTTGCAGCGCTTCCTGCCTATGCGTCGCCGGCGCGGCGAGTCGATCTGCGTGGTCTGCCGCCGGCCTGGATTGGCACCGGCGACATCGAGTTGTTCTTCGAAGAGAACCGAACCTACGCGGAGCGGCTGGCGGCGGCCGGGGTAGACTGCACGCTGGACATCGTCCCCGGCGCGCCCCACGGCTTTCAAACCATCGCCAGAGACTCCGCGCTGGCGCAAGCCTACCCTAACCCGCGCTCGCCAGTGGCTCCGCCAGGTCGTCGAGCAACAATTGAGCCGGGTCAATCAGAGTACCGTCCCGCCCCATCAGAGCACCGTCTCGAACCATCAGAGCACCAACCCGTGAGGGTGGTGTTTCCCCCCGTCCCGCCGTCCGTCAGAGCACCATCCCGTGAGGGTGGTGATCCCCCCGGTTGGGTAGGCGGCCAGCGAGTTACCCTTGCGGGCACTTTTCCAACCGCCCCCCTCCGAACCGGACTTGCGACTTTCACCGCATCCGGCTCTCCAGCGACGCCTGCCGGTGCAAGTAGTTTTGAGTAAAGCGCATTTCGCGTATCTCGCTATACTTGCTGCCATGTCGCCTGCCACCCTTCGCCATGTAAACGGCTTTCCCGTTCGCGGACTACTATGGTGGCTCCGTAACCTTATGGCTCGCGCCACTTAGGCCATCGCATGGTCCCGGCCTCATGATGACACTACCGGCCGACTTAGGTGACCCATTCATCCCTTTACCAGTGCTCATTGCACCGTGGCCTTGCGCCTGCGGGGACTGGTCTGGCGGGAGACCTACCATCCAGTGCTTCCATCCGCCGGCACTTCCTGCCAGCGGCAAGGCTGCGGTTTCACCAAACTTTCCGCAGAGTCGGGACTTGACCCCTAGAGATTGGGTTTCAAGCAGTCTAGCTTTCACCATATCGGCCAGCCCTTGCGGAACCGTCTTGCTTAGTTTGGTTCGGCTCATTCCGCGTTACTGACATGCTCTGGTCACTTCCGATTTCTCCTTCAGCTAAGTCAGCTGGGCTTGTGTTTCCCCTTGTCACACAGAGTCTTCGACTCGATGTCATCATGCGGCGCATGCCGCACTCCCCCCGTCCCACCGTCCGTCCGTCAGCGCACCATCCCGTCAGGGTGGTGAGCGCTGAGCCAAAGCCCGTGCGTCCGTGCAACCCGCGCAATCCGTGTCATCCGTGATTCAGACCGCCGCGGCTTCAGCAAAGCGAACCACTTACTCACGTGCGTGGCTCTGATTGTAACGTGCGTGGCGTCGCAGGTCAGAGCACCATCCCGTCAGGGGTGGTGAGCGCTTCGCTTGCGCAATGCCCTCCGGCCGCTCACGCCTACCGGCTCTGTTGGTCCCCCCACCGGCGTGGGTTCGAGCATCCTTCGCGGTTGCGTGAATTCTCCGGCACGTTCACCGGCTGCAAGCTATCGCCACCGAGGGGACAATTGTTCCCCCAAAACACCACTTGACAACCACCCCAATCCCTGCTAGATTATCGATAATCGAGAATATACTACGCACCCGCCCCCGCTTTGCTCGCTGCACCACGGCCAACCAACACAATGGGCAACGAAC
Organism: Candidatus Fredericiella danica; assembly: GCA_016713335.1. Taxonomy (GTDB): domain Bacteria; phylum Chloroflexota; class Anaerolineae; order Caldilineales; family Caldilineaceae; genus Fredericiella; species Fredericiella danica. The sequence continues at coordinate 21,986 of JADJPH010000074.1, read as the reverse complement.
ACTCACGGCTGGTTGATGAAGTCGGACGCACCCTCGAAGAGGAGATCCTTGCCGGCGAATTGCGCCCCGGTGATCGCCTCACGGTCCTCCCCCTCACCCAACGCTTCGGCATGAGCCAATCCACGATCCGCGAGGCGCTCCTCATGCTCGAACGCCGCGGCCTGGTCAAGACCAACCCGCGCCACGGCACCTTTGTCACCCGCCTCAGCGAACAAGAGTCGCTCGAATTGTGCCGCATGCGCGCCTGCTCGAATCTTATGCCGTCACCGTCGGGCTATCCGCGATGACCGATGAGACGCTGCCCTACTTGCGCCAGTTGATCACCAACATGCGCAGTTGTGTGCTGCCACGTGACCTGCCGCGGCTCATCCAGCTCGATCTCGAATTCCATCGCCATATTGCAGAACTGGCCGGCTCCGCCACCTTGCTAGAGGGCTGGTCGAACCTGAGCGGACGCATCGGCGCACTGATCATGCGGAGCATGGAAGAAAACCAGTTACGCATCGAGGACGCCGTGCAATTACACGCCGACGTGGTTGACGCCCTGGCGACCCGTGATCCCCGCATTGGCCGACTCGCCATCATTACCCACTATGTCGGCGGCCACATAGACGATCCGTACCATATCGAAGCCGTAGACCTGGCAACCCAGGCGGTTGACTTGCGTACCATCGAACACGCGTGATCGTAGCGACCGGCAACGTCGCTGGTCGTTCAGACAACAATCGATACATCTGGAGAAATCGCATGCGAGAAAGCAAACTGCGTGTTGGCGTGCTCGGCGCCGGCGCATGGGCCAGATTCGCTCACATCCCCGGCTGGCTGCGCGACCCACGTTGCGAGGTTGTCGCCATCTGCGACCCCGTGGGCACATTGGCCGCCGATTACGCAAAAGAGTTCAACGTTCCCTTTGCCACTACAGACTGGCAGCAACTGGTCGGCAACCCGGAGATCGACGTCATCGATGTCTGCACCCCCTCCTCCACCCACTTCGAGTTGTCCTGGGCGGCGCTGGAAGCCAACAAGCATGTCCTGTGCGAAAAGCCGGTGGCTTACGACTTTCGCGGCACCTTGCGCGCTGCCGCGCTCGCCCACTCAAAGGGCCTAAAAACAAAACTCGGGTTCACTTTCCGCTATAGCCCTGGCGTGCAGTACGCAAAATCGCTCATCGACGAGGGGTTTACAGGGCGTCCTTTCATCTTTAACGGCTACGAACAGAATTCGCAATGGCTTGACCCGATGACCCCGTTGCGCCAGGTGGACATCCACGCCGACCAAGCCGTGCTCCAAACGTCATCACTCGAAGGGTACGGCGCCCCCATCATCGATATTTCGCATTGGTGGGTGGGCGCAGACCTGCGCCGTGTGGTAGGTGCGATGCGCAACTTCATCCCCGATCGCATGGTGCGTGACACCGGCACCGTGATGCGGATGAACATCGATGACGGCGACATCTATCTGGGCGAATTCACCGACGGCACCCTCACCTCGATCCAGACCAGTTTTGTCACCATTGGCAACTACCCGGGGATCGAAGCCCGTCTCTATGGCGAAAAAGGCGCCATTATCTGCCGCCTGGTTGAAGAATTTGGCGTTGCGGAGACTGTCAAGCTGGCGACGCCGGATGGCGTTGAGTTCAGACAGGTCGAAATTCCCCAAGAGTTCTATCCACCCGGCGGTCACCCACGCGAATCGTGGCGTTCCCTCTTTTATGCCAATCTGATCCGCGATTTTGTGAGCGAGATCCTGGATGGCGGCGACCGCAACCAGGGCAACTTCGATGATGGCGCCTGGGTGCAGGAAACCATCAATGCCGTCGAACGCTCGCACCATGAAGAACGCTGGGTCTATTTACCATTGGAGCGAGCGTGACCGTGCAAAATGAGCCATTCCAGATCTGGCTGGACCGCTTCTTCCAGGCCTACTATCGCCACCAGCCGGTGAATGCTACGTTTATCGGCGAGCAGGACTATGACCACCTCCTGCCCGACTACTCAGCGCAGGGCGTGGAGTATGCCCTGGCCGGCGTCGCAAGGCTCTTGAAAGAAGCCGCCGGGATCGACGCGGCTCAATTGAATGCTGTGGAACGCATGGACAAAACGCTCGCGGAAGGCTACTTGCGCATCCAGCAGTGGGAGTTAGCCGCACATCACTTCCATCGTGGCAACCCGTCGCTCTATACCGGCGAAGCCATCTTTGGGGTCATTGGTCTGTTCCTGGGTAGCAACAAGCCTGCTGCTGATCGCGTCGGTGCAGCAGTCGATCGAATGATGGCGATCGACCGCCTGCTCACCGCGGGGACCCAGAACGTGCGCACCGCACCGCTCGCGTGGACCCAACGCGCACGCCGGGAATGTCTCGGCGCCGCGGCTTTCTTTGGTCCAGGCATCAGCCGGTTGTCTGAACCACTTACGCACAAACAGCGGCAGGAACTGCGGCGGGCAGCCGACGCCGCGCTGGCGGCCTTCGTTCGTTATGCCCGCTACCTGGACGGCGTGCTCAGCCGCTCGGATTCGGCTGACTATGCGTGCGGTGGCGACGTCTTTGACGCCTTGCTGCGCGAGGGTCACGGATTGACGCAGAACGGCGATGACGTGGCCGCCTATGCCACCACGCAATTGACGGCCACCCATGCGGCGCTGGCAGAACAGGCAGCGGCCTTCAACGTCCAACATTGGCGCGACGCATTTGCGCAACTCGCCGAATTGCATCCCACCATCGACGGCTACTTGAATCGCTACACGCAACTCTGGGCCGAAAGCCATGAACTGGCGGTGCGCAAGGATCTGCTCACGTGGCCGGACTTCCCGATCGAATACGTCCCCCAGCCCAACTGGGCGCGGGAGGCCGCGCCCTATCTCTATTTCCTGTTTTACCGGGCGCCGGCGGCCTTTCATCGCCCGCCGGTCCATCGCTACCTGGTCACCCCCATCGAGGCTTCCATGCCGGCGGATGAGCAGGAACGCCGGCTACGCGCCACCAACGACAGCGTCATTAAACTCAATCACGTCGTCCACCACGGCGGGATCGGCCATCACGTCCAGAACTGGCATGCCTATCATGGGCGTTCGCGGATTGGCCAGGTGGCCGCGGTGGATTGCGCCAGCCGCATCGCCCTGTTCTGTGGCGGGACGATGGCAGAAGGCTGGGCCTGTTATGCAACAACCTTGATGGGCGAGGCCGGCTTTCTGACTCCACTTGAGCAGTTCTCAGAACTACAGACCGATCTGCGCATGGCCGCACGCGCCGTCGTCGATGTCCGGCTGCACCAGGGGCGCATGACTTTGGAGGAGGCCGCGGCGTTCTATGCCGACCAGACGGGCATGCCAGTGGAGGCTGCCCGCAACGAGGCGGTCAAAAACAGCATGTTTCCTGGCGCAGCCATGATCTACCTGATTGGCCGCGATCAGATCCTGTCACTCCGTGAGGAGATGAAACAACGCGCGGGCAGTGACTTCGATTTGAAAGCGTTCCATGACAAATTCCTGTCCTACGGCTCGGTTCCGGTCGCGCTTGCTGCCAAGGCAATGCGCGAGGAGGCACACCATGCTGAGTGACGCCACCCTGATGCACGGCATGAACGTCGCGCAGGCATTGCTGGGGGTCGACGCCCTGTACCGGCGCGAGAGCGGCGATGAGGACGGCCTGGTCGTGCTGAATATGTCCGGCGACGCGCTGACGCCCGCGCCATACCCTGACTATGCCACCGCAATGGCGGCATGGCATGAACTCGACCTGGCGGCTGCCGCCCTGCCGGAGCCGGATCGCCGGCGCTATTACCACCAACTGGCAACCTCGACGCTCGCTTTCATGCAGTGGCGCACCAGCGGGCTGCCCTTTCCTGAGCAGTTACAGAATTTTCTGCACGTTCCAGCCGCCCCCGTCGACGACGCAACGCTCGACACACTGGCCGCGGAGCTGCATGCGCTGCTGGCACGGATGGGGTATCGCGGGGATCTCGCCGCCCAATGCGCAGCCTGGGAAGATAAAGTGCGGGTCCCACCGGACCAGGTGGCCGGAGTCCTCGCAGCGCTCTTTTCCGAGGCGTGGGATCGCACCAACGCCGTGCTGCCCATTCCGGCGCCCAAGAGCGATGGCATGCAGGTCGCCGCCGTGAGCGGGGTGGCATTCAACGCCCGCTGCAACTATCTGGAACGCAAAGTCGAGCTCAATACCGATCCGGTGCTGACCCGGCCGGGACTCAAGCACCTGGCCCTGCACGAATGCTATCCTGGGCATTATGTTCAGTTCAAACTGCGCGAGGTCTGGTACGCCGACGGGTTGGCGCCGGCCGACGGGCTGCTCTCGGTCGTCAACACCGCCAGTTCCAGCCCCTTCGAGGGGATTGCCGACAACGGCATCTTTCTCCTCGACTGGTTCGAGGGCGACGATGATCGCGTGCAGCACGTGCTGTCACGCTACCGGTCCGCGATCGGCGCGGGCGCCGCTTGGCGTCTGCATGCACTCGGTGAGCCGGAAGCGCAGGTGCGGGTCTGGCTCCAGGCGCATAGTCTGGTGGGTGGCGCCGGTTGGGTCGACAATCGGATGCGTTTTATCGCGGCGCCGGCACGCGCAGTGCTGATCTGGTCGTATTGGTGGGGGCAAGCGGTGCTGACCCCTCCGTACCACGCAGTCCCACCTGCGCGCCGTGCCGAATTTCTGCAGTTCCTCTACGGACGGATGCATTCGCTGGATACCGTTGCCATGTTCTAAGTCAGGAGGCGCCTTTGACACGAATACTTGCGTGCCCGTTTGAACCCTTGCTTGCCTTTTGCGATCACTGTCAGTTACCAAGGAGACCACAGAGATGAAGGACAAAAAGTGGATTGCGCTGTTTTCATTGCTTGCGCTGGTGGCGCTGCTAGTGAGTGCCTGCGCAGCGCCCGCCGCTGCACCGACCACCGGTGCGGATGCGGCAGCCGGCGATCAGGCAGCCGCACCTGCGGCGGAAGGCGCCCCCAAAATCCTCCGCGTTGCGTATGACGCTGGAGATCGACACCCTGAATGCGCTGACCAGCCAGACCCTCACGGACATCGAGATTACGATGGTCGAAGGTCTCATCATGAGCAACGACCAGAACACCTACATCCCGGTGCTGGCCAAGGAAGTTCCGACGCTTGAGAATGGCGGGATTGTCCAAAAGGATGATGGCACGATCGAGATGACCTGGAACTTACAGGAAGGCGTGAAATGGCACGACGGCGAACCGTTCACGAGCGCCGATGTCTGCTTCACGCTCGACTTCATCCAGAGTGAGGCCGGTCAGGCAGTCTACAACCAGACAGACTACCTGGGTATCACAGAGTGCCAGATGCCTGATGACAAGACGGTCGTCTTTGTCTGGGATAAGCCCGCCGGCAACTATGCCACCTTGTTTGATACGATCCTGCCCAAGCACATGCTCGAGGGCCAGGACATCCTGACCTACGACGCCTACAACCGCAGCCCGTTGGGCACGGGTCCCTTCAAGTTCGCGGAATGGAAGCCGGGCGAGTATGTGCGGGTCGTCAAGAACCCCGATTACTGGCGCGGCGCCGACTTCCCCAAGTTGGACGAGATTGTCTTCAGCTTTATCCCAGACCCGAACACGCGCCTCAACGGCTTGAAGGCGGGCGAGTTCGACATCGGACAGATTCTCCCGAACCAGGTCAAGGAAGTGCAAGACCTTGCGGGCTATAAGGTCGTTTCGGTGCCGTCAAATCGTTGGGTGATCTTTGAAACCAACCTCTTCAACGAGCGTGCGAAGACGCTCTTCAGTGATCCAAATGTACGGAAGGCGCTCTTTCACGCCATTGATCGCCAGGCGATCGTGGATGGCCTGATGGAGGGGACCGTGCAGTTGGCCAACTCCGGCATCAGCCCCACCAGCCCATACCACAACCCGGATGTGCCGGCGTATGAGTATGACCCTGCCAAAGCCGCACAGATGCTGGACGAAGCGGGCTGGGCAGTTGGCGCCGACGGCATTCGTGAGAAAGATGGCGAGAAGCTGTCGTTCACGATCATGAATCGCAGCAGCCGGCCCGAGCGCACCGCAGTGGCGCAGGCCATCCAGGCAATGCTCAAGGAAGTCGGCGTCGAGGTGACGTTCGAGGACCTCGAAAGCGCCGCCTGGCTCGAAAAGTGGCTCTCCAAGGAGTGGGAAGCCATCATCGGTGGCTGGATCATCCCGGCCGACCCAAGCCTGACCGGGCTCTATGCCTGCGAAGGCTCGAACAACTTCACCGGCTTCTGCAATCCTGAACTGGATGCGGCCATGGAAGCGTCCGATGCGACCTTCGATTTCAAGGATCGCAAACCGCTCATGGACAAGGTGCAGACCATCCTGGCCGAAGAAGGGCGCGAACTACCGATCTATTACAATTCCCTCCCCTACGTCATGCGCGAAAACTTCCAGGGCTTCAAGGGCAGCGGGACCAACCTTGGCAGTTTCTGGAACTCGTATGAGTGGGATTTGGGCAACTGAGTAGGGCATAGTGGCGAATTACGAATGACGAATTGCGATCGCAATTCGTAATTCGTAATTCGTAATTCTCGAGGCCAATACCGTGGGTCGTTACATCATTCGCCGTGTGCTCCAGATGATCCCCCTCTTTATCGGGATCTCGATTGTCATCTTCATCGTGATTCAGGCCGCACCCGGCGGGCCAGAAACCACCTTGCTGGCGACCGGTCGCTTCGTGAGCCCGGAAATCCTCGAAGCCTACCGCACACGGCTGGGGTTGGACCAGCCCATTTACGTGCAGTATTTCCGCTGGCTCACCACGGCGCTCAGTGGCGACCTGGGCTACAGCTACAAGTCCGCGCAGCCGGTGCTCCAGGTGATCGCCGAACGGCTACCGGCAACGATCGAGTTGATGCTGGCGGCCTACCTGCTGGCGGCAACGATCGCATTGCCGCTCGGCGTCTATAGTGCCATCCACAAGTACAGCCCGCTCGACTATGCAGGCACCGGGCTCTCGTTCCTGGGGATCGCCATGCCGGTCTTCTGGTTCGGGCTGATCCTGCAATTGGTCTTCGCCGTCCAGTTGGGGTGGCTCCCCTCGTCGGGCCGCGAAACGGTTGGCAACACCGGTTTCATTGACCAACTGAAGCACCTGATCATGCCGGCAACCGTGCTGTCGCTGCTCTACATTGCCGGCTGGTCACGCTATATGCGCAGCAGTTTTCTGGGTGTGATCAACAGCGATTACGTCCGCACCGCGCGCGCCAAAGGCCTGCACGAGCGCCGGGTGATGTTGGTGCATGGGCTGAAAAACGCCGCCATCCCCGTCGTCACCATCATTGCGCTGGATGTTGCCGGTCTCTTTTCCGGTGCGGTCATTACCGAGACAATTTTTGCCTGGCCCGGCATAGGACGCCTTTTTATCCAGGCGATGTACGACCGTGACTACCCGCTGTTGATGGGCATCATCATGATGGGGTCCATCATGGTGGTGGTCTTTAATCTCTTTGCCGACATCATCAATGCGTGGCTGGACCCGCGGGTCAGCTATGACTGAGCATAAGATCAAGATGGAAACTGGCGTCGAATGACAGATGTGACATCGCCGGCGTCGGCGTCACCTGCGCCGAACCCGGCAGGGAACGCGACGGCTGTACAATTGCGGCCACCACGCACCCAGACGCAGATCGTCTGGACGAAATTCAAGCGCCACCGCGCTGCGGTCGTCTCCGGGATCGTGCTGATTATCCTGGCAATCCTGTGCTTTGGCGCGCCGTGGATCGCACCCTATTCGTTTGACGAAATCGACCTCCGCAACACCCGCCAACCGCCGTCGCCGGCGCACTTGATGGGCACAGATGACCTTGGCCGCGATCAGTTCACGCGGCTCCTCTACGGGGGGCGCATTTCCTTGACGGTGGGTATCTGTGCCGCGCTCTTTAGTACAATCATCGGTGCACTGATCGGGGCCATCGCCGGCTTCTACGGGGGCATCGTCGACAATGCATCCATGCGCTTCACCGAGGTGATCATCGCCATCCCAACCCTGCCGCTGCTGATCATCATCAGTTCGTATACCAAGGCGTCGGTGGTGGTCATCATCGTCGTGATTGGCATTCTGAGTTGGATGAGCACAGCCCGGATCGTGCGCGCCTCCGTCCACTCGACCAAACGGCAGGACTTTGTGCTGGGCGCCCGCAGTATTGGCTGCCGCAACCATACCATCATCTTCCGCCACATCATTCCCAATGTCATGGGGCCGATCCTGGTGGGCGCCACGCTTGGCGTCGGTGCAGCCATTATCGTCGAATCATCGCTTAGCTTCTTGGGGCTTGGCATTTCGCCGCCAACCCCCACCTGGGGCAATATGCTGCAGGACTCACAGGCGACGATGGCTTCCAAGCCCTGGCTCACAATCTTCCCAGGGTTGGCGATTCTGATTACCGTGCTGTGCATCAACTTTCTGGGCGAAGGTCTTCACGACGGCCTGGACCCAACCGTCAGCAGCAACTAACCCGTCCAACCCAGTCCAACCCGTCCAACCCAACCCAACCAACCCAACCCACACCACACCATGCCCACCACCCACCCAACACCACTCAACGTCCTGATCGCGAGTTACCTGGAACCCGAATACATCGCCCAGATCCGCGCGGTCGACGACCGGCTCAACGTCATCTACGAACCCGAGCTGCTGCCCGTCCCGCGCTATCTCTGCGACCACATCGGCGCCCCGCGAGAGTTGACGCCTGCGCAAGAGCAGGCGTGGCGCGAACACCTGCGCAGCGCCGACATCCAGTTTGATTTTGACTACGTCCGCCGCACCGAACTGCCCGAATTGGCGCCAAATCTGCGTTGGCTGCAAGCTACAAGCGCCGGCATAGGCCAGCTCGTCAAGACACTCGGCTACGATCAGAGCATGGCCAACACCCTTTTCACCACCGCCAGCGGCGTCCATGCGATCCCGCTCGCCGAATGGTGCGTGATGAGTATCCTCAACCACTACCGCAACCTGCCCCTCTTGCTGGCCGACCAACGCGCCCACAGATCACTAGATTATGTAAAGCGTTTGGGATGGTGGTCATCGGTTCGCGGGTGTCGAACACACCGGTCGATCAGGTCGATCGGATGTTCCCGGCCAGCCAGTTGGAAGCGATGCTGCCGCTCGCCGATGTCGTGGTGATGGTGGCGCCGCACACACCCTCTACTGAACAACTCTTTGGTCAAAGCGCCTTCGCAGCCATGAAGGAGGGCGCCTTCTTTATCAACATCGGCCGCGGCGCCAGCGTCGACGAAGCGGCCCTGCTCGAAGCGCTCGTCTCTGGGAAACTCGCCGGTGCGGCGCTCGATGTCTTTGCCAAGGAACCCCTCCCGGTCGATAGCCCATTCTGGGACATGCCCCAGGTGATGGTGAGCCCCCACTCCGCCAGCACCAGCGACAAAGAAAATCAGCGCATCACCGATCTCTTCTGCGACAACCTGCGCCGTTACCTCAACCAGGAACCGTTGCGGAATGTGCTGGACGTCGAGCGGTTAGCTGCGAGGAAGATCCACCGTGGCATTGGGCCTTGCTAAACACGGGATGGGAGGAAAAGGATCAATAGGACAGCGGAGGGCACCAGGGCCCAGCTCGGGATTTCACCAGCCGCCAGACGGGATGGTGCCTCGTGCACAGCCAGTGCGCTCCTGACGGCAGTGCCCGCACGTGACAATCAGAGCCGCGAACGTGAGCGAGCGGTTGGTGCGTGATGGACGCAGCGGGGGATCACTTCCACCTGACGGGATGGTGCTCTGACGGAGTGCACGTGACAATCAGAGCCGCGAACGTGAGCGAGCGGTTGGTGTGTGAGTGACGCAGCGGGGGGATCACCACCCTCACGGGATGGTGCTCTGACGGAGTGCTCTGACGGACGGCCAAGCTCACCCCCGCGCCGGTTACTTGTGGATGACAGGCAACTTCAGATCATCCGGGAAGTAACTGACGTACAGCGCATCCTTGCCCATCCCGTCCTGATTGGCGTTATACACCACATACCGGCTCTTCGGATCCATCGCAAAGCCAATCACACGCGCATACGCTACATCCGCAGCATCGACGCGTTGCGCCGCACGCCCGACCACCGGCTGCACGAAGAGCTTCGTATTAGGCGCCAAACCGTCATAGTACAGATAGCCAATCCACGCACCGTCGTCTGAGAGTAGCAGGTGATAGTCATCGATCGCCCCACGCCCGTCGCCGCCAGGGCCAAATTCTCCGAACAACGCTACTGCACCATCCTCATACCCCACGCGATACAACGCCACCACGGTGTAGCTTCCGTCCCCCAGCCGCTGCCAGAGCGCCACCCGCACGCCCATCCCGTCACCGGTCTCGATCAGCCGGCCCAGCACCTGATTCTGCCCCATGGGGACAGCGATGAGGCGGCTATCTGCGTGATCGATGGCGGTGATCCGCAGTTCAGTCACCGGAACATTAGCGCCGTTCGAATTGCGCTCAAAGCGATAGAGCACCGATTTGCTATCCGGCGTAAAGAAAACCGGATAGACCGCCCCCCATCTTCCAGGACCGTCGCCAGGGTGTTGATTGCACCGCCGGCCAACGGCACGCTGAAGAGGTTCTCGAGCGCAACGCTTTGTGTGGGTGGAGAGGCTTGAAACACGACGTACTCGCCGTCGGGGCTTATCTGCGGTGCATCCACAATACCGAAGCCGGCAGCGTACGGCACGAGCTCCACCGTTTGCCCGGTCGCCACCTTCACCGCACACAGTGCGCACGTGCCGGACGCATCACCCGGATAGACGACGGTCGCGCCGTCCGGCGAAAACTGGGGAGACGCAGCAAAGATTGCCAGCGATAGATGATCGGTTAGCGTACGGACAGCGCCACCTCCGGTCGGCACCGCGTACAGCGTGGCACGCTCGCTAATCGGTGGTCCATCCCAAGATGCAAAGAGGATGGTTTCGCCATCCGGCGCAATGAGCGTCAAGTTCGCCAAATAGTTCGCAATGCCGGTCACGAGTTGCGTAGCCGTGATGCTGGCGACGCCCCAATCTTGCACCGGCAACACATACAGGTTGGCACTGTCGCTACTCTCCGTCACGTGCGCTGAAGCCACGATCTGCGTCTGATCGGGTGTCAACTGATACGCAATGTACGGCGCCGGCCCAAAGAGGGTGGTCGTCATCCCCCCACTGACCGGCGCCACGACAAGCTCGTTGATAAGCACGGAGCTCCCGGCCGGCGAAGCAAGATAATAGACCCACTGGCCGTCTGCCGAGATCGTGTAGCGCTCTGCCCAGGCTTCCGTCAGGTTCGCGCCAAGCAACACCGGTTTAGAGCGACCGTCCACGGGTACACTGTACAGCCCGATCTGATCTTGTGCGCCTGACGTGAAGACGACATGCTCGCCGTCCGGGCTGATCCGCCACGTCCGTCCACTCATCCCTGTGGTCAGGTTGCCGGTGAGTTTGCGCCCACCATTGGCGCCGCCCGGCTCAGCCTGGGCCAGCAAGGGCTCCGGTGCAAACACGAGCCACGCCAGGCTCAAGCAGACGCTCAACACCAGCAGTGCGGCAGGTCTTGGGAGTTTCATGAGAGGCTCCATTCGGGTTTAGAGAGCGGTAGGTCGTTGCGCGCAGTTCGACCGGCGGACTTGTACTAAATCATCGATCTACAGACTGCGCGATTCCTATACTTGGAGACTCACATTGCCTGGCAAAGGTTCCACTCCGCGATTCGTGCACCGTGTCCGTTTTGTTGACGAATCCCCCTCCTCCCGTCCAGGCAAAACCCATTGACCGCAATCGTTGCAAGCGCGATAATTTTGACGTAGGGTAGACATGTGGGGCGAACGCCATTAAAGACATGGCCCCTGTCCATCGCGTTTGGATTGGCTGAAGGAGGTGTCAAAGCAACAATCTGATCGGCGCAATCGGCTCTGTTCGATCACCGACGAATGGATTCTCTGGTCGTCATTGCGCGTCTATGAGACCATCGATCTGAACAACTGATCCAGCTTTGCAGCGCACCGGCGCGCACAGTTGTTGTGCGCGCCGGTGTGTCACTTCCACGAGGCGCCGTCACCTGGCGGGATGGCGTCACCATCCATGAAGTAAACGGCTCGATCGCCTTCAAACCGTTCACAATCTGTGTCATTCAACGTGACACTGTCGATAGGATTATATCGCATTGGTCCCAGTACTGCGAGGCTAGCGAAAAGCTACGCTAGTGCGCCCAGTGCACCGCGCCGGTTGATGAAGGCGTTGACCAGTACACCCGTATCGATGGCTCCGCGCATAGCAACCGGTAACGCTGCTTTCGCGAAGCCGGACCCGCAGGCGCCAAAGCGTGTCCGGGGACGGGTGCGCCTAACCTTCCTGCGGAAACCACTCGCTAACGTTCGTGGCTCTGACATAGTAGTGGTTCTGACATGGCACCGTCTCGTGCGAAGCACCGGCCACAAAGTGCGCGGTCGGCTTCTTCACCTGGGCCGGTGCGACGCACGAGACTCCCGCGGCGGCTTGACAGCACCTACTTCCTGCCATAAAATAGTTAATAAGATTAACTATTAAGTACTTTAACCACAAGGACTCATCCATGTCACCACCCCCTCTCCCACCCACAACCGCACGCCAGGCACTCGTTGACCGCTTCTGGGAGGTCATCCCCCCGGTCTGGAACGAGGTGCGCAGCCACGTCCGCGCAATCGCGGTCGAGGAATTCGGCATCACCATCGAACAATTTCACATTCTGCGCCACATCCGCAAAGGCATCGACTCGATGAGCGAACTGGCCGACGCCAAGCAGATCAGCCGCCCGGCCATCAGCCAGGCCGTCGATCTCCTGGTCGATAAGGGCCTCATCATCCGCCAGCAAAACCCCACCGATCGGCGTTATGTCAATTTGTCACTCTCCCCCAGCGGCGATGAGTTGATCAACGCGATCTTCAAACAAAACCGGGCGTGGATGATAGACCGCTTTGCCGCGTTGAGCGATGCGGAGGTCAGCACCATGCTGTTGGGCATGGATGGCCTGGCAAAAGCATTTGTCGAATTCAACCCCGCGCCACAGCGCCCGTGAGAGCCTGAAAATGCACCATATCCGTAACCTTCTTCCCTTTGTCAAACCCTACTGGCGCCGCGCCTTGCTTGCCCTCATCCTGCTCACGTCACTCGTCTTCATGGATTTGGCGATCCCACGCTTGATCCAACGCATCGTTGACCAGGGCGTCAACCAGCAGGACGGAACGGTGATTCTGCAGACAGCGCTGTTGATGCTTGCGATTTCAGCGCTCAGCACCGTGTTTGCGATCGGGAACAATATCTTTTCCGTGCAGGTCGGTGAGGGCGTGGCCCGCGATCTGCGCGAAGCAACCTTCGTCAAGATCCAGGAATTCTCGTTTGGCAACCTGGATCAATTTTCCACCGGCAAACTGCTGGTGCGCCTGACCAGTGACGCCAGCGCCGTACAACGCCTCGTCCAGATTTCGCTGCGCATCGGCACCGCGCCCCGCTGTTGATGGTCGGCAGTCTGATCCTGATGTTCAACACCCATTCGGGGCTGGCATTGGCGCTGCTGCCGCTCCTGCTGCTCACCTCCCTCGTAATCGTCCTCTTTAGCATCAAGATGGAGCCGCTCTATCGGACGGTGCAGAAAAAACTTGACCGGCTCAACACCGTGCTCCAGGAAAACATCGCCGGCGTACGGCTGGTCAAAGCCTTTGTCCGTGCCCCGTATGAAGAAGAACGCTTTGCGGCCGCCAATCAGGAGTTTTCGGATCGCACCATCCAGGTCACGCAGTATATGTCGGTCATGACGCCAATCCTGGGCCTTTTTGTCAACGTCGGCATGGTAATCGTGATCTGGCTCGGTGGACTGCAGGCGATCAAGGGTGACCTCACCGACGGGCAGATCATCGCCTTCACCAACTACCTGCTCACCACCATGGTGCCGCTGACGATGATGACCATGCTGTCGAACGTGTGGGCTGGGGGCATTGCCTCGATGGGGCGCATCGATGAAGTGCTGGAGGCAACGCCTGAGGTGCAGCAGCCGGCGATAGAAATTTCCCCACCGGAACCGCTACGGGGGCGCGTGGTCTTCGATCACGTCGGCTTCCACTACACCGGCGCCAGCGATGGCGCAGTGCTCGAAAACGTCGACTTCACGGCGGAACCGGGCGAAACGGTTGCAATTCTCGGCGCGACCGGTGCGGGCAAGAGCTCCCTGATCAACTTGATCCCGCGCTTCTACGACGCCACCACCGGCCGGGTGCTGATCGACGGGGTGGATGTGCGTGACCTGCCGCAGGACGGACTGCTCGCCGAGGTCGGGATCGTGCCGCAGGAAACCATTCTTTTCTCCGGCTCCGTGCGTGACAACATTGCCTACGGCCGGCCTGAGGCCACCGAAGCGGAAGTCATTGCCGCCGCCAAAGCAGCGCAAGCGCATGACTTCATCATGAAACTCCCGCAGGGCTACGCCACCCACATTGAGGAACGTGGCGTCAACCTTTCGGGTGGGCAAAAGCAGCGCGTCGCCATTGCCCGGGCACTGTTGCTGCGCCCGAAGATCCTGATCCTCGACGACAGCACCAGCGCCGTCGACGTCGAGACCGAAACCAAAATCCAGACCGCGCTCGATGAGTTGATGCGCAGCCGGACGACCTTTGTCGTCGCCCAACGCATCAGCACAGTGCTCAACGCCGACAAAATCCTGGTGATTGACCAGGGGCGCATCGCCGCACAGGGCGCCCACCGCGAACTGCTCCGGTCAAGTCCAATCTACCGCGAAATCTACGACTCCCAGCTCGGCAACGGCTACGCCGAAGAACCGTCCCTGGCCGGTATGCTGAACGGAGCGCCGCAATGACCGCACAAGTTCCACCGCCCGCCGGCGGCAACGCCCGGACCATGCTCCAAAGCCGTCACCCGGCCGGCATGACCAAGATCGAAAAAGCGCAGGATCCGCGGGGAGCCATTCTCCGGCTCTTTCTCTACCTCAGCCCGCACAAACTCGCACTGGCGGTCGTTTTCATCTTGATCGTCATCTATACCGTGCTGGCGCTACTGGGACCGTTCCTGATGGGGGTCGCCATCGATGTTGCGATTGGCGGGAAGAATATTCCTGCCCTCTTTGGCATTTCACTTGCCATGTTGGCCGCCTACACGTTCAGCAACCTCTTTCAGGCCGCCTCCAACTGGATCATGGCGATCATCTCCCAAAGGGCGTTGCAGCAATTGCGGCACGACCTCTTTCAGCACATCCAGATCCTGCCGCTCAGTTTCTTTGATAAGAACCCGCCCGGCGAACTGATGAGCCGGCTCACCAATGACATTGACGTGATCAACCAGGCGGTCTCCCAAAATGTGACCGCCCTCTTCGCCAGCGTACTGTCGATCGTCGGCATCATCATCGCCATGTTCTGGCTGAACCACTGGCTTGCACTGGCCAGCGTGCTGGTCGTGCCGATCATGCTCTGGTTCACCCAATTTGTCGCCCGATACACGCGACGTGGCTTCCGCGGGCTCCAGAAGAGCCTGGGCGAAATGAATGCCTTGATGCAGGAGTCGATCGCCGGCGCCAGGGTGGTAAAGGCATACCGCCGTGAGGACACCGTGCTAGAGGAGTTTCGCACACGCAATGAAGCCGTCTATGCGGCGGGGGTCTATGCCAATACGTATGCCCTGCTGTTGATGCCCCTGACCAACGTGCTCGGCAACTTCTTTGTCATCGTGTTGGCCGGTCTGGGTGGATGGCTCGCACTGATGGGGTTGGCAACGGTGGGTACAATCGCCACGTTTATCAGTTATGGACAGAACTTCGTGTCCCCACTGCGGCAGTTGGCGAACATGTACAATGCGATCCAGGCCGCCCTCGCCGGCGCCGAACGCGTCTTTCAGATCATCGACGTGCCGCCGGAAGTCGCCGACGCCTCTGATGCAGTTCCGCTCACAGCCATCCACGGTGAAGTCTGCTTCGACGATGTCGAGTTTGGCTATGCGCCGGACGCACCGGTCATCAAGCAGATGACGCTGGATGCCCCGGCCGGGCACATGATTGCACTCGTCGGGCCAACCGGCGCGGGCAAGACGACGATCATCAACTTACTGATGCGCTTCTACGAGATTCAGGGCGGGTCGATTGCGATCGATGGCAAAGACATTCGCACCGTGCCCAAGGCCGACCTGCGCCGCCAACTGGGGATCGTCTTGCAAGACACTTTTCTTTTCTCCAACACGGTGATGGAAAACATCCGCTATGGACGGCTTGCCGCCACGGATGAAGCGTGCATCCGCGCCGCGGAGATGGCGGATGCCGACCACTTCATCCGGCTACTGCCCGACGGCTATGCCACGCAACTCTCGGAGCGCGCGAGTAACTTGAGCCAGGGCCAGCGGCAACTGATAGCCATCGCGCGTGCGATTCTGGCCGACCCCGCCATCCTCATTCTGGATGAGGCCACCAGCAGCGTGGATACACGCACCGAGGCGCGCATCCAACAGTCGCTGCTCCGGCTGATGGAAGGCCGGACAAGCTTCGTGATTGCACGCCGCCTGAGCACGATTCGCGACGCCGGACAGCGTCGTGGTCATCAACGACGGTCACATCGTCGAACAGGGCAGCCATCAAGCATTGCTCGCACAGCGCGGCTTCTATCACCATCTATATGTGAGTCAATTCAAGGGTCAGGCTATATGATATGCGCCGCTTTGCAACCAATCCGCACATTGCACGTATAGATGATCTGGGTGCACCAATTGCCCACCCGCGCGGCGGATGCTACAATCTCGCCAGCGCAGCAGAAATCATGCCTTGCATGGCCGTTCAGAAAGGACAACCGCGCACATGCCGTACAGTGCAGAAATCAGCCGCACGAACCCTTCGTGCTTTCTTTTCCTCATCGACCAGTCCGGTTCGATGGATGACCCCTTTGGCGCCGCCGAAGCGAATCGCAAGAAGGCCGACCTGGTGGCCGACGCCATCAATCGTCTGCTCCAAAACCTCGTCATCAAATGTGCCAAAGAAGAGGGCATCCGCGACTACTTCTATGTCGGCGTCATCGGCTATGGCGACAAGGTGAAACCCGCGCTCGCCGGTGCACTGGCCGACCGCGAGTTGGTCCTTATCAGCGAAGTGGGCAACACGCCCGCCCGTGTCGAACAGCGCATGAAGAAGGTCGAGGACGGCGCCGGCGGGCTCATCGAGCAGCCCATTCGCTTCCCGGTCTGGTTTGACCCGATGGCGCACGGCGCCACCCCCATGTGCCAGGCCCTGGTGATGGCGCACGATGTACTTTCAAAGTGGTTGGCGCAGCATCCGGACAGTTTCCCGCCCATCGTGATCAACATCACGGACGGCGAAGCCACCGATGGCAATCCGACCGCCGCGGCCACGGCACTCCGTAAGTTGAGCACGAGCGACGGCAACGTCCTCCTTTTCAACATCTGCCTCTCGTCCAAGGGCGCATCGCCCATCGAGTTCCCGGAAGATGCCGAAGGCTTGCCCGACGAATACGCCAAGTTGATGTTCGATCTGTCGAGCATGCTGACCACCACCATGCGCACCATCGCCCAGCAGGAGGGTTATGAGGCCAGCGAAGAGAGCCGCGGCTTTGTCTTCAATGCGGATATGGTGTCGGTCATCAAGTTCCTGGATATCGGCACTCGCCCCAGCAACCTGCGGTAACGCACAGTGACGGCGATCTCACAGTTGCACGTCACCACCCGCCCCTTGTGGGCGCCCAAGGCGGGCAACCGGGTGGAAGAATACGAAGACGCCTATTGGCCTGAGCGCTGGTTGCGCCGCCGCGGCAATCGACTGCGTTTCGCAGTCGCCGACGGCGCAACCGAGACGTCGTTCTCAGCGCTGTGGGCGCAGCAATGGGTCCAATGCTACGGCGTTGGCGGCTGCGCCCCCACGCGCTTTGACGACTCGCTAGCGCAGGAACAGGCGCAGTGGCTACAGACTGTGCGCAGCAAACCCCTCCCCTGGTACGCTGAAGAAAAAGCGCTCAGCGGGGCCTACGCGGCCTTGATCGGGCTTGAACTGCTCGCCACACGGGACGGTCGTCTCTTGTGGCAGGCGCTGGCATTGGGCGATTGCTGTCTGGCGCAGGTGCGGCACAATGAGTTGATCACGTTCTTTCCCGCCGGCAACACGACTTACTTCACCAACTCGCCTTATCTGTTGTCCAGCAATCCGGCGCGCAACCACGAACTTCCCAGCGCGCTGAAGCGCAGGGAAGGGACAACGGCGGTCGGCGACACCTTCTACTTGATGTCAGATGCCCTGGCGCATTGGTTTCTGGGTGCATACGAGGCGAAGGTGCAGCCCTGGCGCGCGTTTGAAAGAGTGACCGCATCGCCCAATGCACGGCGCTTTCACGCGTGGATCGACGATCTCCGCGCAACGCATCTGCTCCGCAACGATGACGTCACGCTGCTAGAGATCAAACTCCGAAAGGAGGAGGATGAGGGGCTGGGTTCCACCTCTCGTCCTTAGCCTATGGCGTGGCCAACACCCCAAGAGTACAACGAGGCCATCCAGAACCCGCGCACTGCGTTTGCCGACCCGGAGCTACAACTGGGCCAACCGGTGCTGACCAAGCTGGGGCTGCCGCGCCCGATTACCGGCGCGTTTGCCAGCGTCTACCAGCTTGTCTGCCCCAATCAGCGCATTTATGCCGTACGCTGCTTCTTGCGCGAATTTGGCGACTCGCAGGAGCGTTACGCCGCCATTAGCGATCACCTCGCCAGGGCAAACCTACCCTATACGGTGAATTTCACCTACCTGGATCAAGGGATTCGCGTCGGTCGGCAATGGTATCCGATCCTCAAGATGGAGTGGATCGACGGCGAAACCCTGCACGGCTACGTCGCGCGCCATCTCAATAACCCCCAGGCGCTGCTGGACCTGGCCGAGCAATGGGTGAACATGACGCAGGAACTGCGCACCGCGCAGATCGGCCACGGCGACCTGCAACACGGCAATGTCCTCGTGGTCGGCAACCGCCTCCGGCTAATCGACTATGACGGGATGTACGTGCCCGCGCTCAATGGGCGGATGAGCCACGAAGCCGGGCACCGCAACTACCAACACCCCCAGCGCACCGATGCTGACTTCGGACCGGACGTTGACTATTTCTCGACCTGGGTGATCTATACGTCGCTCGTAGCATTGTCGGTTGAGCCGCAGATGTGGCAGACGTTCAAGGGCGGCGATGAGTGCCTGATTTTTCGCCGCGAGGACTACGAACGACCTACTGCGTCAAGCATCCTACGCCAGTTCGATACGTCCCCAGATCCGCGGCTGCGGAGCCTCGCCGGCATCTTCCGTTCCGTCATCTCGCTGCCCGCTGACCAGACCCCGCCGCTCGATGGCAAGGTCGACGCACCAAAACCAGGGACGACACGCCTGGCCGGCTGGATCCGCGACTCGTTGGCGGCGGATGCTACCGGTCAAGGATCCCCCTCCGCCGCCAACCACTCCGGCCCGGCAAACGGCGGCACGCAAACGGCAACGACAATCTCAAAGCCAGCGCCGGCGCCGCAGACGGCGGCATCGTCTCCAGCCACCCCCTATCAGGCATCTTGGATTGCCGACTTCATCACACCAACCCCGACTGCCCCGGTCGACTTCAGCAACAGCTTTGGCCCCGCATCGCCTTATTGTCGTTGCCATGATGACGCTGATTCTTGGCCTTTGTCGTCGGCGATGCGGCAAACTTGGGGATGATCTGGCCTGATCGTTGCACTGATGGCCCCACTGGTGGGACCAGGCTTACGGCCTCCAGTTATACGAGCGACCCATCCGTCAAGCGCCTCAATGAACTACGCGGCGAGCGCACGAGTGCGCAACATGAACTGGAAAAAGCCGAGTCACAGCTGGGCAAGCAGGAGCAGCGCCAGGAACAGGTGGAGCGCGACATCCAGCGGCAGCGGGACCGCCTTGAGCGGGACCAGGAAAAGGTGCGCGAAGCAATACAGGCGGATCTCGCGCGCTATGACAAAAAAACTCCAGCAGCAACTGGCAGGGTGCAGCAACGCCGTGATCGCGTGCGCATCGGCGAAGTCGAAGCCGCCAAGCGCCTGGATGCAAACCTGGCGCAACAAGTGCAGGCGACCGACCAACAGATTGCAGCGCTGCGCCAGGGGAGACGGCCGAGTTGCAGCGAGGTGCTGCAGCAGCGCCAGCAGCAATTTATCGCCAGTTATCTGCAGCGCCAGACCATCGAAGCCGCGCAGATTCAGGGCATCGGACCTGCCATCAAGAGCCACCTGAAGGAAGTCGGTCTGGTCCACGCCACCGATATCACCCCGGCGCGCCTCGCCCAGATCAACGGGATCGGCGAAGGTCGCACCGCCGCCCTCCTCGATTGGCGCCAACGCGTGGAAAGCCTGGCGCGCCAGGCCGCGCCGCAGAGTCTTAACCTGGTGGAGGAGACGCTGATTCGCGGCCGTTTCTACCAGAAACGCTTCAAACTCGAAGGCGATAAATCGAAACTCCAGCGCAAGCACACCAAGGCTGTGGAAGCCAACTGCCTGCGCTTTATCGAACGTCACAAGGCGCTCGATGCCGAAGTTACTCGTCTGCAGACGCGGCGCAAAGAACAGCAAGATGTCGCGATGCAGGGGAACGCGAGAAGCTGGCAAAGCTACAGGCCGAGGTGGCGGACCTGGATCACGAACGGATCCAGATGCAGGCCGATATCGCCCACGAGCGGGGCGAAATTCAGAGCGACGCGGCACAGTGGCAGAGCCGCATGCGTCACCTGGATCGCCAGTTGGAAGCCTACACGAACCTCGACTTCCTAAATTATGTCAAGCGGGTCGTAAAAGTCGTCTAGGTATCGATTCAGACTTTTTACCATCGAAATTCGCCGACCCCGGGTCTGAACGGCACGTTGGCGCCCTTCCCACCGACGGTCTTTCCCGAAAGACAAGCTATGTCATGATTGCTTGACGGTCAGAATGTGTGAAGGCACAAATGAAGAATCAACGACCAGTGAATGAAAAATACTCCCTATGGCTCCTCTATATTGTCGCAGCTGCGATGCTCTCGTGGTTGGCAATCATTGTAGTGATACGACTCTTCAGGGGTCCAGTATTTGTATTTGATTCTAAGATCACACAGTTTGGGATCTGCTTGGATGATTCCGGTTTCAGCCCGGTTGAATCAGTGCCGGCGAGTGCCGGCGTCTTCTATGTCTGCGGTGCAGTCGAAGGTACAACGGTTCGGCCGGGTTCATTAATCATCGAAGGTCCGACGCGACCCGTCTACTCAGCTGACCTCACACTGCCGCTAGGCAATTTCTATCAGCGCATTCAAATCACCGATGCATTTGTACCCGGGAACTATATTACAAGTTTTGGACATGCGAGGAAGACGTTGGCAAAGGCACAATTTGCTATTGTCAACGACCGGTGAACAAGCTGCCTGATAGCGAATTATGTGCATACTTTGCCAAGGGCGGCATACGCCCAGCACCTACTGGATACCGCAAATCCTGACAATTCTACTTTTCGGAACGACAAAGTGCATGTCTTCGCCACCGACCGCACCTACACTGGACAGCACAAAGTTAATTCGGGCATCTATGATGTCGGTGACTATGCACGTAACTATGGAGATAGCGATCAGCCGCTCGTTGCGCCCGAACCGGTTGAGCAAGAACCGATGATTGCTGACATCTTTACGTCTAAACGCCGACTTAGTGTCATCGACTACATTTCATACTACTTTTGGAAGCCAACTATCACCACTTCCGCTCCCACAAGGGATGCAGCCATGATAACAAGCGAAGCCCCTAAGTCGGAATCGATTTACTACTGTTGGCTATATGATTGGAATACACGGACTATCGATGTGTTGACGCGCGTTCGTCCAGCCTTTGCTCTCTGCGAAGTTCGCCACGATGAATTATCCATTGTGTCCCCAAGTGCCCGACTTTCAATAGCACTTGCGAACATCCATGAGGTTCGCTTGTGGCGCTGGGCATCGGCGGGAGCAAAGATTACGATCAATGTTGAAATCAGATT
>JADJPH010000073.1 GCA_016713335.1 Candidatus Fredericiella danica | reverse complement strand
CTCGAAGCTCGTCTCGGTTATGCACTGCAGCACTTTGCCCCCATGCCACCGCTCCAAAATGAACTTCACCTGGGTTGGCATCCGCAAGGCGACGGTCATTGGTTCCTCGGCATTTCCGTGGAGAACGGGCGGATCGCGGATGTGGGCGAGCGCCGGCTCCGCAGCGGGCTGCGCGCGGTGGTCGAAACCTTCGGACCCGGTGTCCGTCTGACCGGCAACCAGGACCTACTCCTGACCCACGTCAGGCCCGAGCAACGGGCCGGGATTGATGAACTGCTGCGCCAGCATGGGATGACGCAGGCTGCAGAGCTAAGCAATATCCAACTCTACTCCATGGCGTGTGTCGCACTGCCCACCTGTGGGCTGGCCGTGGCGGAGTCCGAGCGTGCACTGCCCGGCATCGTGGATGAACTGGAGCAGGAGGTGGCGCGGCTTGGTCTGGCCGGCGAGCAGATCAGTGTACGCATGACCGGCTGCCCCAACGGCTGTGCGCGCCCCTACGTTGCCGACATCGCGTTTGTCGGCCGGTCGCACGACCAAT
This sequence comes from Candidatus Fredericiella danica, assembly GCA_016713335.1. Taxonomy (GTDB): domain Bacteria; phylum Chloroflexota; class Anaerolineae; order Caldilineales; family Caldilineaceae; genus Fredericiella; species Fredericiella danica. The sequence continues at coordinate 24,274 of JADJPH010000073.1, read as the reverse complement.
ACCTCCTCCTCTTGGGCGGTCGCAGCAACGGCACGCGACTGAACACAACCTATAAGGACCTTGTGCATCGGGAAGATTTGGTGCGTGAACTGGTTCCCCTGTTGCACTACTTCAAGGCGGAGCGCACGGCCGACGAGACCTTTGGTGACTTCTGCCTGCGCACCGGCATGCCGGCGCTGCAAGCCTATGCCGATGGCTACTTCCTTCAGGAAACGCTAGCGGATGCCGAACCGGCTGCGGTCGAGCCGGTCTATGTCAAGGTGAGCCGATAATGTCACTGCAACCTGTTTCCACGCTGCCTGCACGCAGCGGCGCTGCACTCGAACAACTAAATCTTGGGCTCGAAGGACTGCCCCTGGATGCATTTCTCGGCTGGGCGGTTGACGCGTTTGGGGCTGGACTTGCCCATGTCACGAGTTTTGGCCCGACCGGCATGGTGATTCTGGACCAACTACTCCACCTCAACCCACGCCTGCGCGTCATCACGCTTGATACGCATTTTCTCTTTGGCGAAACCTATGAGCTTTGGGAGCGCGTCGAACGGCGCTATGGCCTCCATCGAAATTGTCAGCCGAAGCTGTCGCCGGAGGCGCAGGCACAGCAATATGGACCGCACCTCTGGGAAGTGGACCCGAACCTCTGTTGTGACCTGCGCAAGGTGCGCCCCATGGCGGATGCGCTTGCCGGACTCGCTGCCTGGTGCACCGGCGTTCGTCGCGATCAGGGGCCGACACGGGCCACCACGCCGTTGGTGGCGTGGGATGGGCGTTACCAGTTGTTCAAGTTAAACCCGCTTGCCGCATGGACGCGTGATGATGTGTGGAGCTATATCCGCACCCACAACCTGCCGTACAACCGGCTGCATGATCACGGGTATGGGAGCATCGGCTGCACGCACTGCACGCAACCATCGGCACACGAGGGCGATGAGCGGTCGGGCCGGTGGGCGGGCACGGCGAAAACCGAATGTGGCCTGCATTGGGCGCAACCTGCGCCGGGAGCGTTTGCGGTATGAAGACCTATCCGATCAACCTGGTTTTGCAGGATCGCCTCGTCGTGCTGATCGGTGGCAAGGGCGAGATTGTGCACAAGATCGCCGGTCTGCTGGAGGTAGGGGCCTGCGTGCGGGTGATTGCCCCCTCGGCGGAGCGTGAGATCGTAGAACGTGCTGCGATTGGAGAAATTGAGTGGTTCCAGCGGCGCTATCAGCCTGGTGATCTGGCCGGCGCTGCCGTGGTCTTTGCCGCGACGCGAGGATGCCCTGGTGCACGACGCCATCTGGGCGGAAGGGAGCGCAAACGGCCAACTCGTGAATGTGATGGATGTGATCCCCATGTGCAATTTCTATGGGGTTTCCTTTCTGCGGCGCGGGTTGCTCACGATTGCCATTGGCACCGGCGGCGCCGCGCCTGCTCTGGCGGTTACCCTGCGTAAACGGCTGGAACAGGAGATTGGACCCGAATATGAGGCATTCCTGGAGTTTGCCAAAGCGCTGCGTCCGGAAGTCAGCCGGCGCATCCCTTCTTTTCGGCGGCGCCAGCAGTTCTGGTATGCGTTGGTGGAGAGCGACGCGTTGGCGCTGCTGCGCGCTGACCCGGACGCCGACGTCTGCAGCCTGACCGTAGCATTGCTTGACCAGTACGCCCAGCCGCAAGCCAAAGAGAGGATGAAGAATCATGAACCAGTTCTTGAGCCAGCCTGACGGCGGCCCGGCGCGGCGGGTGCGCCGCACACCCGGCACGGTCTATCTTGTCGGCGCCGGGCCGGGTGATCCGGGCTGATCACGGTGCGGCCTGGCGTTGGTGCAGCGCCGGGGCCATTGTCTACGACGCGCTGGCCAACCCCGCCTTATTGGCCGAGGCGGCATCAGATGCGGAACTGATCTATGCCGGCAAGCGGGCAGGACGGCATGCGTTCAGCCAGGATGAGATCAATGACCTGCTTGTGCAGAAGGCGCGGGAGCATGCGCTGGTGGTGCGCCTCAAGGGGCGATCCGTTTGTCTTCGGGCGGGGCGGTGAGGAGATGGTCTATTGCAGGCGTGGGGGGTGCCGGTCGAGGTCGTGCCGGGCGTCAGTAGTGCAGGTGGCCGCGGCCGGAGCGGTGGGAGTGCCGGTCACGCATCGGGAGTTGAGCAGCAGTTTTGCGGTCGTGGCCGGGCATCTGAGCGCCGGGAGTGCGCGTGAGCCGAACTGGCAGGCGCTGGCGCAGATCGACACACTTGTCATCCTTATGGGACTGCGCAACCTGGCGCGGATTGCGGACACGTTGATGGCGGCGGGGCGTAGCTCGCATACGGCGGCGATGGTGGTCTGTGCGGCGACGTTGCCGTGGCAGGAGACGGTGGTGGCGCCGTTGGGGCAGTTGGCCACAGCCGCGGCGCATCTGGCCCAGGACAGCCCGGCAACCATTATCGTGGGTGACGTCGTGGATCTGGCGATGCTGGCGCCGGTGTTGGCGATCGATATGGGGTCGCTGTTGGAGGGAGAGCTACACCACGCAATGCGCAGAGCAGAGGGCGCTGGGGCGACGGAATTCACCTTAGCGGCAGTAGGCGAGGAACCAGCAGACTCTGATCCGATCCCCTGTCTATGCCACGCACGGCGGTGCGTGGTGGCGGCTGAAGTGCGGCCTTGTTGAGCGGTTTTAGGACCAGCAATGCCGGCTTTTAGCGATAGTAGAAACCAGGGCATTGTGCGATGTGGATCGTATTGCAGGGCGTCAGGCAATCGTCCTCGATCTCAGCCGTCGCCGACTGCAGGCGACTGGCGTTGGCACAGATTCGCGTAGAGAATAGATGCGCCGTCTCCGAGGAAATGACGTCATGCTCCTGTTTTGGCGAGATCAAGCACGCCGTCAAGCGGCCGTCAGAATTTGCTGGCGGCGTCATTGCGGGCCAGCAGGATAGCGTTGGCAGTCTCCCCCATACAGCAAAGGCTGGGCGTCCCAAATCCGAGCGGCGGCACCCGTACGCTTGACCCCCCGGTCCACCTGGCGTGTGGCCGGCGATGGTCGCGCGGGCGCGGTACGGCTGCCCGCCACCCCACCGGAAGGTGAGCAGCTGGGCTGGCGCTGCCTAAGGCTGGCGATGCTTCAAGTGCGTCGGCAAATGAGAATCAGATCCCACTTCCGCAATCAGTACCACGTGGCCAGCAAGCCGATGACGAGGTATAAGGTTGAGCCGGACATTTTGGCACCCCAGCCCTTGCAGCAAGAGGATCGCCCAGATCGCAAATGGAACATGCAACAGCCACGCCGTGGCCAACCCGGGGTTGTACCATCGCTTCGCGCGAATACCCAGACCCGCGTGGCGGGAAATGGTGAAAGTAGGGCATCAGGTCGCCCAGCGCGGATCCACGACGGCAGCAGGCCACAGGCGGTCAGCAGAAGCTGCCGGATGATCGCCATGTTCATCCAGAAAATACCCGCTTGATCAAACATTCCACTTTCCGGATCTTGCCGGTTGTACTGGTTGAGGAACTGCGCAAAACCGCCAGGGAACCATGATATTCCTCGGTTTCGTGGAACATGTGGAGCGGTGTGCACAGGAGCATGGATACAGCACCAGATTGTTCGGTGCTATCAATACCGTGAGATAGACAATGAGAAAGATGCCGACGATCAGACCGGCTCTCATCCATTCACGGTGGAACCAACGGTAATACGCTGCAATCGTCATGTGCTCGGGCATGGGGCGCCTCCTTGCTTGCGTGGGTTGCTCGTGTCCTAGCATGTCAATCGAGGCCGGGATCCAGCGGCCGGGTGCACGAAGGGTGCCGCTGTCTCAGTGAGGCGTAACCGGCGAGAGATAAGCTGACCGCCGGTGGCACAAGATTACGGAGTGGCGACGGGATGCGTCATGGTGCACCGTCTCGTGCGTCGCACGGCCCGATTGCGCGACAGCACATCCTGTGGCCGGTGCGACGCACGAGACGCTCGCTACCCGTAGATCTCGTGGAGCGCTTCGGCGACGGCCTCCAGGAAGTAGACCATCGAGACGGCGCCGGGGTCGGCATGGTTGAGGCTGCGTTCACCCAGGCGGGAGAGAGCGCCCGCGGCCGCGCAACCATCTGTTTGGTGGCTTCGGCGCCGGCTTCAGCCGCAGGCATGGCTCCGCACCATGCTTCGGTCAACGGCGCACCCAACGCAATGCTGTCACCCAGTGCGTCCACAAAGGGGCCAAGCGCGTCCAACATCGTCTTGTCCCCGCGGTGGCTGCAAGCTTGGCGATTATATTTTCACCCGCTTGTAAAGGCACTTACAACCTCGGCGTCGTCATACGGCGGATCGCCCAGTTTCTGGCCGATCGTCGACAGGAACGTCCCGTAGAGCGCGCCTGATGCACCTCCGGCCGCGTCGGAAAAGGCGGCGCCTGCGGTGATCAACAACGGGCCTGCGGCGACCGCGGCGGTGCCGGCGACCGCGTCCGCAGCAGCCCGCGTCCCACGCACCATGGCGGCGCCATGATCGCCGTCACCTGCCGCCGCATCCAATTGCCCCAATTCCTGTTCGTGTGTCCGCATCAACTCATACGCCTTCCGGAGGCTCACGCGTACGAGGGCAGTGCTGCGGGCATAACCGTCGGGCATGCAGCATTTCTCCTTCTTCTCTATTCGGTTTTTTGCTTAACCATAACAGGTCGAGCGTAGCTAGGCCGCAGTGTATGCTGCGGAAACGCACGGCGCATCCAGCAACGGCTGCAATTCGTCGTCCAACCAGAGCAAGCTGAGCGAACACCCTGCCATATCAAGCGACGTGACCGCTTCGGCAACGATGGGGCGGTAGGGTTCGAGACCTTCGCTGGCAAGCCGGCGGGCGACATCGCGATATAGCACGAACATCTCTTCGTACTGCGTACTGCCCAGACCGTTGAGCAGCACGGCGACACGGTTGCCGCCTTCGGGGGGCGCGTCGGCAAGCAGTGTATCCAAGAGCAGGTTGGCCACTTCGCCGGCCGGACGCATATAGCTGGATTGCACACCCGGTTCGCCGTGCACGCCAAGCCCCAATTCCATCTTGCCGCGCTCGACGGTGAACAACGGTTCGTCTTGACCGGGCAGCGTGCAGCCACCGAAGGCCACCCCGAACGAGCGGGTGCGGGCATTCGCTTTCCGGGTAAGGCGTTCGACTTCGTCCAGTGTGTCGCCACGGGCTGCGCTGGCGCCGGCGATCTTAAAGACAAAGAAGTCGCCGGAGATGCCGCGGCGATCTTCGGCCTGGTCGGGTGGGGCCGAGGCGACATCATCGTTGACGCGCACGGTGCGTACGTCGATGCCTTCGCCGCGGCAGCGCTCCTCCGCCATGTCGAAGTTCAGGACGTCGCCACTGTAGTTGCCGTAGCAGTAGAGGACGCCGGGGGCGCCGGCAACGGCCTTGGTGACGCGGTAGACCTGCTCGGCAGAGGGCGCAGCAAAGACATTGCCCATCACCGCCGCATCGGCAAGCCCTCGGCCGACGTAACCGCAGAAGGCAGGGTAGTGACCCGAGCCGCCCCCAATCACCAGGGCGACCTTGCCGGCAGGCGGGGCATCGGTGACCATCACGCCGGATGCATTCGGCACCCGCTTTACATAACGAGAATAGGCGGCGACAAAGCCGTCGATCAGCTCTTCCTTGAAATTTGCCGGGTCGTTGTAGAGTTTTGTCATGCGATTCCCGCCTGTTGCATTTGTTGTGTCAGGTATTCTTCGATCAAGGCTGTAGACTCCATGGCGAGCACTTCATCCGCCAATGCCGTGGCTTCGGCCAGCGAGATGGCACGTATCTGCGCCTTGACGGCTGGGATCGAGGGTGCACTCATACTGAGCTCATCGGCCCCAAGCCCCACCAGCAATGCGGAAGCGCGCGGATCGCCGCCGACTTCGCCGCAGATGCCCACCCAGATGCCGGCATCGTGCCCGGCGTCGATGATGCGCCGGATGGCGCGGAGCACTGCCGGCTGAAATGGGCTGACGAGGTCGGCCACAGCGCCGTTATGCGATCGGCAGCCATCACATATTGGCTCAGGTCGTTGGTGCCAATGCTGAAAAAATCCACCAGCCGCGCAAGCTGATCGGCCACGAAGACCGCGGAAGGCGTTTCAATCATGATGCCACGGGGAATGTCCTCATTGAAGGCAAGCCCCTCACTTTGCAGTTCAGCGCAGACTTCGTCCATGAGCGCATCGACCATCACCAATTTCGTCCCAACTGCTTACCATTGGAAACATCCGCGATACAGGATAGTCCGCCGCCGTGCGTAGGATGGCGCGCAGTTGGGGCTTGAAGATGCCGGGGTGTTCAAGGCAGTAGCGAAGCCCACGTTGGCCAAGGAACGGATTTGCCTCAGGCACTGTGCGCAGGTAGCTCAACGGCTTGTCGCCACCCACATCCAGCGTGCGCACAATCAGCGGGTAATCCCAACTGTTGTGCGGCGGCGCGGTAGACCTCCAGTTGTTCTTCTTCAGACGGTGGCGCCGGTCGATCCATGTACAGAAACTCGGTCCGGAAGACGCCAACGCCTTCGGCGCCCTGGGCCAGTGCGTGTGGAATATCGGCTGGCCCATTGATGTTGGCGCCGATTTCGATGCGCCGGTTGTCGGTGGTGACGGCCGGCCGTTGCGCCTTGCGCCGCGCGGCTTCACGTTCCGCTTGCCAGCGCGCCTGGCGTGCTTCCAACGCGGTCAGGAGGGCTGCATCTGGGTGCCAACAAACATGACCGGCGTCGCCATCGAGCGCGATGGTTTGTCCTGTGCTGACGCGGCCAATCAATGCACCGACACCCGCCACACAGGGAATGCTCAGTGCCCGCGCCAGGATAGCGGTGTGACCCGCCACGCCGCCGCGCTCAGTGACAATGCCCAAGACAGATTCGGCGGGGAGTTTCACCACGTCGGAGGGCTTCAGGTCGTAGGCAACAAGGACAGATGGCTGGTCGATCTTGGGCGGCGCGGGATCGAGTTCTAGTCCTTCCAAAAGGCGCAACACACGTTGGCCCACATCGACCAGGTCATCAGCCCGGCGCGCGTAAAGGGATCGTCGAGGGCGCGGTAGCGCGCGGCGGTGGCGGTCATGGCCTGCAACCACGCGCTAGAAGCATCGAGATGGCGCATTTCTATGGCCTGGATGGCGGTCTGTTGCAGATCGGCATCCTGCACCATGAATAGTTGCGCATCAAAGATACCGGCTTCGCCGGCGCCGGCGCGTTGGAACATCTCATTCCGAAGGTAGGCCAGATGGGAGGCTACCGCTGCAATGGCGACTTCGAGGCGCGTGCGTTCGGCATCTGGATCGGAGGTGGTGCGCTCGGCCACCTCGATCGCTTCGGGACGATAGAGGACGGCAGGGCCAAAGGCGATGCCACCGGCAGCAGGGATGCCGACGAGCGTATCGCCGGCCACATCTTCCATGGCAGCCGCAATGATCTCGGTTGGTTCTGTCACTGCAATCGGATCGCCGAAATTGTCAAGGGCCAGCATTTCAATGGCAGCCAGCGCATCGCTTGCCTGCGGTCCTGAAGCGCATGCACCACCAGCATCTCCCTGCCGGACCCCAAGCGTGGCGACCTGGTTCATGCTGGTGGCGACCGCACTATTGCCGGCATGCGCCAACTCGATCTGTGCGTCAAATTGGCCGGCGAGGGAGACGAGGCGTGCAGCGGGGCGGGCGTGGATGCCAAGCTTGTTGGGCACGACGATTGTAAGCGTCAGTGTATCGCGTGCCGGCGTTCGGGTGTTTCGGCTGCACCGTTACGGCGGGCAGCAAGGTGGTTGTCAGTTGGGCGCTTGGCCCAATGGCGCCGCAGGCTTCGGCAAATACTGCGTCGATCGAGCCGCCATTGGCTGCGGTGACGGCAGCAGAAAACGCCCCTTCAACGAGCGGGGCTTCGCATAGAAATATGTGGGGGCGTTGTTCTGGTGCGACCCATTCTAGTGCAACCTCGGCGCTCATGATGGCGCTGCCGAGATCCATCAGGACAATGACGCCATCATGGCTGTAGACCGCCTCGATGGCGGCCAGCACTTTGGCCGGATCGGTGCCGATCGGCGCCTCAGGATTGCCGGTTCCACCGGCGACGGCTACGGGCACGCGGCCCTGGTGCATCTGCTCAAGCAACTGTTGCAGCCCCTCGGCCGACAGTGCGCTGGGGAGACGATCACGATCCCGTATCATGGTTGAATCGCCTCCAGCAGCGCCCGCAGAATGATTGCCGCCGACGTTGCGCCCGGATCCTGGTGGCCGATGCTTCGTTCCCCCAGATAACTGGCCCGGCCTTTCTGGGCCAACATCGGGGTTGTCGCACGCATGCCATCGTCTGCTGCGGTCACGGCTGCTGCAAGCGCCTCGGCCAGCGTAGCGCCGCCAGCGGTCTGTTCGTGCAGCGTATTCACGACCGGATCCCACACGTCCAGCATGGTTTTTTCGCCTGGTGCGCAACGCCCACGCTGGACAATCCTTCAACCCGGCCTGGACGCGGTGGTGAGATCCTGCCGATAGTTCGAGCCTATTCCCCGTCACCGCGGCCGCGCGGAGAAAGAAGGTGCCATAGAGGATGCCGCTGGCACCCCCAACGCTTGACATCAGAGTCATGCCAGCCTGTTTGAAGATCGCGCCAACATCCTGGTTCATGGCGCCGGGGACCTTCTGCGCCACCACGGCGAAACCGCGCACAATATTCGTGCCATGGTCTGCATCGCCGATGGCGGCATCCAGTTCAGTCAGGTATTCCTGGTTTTCCGCCAGCCGCTGTGCTGCAATTTCAAACCAACGCTGGATTTGCGGGCGGCTAATCGTAGATGTCTCTCCTGTTGCCATGGAAACTAGCACCCCCACCGCAGGCTGGTTGTGTGCACCGGCGCATCCCAGAGTTTGAGCATTTCGTCATCGGCGCGGGTCAAGGTAATGGACGCGCCCTGCATTTCCAGCGACGTGATGTAGGGACCGACCAGCGAGCGGGCAATTGCAATCCCGCGGTCAGCGCAGATTGCCGCGAGGCGTCTGTAGACGATGTACAGTTCTGAGAGCGGGGTGCCGCCCATGCTGTTGACCAGGACGATGAGGCGGTCGCCAGCCGCAAACGGTGGATTCATCCATTTATCATCGACCCAGTCGCCCGAGTCGGGTGACCAGATGCGCACCGTACGTGTATACGCAGGGTCGTCCAGAATTGAGCCGACCAGGATGTCGGTGATGGCATCGGCGGAAAGCGTTTTGGTCCGTCGTTGACCAGGCTCGCCGTGGATGCCGATCCCGATTTCGATTTCATCATCCGCCAGTTCGAAGGTTGGTTTTCCGCGTGCGGGAACGGTGCAGGACGTCAAGGCCATGCCCATCGAGCGGCTGGCAAGATTGGTGCGTTGTGCCAGCGCAGCGACGGTATCCAGATCGAATCCTGCCGCCGCCGCGGCGCCTGCAATTTTCTCGATCATGACGGTGCCGCCTACGCCGCGGCGACCGGCGGTGAAGAGGCTATCGCGCACGGCGACGTCATCGTCGACCAGTACGGTGCGCCACGAATCTCCTCCGCATGCAGGATTTCGGCGGCCGTTTCGAAGCTGAGGACGTCGCCCGTATAGTTTTTGACGATGAGGAGCACACCGGCGCCGCCGTGCACCTGTTCGGCGCAGGCGACGATCTGATCCGGTGTGGGTGAGGTGAACATTTCGCCCGGACAGGCGCCGTCCAGCATGCCGGCGCCGACGTAGCCGCCGTGCAATGGTTCATGGCCGCTGCCACCACCGGAAATCACGGCGACCTTGCCCGGTACGGGGGCATCCGCACGCACAATTGTCTTTGGATCCAGGTTGACACGGAGCAGGTCTGGGTGGGCAATGGCCATGCCCTCCAACTGTTCGCGCACAATCGCATCGACGGCGTTAATCAGTTTCTTCATGCCTGCAGGTCCTCTCGGTAACGTTCAGTCTATCTTCGCCGCGCCAGCGAAATCTCCCGCAGGGACGCAGAGCGCAGCGCAGAATAACGGAAGCCTTTGCCTCGCGGTCGCCTGGCGTGGGAGTGCCTGACTGCTAGATGGCGCAATAGCCACCGTCGATCAGGATTGTCTCGCCGGTAATCAAGTCAGAGGCGGGCGAAGCCAGGAAAAGCACCAGGTCAGCCACCTCAACGGGTTGGCCAAAACGGCGCAGGGGGATCTTGTCGAGCATCGGGCCGGCCTTTACCGGGTCGCTCCAGTTCTCGATGCCCATTGCAGTCAGGATCACGGTCGGGCAGACTGCGTTCACATGAATGTTGTAAGGACCCCACTCAAGGGCCATCACCTTCGTCAAGAGGTTCAACCCGCCCTTGGATGCGCCATAGGAGGCATGGCCATCGATGCCGATGACGCCTGCCTGCGAGGAAACGTTGATGATCTTGCCGTAGCCGCGTTCGATCATTTTGGGCACGATGCCTTGCGCCATCAAATACGGGGCGCGCAGATTGACGGCCATCGTCTCTTCCCAATCTTCCAGTGGTGCGTCGAGCAGGCGCTTGATCCGTGCAATTCCGGCGTTGTTCACCAGAATATCGATCGCGCCGAACTCACGGAGCGCGGCGGCTGCCGCGGAAACCGGTCCTTCGACCGTGCGAAAGTCCGCTTCGAGCGCCAGGCAGCGGCGTCCGACTGCGACAACCTTTGCGCTTGTCTCTTGAAGTCCAGTACGATCGCGGCCTGTGATGACGATGTCAGCGCCGGCCAACGCCAGCACGTGGGCGATTTCGGCGCCGATGCCCTTCGAGCCGCCTGTCACCAGGGCGGTCTTCCCTTCAACACTGAATCGACGGAGTGGATCCTGAGTCATAGTGCTCCTTGGCAGTTCATTTCTCTACAACGCTTGTGTCAGAATGGCGGTCAGTTCCTCGTCCGTGAGCACGATGGGATTGGCTTTCATGCTGCTTGCTACTTTCCCTTTGGCTACCAGTTCGGGAATGGCTTCCGCGGTGAAGCCATATTCGGACAGCGGCGCGACGTCCAACGCGGTGCTGAGGTCGCGCAGCCAGCGCGCGCCATCCTCCGGCGTTGCATCGCGATTGCCCGTCAGCATGACGGCGACTTCCTGGAACCGAGCCAGTGCTGGCGAGCCAGGTGCGCGTTGAGCCCATGCTTCGGCGTTCACGGCGAAGGCATAAGGGAGCAGCGCGGCGCAGGTGGCGCCGTGTGGGGCATCGTACATACCCCCAAACGGTCCGGCAAAGCCATGCACAGCGCCCAGCCCTGCGTTTGCCAGCGCCAGGCCGCCACATAGGCTGGCAAAGGCCATATCGTACCGCGCGGCAGCGTCGCTACCATCTTCATAGGCGCGGCGCAGCGAACGCACGGCGCGTGTGATCCCCTCGCGGCAGAGCGCGTCCGTCATGGGATTCGCCCGGATTGATACATAAGGCTCAATCACTTGTGTGAGGGCGTCCAGACCGGTCGAGGCGGTGATCGCGGGCGGCATGCCATAGGTCAGTTCCGGATCGATCGAGCGCGCGCGGCAGCATGGTTGCACTGCGGATGCTCACCTTGACCTTGTGTTCCGGCACATAGATGACGGCATTGCGCGTCACCTCACTGCCCGTGCCGGCGGTGGTTGGGATTGCGATCAGCGGCAGCGACGGATTTTGAGCGGTTGACCCTTGCCGACAACCTCCAGATAGTTGTAGATGTCGCCTGGATTTGCCATCAGCGACGCAATGGCCTTGCCCGTGTCAATCGCACTGCCGCCGCCCATGGCGATCACGAGGTCGGCGCCGAATTCCTGTGCGTTTGCAACGCCGGCCTGAATCGTTGCCACACTTGGCTCGCGCAAGACCGGGACGAGGCGTGCCGGTATCCCCTGTGCACTGAGCACTTCCAGTAACGGCTGTGAACGTTCCGGATTCAGGCCAGTCACGACGATGGCGCGCGTGCCCAGTTCCCCGGCAATACCGCCCGCTTCCTTGAGAACGCCGTTCCCAAAAATGATGCGCTGCGCCGTGGCAAACTCAAAGCGCATGGGTCTACTTCCCTTCTTCCTTGTGGTATTTGGCGTCCAGGGCATCAATTTTCGCCACTTTGGGCGCCGATCGGCTGCCCTGAACGAATTCTGACGCAAGCCAAATATCGATCAGTTTTTCCGCGACCAAAGGGCCGGTGATCTGGGCGCCAAAGGTGACAATCTGGGCATTGTTGCTGGCAACGGCGCGCTCTGCGGTGTAGGGGTCCTGGACGCACACCGCGCGCACGCCGGGCACTTTGTTGGCGACAATGGCCATTCCGGCGCCGGTGCCGCACACGAGCACGCCCCGTTCAAATTTGCCGGCGCCGACCGCTTCCGCCAACTGCGCGCCGACATCAGGATAATCCACCGGTGTGCTGTTGTTCACGCCCATGTCCACCACCTGGTAGCCAAGCTTGAGGAGGTAGTCGCGAATCGCATCCTTCAACGGCAGCCCCATATTGTCTGCGCCAACGACGATCGGCTTATTTTTGTCCATGATCCTCTCCTAAATGGTATTTGCAATCGATGGGAAATGCGAGTGGCGCTGGATGTATCGCGCCAATCATGCTGCGACGGGTCCTGCAAAGAATTGATCCCAAGGGAACTCGACCGGCGCATCGTGGCAGACGATGTTGATCATCGTCATCATGAGCGGCACGGCTGCCGGGTCGACTTTGCCTTCGTTCACCAGTTGTTCGATAGTGGGGCCGATCGCCTGAGCCAATTGAGCGCCTTCGATAGTGACTTCGGCCATGAAATCCCGTTTAGCGATTGAGAATGGGATCCCTGGCCCAGATAGCGCCCCATCCGTGCATTGCGCCCGCCCATGCTCGTGACGTAGAGATCGCCGGCGCCGGGCAGGGTAAAGACGCTGCGGCGCTCGCCCCCCATCAGGTCGACAATGTAGGCTGATTCCCAAAGACCCTGTGCGAAGATTGCCGCGGCGAGGTTGAACATCACAGCGTCATTGCTGGCGACGCCATCCCGCTCCAACAGACCGCCAACGCAACCCACGGCCAGCGCATAGAGGTTCTTGAGCGCAACACACGTTTCGACGCCGACCACATCGTTGGTCGGCCACACGTGGTAATAAGGAGTGCGCATCATGCCCGCCAATTTATTGAGCAGGACAAGGTCGTCGCCGGTCACCACGACACACGTGTGGCGATTGGCTGCCAGTTCACCCGCGATGGATGGCCCACCCACGGCATTGAGTTTGACATTCTTCTGTTGTTGAGGGGTCAATTTGCTGCGCAATACGTGCGGCAGCACTTCAAGTTTGCCGTGCTCTCCGGCAAGACCTTTCGTCAGGAATAGCAGCGGCACGTGTGGGGGGAGAACCGCAGCCAGCGTGTTGCCGGCCCAATCCACGCCCAATGAGTTGACGCCGACGACCACAAGGTCCGCATCGCCGATGACGTCGCCCAGGCGGTCATAGGTATAGGGGGTGACCAGGTCACGCACCCTTGACCTCAGACCGGGGTGGACGCGCGTCTCGTGAATTTCCTCAATGATGTCACTATCCAGATGGGTGCCGACCAGGGACACCTGGTGCCCGTTATCGGCCAGGGGTGTGCTGAAGGCCGTACCCATCACGCCGGCGCCGAGGATCACTACTTTTGCCATTTTTCTTATCCAGTCTGCCGGTTTGTCGCCCGGCCTGGTTGTGAACTATCGGGGCTGCCAGGTCGCCGATCTTGTTGCGCCAATGCCAGCACGGCGCGTGCCGTACGGTCGTCTGTAGCAAGGACCGTCATGCAGCGGCCCCGCAAGGCGCCCATGATCGACGGCGCCTTTGGTAGGCCGCATGCCACGGCAATGACACGTGGGATGGCGCGGAGGGCATCGAGGTCGATGCCCATGACGCGCTGGTTGATGGCGAAGTTGTTGTCATGACCATTGGCGTCAAAAAAGCGGCCGACCGTTTCTCCGACGACGCCCTGGGCGCGGAGGATCGCCAAATCAACTGGGGTCAGGTGACCTGCGCGGAGAAAGCTCGCCGCTTCCTCTTGGATCGTGCCAATTCCGGTGATGGCGAGTGAGACGCCGCGGGCACGCGCGAGCGCCTCGCTCACGCGTGGCTCGCGCAGGAGCATCTCGCGCAGCGCCGGTTCTTCGACCAGGACGGGAGCATGTAGATCGTAGTGCCTGCCACCCAGTTTTGCCGCCACCATCCGGGCAAGGTCCGGCCCATCGATCAGCGCGTCCGGCGCGCCAACGCTCCCCAACATCTGCACGACGTCAATTTGCCGGCTGCGGTCTTCATGCAGGTGGTTCACGGCTGCGTAGACACCTGTCCCCCAGGCAATCCCGATCGATGAGTCGTTTGGCAGCATGGCAATGACCCGTTGCAGATAACCGGCAGCCAGGCGGCCCACGCCGAAGAGAACCTCTTCATAGCGATGATCGGGCGAAGAAAGTAGCACATAGGCATCCAGCAGACCGAACTGATCGATCAATTGTTGTTCGAGGGCGTAGTCTCGGTTGACCGGTTTGTGGATTTTGATTTCGACGACGCCAAGATCGCGTGCTTCCTTGATGATGCGTGAGACGCTGGAACGCGAGATCTCTAGCCGATCCGCAATCTGCTGCTGGTTTTGATTGAGTTCATAGTAGAGGCTGGCAACAGTAATCAGGAGCTCCGTACGGTCGCCGCGCAGTTCATCAAACCCATTCACCGGTCATCATCACCTTCACTGAATGTGGTGCCTTTTGTGCTCTGGCGGAGCACAAACCAAAATCAAGCTAGGCGCCGGCAGGCGCCTCAAGCGTTAACTCACCCAACCGATCCACCACGCTGCGAATGGCTGGAAATAGTGGGTAGTAGACCTCCCGGTACAGTTGCTCGTAGATCTTTGCATGCTCCGGATCAGGTTCAGCGTGTCGTTGTCGCCGTCATTGCCTGTGCTGCGGTGCGGATGTCAGGATACCACCCGGCGCCGGCGGCAGCCATGATCCCTGCGCCCAGGCACGTGTCTTCGGCTGTCAGCGCGCGGACGATGGGGACTCCGGTCACGTCCGCCATGATTTGGCGCCAGAGCGGGCTTTGGCTGCCACCGCCCATCGCAATATACTCGGCGAAGTGCTGTCCAGCCGCAGCCATCATGCCATCCCCCACCAGGCGCTGCTCAAACGCGATGCCTTCCAGGATGGCGCGATAGAAGTGTTCGCGACCGTGGATCCCACGCCAACCGATCGTGACACCGCTGGCGAGTGGATCCCAATACGGACTCATCACGCTATTCCAATAGGGCACCAATATCAGACCCTGCGCACCGGGCGGGATGGCTGCAGCGCCGGTCTCAAGGATTGCTTCCGGCGTTTGCGCCGCGCCCGGCAAGCGAAGGTCGGCCGCGAACTTGTCGACATACCAGGCAACGGTGTAGACCCCACCGCGCAGAATGTGCTCCATGACGAATTGGCCTGGCGAGGCGGCGTTCAGCGTGCGAAAGGCACGGTCGCACCGGTAGGTGTCACTCACGGCGCCGCTGGCGATGCCGGTGCCCAGATTCAGGTAGGCGATCCCTTCGCGGGTGATGTTGGCGCCAAGCCCGGCGCACTGGCCATCGCCCGCACCAGCAATGATTGGGATCCCGGCCGGCAGCCCGGTCGCCTGCGCGGCCCGCGCACTGACGCGGCCGATCATGGCGCCTGGCTCCACCAACTCGACAAACTGGTCTTCACGCCAGCCGATTTCGCGGATCAGGTCTCCGGCCCAGGTGCGTTTGGGCATGTCAATGATGCCCATCGGGTCGGCGCTGGCCAGGCTTGTTCGATACTCACCGGTGAGGCGCAGAATCAAATACGCCTGTACATCCAACACCGCGCGGCGCGGGTGGTGATTTCCGGTTCATGTTGCGCAAGCCATAGCAGCTTGCTGATCGAGGCCGTCATGGATGGCGGCTTGCCGGTCAATTCGTGTAGGGCGTTGCCGTAATCCCGCTCTAATTCCAGGACCTGAAGCCGGCTGCGCTCGTCGTTCCAGAGGATCGCATTGCGAAGTGGGCGCCCGTCGCGGTCGACAGGCACGAAGGATTCGCGCTGATGGGTGATGGCGAACGCTGCGACCCGCGCTGGATCGATCGTTGCCACGCATGCGTTGACGGCCTGGCATGCGCCCACCCACCAGTCTTCGGCATCCTGCTCGTGCCAGCCAGGTTGTGGTTGGTGCAAGGGATACGCAGCTCGGCCTTCGGCGACGGGCGCGCCGTTCAGATCCCAGGCAATGGCTTTGCACGCTGTCGTGCTGCTGTCGATGCTGATTACGAATCCGGCCGGCATTGGCTGCGCTTTCGTTGAGGATGCACTGGCTGCACAAACGTCAAACCATTGCGCAAAGTTGCAGTCAGGTTATCACAATCGAAAGGTAGCGTCAACCGAATGAGGCAGTTGCCTGGAGTCAAGAAAGACTCTTTTCGGGGGACGGTTTGCCTGCAACATGATATGGACAAGACGCAAGGTCCTTGTTGGCTGTCGGGCACACATAATCCGGGGGAAGTTGACGGAACAGCAGGGCAGGGCTATGATCGCGGATACCCGAGGCGGCTTGCGGAGGTAATTCCCGGCGTGCACGGTCCGAAAATTCAGTTCGCCTGCTGAGGCTAACGATGGAATCAGAATTACCGATCAAACAAATGGTCGAAATGATCGGCGCGACACGACCGGATGAGATTGGGTGCGACGAGTGTTTTGAGCAACTTGATCGTTTTGCCGAGCTCGTATTGGCGGGCAAGAATGCGGCTGAGGCATTACCACTCGTACAAGACCATCTGAGTCGGTGTCGCGACTGCCGCGAGGAATTTGAAGCATTGCTGGCCGCGCTGCAAGCAACGACCTTCTCCCCTCGACCACAACACCTGCCGAACTGATCCCCACAGCACATCCACCCGGTTTCATACCTCAAAGGGTAAGATCACGCCGCGCCAGATCGTCTACGAGGGGTTGCGTACGCTGTAACGCTACCAGACGCGCTTGAAGCGAAGGAACGAGGCCGAAATGCTCGACCATAGGTTACGCGGTTACAAAGATGATCTACTCAGACCGCTCGCCGGTCACCTGGGTTCGCTCTCGCCCAACGCAATTACGGTCCTCGCGATGTTGGTCGGGTTGGCGGCTGCTGGAGCAGCCGCGGTGCAATGGTATTGGCTGGCACTGGGGCTGTGGTCACTCAATCGGATCCTGGATGGGCTTGACGGCATGGTGGCACGCGCAAGGTGCCGGCAAAGCGATTTTGGCGGTTATCTCGACATCTTACTGGACTTCGTCGTTTATGCGGCGGTGCCTATCGGCCTCTATTTGGGAAACTCGAGTGAAGCCGGTGCAATCACCCTCATCTTGTTGTTGAGCAGCTTCTATGTCAATGCCGCCTCATGGATCTATCTTTCTGCACTTTTGGAGAAGCGCAGTAGGCGCCGAGGCGCGGGGAGCTTACGTCGGTGACGATGCCGAAGGGGTTGGTAGGTGGCGCCGAAACAATTCTGTTCTACACCATGTTCTTGTTGTGGCCAGACTGGACGCCCTGGCTCTATACAGCAATGGCCAGCATGGTAGTCGCCGGAATCGTGCAGCGCCTGTGGTGGGCGCGACGCAACCTCACGAATGTCAACGACGTCTCGATTGAGTGAGTACGATCTTGCGATTGTACGCCTCCGGAGCACTGAACGGACTTCAATGCCCGTGAAATCGGCAGATAGAAGCTGGGAACAATGCAGATAATACTGATTACGGGTGTCAATGATGGTATCGGCCATGCTTTGGCTATCCAGTATGCAGCGAGCGGCGCACGTGTTCTTGGCGTGGGCCGCAGTGCACTTCCAGAATCTCTTGCTGGGAGCGTACATTCCGATGACTACTGTGCAGCCGATCTTGGCGAAGCCGGCGCGGCTCAAAAGGTACAGTCTTTTTTGGATGCGCGCGGGGTGACGGGTTTGGATGTCATCATACACAATGCCGCGGTCGGTTGGTACGGGGCAGTCCAAAACCAAAGTTCGGCCTCAATTCGCGAATTGTTGTCGGTAAACTTATCCGCCCCGATCACCTTGACGCACGCGTTGCTCCCACGCGTATGTGCGGCGCGGGGTGCTATCGCCTTTGTCAGTTCGGTTCATTCGGTCTTGCCAACCCCCGACTTCGCCGTCTACACGGCGACCAAGGCGGCTCTCGACGGTTTTGCCCGCAACCTCCGTCTAGAGGTAGGCAACGCCGTCGATGTGCTTGTCTTTTGGCCCGGCCCAACCCGCACGCAAATGCACGTGAAGAGCGGAATTCCCAAAGAAAAGATCTATCCCGAGCGCTACGCTTCACCAGAAGCGGTTGCGGCACAAATCATCACCGGCATTCGCCGGCGCAGGTCTCAGGCATTGGGTCCCATCAATCAAGTGCTGCGCTGGTGCGCTAGTCATTTCGAATTCCTGGTCGATACGGCGATGGTCACGGTTGCTCGACGAGCCAGGTATGAGAAGTCCAGGAGACCTTTATGACTCCACATGCCGTCGTAACGGGTGCGGCAGAAGGGATCGGTCGCGCCCTGGTGGAAGTACTGGGCGCACATGCGTATTCGGTGACCGGCATTGATGTAAATGCAGAGGTCGCGGCACGCACACAGGAGGAATTGGTCAATCGAGGCATTGATTTGGGGTTTCTATTGGGCGACCTCAGTCAGATGGCGGATCTTGACCGGTTGGCCAGGCGCCTCATTGAAGGACCTGCCATCGATGTGCTTGTGCACAATGCGGGCATCAATTGCGTTGGCGCCTTCGCCGATTCTGACCTTGGCAAGCAACAAACAGTTCTTGACGTCAATCTGCATGCCCCGCTTCATCTCACCGCTGCGCTGCTGCGTGCCAACAAAGTGGTCCAGGGAGGGACACTGATCTTTGTTTCTTCGCTCTCCCGCTTTGTCAGCTATCCCGGTGCGGCCGTGTATGGCGCCGGCAAGGATGGTTTGGCGTCCTATGCGCGCAGTTTGGCGGTGGCCCTGGCTCCGCAGGATATCAATGTGCTCGTGGTCTATCCGGGACCGACGCGGACGGCCCACGCTCGGCGCTACAGTCCAGACAACCGGCATGAGGGGCGCCGGATGCCGCCGGATGTCCTGGCTGCCGCCATCTATCGAGCACTGGTGAAGCGGCGGCGCACCCTGATTCCGGGCATTGGCAATCAGCTTTTTGCGTTTGCCGGCCGGTGGATGCCCGCGCCGGTTGAATGGGTCATGCAACAGACGCTGTTCAAGAAGTTGTAGGACAAGTAACTGCCTTTGGGTTGCTCAGCGCCTATACAAATAGCGTCGCCAGACGGCTGGCCCATAGGTCAACAGTAGCAGACCCAGCAGGACGAGATCGAGCGCGCGCTCGAATGCTGCAAATTGTCGCCCGCCGTAGGCCGGTTCCCAGTAGCTTATTGGGCTGGCAAAGCGATAGCGCCAGTCGATCGGAAACAAGAACAATGGCCCATCGCTGTGATGGGTGAAGATATCGATTCCCACATGAACGAGCATACTGCCGGCCAGCCAGAAGAGCATCATGCCCCAACGGCTGCCACGCTGCTTCCACCACCACAATCCCACGAGCAGCAGCGCACCGTCGATCAGCAGCGAATGGAAAAAGTTGTGGCCGATGATCCAGAGCGGGTGGTTGTAGAAGAGGTTGAAGTGTAGGTACTCCATGATGTTGGTCGCAGGCGGGGCTACCAGCCAACGGTAGTAGATTTCGCCGGCAACAGTCAACAAGAAGAGCGGGATGTCGGGCAGGGCGGCGCCCACGAGCAGCGCAGGTGCGAAGACGGCGCCTGGCCAACGGCGCAGCGGCATGATCGCTGCTGCTGCAAGTAAGAAGTGACTTTGTGTTTGCATTCAGTTTATCTTGATGATGGCAGCCGCAGGCGAACCTGTCGCCGGGTTCGTTCAGTGAGACCCGTCACATCGTTCGCAGTTTGCCATATCTTTCTATTGGACGCACATCCGCCGGAAAATCTTACGGCGCCGTGTTCGCGACATTCAAGTGCAGTGTATAGGCCTTGTGTAAGCCTGAATTCAGACGCGTTGCCCGATTTTGCACTATAAGCTGATGTGCTATGGTAATTCTATCCAAGCACCACAACGTCCTGGTTGACGTGCCCGTCGCCCCGACTGGCAGGGTGGGCGTTCCGAAACTGGCAACGGCAGGAGCAACGCATGAGTAGCAGAACTGATGCAGAGTGGTGTACAGAACTGGGCGGGGCGGCGCCTGATGCGGCGCTAGCGGATCTGCGGGGGCTGTTGCTGCGGGGGCTTCAGTTTGCATTGGTTAGCTATCGGGTCACTGAAAACGATCTGGAAGATTTCGTCCAGGATGGTTTGCTGAAGATTTTGCACGAATTGTCATCCTATCGCGGGGACGCGCGGTTCACCACCTGGGCACACAAAGTATGCGTACGCGTGGCGCTCACAGAACTGCGCCGCCGGCGCTGGCGCGATGTTTCGCTGGACGATCTGATTGTAGCCAATGAGATGTCGGATTTCACCCCGGATGTGCTGATGGACCATTCCGCGGATCCAGGCCAGACCGCGCCCGTCCAAATGATGATGGCGACCATCCAGCGGATCATTGCCGAGGAGTTGACCGAACGGCAGCGCACCGCCATGATGGCAGTGATGCAGGGTGGAATGCCATTGCAGGAGGTAGCGGAGCGCATGGGCACCAACCGCAATGCGCTGTACAAATTACTCCACGATGCCCGCCAACGGCTCCAAAAGCGCATGATGCAAGGGGATGACACCCCAAGAACTGCTCGCAATGTTTGATCAGCCGTAGGGCAAGGCACTCATGAAGATACACAACCTGTTCAGGCAGTTCTGGCGGCGCAAACCACATCCCTCCCCCGATGTCAGTTCAGCGTCCATGCATCAGATGCACGTCGCATTGTCAATGGTTGCGCAAACCCAGGCCCAAGAATTGAGCTGTGACGAAGTGTATGCGTTGCTGGATATCTTTGCCGACCGGGTAAAGCGCGGGGAAGACGCCGCCGCGTTGATGCCGCTTGTCCACCAACATTTAGCCATGTGTCCGGACTGTCGCGAAGAATTTGAAGCACTGCTCCGCGCAATGGAGGCGAAGTAGGTGCACCAACGTGCAAGCGACGCGCTACTTTTTTTCGCCGATTTCCGGTGTGGGTGCATCGCCGTGGCGCGTCCAGCGCAGCCAAGCGCCAAAGAGCCGTTTGATGCGCGGTGTCAGCCGCGTGCGATTGTAGCCATCCGCCACTTTCTTGATTGCCTCTGACTGCGTCGGGTACGCATGAATGACAGTCGCAAGTGTCTTCAGACCAAGTCCAGCCACAATGGCCAGCGTAATCTCATTGAGCATCTCGCCCGCTTGCGTTGCGACGATGGTAGCGCCCACAATCTGATCGGTGCCTTTCTTTACATGAATCTTGACGAAACCGTCGGTTTTGCCGTCGGTGCGGCTGCGGTCGACTTCGGTCAGTGATTTGGAGAAGGTCTCGATCTCGATGCCGGCGGCGGTGGCTTCGTCGGGGTACATCCCCACGTGCGCAACCTCCGGATCAGTGAAGGTGGTCCACGGCACGACCAGGTCACTGAGTTTCTTTTTGGGACCGGGGAATAACGCATTCTGTAAAGCGAGCCGTGCGCTTGCGTCGGCCATATGGGTGAACTGGGTTTTGAGCGCGACGTCACCGGCCGCGTAGATGTTGGGATTGGTGGTGCGCATGGTATCGTCGATTGTCACGCCTTCTGCGCTGTACGTCACGCCGGCTGCTTCCAGATTGAGTCCCTCCACATTGGGCGCACGGCCGACCGAAACCAGGATCGCATCCACCGCCAGGGTTGCCGGGCGCTCACCCAGTGTGTAGTGCAGCACCTTGCCGTCATGCTCTTTGGGTGACTTCTTGCAACGATGCGTCGCAAATCAACTGGATGCCTTCCCGTTCGAACACCCGTTGCACAATTGCGGCAGCGTCGCGATCTTCGCGCGGTAGGAAGCGATTATCCTTGATAAACAGGGTCACCTCTGCGCCAAAGCGGGCAAATGCCTGGGCCATTTCGGCGCCGATCGGTCCACCGCCGATCACGGCGAGGCGGCGCGGTAGTTCGGTCAACTGAAAGAGCGACTCGTTGGTCAAGTAACCCGCCGCGGTGAGGCCGGGCAGATCAAGCGTGCGTGCTCGACCGCCGGTGGCAATGAGCGCTTTGGCGAAATGCAGCGTCTGCCGCTTTTTGCCATCGAAGACCTCAATGGTAGTAGGACCGGTAAACCGTGCATCCCCCAGAAACACTTCGACACCTTCGCGTGTCAGCCGGTGAATCGAATCGTCCTCGCTGATATTGGCGCGCAAACTGCGCATCCGCGCCATGATCGCGCCGAAGTCGATCTGGATGCCGACTGGGACGCCAATCCCCATTTCTGCCGCTCTTCGGAGTTCGGCAATGGTGCGCGGAACGGATGATGGTCTTGGAGGGCACACAACCCCAGTTCAAGCAGTCGCCGCCCAACAAATGGCGTTCGATCAGGGCCACCTTGCCCCCAAGACCGGCGGCTCCCAACGCCCCAATTAACCCGGCCGTGCCGGCGCCGATGACAACGAGATTGTAGCGACCGTTGGCGGTCGGGTTTTGCCAGTCGGACGGGTGCACATTGGCAATGAGGTGGTGATTGTGTTCGTCCATAGGCTGGACTTCGATTGTATGATCTGGCATGGGCGCGATCTGGAGAGTCGCGGTGGGGGCGGGCGTCGCGGCATCGACAAACAACATGATGGAAGTCTCCTTGTCACTGAGGCGAAACCAGACCGGCAGGTGAACTGGTGGTTGATTCGCGATTTTGACTGCTGTGGCCGTTGGCGCGCTCGGTTGTGTCCGTGTGACGTGTCGTTTGCATGGCCAGACGTGCATGGGTGCTGCGTTGGCGGTCCAGGGCGAAGACTGAATAGCGTGCTTGCTCGCTCAGGGCTTTTTTCACGAGACTGAATGTTGAGGCATCGCCAAAGAAGTGCTCGCGATAGATCCCGTCACCGAAGAATCCGTCGGTCTGGTTGAGCAGATTGACCCGCAGTTTGTTATTGGGCAGATGGTTTTTCCCCGCCAGCAAGTCGCGAAAGGCAGAGGAGAGCCAGTTGAAGGAGCTGAATATCGTGCGAATCTCGGCTACTGTGCGGTCGATCTCTGCTTCGTCGTCAGGATTGACCGCATCGATGAGCGCGTCGATTTTCTCTTGGAGGACAAAGAAGGGTGCGAAGCCACCCCCCGCCAGTTGGAGTTCGCTCAACTGAGCCAGATAGTCGGCACGGTTGGTTGCGCGGAGACGTGTGACCGTCAGCTTCAGATACTCCAGGTAGGCACCCAACAGCCATAACACCGAATAGACCTGCCATAGCTTGTAGTGACTCCAGGCTTTGAACGAACCGGCTACCAATTGGTCGTGCATGTGCATGTAGCGCAGGGTAAGGGTTTCCAATGGTGCGAAGGCCGCTGCCGAGTAATCGCCGGTCTCGTGTGCCTTCAAAATCAGATCGGCGGCAACCATGATGCTCATGTGAGTGACGTACAGCCCTTTGGAATAGAGTGGATCGATGAAGCCGACGGCGTGAGCCAGCAGCGCAAAGCGATCACCGACCACATGCTGCGCCGAGTATTGCAACCGATCTGTGCGCGTCCATGCACGCGTTGCCTGCGCCCCGCTCAATTGTTTCTCGATGTCGGGAAATTGGTGAATGAAGGAGTAGAACTCCTCCTCGGGCGACAGATCCAGCCGCGCCGGGTAGATGCGCGGGTCGAGTTGTAGGCCCACGCTACAGAGCGGATTAGTGGCGCGTGGATGATTATTAAAGGGGATCACCCATGCCAGCCCCCCCGAAAGACGTGGTGTAACGTGCCCTCGGAGAGCCGGAAGGGGTGGCCGTATACTTCACGGGTTGCGCCGACGTTGTTATAACACGGCACATCGATCATGTGGGTAAAGATGGTGCGCGTATGCGCCTTCAGGTCACGGTGGCGCCAACCCAACTTGTTGGCCAGCAGCGACCGCATGCCGCTGGCGTCCACGATATACTCGGCCTGGTAGTGTACCTCTTTGTCGGTGATAATTTCCACGCCGCCGGCCTGGATCTGTACATCCTTGACCGGCGTATTCTGCAGTACGGTGGCGCCGTAAGAAATGGCCACCGCCGTGAGCAACGCATCGGAGTCTTGGCGATAGATGTGGATTTCATGGCCATAAGGCAATTTCGGGATGACCGCCTGCAGGCTTTGCCGTGGATCCTGCGCTTGCCCTGGGCTGTGATGCAGGAAGCTGAAGTGACGTTTGACGCCATGCTGTGTGCCGATATAGTCGTAGTAGTTCTCC
>JADJPH010000072.1 GCA_016713335.1 Candidatus Fredericiella danica | reverse complement strand
AACAGCGACGGCATCGTTGGATCGTGGTGTGCGTAATTCTCCCGGGCGCGTGCGAATTGGCTGGTTGCATAGCAGTACGGACAGCCAAAGAGACAGCCATCATACATGCCGATGTCCCGGCTCGCGACACAACCACAGGCAGTGCGCTGGTTGGGGTCCTTGCCGGCGTCGACCGTGATGCCAAGCACGCGCCGGATCAATTCGTCGTCGATGCACTTGCCATGCTCAATGCCATAGCAGTGCAGATCCAACTCCTCTGCGCAGGAGACAACGTCTAGCCCATTTGCCGAGGCAATCCTTGCAATGCCTGCGGCAAGCGCCGGAAACTCAGGGGTTGCAGCGCCCTTGTCTTTGGCAATCGCCACGCCCTGCTGTTCGACTTCCCGCATGCGCCCTTCGATCTTGCGATACCAATCCATCACGCTGATCACACAGCGCCGCGTAGAGCCGGACAACCGCGCCGCAAGCGTGGCGTAGTTCTCCCAGGTGAAACGCGGCATCGGTCAGATTGCTCAGCACAATCGGGTCGTAACGCCAGATCACGCGATCGGGGCCAACACGCTGCGCAAGTTCGGCAAACGTCCTGACCGCAGCATCGACCGGCGGCGAATGGGGGTCGATGAGCCGCGGGTTGTTGATCAACGTGTACTGGAAATAGTAGCGGAAGCCGCGCGCATCCAACTCGTCCAGATGGATGAAAAGCGGTCGCGGGTTGCGTGTCCAGAACACAATAGCATCCACATCTTCAGGCAGTAGCGAGACAAACGTGATCTGCCGCTGATTGAACGGATTTGGCACCGTGCAGAAGCCCGCGCGGATACGTTGGATGAACCAGGTGGAATAGAATGCCGGGATGTCGGTGCGCCGGCTGGCGCTAATGATCATTGGCCATCACAAACTCAATACCGGCTACTCATCGCCGTGCCACGCGCTGCGCCTGTCGCGCGACTGCCAACAGCAACGCCATCGTCCGGGGTGAGCGCCGCCCGATAAGCCATCTGGCGCAGCGACCGCATCGCGGCGCCGGGATTGTGCTTAAAAAAACCGATCTCCGCCAACACCTCTTCGCTGACGCTGAATAGTCGCTCTAGTTCCGCATGGGTGGCGGGATGATATGCCGGCGCCCTGGGTGGGCGATCTGCCATCGCCGCCATGCGCAGTTCATATAGCAGCAGCAACACGGATTGCGCCAGGTTGAGTGCAGGATAGTCAGGATCGGTCGGCAACGTAACAATGAGATGGCACCGGTCAAGCGCGGCGAGATCAAGCCCGTCCGCTTCAGTGCCAAACAGGAGCGCCACGCGTCCTGTTGCGCTGCGTGCCAGTAGTTCGCCGGCGAGGTCGCGCACGTCGTAGGTGCGCCGGTGCTCCGGATGCTTGACCGCCGCCGTTCCCACCACAAAGACGGTGTCGGCAAGGGCTGCATTCAGATCCGGATACACCTCGATGCGGTCGATCATGTCCTCCGCGTGGTGGGCGACGCGCAGCAATGCATCCGGCTCAAAAGGCGCAGGCGCGGCCATTCGCAGATGCCTGAAGCCCATATTCTTCATGGCGCGCACCACCGCGCCCATGTTGAGCGGGTTTTGCGGGCGATCCAGTACAACGGTAATCGAATCCAGAAGATCCAGAATTGGCTCCCTTCAAGTGCGCACGTACGTCCGGGTCACCCCTTTGGCGGGTTGGGGCACCAATTGCCATTGTACGTTGCCTTGCATAAGCACCCAAAGATCGTTAACATAGAAACAATCAGTTCTTCAATCTACACGCTTCGGCAGCTATAGCGCCTACATCGGTTTCGCAAGGCGAACTTGCTGCTCAATCTGCGTACCGTCAGGTCTGACTATGGTCTACTTCATCGTACGAATTCTGGTGAATGCAGTGGCACTACTGCTTACCCTGTTTTTATTGCCCGGTCTCGGCATCTATCTACCTGCGACCGAATATGTCATTATTTTCGTAATTGCGGTATTTGTTTATGGTGCGGTCTTCGCATTCTTGAATTGGCTGTTGTGGCCCCCACTCCTGGTGCTCACCGGCCAGTTTGTCGTGTGGACCTACGGTCTCTTTCTGGTTGTCATCAACACGCTCATTTTTTACGCCGCCACGAGCGATATCTGGGAGCAGAGTACAGACGACACACTACGTCTGATGGTCGTATCGCCCCCTATCTGGTTGTGGGTCTTTCTGGGAGGTCTGTTGATGACAGCTCTCCTTTTTGTCTTCGAAGGCATCACAGGGCTGGACAGCCCCCTGCAGAACTGGTCAAACCGTCGCCGGCCCTATTGGCGTTTTCTGGGCAAGCTGACCTTTGGTGGTCGCAACTTTTTGGCTGAGAACTTGCGCATCGCTGAATCACTGGACACGATCCAGCGGTACGTCCGCGAAATCATCTTTGCCAACTCGCCGTTTGCCCCCGTCCGGCGCTTTTTCCAGCGCATCATCTACTGGCGCCGCAAACCGATCGTGAGCACCAGTACAGCCCAGACAGTTCGCTACATGCTCCAAGATCTCGGCCCGACTTTTGTAAAGCTTGGCCAAATCGTATCAAGCCGCGCCGAGCAACTGCCGGCGGACTGGCGCGCCGAACTGGCGCAGTTACAGAGCCAGGTACTGCCCTTCCCCACCGCGGAAGCGGAGGCGATCGTTGCAAGAGAACTCGGCCAGCCCATCTCTGCACTCTACGCGGAATTCGACATGGAACCGCTGGCTGCCGCCTCGACGGCCCAGGTGCATAAGGCGGTGTTGCCAGGCGGCCAGAAAGTCGTGGTGAAGATCCAGCGCCCCGATATCGATGTCACTGTGCGCGCCGACCTTAACGTGATGAGAGATTTGACCAGGGTCACGGAGCGTCGTTTCGAGTGGGCCCGGCACACCGACTTGAGCGGCATCATGGATGAGTATGCAGACAATATCCTGCTCGAGTTGGATTATACCAATGAGGCATACAACGGTCGCGTACTCGCCGAAAACATGCGCATCTTCCCCAATATTCATGTCCCCGACATTTATGGCAAACTCTCCACGCCGGGTGATGACGCAGGAATTTGTCAAGGGCGTGAAGATCACCAACGTGGAAGCCATCGACGCGGCCGGGTTGGACCGCACCGAACTGGCGACAACCTTTATGCGTGCGATCGTGAAACAGGTGCTCTACGATGGCTTTTTTCATGGCGACCCACATCCCGGCAACGTGCTTGTCAACCTGGAAACCGGCAACATCATCTTCTTGGATATGGGGATGATGGGCGTCTTGAGCACGGAAAAACGGCTGGCGATGGCCGACCTGATCTGGTCACTGGCGGAAGGTGATGGTCAGGAGATCGGCCGGGTGGTGTTGCGGCTGACGGTCAGCTACAAAGAAGTGGATGAGCGCGCCTTTATCGACGATGTGGAACGCCTGCTCAAGCGCTACACGGCATTCGCCGACGTGGGCGTCTCGATCTCCGGCGCCATGAAGGCGATGTTCGATGCACTTAACCGCGCTGGTCTCCGGATGGATGCTGACCTGACCCTGGCGCTAAAAGCGCTTATCCAGGCGGAAGAGATTACGCGCACATTGGATCCATCGCTGCCGCTTGTGAACACCGCGCTGGAGTCGACAAAGCAATTGCTGATGGAAACGTTCGACGCCGATCGCGTCGTGGCAGCATTGCGGCGCCAGGCCATCCGCACTGCCAAGGAAGCAATCCGGAATATACCATCCATTGAAGACGCTGCGCTCAGTTGGATCCAGCAGTTTCGCAGCGGCAAATTCACCATCTACGTGGATGCTTCCGATGTAGGCAAGCAGGTGAAGGAGGTCGACGCAACGCTGACCGCCAATATTCGCCGGTTGACCTTTGCATTGCTGTTGGTGGGGCTCCTGATGGGCGCCGCGATTGCCAAAGTAATTCGCCCTCTGACATTCTGCCTAATCTACCGGAACTGGCATTCTTCATCTTTGTCGGCGCGCCACGGTGACCATCATCATTGTCATCCGCGAAATCTATCAGTGGTTCGCACGCGGCGACCGCTGACGTTGAGCGCCATGCGTATGCGTTCAAAACACCAAGCCCTCCCCGCCAAGACGCAAAGACGCCAAGAAGAAGAGGAATGTGGGTTACTTGCCCTCGCAACTCACGCAGATTGTCGCGCACCATCAAGATCACCAGCGCAAAGATTGTCGTGACAATTGCGAGTTTCCAGAACTGCCAGAGCAGAATCAACGATGTGACCACCGCCAGGAAGATGATCACATTCAGCAAGTAGCTGGATAGCCGGCCGCGCAACGCTGATTCAACCGCTAAAAAGATTAAAATTGCCAGGGTCGTCCAAATATACCACGTGGCCGATGCGCGCCAGATGATAATTGTGAGCGCCAGGAGCAAACCAGCGCCGCTGATCGCTGCCCAGAAATCCATCGCCCGCGAATTTGACGTCTTCGTCGTCTCCGGCAGATGTTGATGTTTGAGGTGCGCCTGCGGATCGCCCCAATCGCCACTTTGCAACTTGGTGAGCAGTTGAGCGTTGGCCGCATTGGTCTCATCCAACGCCACCAACCGTGCACTCATACCCTGCAGTTCCTTCTGTGCCTTTGCAAGTTCCTCGACGCGGTGCTTGGAGAGATGGCCGAGATAGTCGGTCTGGAGCAATGCCTGAACATCAAGGTCAAGGTTGCGCACCTCCTGACGGCGTTTCACAAACTCCGCCCCCAGTTCCGCACGCTCGTCACTGAGGATTCCGATCCTTTGTTGCAACATTTCGACGGCCTGCAGCGGCGGTGGCACCTTGTCGAGACCTGCCCAGGCCAACGGATCGTACCAGGCGAGCCGCACCGAACCGTCGCGGTTGTATTTGGGTCCCGCCGGTGCGCGTTCGCCACCAAATGGATCCTCGGTGTCGATCCCCCATAGGCCGCGGTAGTTTTCAATCCAGCCCTGCCCGTCCATCAGAATCGGCGTCCAAGCGTTCCGTGTACCCGGACCGACTGCCAGGCCGTCACCGCGCGCGTAGTCTACAAAGGCAACGCTGAAGAAATCCCGAACCGCTTCTTCATCAAAGTCGCCTTCGCCCTGTTTCAACTCTTCGTACCAAAACTGCTGCAGCCAGGTGACTGCATTCGCAACCGGGCGTAGAAACGAGGGTGCAACGCCGGTGAGATACTCGCCCTTGATGAAATAGGAAGCATGCGAACCGGCGCCGGCGTAGATGACCGGATGGCGACCGTCGACCAGCGTGAGGTCAGGGTCATCCCAGCGTCTGCGCAGGTCATCCCCGGAGTAATCATGAGATGCAAACGCCACCCAGTAGGGACGCAATCCTTCTTCACCGTCCGCCAGGTAGATGAAACACTGTTCCCAATCAGCCTCATGATCATTGATGCCAAAGAAACTGGTGCGCCAGTCGTTCATTGCAAAAAAGAAAAGGTAGTGGAGGATCGTATATCCGCCCTGGCGCAAGACACGCGCATAATAGACATAGCGCGGATCGGCTGCACGGATCTCCCGATACTTCAAGTCAGCCGCGGCGACCGTTCCACCTGGCACAGTGCCACGCACGAGCAGAGATATTGAACAGGGAACTCGCCAGTCGTGAGACCAATCCAACGCGTGTGAAGCGGCCTGGCGCGTGAAATGCCGGTAGGTCAGGAAGTTGTCGCCACCGCTGGTAGGCCACTGCATCCAACGGCTTGTCCACGATGCGGAGATGCAACGTCTCGCCGGGGGGAACGTCATCAAAAGTTGCTAGTCGCTGCAGGTCGAGATCGCCCGCCGGGAGCAGTTGTTGGCGTTGCTTCTTCTTGTTGAGTGACCAGAGGCTACACCGTTGCACATAGCCATCGACCGCACAGGGGAAGAAGTGCTCGCCGCTTGTGTAGTGCACCACCGGCTCATATTGGCGCAATAATTCGAGATCGTTCATGCGGCCTCCACGCGACGCCGCACTAAACGCGCGCTGCACATCCTTCTGATTGAGGTAGAAGACCATCAGGACGTTCAGGAACATGTCTATATAATTGACATTGCCGTTGAAGTACATGGAGATATTGACGACCATCGAGAAACCCAGTTCGAGCATCGTCAGGTACCATGCCCAGCGCTGCATGCGCCACAGACCAACCACGGAGATCATGCTCAACACCATGACAATCGCCAACTGGACGTTGGTGATCCAAAATTCGGGACCTGACATTGGAAAATCGAGATCCAGATTGACGTTCAGTTCCGGATAGCTGAAGGCGAGATACTCACCTGCGAAGACGAACAGCCCCGTCACGATGGAAAACAGTTGTAGCGTAATAATGACTTTGACGCCGAACGGCCGGCGCCGGCGTTTGTTTTCTGCCACGATGCGAAACTCCACTAAAAATTGAGGTACAACCATTGCGATTGTGTGGCTTGCTCCCTTCCAGTGTAGACGGGAGACGATTCTTGCGCAAGGTTCCTTTTTCAGGTCAGTGCCAGACGGAAAAAAGGCGAGAGAGCCATTAGCGCTCTCTCGCACCTATCTCGTGTGACGCTGATTCGCAATCTAGTTTGTGA
This sequence comes from Candidatus Fredericiella danica, assembly GCA_016713335.1. Taxonomy (GTDB): domain Bacteria; phylum Chloroflexota; class Anaerolineae; order Caldilineales; family Caldilineaceae; genus Fredericiella; species Fredericiella danica. The sequence goes on along the minus strand of JADJPH010000072.1, from coordinate 30,143 downwards.
CGTCAGCCATGAATCTCATCATGGGGCGGTCTGAGTGCCCGTCATTGGCATCGAGTGATCCATCTCAGGCATCGACTCCATCGTCCCGGACTCCGTTGTGCCAGTGGTTCCGGTGATGGGTGTCGATGGCTCGAGGTCAGGCATCATCTGCATGTTGCCCATGCCGCCCTGGCCCATCATGCCGCCCTGGCCCATCATGCCGCCCTGGCCCATCATGCCGCCGCACATCTTCATCATCTCACCACACATACTCATCATGTGGCCACACATCATGCCACTACCCATCATGCCGCCCTGACCCATCATACCGGACATGCCGCCACCCATCATGCCACCCTGGCCGTGCATGCCGGACATGCCACCACCCATCATGCCGCCCTGGCCGTGCATGCCGGACATGCCACCACCCATCATGCCACCCTGGCCCTGCATGCCGGACATGCCACCACCCATCATGCCGCCCTGACCCTGCATGCCGGACATGCCACCACCCATCATGCCACCCTGACCCTGCATGCCGGACATGCCGCCACCCATCATGCCGCCCTGACCCTGCATGCCGGACATGCCACCACCCATCATGCCACCCTGACCCTGCATGCCGGACATACCACCACCCATCATGCCGCCCTGACCCTGCATGCCGGACATGCCACCACCCATCATGCCACCCTGGCCCTGCATGCCGGACATGCCGCCACCCATCATGCCACCCTGGCCCTGCATGCCGGACATGCCACCCATCATGCCACCCTGACCCTGCATGCCGGACATGCCGTCCTGACCGTGCATCGCTTTCATGTGGGACATCATGTCATCCATCTTGCCGCGCATCGTCTTCACATCTTGCTGCACGTCGGCCGGCAAGTCCTTGCCCATCATTTCGTCCATCATGGCCATCATGTCGTCCATCTGGCTCATCATGCCTGACATATCCATGCCTGACATATCCATGCCTGACATATCAGACGAGGAGGGTGCTGAAGTGGTTTTCGGCGTGATTTCTCCCACCATGCCGTTCATGTGCTCAACATGCCCGCGCGCTGCATCGGGTAGCTCCATCGCCTCAAGTTCACCAAACATCATCTCCATGTGTTCAAGATGGGGTTGGAGATCGGTTTCAGTCACCTTCCCGGCCTCAATATCGGGGAGCAGTTCCTTTAGCATCCCCTGCATGTGTTCAACATGCCCCTGTGCGCCTTCCGGCAGTTCCAGGGCCGCTAGTTCATCCAACATCCCTTGCATGTGCAAGAGATGGCCGGCCACATCACTGCTCACAGGCGTACTGCTGTCTGACGCAGCGGATGTTCCTCCTGCTGCATGATGTTGTGCGTGAATATCGGGTGTGGGAGTGGCATCCTGCGCGAACACCTGGCCTGTCACCATCAAAGAAAGGGCGAGGGCCGTAGCGATAGAAGTGGCTCGAATCCGCATTGACATGTGAGCTCCTTGAAAGTTCAAACAAGTTGAATATGCGACGGTAGTGTACTTTTAGTTGATTGTTGAAGCTAGGTGCTTCCACGTATGTGATGACATGATTTATTCGACAACATCGATCATAAACATCAGCCCTCCTGGCTCTACGCCATCGTTGGTAAGATGGTGCGTGATATGGCAATGCAGCATCCATTGTCCGGTCTCGGTGGCCGTGAACTCTACGTCGTAGCGTTCGCCGGACGCCACGGCAATCGTGTCCTTCGTCAGGATCGCGGCTTCGGGCACGGCATGGCCATCCGTGGCGACAACTTCAAACGGAAAACCGTGCAGGTGCATCGGATGTACAAACTGTCCGGCATTGATAAAGCGAAGCCGGACGCGATCCCCTTTTTTCACCTGGATCGTCTCGATCGCGGGAAACGCCTTGCCGTTCACCGTGAAATAGTTCGGCTCCATGCCGGCCATGGGCATCGCCGCATAGGTCTCGCCGTCAACGACGCGCCATTCGCCCAACATCATCGTGACATCCACATCGGGTGTACTTGCGGCAGCATCTTTCGGGTCAATGATCAGCGGGGCGTAGAGACCGATGCCAATCTGTTGATCGCTGTTAAAGTGCGAGTGATACCAGTAGGTGCCAGAAGGTTGGGCCGTGAATTCATAGATAAAGCTATCTCCTGGTTTCACCGCCTCCTGCGTCACGCCGGGCACGCCGTCCATGCTGTTTGGGACGGTGACGCCGTGCCAGTGAATGGTCGTCGGTTCAGGCAGTTCATTCTTGAAGACGACGCGCACTTTGTCGCCCTCGGTCACACGGATCATAGGTCCAGGCACCGAACCATTGTAGGTCCATGCAGTCGCAACGACGCCTTCCATCAGCGGCCATCGCACCGGCTGCGCGGTGAGTTCGAAGACCTTGACGTCGCCATCCATGGTGAAGTCGAGGGGCTGGGCGCCGGCCGCTGCCGTTGCGTCCGGGACGCCGGCGCTGGGCACAGGCGCCATCGCGTGGGCACCACTGCTGACGCCGTGATCCATGCCGTCCATTGTGCCAGCATCTGGCGCTGGCTCTGCACTCGTCATCGGCATCGAATGATCCATCCCCGGCATCGCTTCCATGGCATCGGCGTCAAGCGCCAGCTCCGTGCCGGTCATTGGGATTGCGTGATCGATCGCCTGCATGTCCTTCATCCCATCAGACATCATGCCGCCCTGCATGTCCTGCATTCCGGACATCATGTCATCCATCATCCCGCGCATCATCTTCATGCGTTGCTGCATGTCAGCGGGCATCTCCCTGTCCATCGTCTCGTCCATCATGGCCATCATGTCTTCCATTTGGCTCATCATGCCCGACATATCCATGCCTGACATATCCATGCCTGACATATCCATGCCTGACATATCCATGCCTGACATATCGGATGAAGAGGACGCTGAAGGGGTTTGGGGCGCAATTTCTCCCAACATGCTGCTCATGTGTTCAACATGTCCTCGGGCCGCAGCGGGCAGATCCATCGCCTCGAGTTCACCAAACATCACTTCCACGTGTTCGAGGTGTGGTTTGAGGTCGGCTTCAGTCATCTTGCCCGCCTCCATATCTGGAGCCAGTTCCTTCAACATGCCTTGCATGTGTTCAACGTGACTGCGTGCGGCGTCGGGCAGTTCCATGGCCGCCAGTTCGTCCAACATCCCCTGCATATGCAAGAGATGACCGGCAACGTCACTATCAACTGGCGCACTGCTACCAGGTGCGGCGGGCGCCCCGGCAACATGATGTTGTGCGTGGATATCGGGCGTGGGGGTGGCATCCTGTGCATGCACCCGCGCAACGGGAGCAGCAAACAGGACAAGGGAAAACGCGATGGTGAACAGTCGGAATCGAGCTGACATGGAAACTCCTTAGCGCTTCAAATGTGTCTACGACCAGTCGGAGGTAGTGCTTGCACCGGCTCTCGAGCATCCATCTGCTAGAATCTTCCGGGAAGCTTCGACTATCTTAACGATTCATCCGGAAAAATGAATGCGCCAAATGGCGCGGTATTGGCGCGCCATCACGCGTGCCAACAAGAGGATGTGGCGGACAAGATACGAGTTTCCGTGCAGCAAAACAGGGGCTAGGCGAGAACAGGTGAGCTGACGGTAACGTGGGCGCCGGCACCGGGCGCAGAAGCGATGGTCAGTGTCGCACCGGCCAGTTGTGCGCGCTCTTGCATGCTTAACAGTCCAAAATGCCCCGTCCGCCCAAGGCTTGCCAGGTTTGCAGGTGGCTCAAACCCCTTGCCGTTGTCAATCACCTCAAGCCGAACTATGTGCGGTTCATATGTGATGGCGACGGTAATCTCGCTGGCATTGGCATGACGGCGAGCATTGCTCAACGACTCCTGCGCAATCCGATAGAGTGCCATCTCCGATTCTGGCGGCAGCCGGCGCGGCTGCCCCGTAACAACAAACTCAGCGCGATTTTCTTCTGCCAGCAGTTCAAGCGCCGGCGCAAGGCCGAGGTCATCCAAGAATGGTGGGCGCAACGCGCGGCTAAAACGGCGCACCTCCGCCGTCGCTTCAAGCACCATCTGCCGCAACTCCACCACCTGGGCTTGTGCACGCGCCGGATCGCGCTCAATACTCCGCTGCACCATTTGCGTCTTGTGGTCGAGCGCTATCAAGGTCTGCACCGTCTCGTCGTGCAGTTCACGGGCAAGACGTGTGCGCTCCTCATCTTGCGCTTGCGTCACCGCATGCAGATAGCTTTCCATGCCAACCTGTGCACTCTGCAATTGATGCGCCATCTGGTCGATGACAATGCGCAGTTCTTCAATCTCATCCACGCCCCCGACCGGCGCCTGGGCCGCATCAAATTGCCCAGCACCGATCGCACTGGCGCGTTGCCCGAGCGTCCGGAGCGGGCGCACGACGTAGTTGAGACCAAAGAACAGGGTCAGAAACGACACCGCCGTCGCAATCAGGAGCACAAACGGCATGGCCTGCTCAAATCGGATCAAGGGGGCTACCATCCCGTGCCAGGGCTCCCGCATCACGATAAACCAGGGTGAGCCGGCCACGACGCTTTTGCCAGCACGACATCTTCGGCGCCCTGCTGCTCGATCCAAGCGGATGTGGGCTGCCTGGCCACCGTTGCCAACCATTCCGCATCCGCCGGCGCCGGCGGAATGCCCCCGCCGCCACGCAGGAGACGGCCGGCGCTGTCAATCAGCGCGAGTGTGCTGTGCTCGGCGATGCCCGTTGCGGCGAACACCGACTCAAGCGAAAGTTGATCCACCGGCATGCCAGCAATCAGCCATGCATCAGATTCCGGAATCGGCACCCGCCATAGGACAGCGTTTGCATCTGCGGTGATCGTGAGCGGTGTGGTCGCCTTGATCGGTTGACCTTGAAGCAGCGAATCCACCTCAGCACTGAGCCAGCCAGGCAGGGGCTGCGGCTCGGTTGCGATCAAGTCCTGCCCATCGATGATAGCAAGGGCCAGGTCGCCCAGCACCTTGCTCGTTTCGGACAGGTGGAACTGCTGCATGGACAGATCGCCTATGTGGTGTGCACTCATGCGAGCAACCGCGGCCAGCCCATCAGAATAGCGGTCCAACTGCGCAGCCACGGCGTTTGCCTGCGCAACGGCAAGCCGGCCGTTTTCCTCGGCCGCGAGGGCGCGCATCGACGCCTCATGGGTGCCGATGCCGGTCAGGGAGAATGCGATGAGCAGAATGGTCAGGGGTAAAATCGTCCACAGGAGAACCTGTGCACGCAGGCTGCGCACGCGGAATGCAGACATCCAGCGCATCATTGTGGATTTTCCGGCAATTGAATCCAACCTAATTGTAGCGCTCTGGTCACCGCCTCGGTGCGGCTGCCCACCTGCATTTTGCCGTAGATGCTGGCGAGGTGTCCTTGGACCGTGCGATCGCTGATGCCAAGACGCACACCAATGCCGCGGTTCGTAAGTCCGCTGGCTGCTAATACCAACACCTCACGCGCTCGATCAGAAAGCGGTTCCGGCGCCACCCCAGAACTCGGATCCCCTAGCCTTGCGACTAACGCCTGGGTGATGCCGGTGTCGATGACGACGCGCCCGGCGGCCACGCTGCGCACTGCGGCAACGATTTGGCCGGCTTCAGCATTCTTCAGTACATACCCATCGGCGCCCGCTTGCATCACTGCCACGGCAAACGGTGCGTCGTCATAGGCGGACAAGATCAGGACCTTTACCGGCAACCCTTCGCTGCGGATCCACCGCGTCACGTCGATGCCGGTTAGATGCGGCATGCGAATGTCAAGGATGGCAACCGTAGGGAGCGCATGCGCAATCAATTCCTGGGCGGTGCGGCCATCCGCGGCTTCGGCAACGATCTCGAAGTCGGGTTCTTCTTCTAAAAAGTCACGGATGCCCTTACGTACGACAGCATGGTCGTCGGCGAGGATGATGCGAATGGGTGATTGCATGGAGACAGGTGACCCCCATCCTGGGTCCGTGACAACGAAAGGGGAAGGTCAGAAAATGCAATTGTCAACGGTCAATTGTCAATTGTCAATGTGGGTCCGGCGAGATCGTCGCTACACCCCGACGCATCTGCCGCGCTGGAACAGCCGCGCCGTGGATCGCGGCGGTGCAAGTTTGCAGACCAACGATCAGCGCAAGCGTGTCCGTCCCTACGGTTTAGCGCCTGACATCGGTTCGATCGAGTTGAATTACCTCATGCTCCCGGATTTGCGCAAGACGCCGTAATAGAGCGGGAATTTCTAGAAATGAATCCTAATTGAACAGTCTTGGACGCCGTGATAGAATGATTATCTATCCCTCTTTAAGCACTGGAGGAAGCATGTCCACCCTCGTGCACCGTCTGGCTTTGTTCCTGTTTGGACTATCATTCGCCCTCTGCCTGCTTCTGACCGATTTGGTCAGCGCACAGGCAACTGCACCCGCCGGCGCGGTCACGCCAACACCGGGACCAAGCAGCCCAAAGGCGGCATATGCGCCTGAAGTGGCGCCTCCCCCAGTTGGACCCACCCCCACACCGACGTTGACAGTGGACAAGTTGCGCGCAACCGCCGTGACTGTCGCCCAGAATCCTGCCTGTGTAACCCTGGGTGGCTATGGCTCCTACTTGCGTTTCGTGATTGTCCCCGCAGGCTTCTATGGCGATAACGCCACCGATGTGGCCGATTTTCAGCGCCTCGCAAGAAAGATCGCCGATGGTTTTGCGGCCGTCGAACCGTACAAGTCCTATCCAAACCGCTACACTGTTTACCGTGCCGACGACTATCGCGGCGCAATCATCAATCCTCGGTCCAATGATGTCTGGTACAACGCAACCTTGATCGCTGCGGCTGGCGTGTGCGACTACGATCAGATCATTGTCGTTGCCCGCAACAGTGGTTGGGCAGGCGGTGCGCTGGGCTACTACTCGGTTGTAGGCTCCGGCACTCCACCCACATGCAACCGGTCCACCTGCACCGGGGTGGATTGTCCATGGACGCCCACTTGCAGTTGGGATGACAACATCGCATTCACCGCACTTCATGAATCGGGACACACTGTGGGTGGCTTCCGCCATACATGCGATCCTGCCACACAGCAGGTTGAAATCGCGCGTCTTGCTGCGATGGAACGACTTGAACTGCCTGAGCAGCCGCGCACGTCCGTCAGTTCCCCATACAATTGCGGCACTCAATATACGGGCAGCTCCACCAACCCCTGCGCCGAGTGGAACAATGTTCAGTACCTCGACTGGGTGGTGGTTGGTCAGCCGACCTTCGGTTGTTACGCCACCTGTGGAGACCGCAACGACTGGTACCGGCCCTGGAATGGCGCACCGACGATGATGTGTCTCGACTACAATCTCGTCAATGGGTACACCCCGGTGGAACGCCATGAGCTGGGGCATCCACTGGGTGTGATTTATGGCGTCGATCTGGTGCCTGAACCCGTGGTTGTTTCATCACGCCAGGGCACGAACACCGCAGACGCCGTCTATGCCGGTAGCCGCGCCTTTATCGATTGGTACATAAGCAACAAAGGGAATCGACCCGCCTATGATCTTTTCTATATAGAACTGTGGATTGACGATGTGCGACTCGCTCGCTATCCAAATTACCTTGGGTTGGATAAGAACGTCGACAAAGCCGGTTTTCTAGACTGGGCCGAGACGATGCCGGCGGATGGTTGGCATGAGATCAAGGTGAAGGTAGATCCTGACAACTTGATTGCAGAAGCCAATGAGAGCAACAATGTTGGGAGCACCTGGATCTATGTAACCGCAATCAGTGGCTGGAAAGGCGAGTACTTCAAGACTGCGGACCTAAACGGCAACCCATGGCTCACCCGCGATGACGCTGCCATCGCCTTCGAGTGGTACGGCAATGCACCCGACCCTGCCCTACCAACGGATGGATTCTCCGTGCGCTGGACGCGCACCGTGAATTTCTCCGCAGGCACATACGTCTTCAGCATGCATCACGATGACGGTGTGCGCTTCTATGTGGATGGTACGCTCGTGTTTGAAAACTGGTGCAATGACTGCCGATTAACCGACAAGGTCCAGTTGGCCATCTCCAGTGGAGACCACGCACTGAAGCTAGAAATGTTCGAGAACGGTGGTTGGGCAGCGGCCTCGCTGTCATGGGTAGCGATACCCAGAGTCTCCTTTTCTACTGACATTTTTACGGCCACGGAAGACGCCGGCTGGGCGTCGTTCCAGGCCGTGCTGAATAAAACGTGGTCTGAACGGGTTACAGTGGCCTACAGCGCCGGCAGATATGGCAGCGGCACCTTGACCTTCGAACCGGGGGTCACGAGCAATCGCGCCAATGTCCCCATCACCGATGATGCCATTGACGATCCGGATCAGACCGACAATCTATATCTGTATAACCCGACAAACGCCACGCTGAGCAGCCCCAACTCGGCTGTATTGCGGATCATCGACAATGAGTCACCCCCGAAGGTTAGGTTCACAAGCGCCACCTATCTCGTTACTGAGCAGACAGCCAATGTGCCGGTTGAGGTGCGGCTGAGTGGAAAGTCAGCCTACACCATCACAGTTGCCTATGCATCCCAGGGACTTGCCAGTGGTCGTCTCACGTTTCCGCCGGGCGTTACGAGTCGTAGCTTCACCGTGCCAATCGCGGGGGATGTAATCGACGAACCCGATCAGAACATCCAGTTGACGCTGGCGAACCCGGTCAACGCCAGTCTTGGTTTGCCTGCGTCGGCAAAACTCACGGTGCAAGACAATGATGATCCCGTCAAGGTGCGTTTCTCCAGCGCCACCTATACGGCTGCCGAAAACGCCGGGACAATACCGGTTGAAGTAAGGCTGAGCAACCGGTCGGGCTACACTGTCAAGGTCTTCTACGACGTGGCCGGCATTGCCAGCGGTTGGCTGACCTTTGCACCCGATGTCACCAGCCGCACGCTCGATGTGCCGATCACGAACAATACGATCGACAATCCTGACCAGATTGTAACGATGACCTTGTCCAATGCAGCCAACGCCACGTTAGGCTTGCCGGCGGTGGCCAAACTGACCATCACTGACAATGATGTGCCGCCCAAGCTACGCTTCTCCACCACCACCTATACTGTGCTTGAAAATGCCGGCAAGGCAACCATCGGTGTGAACCTCGGCGCAAAGTCGGGCTACGTGGTCACCGTCAATTATAAAGCCGGCGCACTTGCCGCCGGTCAGCTAACCTTTGCGGCGGGTGTCACCAGTCGCACCTTCAGCGTGCCGATCACAGACGACCAGATCGACGAGCCAAACCAGGTAGTTGCGCTCACCTTGTCTAACCCAAGTCACGCTGGGTTGGGCGATCCGTACACAGCGAAACTTACCATCCAGGACAACGATCCGCCGGCGAGCACTAACCCTGAAATCCCCGATGACACGGGCGCTGGCCTGCGCAGCAATCCTGGTGAGGAATCAACAGCTGCTGCATACGAAGTACATCTTGCTTACAGCGCGCGTGACGCGGGCGGCGAAGCTGGAGATCCAACAGCCCAGCTACCGGTTCTCCAGGTGGTGGTCCCCCAAGACAGCGTACGCGAATCCACCGGTGTTGCGCTATTTGCCATCACATTGAGCACACCGGCCCTTGAGACTGTTGTTGCAGATTACCGGATCACTGTCCAAGGTGCGCAAACTGCAACTGGGCAGGTTGCCTTTGCGCCAGGTGAGACACGGGTGGAAACGCCAGCCACTTTTAGCATTGACAGTCGCCATGAGCCAGATCGCGAAATCTCGCTTGCTGTGATCAATGCCACCAACGCGCAGTTAGGCGTGTCTACGTCTGCAAGTGTGACGATCCAGGATGATGGTGCACCGCCCGTAGCAGGCTTTGAGAGCGCTGACTATGCTGCGCATCCGCTGGATGGCGCGACAACGGTCGACGTGTCGCTGAGCGTAGCTTCGGGATACACGGTGACAATCTGGTATATGCTGGATGCTGCAAGTGCGAGCCGGGATACGGATGCCGAAACCGCAAGATCAGCGTTGGTATTTGCGCCGGGCGAGACGTCAAGGCCGATTCTGGTCACCTGGCTGCCAGAAGCAGGCGCTGAGGGGCGCGACATCGCCCTGCTGCTCGCTGATGCGGAGCACGCGGTGCTCGGTGAGCGTAGCAGAGCCACCCTGCACGTGGCTTCTGCTGCGAACCAGCTCTACCTGCCCAATTTGGGCCGTTAGCACATGACGGTAGGGAATGCTGATCTCTAGACTGGGGCTGCTCATGTCACCACCCGTCACGAGTCACCTGTCATGGGTGACTCGTGACGGGTGGTGCGTAGCGACTGTTTTTCAGCGCTAACCTCAACCAATGCCCAAACTCAATAGATGGTAAGGTATCGATCTAGTTCCCACCGACTCACATACAAGCGGTAACTATTCCACTCCTGCGTCTTGGCCTCGACATACCGCTCATACACATGCTCGCCCAGCGCATCCTGGATCACCTCATCGGTCTGGAGCGCCTCGATGGCCAGGCCAAGATCACCCGGCAACATATCCAGCCCAGCGCGCACACTGTCCACATGATACAGATCTTCTTCCGCCGGCGCCGGCGGATCTAACTTGCGCTCGATGCCATCCAGGCCTGCCGCCAGCATGACGGAGAATGCCAGGTACGGATTGCAACTCGGATCCGGACAGCGTAACTCGCACCGCGTGCTCTTGTACCGGCCCGGAGTGATCCGTGGGATGCGGATCAGGGCGCTACGGTTGGTGCGCCCCCAGGAGATATAGACCGGCGCCTCATAACCCGGCACCAGGCGCTTGTAGCTATTCACCAGCGGCGCAATGATCGGTGTGATCGCCTTGGCATGGGCAAGCTGTCCTGCAATAAAGTGGAGCGCGATCTGGCTCAACCCGTATTCGCTTTCCGGCTCATGCATCACCGTGTCGCCTGTCTTGCGATCCCACATGCTTTGGTGCACATGCATGCCGGAACCATTGATGCCGGCAATCGGTTTGGGCATAAAGGTGCAGTGCAGGCCATTTTTCTGCGCCACGGCCTTAAGCGTTGTGCGCACCGTGTTGGTATTGTCTGCCATGAGCAGTGCGGGGCCGTACTTGAAATCGATCTCGCTCTGCCCGTCCGCCACTTCGTGGTGCGATGCTTCGACGTCGATGCCCATTGCCTGCAGGGCGTCGACCATTTGCCGGCGCACGCTGTGCGCCAGATCTGTGCTGATGTCGAAGTAACTGGCTTTGTCATGCGGCTGCAAGGGCAGCAAATCACCATTGGGGTGCGGTTCGAACAGGAAGAACTCCAACTCCGGGCCAACGTAGTAATCCAGACCGAGGCGGGCAGCCCGTTCGAGTTGGCGCTTCAATACGTGTCGTGGATCACCTTCAAATGGTGACCCGTCGGGTGTGTAGGCATCGCAGATCACACGCGCCGTTGAAAGATCCATCTCCCAGGGGATCACCGCGAAGGTGTCCAGATCCGGCATCAAATACATGTCGCTCTCGGCGATGCGGGCAAAGCCTTCCACCGCACTGCCGTCGAACCAGACGCCGTGGCTCACTGCATCATCCCAGTGCTCGATCGGAATCGTAATCTGTTTCGACACGCCGACAATGTCGGTGAAGGTCAATCGGATAAAGCGAATGTCGTTGCGCTTGACGATCTCGTCGATGCGCTCTAATTCGCTGGGCTTATATCCAAGCGCCATGGTTGTCTTTCTCCTGTGCGTTGTGGGTCATCTGCACGAACTCGCCGTCATGGGGAGCTGCGCCAGGATCCGTATAGTAAAGCATCACCGGTCAGTGGTGTGCAAGATCGCGTCGTTATAGACTTCGAGGATGCCCGGCAATTCGTCAAGTGTGGCAGGACGGATGTTCAACATTGTAAAAACAAGGAAACCCGTGCGCATGCAGATCGACGGCATGCGCACGGGTGTCTCAACTTAATCAGCGTTCAAGCACATTCCAAACTACACACCGTAATACATGACAAATTCGTGCGGGTGCGGGCGCAGGCGCACGGCATCCACATCGGCCACCCGGCGCGTCGCAATGTAGGTCTCCAGCAGTTCTTCGCTGAACACGCCACCTTCGGTCAGGTAGTCATGATCGGCCGAAAGTGCGTCCAGCACCTCGGTCAACGAACCCTTGACCGTCTTCACGTGCTTGAGCGTTTCGCCCTCGAACAGGTCCATCTCCGACGGCTTGCCCGGATCGATCTGCTTTTTGATGCCGTCAAGCCCTGCCATCAACATGGCAGAGAACGCCAGATATGGATTGGCGGCCGGGTCCGGACAGCGGAACTCGACGCGCTTTGCCTTGGGCGATTGCGAGGAGACCGGAATGCGGCAGGCGGCAGAGCGATTACGGGCGGAATAGGCGATCACGACGGGCGCCTCATAACCCGGGACCAGGCGGCGGTAGCTGTTGGTGGTCGGTGCGCAGATGGCCAGCAGCGAATTGATGTGGGTCAGGATACCGCCGATGTACCACATTGCCATCTGGCTCAGCCCGGCATACTGGTCACCGGCGAAGAGCGGTTTGCCATCTTTCCAGAGGCTCTGGTGCACGTGCATCCCCGAACCGTTGTCTTCAAAGAGCGGCTTGGGCATAAACGTGGCGGTCTTGCCATGCTTGGCAGCGACGTTCTTGACGATGTATTTGTAGATCTGGACCCAGTCGGCCATCTGGATCATCGGGGCAAAGCGCAGGTCAATTTCGGTCTGGCCTGCAGTCGCCACTTCGTGATGATGGCGTTCGACTTTCAGCCCGGCCTTGATCATCTCATTGGTCATCTCAGAGCGAATGTCCTGCAGACCATCGAACGGGGAGACCGGGAAATAGCCGCCCTTGTAGCCGATCTTGTGACCGGGGCCCCATTCGCCGGTGTTCCAGGAGGCCTCGTCACTGTCGACGGCGTAGCCGGCGGCGTAGCGACCCGACTCGTATTTCACCTTGTCGAAGATGAAGAACTCAGCTTCCGGACCGCAGAAGAGCGTGTCGGCGAAGCCATTGTCCTTCATATAGGCTTCGGCGGCGCGCGCCACGTTGCGCGGGTCGCGAGAAAACGGTTCAAGCGTACCAGGCTCATAAACGTTGGCAATGACGCTCAAAGTCGGGTTTGCGCAGACCGGGTCAATGAAGGCTGAAGTCGGATCGCAGATCAGTAGCATATCACTGCTCTCGATGGACTTGAAGCCGCGGATCGAAGAGCCGTCGAAGCCCAGACCCGTCTTGAACAGATCGTCTTCATCGTAGTAATCGACCGGCACCGAGAAGTGCTGCCACTGGCCATAAAGGTCAGTGAACTTCAAATCGACGAATTCGATGCCCAGTTCCTTGACGGACTTGGTTACATCTGCCGGGCTGCTCGCTTTGATACTCATGCACACAACTCCTATTGCTTAACTTTGTGAAATCGAGAACGACCAGTTCCTCAAAGAAACGCCTGTTTGTACAGGCAGCGGCGTCGCCAATCGATGAACTCGAAAAATACCCAATAAAACTCCTGGCGAATGCATGCGGCGCCGTTCATCACTATAAGCGCAAGCGGGAATCTACTCCATCACCAAGATCGCCGAAACTTACGGTGGTTTCGTTGTGCACCGTGCACAAGGCAGGCGCCTGGCAGCATGAGCGGCGGACGGACGTTGGCCTTGCTGCGGCCTTCACCTACCGATTACGACATGCCGTGTCCGCTTTGTTTCGGAAAACTCCAGACTTCCTCTAGAGATTCACGGCCCGCCAACCCGGCCCATACCAATCGTGCTAATCTCAAAACATCCTCGGGTACGGTATCGGGCAGTACACCGTTTTGGCACTTGCAAATTCAAAGATGACACCAAGATCGCTGGGACCGGATGTGTCCAAACGCGCTTATGAACAAGCCAGGCGCTTCACTGAAGTGCAATTGATGAAACCGGCTGCTCTGGCTGCCCTACATGCGGATATGCAAGATGCCAGTGAGCTCCCCAAGCTCAGGCAACATTTCGATCAACACCGACATGAGTTTCAGAGTTTAGGGAATTGACTCACTTGAGTCATATGCTGCCTTGTTTCAAGAACATATTCATCGCATTGATTTACGGGTGTTCACCTATACTTCATCAAAATCACCATACTATCAACATTGGTCCATGATTGGTGTGGACAACGGCGTTGTGGTTCTTTATAATGAAAGTCAGCGACAGCATTGGAGCATGATACGACCTGCGTCATTGACAAAATATCTAGAGAGCGGTCAAGGCTGGTGGGTGGAAGTCATTTTTGGTGAGGTGGTTCGTGTTGAAAAATGGTAATACACCATCTCAGCTACTGCGTATCTATAGTCGACAAATTCTAAACTTGGATCAGACTGAAGACATCGATACAGACGGTGTCGTCGTGCTGATCACTCGTGACGTTCTGGCTGATACAGAATTGACAGCAGATGAGACTAAACGTGTCGCGCAACTAGATGATGAATTGGTATCGCGCCGACAAATACTAGCTCAAATCTTGCCCAATCCAAACTTCCAAGATCGTGGACATTGGTGGTGGTTCCTGCACGAGGGCCCGCAGGTGCGCGAGCAGACAAAAGTTCTTGCTTGACATTCATCGTCTGACTCAATATGAAGTAGCCGTAGGGTAACAACGTAATTCGTCCCAACGCGAAAGCAGAAGGGGCAGCCCGGCCGGAGTAATCCAGCGTCGGGGCTGGCCCCTTTTTGTTGTCACAGACAGCAAAGGGAATTGGCAAGCAATCATGGAGGAGAGGAAAGTACCCCCGCTGGGACTCGAACCCAGGCGCCTGGCTCCGGAGGCCAGCGCTCTATCCACTGAGCTACGGGGGCAAGGACATTGCCCACCTGATTTATACCACGTCAGGTCCGCCTTGGCAAACAAAACGCCTCTGGCTGCACACGTGCTATAATCTCTCCTATGTATCTAGATCGAGAATACCGCCCGCGCCGCCGGCGCAGAGGCTGGCTGGGCCGCTTCTGGCCCCTCATCCTGCTCGCCGTCGTTGCGATTGTGCTCTACGAAACCCGGCCCAACTGGCTCACCCCGCGCACCGCCCCACCGACGCCGACCCCCACCGTCAGCGTCGTCAACTTCCTGGCCGATGCCCAATCCGCCCTCGCCCGCGGTGACTACGCCGCCGCACTCGCCGCCTACCAGCGCATTGCCACCAACGAACCCGGCAATGCCGAAGCCTGGGTCATGCAGTCGCGCCTCCATATGCTTGACCAGAATATCGCCGCCGCCTACGATGCCGCCGCCCAAGCGATCGAGCTCGATGAGAAGAACCCTGATGCCCTGGCCGCACTCGCTCGCGCCGAGGACTGGCTTGGCCAATTCGATAGCGCCATGAACCACGCGCTCGATGCCTACGAAATTGCGCCAGACAACGTCGAGGCACTTGCCGTGTTGGCCGAAATCTACACCGATGTCGGCAACCTGGACATCGCCCAGAATTACATCACCCAGGCCCTGACCCTGGATCCAACCAACGTCCTCGCCCTGCGCAACCAATCCTACCTGCTTGAAAAACGGGGCAGATACGACGAAGCCATTGCCGCACTCGACGCAGCGCTGGCCGAGGACCCGCAGCGCTCCGATCTCTTCATTGAAAAGGCGCGCATCTACCGGGTCGGCAAAAACGACATCGGCAAGGCCATCGAAGCCTATCGCGCCGCGGTCGACGCCAACAAGACGTCGGTCACACTCGACGCCCTCGGCGAAGGACTCTACAACGCCGGCGACCACCTCCAGGCCGTGCGCGTCCTCCAGGACGCCGTGGAACTGGACCCCAATTATGGACCCGCGCTCGTCCACCTCGGCATGGTCTGGTACGCGCGGCGCAACTATGAAGATTCTGCCATCGACCTGGAAAAAGGCCTGGCGCAGCTCGGTGAAGAGCGCGCCCGCGAAGAGTATCTGTACACGGCAGGGCTTGCGCACATCAACAAAGAACCCCGCGAATGTGACAAGGCGATTCCGTGGCTCGAAAAAGCGCTTGAAAAAAATCCAGATAGCGAGCCGGCGCTGGCGGGTATGCGCATCTGCAGCGGAGAAGCCAGCGGCGAAACGCCACCATAGGTCTCATGTCAGTCCATCGCCCACGTCTGAAGTCGAGCCTGCCGAAACGGGCAACCTGGAGCGAGCCGTCCACCACGAGCAGCGGTGAGGCAAATCCGGGGACGCCGGTTGCATTGGCGTCGGGCGACACCGAGGCCGCAGATGTCGCCGCAACCCAGCGGCGTATGGCGATGACCACCACCAGCAAGCGTCGCCTCCAACGCCGGGCGACGCCGCTCGAACTGATCCAGCAGCCACTCGAAGCAGCCGGCCGCAAGGTCTTTGACCTGCGCCGCTTTCTGGTGGTGCTTGCCGCAACCGGTCTGGTCCTGGTGCTGCCGACGCCGCCAGGCTTGACGCCCGAGGGAAAGAGCGCGCTGGCGCTCTTTGTCTTTACGGGCATGATTCTCTCGCTCCAGCCGGTTCCGCTGCCGATTGCCGCGCTGCTGGTCCCGATCGCCGAAGTAGCCTTGGGCATCGACCAGATTGGCGGCGCCTTCGC
This sequence comes from Candidatus Fredericiella danica, assembly GCA_016713335.1. Classification (GTDB taxonomy): domain Bacteria; phylum Chloroflexota; class Anaerolineae; order Caldilineales; family Caldilineaceae; genus Fredericiella; species Fredericiella danica. The sequence goes on along the minus strand of JADJPH010000072.1, from coordinate 13,670 downwards.
CCCCTTTGCCGATCCGGTGATCTATCTGATCCTGGCCAGCCTTTTCCTGGCGGAGGCGCTCCGCAAACATGGCCTCACCCGCCGGCTGGCGCTGTACGCCATCGTCTACAGCCGCGGCCAATTCTACCGGCTTGTCCTGATTCTGATCGCATTGACCGCGGTGTTGGGGATGTGGGTGCTCAACACCGCCACTGCGGCGATGCTCATCCCTGTGGCGATCAGCATCGCCCAGCAGATTCGCGATCCTGCCGATGCCAAGCGGATGCTGGCGGTGCTCGTGCTGGCAATTGCCTATGGCGCCAGCATTGGCGGCATAGGTACGCCGATGGGCAGCGGCGAGAATGCGATCGCCAGCGGTCAACTCAGCCAGGTGATGAACTTCACCTTCTTCCAATGGATCTCCTATGGCCTGCCTGCGATCGTCGTGCTCGTGCCGTTGACCTGGGGATTGCTGTTGTTTGCGTATCGCGTCCCCAATGTCAGAATTGAAATCACACCCGCGCTACGTGAACTGGCGCGCGCCAGGGGCTTGAACCACGCGGAGCGGGAGATCCTCGTGGTCCTCGGTCTGTCGATTACACTGTGGATTGGAGGGGCAGCCATCGAACGGTGGCTTAACTTGCCGGCCACACTACTCAGCAGTGCGGTGGTGGCGATCCTTGCCGTCGCCTTGTTGTCGATCGAAGAACTGATCGATTGGAACGACCTGAAGAGCGTCAACTGGGGCATCATCTTTGTCATTGGGGCAGGGTTGGCATTGGGTGACGCACTCGACAAGAGCGGCGCCAGCGCCTGGCTAGTTAGCCTGGTTGAGCCAGCCCTCGCCGGTCTTCCCTATGCCGCTGTTCTCTTCTTGCTGATCGCGTCTACCTTTACGCTGACACAATTTATGAACAGCGTGACCTACGGCGCGATCCTGTCTCCCATCCTGGTGACGCTGGCGGTCAGCAGCAGCATTGCTCCGCCACGGCTGATCCTGCCGTTTGTCTTTACATTGGCACTCTGTTATACACTGCCCAACTCCTCAGCGCGCATGACCCTGGTGGTGGTGTCTGGCGCCGTCGACTCTAAATCGATGCTACGGACCGGGTTGATTGTTGGCATTCCATCGGCGATCTTTGTATTCTTGTTCTTTCTGGTGATTAGCACGCTCGGGTTAATCTGAATGGTGCCGGAATCTTTTCACCGCAAAGAACACAAAGAACACAAAGAGGAGATGATTCTCTGTGTTCTTTGTGTTCTCTGTGGTTAATAAATTTCGAAACGAGGGTGTATGCGAATCTGGTTGATTGGGGCGGAACAGGCGGGGGCGGAAGCCTACCAGCAATTTCGTAAGAATACTGCGATTGACGTCGTCGTGAGTGACTCAATCGAACGCCCCAAAGCCGTCACCGACCGGATCATCCCACGCGTAGACCACGTCGAACAGGTCACGCCGATGAATGTCAACCAGTTGGCGCGCCGCATTCGTCCTGATCTGATCCTGATCGACGGCGGTGCGCTCAAACGCACGCTGGGCCGCGTCAGCCAAGGCCAGGTCTTTGCCGAAGCCCTGTATGCTGAGATTGTGGCGGTGAGCGAATACCCTTGCCTTGTGATTTGAACCGGCCGCAGTAGACAAACAGTAGACAATTTGTCAACGGCATCGGGGGCGATTTTGGAACCGAAGTCAACACCGCACAATTTGGGGCTCTATCGCCTGATCGGCTTCAGCGGCATGCGCCGTGAATTGATCATGCTCCACGACTGGCTGACCGGCGGGGATGACCTGCCTGCCATCGCCATGAGCGGCGAGCAGGGCGCAGGCAAGAGCACCCTTTCAACCGCAGCCGCTTGGAATCACTTTCACCACTTCACCGACGGCATTATTCGCGTCAGCCCCGCCGGCACAAGCCCGTTTCGCATCTATGACGTCGTACGCACCCTTGACACCGTGCTAGGCACCTCCCTCACCCGCACCAGCGAAGAACGTTGGGGGATCAGCATCCTGGAGCAACTCTATAAACGCCGTCGCCTGCTCATTCTCGACAAATTGGCCGGCGCCACCCCCAAAGAGATCGACACCCTCGTTGGCATCATCGGCCATCTACACGAAAACGAGGGCAGTCGCGCATCCTCCTGATTGACCGCAACTTCAGCCCTGCAATCGCCAGCCTGGTGCAGGATCAGCATCTGCATCTGCCAGGAGTCGTCCGCTCGGATCTTGCCGAGTTTGTCTGGCGGCGTGCACCTGAAGCCATTCGCACCATTGCCGTCGACCATGTTGACGAATTATTCGAAGTGACGATGGGCAGTCCCCTCAGCGTGCGCTTCGTGCTTGGCCTGTTGCTTGACTTTGGGTGGGACGAACTGCTGGCGGTCTTGTCGAACTGGGCCGAGAACACCCGTGCAGGGGTGCCCGTACAGGGATTATGTGTACTTGCTGTGGAAAACTACGCGCTGCAGAACCCCACGGCTGCTGCGCTGTTGGGCCGCATGTCGCATGCCGTGGGCGGCGTCACCTACACGGCAATGCGCCAACTCTTCTGGGAAGGATTGGGAAACGACAGTGCGTTCGAGACGACACTCGCGACGCTGGGCGAACGCGGCCTGCTTGAACTCGATCCCTTCAATCAGCGCGCCTTCATCCACCCGATCGTGCGCCGCTATTTGACCGAAAATGCCCCAATGCTGGGCGAAGAATGGGATCGCCGGCATGCCGTGTTCTTCCTGGGCGCGGTCCAGCAGTATCAGCACCTGCCATTGGAACGCTGGTCTGAAGTCGATATGGATTGGGGGAATATCTACGTGGGGGCCGACTGGTGCGCGCGCCGCGCGGAGCGCATCTGGGAGCGCTCCGCCATGGAGATGATCGCCGACCCTACGCTTGACCAGACCGCAGTGGCGGCCGAAACGGAGTCACCCGAAAACTACGCCGACCTGTGCCTGGCCCGTGACTATGCGCTAGCGCTCGCTGACTATGCCTTCTGGCGCCACCCGCCCGGCATCGTCCGCTGGCTGGCAGTCGGCGCGGTGGCTGCGTTTGCCACCCAGGACATGCGTAACTACGGCTGGTTCCTCATGAACATTGGCCGGCAGATGTTCTTCCTTGGGCGGCTACCCGAGGCGATCCAGTGGGTGGATCGCGCCCGCCCGATTTTTGATGAACGCGATCTACTCGCAGAACTCGCCTATGTACACACCGACCTGGGGACGACCTACCGCGTGCTGGATGAGCCACGGCGCGCGCTCGAACACTTCCTGGTTGCATTTGACTGCACCGCCCAACTTGGCGACACACGCGGGCTGGCGACGGCCTATATGAACCTGGGCAGCGCCCAGTTTAGCCTGGGCCAGCACGACCGTGCCCTGGCAGAGCAGCGTAAAGCACTGCGCGTGGCGCTGCGGTTGAACGACCGGCACCTGATTGCAAGCGCCTACAACAACATGGGCCTGTCGCTGGAAGCCATGGAACGCTTTGACGACGCAACGCACGTTTACGAACATGCCCTGCGCACTTTCGAGCAGAATGATGATCAGATCGGCGTCAGCGCCTGCTTTAATAACCTTGGTTCGGTCAGCTACGCCCAGGGCAAATTCGGCAAAGCGCTAACCTGGTATGAACGCGACCGCGCCCTGCTGCAGACCCGCGGCGCCTGGACCGACATGGCGGCGACGCTGCACAACCTTGGCCATGTTGCCATGGAACAACATGAACTGCAGCAGGCGCTTTCATTCTTCACTCAGAGTCGCGATCTATACGCCGCCTTTGACCTCAACGATTACGTGGCGGAAGAGGTTGAAATGATCCACTACGTGCAGGAACAGAAGCCCGTGCGGGGATAACACCAGATCTAACACAACGCTAACAAAGCTTCAGCGAAATTCTGACGCTTCGCTAGCCTCAGCCAAACAAAAACCGTGCAAATTGGAAGACGTCCAACTTGCACGGTTTTTCGTGCATGGAGTAAGATAGGCAATTAGCACTCAGGCGCATAGAGTGCTAACGGGTTACAGAGTTGTGGGACTCTAACAAGCCGCAGCAACAGTAACAACCATCTTAAACACGCAACACGATTTTTTCAAATTCGTTCTGGGAGGATAGCACATGAACCTCAAGCCACTGGGTGACCGCATCGTCGTTCAGCCCACCGAGCAGGAAGAGCAGACGGCCCTGGGCATTTTTCTGCCCGAGACCGCCAAGGAAAAGCCACAGCAGGGTAAAGTCGTCGCCGCCGGTCCGGGAGCCCGCAAGGACACCGGTGAGCGCATCCTGATGGATGTCAAGGTCGACGACAAGGTGCTTTATGCGAAGTACGCAGGCACCACCATCAAACTCGATGGCAAGGAATACCTGATTCTTAAGGAAACTGACGTCCTGGCCATCGTTGAGTAAACCCCAGGTGCTCGGCGACACGGTCCCTCTCGGATCGGCGGGCGCCGCGCGAAGACTTGGGTTGAATGCATGTAACTTACTGGAAAAATACAGGAGATCATAAATGGCTAAGCAGATTATCTACGAAGACGACGCCCGACGGGCGTTGAAGGCCGGCGTCGACGCTCTGGCCAATGCAGTGAAGACCACCCTCGGCCCGAAGGGCCGCAACGTTGCCCTCGACAAAAAATGGGGCAGCCCGACCGTTACCCACGACGGCGTGACCGTGGCCAAGGAAATTGAGCTGAAGGACCCGTTTGAAAACATGGGCGCCCAGCTCTTCAAGGAAGCCGCCACCAAGACCAACGATGTCGCCGGTGACGGCACCACCACCGCGACGGTCCTGGCGCAGTCGATCGTCAACGAAGGTCTGAAGAATGTGACCGCCGGCGCCAACCCCATGCTGCTGAAGCGTGGTATTGAAGCTGGTCGCGATGCGATTGTCGCCGCCCTGCGCGAGATGGCCACCCCAGTTGCGGGCAAGGCCGAGATTTCCCAGGTCGCCAGCATCTCCGCCGCCGACACCGAGATTGGCGAGATGATCGCCGACGTCATGGACAAGGTGGGCAAGGACGGCGTCATCACCGTCGAAGAGAGCAAGGGCCTGGAGTTCGAGACTGAGTATGTGGAAGGTATGCAGCTCGATCGCGGTTACATCAGCGCCTATTTCGTTACCAATGCCGAGCGCATGGAAGCCGAAATCGTCGACCCGTACATCTTGATCACCGACAAGAAGATCAGCAGCGCCCAGGACATCGTCCCGACGCTGGAGAAACTGGTCCAGATTGGCAAGCGTGATGTGGTGATCGTCGCCGAAGATGTGGACGGCGAAGCGTTGGCCACCCTCGTGCTCAACAAACTGCGTGGCATGGTCAATGCCCTGGCGATCAAGGCCCCGGGCTTTGGCGACCGCCGCAAGGCCATGCTGCAAGACATTGCGATCCTGACCGGTGCGCAGGTTATCACCGAGGTCGCAATCATCCGCGTCGGCGCAGCCACCGAGACCGAACTGAAGGAAAAGAAGCACCGCGTCGAGGATGCGCTGAGCGCCACCCGCGCGGCGGTTGAAGAAGGTATCGTCCCCGGCGGTGGTGTGGCGCTGATCAATGCCATGCCGGCCCTGGAGAAGGTGAGCCTGGAAGGCGACGCCGCCACCGGTCTGCGCATTCTGCGCCGCGCCCTGGAAGAACCCATGCGCATGATCTCCAGCAATGCTGGTTTGGATGGCGCCGTGGTGATCGAGAAGGTGCGCACGCTGCATGGCGACGGCAAGCTGACCACCGGCTATGATGTGCTCAGCAACAACTATGTTGACATGCTGAAGGCCGGCATCATCGACCCGGTCTGGACATGTAATCTTGGAGTTTGTAGAAAAGAGGGGCGCATTGAGCGTCCCTCTTTTTGATTTCAGAGAAGTGCATTCTGGCCGAACACCCTCTGTCCGAACACCCGTCTCGACTCATCAGAGCACCATCCCCCGTGAGGGTGGTGAGGTTGGGTAGGCGGCCAGCGAGGTTACCCTTGCGGGCACTTTCCGACCGCCCCCCCCTCCGAACCGGACTTGCGACTTTCACCGCATCCGGCTCTCAGCGACTCCCTGCCGGTGCAAGTGGTTTTGAGCAAAGCGCATTTCGCGTATCTCGCTCACTTGCTGCCTGTCGCCTGCCACCCTTCGCCCTGTAAACGGCTTTCCCCGTTCGCGACTACTATGGTGGCTCCGTAACCTTATGGCTCGCTTACCTTAGGCCATCGCATGGTCCGTCATGATGACACTATCGGGGGGGGGCCGACTTAGGTGACACATTCATCCTTTTACCAGTGCTCATTGCCCCGGGCACCGTGGCCTTGCGCCTGCGGGGACTGGTCTGGCGAGACTACCAACCAGTGCTTCCATCCGCCGGCCTTCATGCCAGCCAAGGCTGCGGTTTCACCAAACTTTCCGCAGAGTCGGGACTTGACCCCGAGATTGGGTTCAGGCAGTCTAGCTTTCACCATCTCGGCCAGCCCTTGCGGAACCGTCTTGCGTGGTTCGGCTCATTCCCGCGTACTGACATGCTCTGGTCACCTCCGGATTTCTCCTTCAGCTAAGTCAGTTGGGCTTGTGTTTCCCCTTGTCACACAGAGTCTTCGACTCGATGTCATCATGCGGCGCATGCCGCACTCCCCCCGTCCCACCGTCTGTCAGAGCACCATCCCGTCAGGGTGGTGAGCGCACGGCCAAAGCCCTTGCCTCCGCCTGGCCAACCACTTACCACGTGCGTGGCTCTGCTGGGTTCCTCCGCGAACTCCGTGCCCCTCCGCCTCTCCGCATTGATCTTTCCTCCTACCTCCCACCCTGACGTTGACAATGGATCGTATCGTTTTTGCCGGGGCGTATTCAAATCTACCTCTTCATCGCCGGCAAGAAGATCTGTTCGAGCGCAACGAACGGCGACGGCGCCGCGGCCGGTTCCGCGGCCTCCGCAGGCGCCCGGTCTCGTGTACCCGCCTCGGAATACAGCCCCGGCAGGTACAGATGGTCCGTCGCGTCCGGCTCGGGTTCGGGGTCGATATCCGTCGGCAATTCAGCGAAGAAGGCGAACTTGGCCGGATGCGCGATGGTGACCACGAGCACGTGATGTACGAGGTCATGCGTGATGATCTGGATGCCGTCACGATTCCAATCGGTCCCGTCCCACGCATCGAGGACCAGGGTCTCCTCCTTGAGATTGGAGAGCAGCGCCTGGGAGTAGGCGATGGTCAGCGTGAGCGGTGCGGCAAATGGATAGTTGATCTGTTCCACGTCGTTCAGGAAGAGGCGCAGGTCGAATTCGAAGTGCCCGAACTTGAGCTGGCCGGGTGGATGCGCCGTCGGTGCGGTCGGCGTCAGGATCGGCGTGTAGCTCAGGAAGAGCACATCTTGTCGCCAGGCTGGCCGGTGTAGAAGCCGGTGGGTACATCGACCGTCACCGTCACGGCGGTGCTGGTGAAGTGCGCGGTATTATCGACTGTGGGGTCGGTAAGGGCGACCTGTTCGCGGGTATCCGCCTCGCTGGTGGCGGGGACCACGACGGCGACCAGGGCGTCATCCGTGGCGCCATTCTTGTCGACGGCGACGTAGGTGAAGCTGTCCACGCCGTGGAAGCCGGGGTCTGGGGTGTAGGTGACCGTCTGCTGGCTCGGGTCGATGACGACCTGCCCGTGGGCCGCCGGCCCCACCTGGCCAACCACCAGCCCACCGCCGGCCGGGTCGAGGTCGTTGGCCAGCACCGGGATCATTACGGTGGTGTCTTCCAACCCACCGGCGGCGTCGTTCCGCGCGGTGGGCAGCGGCTGCACCGTCTGGAGATAGGGCGCGGAGATGCTGGCCAGGAAGTTGGCGTCACCCAGGTACTCGGCAGTGATCGTGTGGACGCCGACCGGGAGTAGTTCGTTGCGGAAGGTGGCGACGCCGTTCTCCAGTTGGCCGCGGCCGAATTCGACGCCATTTTCGGCGAAGATCACGTCACCGGTGGGGATGAGGGCGGCGGTGGAAGAATCAGCCTGGGAATAAATTCCCGGCTGATAGCCCAAGTCCACCGTGGACTGGACGGTGGCGGTGACGAGGCCGTCGGGGCGCCATCTGCCTGGGAATAAATTCCCGGCTGATAGCTCAAGTCCACCGGTGTGGACTGGACGGTGGCGGTGAAGACCGCGGGTTGACCCACCTTGCTCGGATTTGGCGCAGAGGTCAGGGTGACAGTGGTCGGCGACCCCGTTGAAGACCAACGCGCGGGCGATGAGCGTCCCATCCGCCATGAAGTCGACCTGACCAGTGGGGCCAGCGCCTGCTGTGTGCAGTTCGCCGCCCGCGGCATCATCCAGGTCGTCCCAGGCAACCGTGGCCGTCATGAACACCTGGTCGCCGACCAATACTGGATTCGGGACGACGCGCAGGTGCGTCGTGGTCCTGTGCTTGTTCACCATCTGCACCACCAGATTAGAGACGGATGGTTCATGATAGGTGTCGCCACTGTACGCTGCCGTGACGGTGTAGCTGCCCGCCGCCAGGGTGGAAGTGTTGAGTTGCACGCCGCCATCCACCAGGCTTCCGGTCAGCGAGATGGCGCCGGTTGTATCACTGAGGTCAATCTGCCCGGTGGGGCCGGCAGCAGCCAGCACGCCGAAGGGGCCAAGAATCTCCTCCACCTGCACCGAAAATTCGATGTTGTCGTAGACGAAGGCGGGGTTGCGGCTGGATTGGAGCGTGGTCGTCGTCGGCAGTTGGTGGATGATGAAGGTTCCGGTGATCACCTTGTCGCCGTCGATGGTGATGGGCAATGGATTAGTGGTCCCCGTGGCGTCGCCGCTCCAGCCGGTAAAGGTCGAAGTCGGCACGGTGGTGGCCGTGAGCGTGACGACCGTCCCGAAGTCAAAGACTGCACCCGCCGGCTCCTGGAGAATCGCACCCGCCCCGGCCCCGGTCTTGATCACCGTCAGCGTATGCGTGTCGATGGCGAAGGCGGCGGTGATGATGTGGTTCGCCGTCACGTTGGTGAACGTGTAGGCGGTCACCGCCCCGACCGACACGCCGTCCGCCGCCACGTCGAGGATGTGATAATGCGGGGTCGCCGCAATCGTGAAGGTCTTGTCATTGCCATAGTTCACCGTCTGCGGCGTGCTCAGGGTGATGGTGCCGTTCGCACCGGGGTCGGGGGTGATCACGTAGGTCTTCAGGGTGAAGGTGGCGGTGATCGCCTTGGTCACATCCATCGTGACCAGCGGGGTTCGTGGCCCCTGGCGTCGCCGCTCCACGGTGAAGGTGGAACTGATGAGCGGCGTGGCCGTCACCGTCACCACCTGCCGTAGTCGAAGGTCACCCGCCGGGTCGTTGGCCAGCGTACCGTCACCCGTACCGGTCTTGTCAGGGCAAGGGCGAAGCTCTTCAGGGTGAAGGTGGCGGTGATCGCCTTGTCGCCGGTGATGGTCACAGTGACCGGGTTCGTGGCGCCGCTGACGTCGCCGCTCCACCCGGTGAAGGTGGAACTGATCAGCGGCGTGGCCGTCACCGTCACCACCGTCCCGTAGTCGAAGTTGGCAGCGGCGGGATCATTCGCCAGCGTGCCGTCGCCCGTGCCAGTCTTGAAGAGGGCAAGGGCGAAGTTCTTCAGCGTGAAGGTGGCGGTGATGGCTTTGTCACCGTCCATCGTGACCGTGATTGGGTTCGTCGTCCCGCTTGCGTCGCCGGACCAGCCGGTGAAGGTTGAACTGATCAGCGGCGTGGCCGTCACCGTCACTACCGTCCCATAGTCGAAGTTGGCAGCGGCGGGATCCTTCGCCAGCGTGCCGTCACCCGTGCCGGTCTTCAATAAGTCAAGGGCGAAAGTCTTGAGGGTGAAGGTGGCGGTGATGGCTTTGTCACCATCCATCGTGACGGTGATTGGGTTTGTCACCCCGCTGGCGTCGCCGCTCCACCCGGTGAAGGTGGAACTGATCAGCGGCGTCGCCGTCACCGTCACCACCGTCCCATAGTCGAAGTTGGCACCGGCGGGTTCTTGCGCCAGCGTGCCGTCACCCGTGCCGGTCTTGTGCAGGCCAAGGGCGAAGGTCTTGAGCGTGAAGGTGGCGGTGATGGCCTTATCACCATCCATCGTGACTGTGATTGGGTTTGTCACCGCGCTGACGTCTCCGCTCCAGCCGGTGAAGGTGGAACTGATGAGCGGCGTCGCCGTCACCGTCACCACCGTGCCATAGTCGAAGTTGCTTTCGGCCGGTTCGCTTGTCACCGCCCCATCGCCGGTGCCGGTCTTCAATAAGTCAAGGGCGAAAGTCTTGAGGGTGAAGGTGGCGGTGATGGCTTTGTCGCCATCCATCGTGACCGTGATGGGGTTCGTCGCCCCGCTGGCGTCACCGCTCCAGTTGGTAAAGGTGGCACTGATCAGCGGCGTCGCCGTCACCGTCACCACCGTGCCGTAGTCGGAGTTGGCATCGGCGGGTTCCTTCGCCAGCATGCCGTCACCCGTGCCGTCCTTGAAGAGGCTCAAGCTGTGGGTGTCGATGGCGAAGGCAGCGGTGATAGTGTGGTTCGCCGTCACGTTGGTGAAGGTGTAGGCGCTGACCGCCCCCACCGACACGCCGTCCGCCGTCACGTCGAGGATGTGGTGATGCGGGTCCGCGGCGATGGTGAAGACCTGGTCATTGCTATAGTCCACCGTCTGCGGCGTGCTCGGGTGATGCTGCCGTTGGCGCCAGCCGTGGGGTAATGACATAAGTCTTGACGGCGAAGGTGGCGGTAATCATCTTGTCCGATGTCATCGTGACCAGCAGGGATTGGCTGACCCACTGGCGTCGCCACTCCAGCCGATAAAGGTGGAACTGATCAGCGGTGTGGCGGTCAGCGTGACCGGTTGGCCGCCGTCAAAGTCCAGGCTGCACGCCACGCCGCAGTCGATGCCGGCCGGTTCGCTGGTGACGCTGCCAACACCCGTCCCAGTTGTGTCCGCTTGTAATGTATAGCGTTGCAAGGTGAAGCTTGCTTCGGCGCTGCCCGCCTGCACCGAGCCGCTGAAGGTCGCCGTGTTCGTGATCGGCAGCCCGATCCCGTAGGTATAGGTAGCGGTGAAGGTGAAGGTCAGGGTCGTCGACTCCGTGATGACACCGAGCCACTGAACTTCGTTGTTTAAGACCGTGGCGCCGTGACTCTCCGCCCAGGCGCCAAAGCCCACCTGCGCCGGCAGGGTGTCCGTCAGCCGCACCGTGTCGGAGTGCACACTCGTATTGCTCAGAATCAGCGTATAGGTTACCACCGCGCCGTACGGGGCATTGAGGGTCGGCGTCACCTGTTTGGCCAGGCTCACGGCGGGCGGTAGCGGCTGATATTCGTATGCGCCCATGTCGGTGACGAGCATCGCGGGTCGGGGCAGCCCACGAATATCGGCGTCCGGCGCGCCGTCATTCGTGCCCGTGTTAATCGCCGGGCTACCCCACGGGATGTTCAAATCATCATTTGCAGCGTCAATAAACAGCGGATCGGCGTCGAGGTTGCCGGTCCCGTCGGAGAAAGCGGTGAGACCGCTATTGCCGCCGCTGCCGGCATCGCCGCCCTGCACAATACTGTAGTCGATCACCGGCAGCCCGTATGCGTTATAGATCTGTGCGCCGTTCGTGGCGGTGTTGCCCCCAGAGCACTACATTCTTCAGCCTGGGGCGCTGACGCCGCCGTCAAGGCCTCGTTGTAGATAGCGCCGCCATTGCCGGCGGCGGTATTGCCGCTGAAGCTGACGTTGGTCAGCACCGGGCTGCCCTGGGCGCCATAGTAGCCCTCATTGTAAATTGCGCCGCCATCCAAGTTGGCCCTGTTGCCGCTAAAGATGACGTTGGTCAGCATCGGGCTACTTTCACCGCTGTACTCGCCATCGTTCAACATGGCCCCACCCAGGTCAGCAGTGTTGCTGATGAAGATGACGTTGGTCAGCACTGGGCTACTCACACCGTTAATGCCGTCGTTCCAGATCGCCCCACCATGGGCCGTGTTGTTGCTGAAGCTGGCGTTACTTACTACCGGGCTGCTCACGCCGCCCTGCTGACTATTGTTGTAGATGGCCCCGCCCAGTTCAGCGGTGTTGCCGCTGAAGCTGACGTTGGTCAGCACCGGGCTGCTCTCGCCGCCGTTGTTACCGGCGTTGTACATGGCGCCGCCGTTCCTCGCCATGTTGCCACTGAAATGCAAGTTGGCCAGTGTGGGGCTGCAGAAACCGCCGTTGCCCCATCCGTCGCAGAAGAGCCCGCCGCCGCGCGATACTTCTCCGGTTGCGTTGCCCGCCGTCACCGTAAAGCCGTCGATCACCGTCGCACCCGTAACAATGCTCGACGAGCCGTCCAGCGACACGACATGGAGGGCGTTTTCACCGACAATATTGGCCGTATCGGTGATGACGCCGGTGGCGGTCTTGATATCGTTGTTGTCGATATCCCCCGAAAGCACGGTGACGTTAGCGGTCCAGTTGCGATCGGTGCGCAGTGTCTCGGTGGCGGCAAAGCCGCCATACAAAGTGACTCCCGGCGTTACCGCGAAATGATCGAAGGCGTCCGTTCCCGGGGTGTACATACCCTTCGCCACCCAGATTTCCTTGTCTGGGCAAGACGCCGCCATCAGCAATGCGGAGGAGAGGTCGGTGAGTGCGTCTGCCCAGGAACTGCCGGTGCCCAGCCCGGTGGCGGCCTGGTCCACGTGAATCACCCCGGCCACACAGCCCTGGTACTCGTAGGCGCCCATGTCCGTCACCACATTCACCGGCCGCGTCAGCCCGCGGATGTCGGTCAGCGGGGCATCGTCGTTGTTGCCGGTGTCGATGGCGCCGCTGTCAGCGCGCAGGTTTAGGTTGCCGTTCGCCATGTCCATGAAGCTCGGATCGTCGTAGAGATTGCCGGTCCCATCGCTGAAGGCGGTAAGGCCACTGGTGCCATCGATACCGTAGTCGCCGCTCTCCACGATGCTGTAGTTGATCACTGGCAGACCGTTATCGTTGTAGATTTGCGAACCGGCGTCAGTCGCGGTGTTGTCCCACAGCACCACATTCTGCAACGTTGGCGCGCTGACTCCGCCGTTGTCGCCACGGTTGTAGAGGCCGCCGCCATGGCTTGCGGTGTTGCCGCCCAGCGTCACATTTGTCAGGCTCGGGTTGCTCGTGCCGCCGTAGCCATCGTTGATCATGGCGCCGCCATTGCTGGCGGCCATATTGCCGCGAAAGACCACGTTGGTTAGCACTGGGCTGCTCACGCCGCTTCCGTAGCCACCGTTGTATGGCGCCGCCACTGCCCGCCTGATTGCCAGCGAAGACGATGTTGATCAGTTCTGACTGCTCACACCGCCGTTGCCACCGTCGTTAAACATCGCGCCGCCGCTGGTCGCCTGATTGTCGCTGAAGTCCACGTTCGTGAGCTGAGGGTTACTCACGCCGGCAAGACGGCCACCGCTGTAGATGGCGCCGCCCTGGAGTGTTTCCCCTGTTGCCGCTGAAGATCACCATTGGCAAGCGAGGGACTGGGCAGAGATTGCCGCCGACTCACCGCTGCAGTAGAGGCCGCCGCCGCGACCAACCCCGTCCGCGGGATAACCCGCCGTCACCGTGAAGCCGTCGATGACCGTCGGATTCGGGACGTCACCGGCCACGCCGTCCAGCCAGAGAACGGTAGACGTTGTTGCCCCCGAGATTGGCGGCAGCGGTGACAATACCGGTGGGGTCTTGATATCGTTGTTGTCGATATCTCCCGGAAAGCACGGTGAGATTGGCAGTCC
>JADJPH010000071.1 GCA_016713335.1 Candidatus Fredericiella danica | reverse complement strand
CGCTGTAGTTCGCCGTCATCCGGTAGCAAACCGCACGGTAGTCCACGGCGACTGTCCGATCCGCCGAAGTCATAGTTACCGTATTCTGCAGACCGCTCTCTGCATCGTTGTCAGTCCCACTCCACCCATTCACCGACCACCCCATCGCTGGCTGAGCCACCAGTGTGACCACCTGGCCCGGTACAAAGCTTGCGTCTGGACAACTTGCCGTTTTCGCTGGATCATAGGTAGGGTCCTGCCCCGCACCTGTATGCCCGACGTTCAACCCATAACAAGCCACCATCACTGTCTGTGGCACAAAATCGAGTCCCGTCCCGTTGCCGAGCTCACCAAACATGTTGTATCCCCAACAATACACATCTCCGGTAGCCCGTACGGCACAAGTATGCAGCATGCCTGTCGAGATGCCCGTTACATCGCTGATACCTTCGACGTACGCCGGTATTGCGCGAGATTGGAGTGTTCCATCGCCCAGTTGCCCAGTAGCGTTATCGCCCCAACACTGCATGTTTCCATTCAATAGGCGAACACAGGTGTGATAAGCGCCGGCATCGATCTCGAGCACCTTGCCGCCGAGCGCGACCACATCTATAGGGACTGTGCGAGTAATCTCAGTCCCGTCGCCAAGTTGACCGTTGTTATTTTGCCCCCAGCACTTAGCACCGCCATCCGCAAGTAGTGCGCACGTGTGGTAACGCCCGGACGTGATCCCCGTGATGCCAGGCCCCAGGTTCGGCACCTCGGCTGCAGTAGCGCGAGAGTCCAGGGTGCCATCGCCCAGTTGCCCACTGCTATTGTGGCCCCAACAAAAAACGTGACCATCGATAGAAAGTGCGCAGACATGCTCGCTCCCCATTGCCACTGCGGTAATCGCCTTTGTCAATCCGGTGACGGTTACGGGCTGGTTTCGGCTGAGCGTCGTCCCATCGCCGAGGCGCCCATGGGTATTGTCACCCCAGCATTGGACGTTACCGGTGGCGACGACAGCGCAACTGGAGTCCGTGCCCGTATCCACCATCACTGGCGGCGCGGCAAGCCCTATCACCGGCGCCGGTATGGTATGCGCAATCCAGGTTCCGTCGCCCAACTGGCCGTAGCGGCCGTCGCCCCAGCAGAGCACGCCCAGCGAGCCATGGCGCGCACACATGTGGTTCCCATCACTGGGTGCGACTTCAATGGTGTCATGGTCAAGACCAATCACGTTGACCGGGGCGTTGCGATCTGTGGGTGCCATCGCCCACCTGTCCAAAGGCGTTGTAGCCCCAACAGGCAAGGACACCTGCCTGTGAGACAGCACAGTTGGCAAAGTGCACCAGCCGCAACCAACCTATTTGTATCTCCCAAATCAGGCACGAGCCCGGGCGTAGATCGGTTGTTGGAGTGCCATCACCAAGTTGGCCAAACGAATTCCACCTCAGCAGGCAGCCGTGCCATCTTGGTATCGAACGCAATTATGGGAATAGGTGCTCTCAATGTGAGAGATTGCCGTCAGGTTCCCGATTACTGTTGTGGGCAAGTACCGGTGAATGATGGTGCCATCGCCAAGCTGCCCAGCCCAATTGTAACCCCAACAATACGCCGTGCCATCGGCCAGAACGGCGCAACTATGATACTCGCCAGTCGCAATGGAAACGCCACTACTAAGACCCGACACCAATATCGGTGTATGGTGCTCAATGTTCGTGCCGTCGCCGAGACCTCCGAAGCTGTTACTCCCCCAACATGCGACGCTGCCTGACACCAAAACAGCGCAAGTGTGATTACCGGCCAAGTTGTCCCCGCCCGTTATAGCCCCAACAAGCAACGGAACCCGAATTTAGCTTTGCACATGAATGAAATTGTCCCAATGCAATGGAAGCGACGCTATCGAGTGAGGTCACTACGCGTGGCGATGGCGAAATGCCTCCCATAGTTGCCGTGTCGCCCAATTCACCATACCGATTATTGCCCCAGCACACAACTGTTTCGCTACGAAGGACGGCACAGGTGTGCGCTCTCCCGGCATCAATCGCCACAACTTCGCCGTCGATACCAACTACATCGGTGGGCGCACTCCGATCTTCCGTCGTGCCGTCACCAATTTGCCCATCCACGTTATAGCCCCAACAGCGTACGGCGCCGCCTTCCAGCAGTGCACGCGGGCGATAACCGCCCGCGGTGATGCCAACTACGCCACTGGCGAGGCCACGAACGGCCCAGTATTGTGCGAGATGTTGGTTCCATCGCCCAGGGCGCCATAGGTGTTGTCGCCCCAGCACACCACAGCCCCACTCTCAAGCAGGGCACAGGTGTGCCGCCAGCCCGGCGCAAGCTGCTTGACCCCGGTCAGCGCCAATGACGCAGATGTCACCCCGGCATCGTCCCCAACCAGTTGCAGTGCACCAGTCGCCGCGACCGAGCGAGGCGCCAGAAGAAACCAGACGAAAGCCGCGAGCAACGGTAGCTGCCGATAGAACCATTGTGTTCTTGGACATTGCTCAATTCCTCAACGAGTCAATCACAGTCGAGAAGTGGTGGGAGCGGTCGGCGGGAGGCAATTACGAATTACGATCAAAACATTTTGATCGTAATTCGTAATTCGTAATTGCGTCGTTGCCAAGTTTAGCGATAGACCCAAACCCCATCCCCAGTTGCAGCAAGGAGTCCCTGGCAGTGGTCTTGGTCGTAGACCAGGTCCCGCACAAAGGGGATCCCGTTATCGGTCCGCTTCCACACCTGCGCCCCATTCAGGTCCAACGTGTAGATGCCACCCGGTAACAGCCCGGCATACACCGTGCTCCCCACCAGCGCGATGCTCCGCACTGACTGCCCTGCCAACGCATCGCCAAGTCGCTGCCAACGCGCCCCGCCAATGCTGCGCATATACACGCCGTCGTAGGTGGCCGCCAGCACCTGTGCACTGCCAAAGTCAAAGTCCCAGACTTGCAGTGCGCCACTGGTCTCGAGCCCCTCGTTAAACGGTTGCGGCGTCCATCCAGTCCCAGCCCCATAGCGCCACACCCCATCGTTCGCCCCGAATCCACAGCGTGCCATCCGGACTTATCCGCAGCGCATTCACACTCTGCGCCAACCCCGCCACCGGGGACCAGGTGGCACCGCCATCGCCACTCCGCTGCAAGCCACCACTCGTCCCCGCATACGCCACCCCGCTATTCGCGATCGCCACGGCATAGACGCGGGGGTTCGCACCTGGAATCGATAGCGCTACCGGCGTCCAGTTCACTCCGCCATCGGTGGTGCGGTAGACCGTCGGTGTATCCGCCCCCGCCAACCCAAGTGACCCCGCCATCACCAGCGCCAACATCGGCGCCTTGACCTCCGCCGCGCGTGCAAAGCCTACCGTAGACGCACACCGGGTCGCCACGTTGCCCCGGTACAAGCCGCCACTCGCCGCTGCCTCCTCGCGGTCGGCCAGGTGCACCATGCCGGCGTCGATGCTCACGGCCGACAACACTTGTTCATCAGCGCCCAGTTGCACCCACCGCCGCTCCCCAGCCACGGGAATGACGCTGATGGCGGGCAGTTGCACTGCATAGTGCGCATAGGTCACACTCACCGTCATCGCCTGCGCGGCCATCCGCAACGACACCGTCATCGTCGTCGGCACCGTTGCCCGCAGCGCTTTTTGCCCGATGCCGTCCCACGCCGCAATCCCCCAGGTCAGCGCCGGTGCGGCCGTCACCGTGAACTGCTGTTCATACTTGTACGCGCCCTGCCCACAGCCGGGCGACTGGCCAGGCGTCGCCACCAGCGGTTGCCCCTGTCCACGCTGCTTCAGCGTCAGCGGATAACAACCCGCCCCGTAGATCACAGCCGCCGTGTGGTTCGCGGCCGGCATCGTTACCGTGTTCACCAGCCCGGTCTGGGCATCATTGTCCGTGCCCTGCCAACCAACCACCACCCACCCGGTGTCTGGTTCCGCCCGCACGGTAATCACTGCCTGGTACCAATAGGCGCCGGCGGTGCACCCTGGCGACTGCTCCGGCGTGGCGACCAGTGGTTGCCCCTGCCCAATTCTATTCAACGTGAGCGGATAGCAGACCCGCCCATAGTTCACCGCAACCGCATGGTCTGCCGCCGGCATCTTCACCGTGTTCACCAGCCCGGTGTGCGCATCGTTGTCCGTGCCCTGCCAGCTACCCACCGCCAGCCGGTCGCCGGTTCCGCTCGCATGGTAATCAGTTGTGTACGTACCTTCCGGCGCACACCCTGCGTGTTGCTGGCCGCAAGCTGCCTGCCCTGACTCTCGAGCGTAGCAGACCCGACCTAGTTCCGCCCCTTCACCGTGTTCACCAGCCCGGTTGCGCTGTGGCCCTGCCAGCCACTCCCGCCCAGCCGGTGTCTGGCTGCCGGTGTCACCACCTGGCCAGTACTCTCCAGGTCCGCACCCCGTCGTCTGCTCCGGCGTGGCCACTGGAGACTGCCCGTCCCCACTGTGGCTCAGGGTCAGCCGGTAGCAGATCGCACGATAGGTCACGCCGACTGTCCGATCCGCCGCAGTCATCGTCACCGTGTTCAGCAAACCGGTGTGCGCATCGTTGTCGGTCCCACTCCAATTGTTCACCACCCAGCCGCTCGCCGGCTGCGCCGTCACGGGGATTACTGCGCTCGGCAAGAAACTTGCACCGGGACAACTTGCCAGTTTGGTCGGGGCGATGGCCGGGTCCAGCCCTGCACCCGTATGGCCGACGTTCAATGCATAACACGTCACTACTACCGCCTGGGGTGTATAGTCGAGGATGGTCCCGTCGCCAACCTGGCCATAGTGGTTCCACCCCCAGCATTTGGCGTCGCCAGCGGCCAACAGGGCACATGCATGAAGTGAGCCCGCAGCCACATCGATCACACTGTCGCCGAGACCTTGCACAGTCACCGGCGACGTGCGACTCGTAATCGTACCATCCGCCAACTGGCCCCAATGGTTCCATCCCCAGCACTGGACGGCGCCGGTTGCCAGCCGCGCACAGGTGAATCCTTCGCCCGCCGTGAGTTGGGCAACTGGCGCTGCCAACCCTATCACAGGCGCTGGTATCATGCGGTCAGTCTCGGTGCCATCGCCCAGCGCGCCATTGCTGTTGTCCCCCCAACAGCGCGCACTGCCGTCGTTGAGGATTGCACAGGTGTGCTTGCGCCCCAAGTGCAATGCCGACGGCATTGTTGAGATTCTGTACCGGCGTAGGGTTCCGCGAGTCGCAGTCGTGCCATCACCAAGTTTGCCGTGAATTGTCACCCCAGCAGACGATAGAACCGGTGATGAGCAGCGCACAAGTATGGGCTCCGCCACCGGCAATTGCCGCCACACCGCCCGTAAGCCCAACAACTTGCGTAGGCAACGAACGGTTGACATTCGTATTATCACCCAATTGTTGGGTTTCATTGTAGCCCCAACAGCGCACGCTCCCGCCTTGAAGTAATGCGCATGTGTGCTGGTAGCCGGCCGCAAGCGCAATAATATTGGTCAACCCAGCCACTGGCGCCGGCGCCTGACGGCTGACGGTTGTGCCGTCGCCCAGTTGGCCGAACGTGTTGTCACCCCAGCAAGCAGCAGTGCCATTGGTCAGTAGGGCGCATGAATGCCCCAGCCCCACCGTTACGGCGGCACCCCCGGCGAGTCCAAGCACCGGCATTGGTGTAGCCCGGCGGACAAGTGTCCCATCGCCCAGTTGCCCGTATCGGTTTTCACCCCAACAAGTCACACTGCCGGACGCTAGTCTTGCACAGCTATGAAACTCACCGCCCGCCAGCGCAGTTGCGCCGAGTCCAGCCCTGCGACTGCCGCCGGTCGCGTACGCCCGGTCGCATCCCCATTTCCTCGTTGCCCATAAGTATTGTCACCCCAGCAGATAGCAGCCCCATCCGCTAGCACTGCGCAGGTATCAGCAGCGTTGGCTGCGATTGCCATGACCCCTTGCGTGAGTTCCGGCACGGCTATCGGTGCATTGTATTGCCCAAAGGTGTCACCATCCCCAATTTGTCCTCGGATATTCAACCCCCAACAATAGACCGCACCGTTAATGAGTAGCGCGCAGGTATGCCATGTGCCGGCGACAGCGTCAATGACAGCCGCAGGCAGGTCCGCCACAGTGACAGGCAGGTTACGACTGTTGTCCGTGCCGTCCCCCAGTTGGCCGTAGAAGCCCCAGCCCCAACAACTCATGCTTCCATCATCCATCACTGCGCAGGCGTGATTTGACCCCGTGGCTACAGCGGCAACGGGACGATCCAGTCCCGCCACTGCAACCGGCGTGGTACTCACGGGATCAAGAGTGCCATCGCCAAGTTGATAACGCGAGTTGTCACCCCAACATTTCAAAGTGGCATCTGCAAGCTGGGCACAGGTATAAAGGTCCCCAGCACTAATCGCCCCTGCTCGTTGAATATTGTCGACGTCCACGGGCACAGAACTGCTATTCGTGGTGGCGTTACCCAACTGCCCATGTGTATTACGGCCCCAGCATTTGATGTGCCCGGATTCAAGCACAGCACAGGTGTGTTCAGCGCCCATGGTGATTGACACGGCCTTTCCGCCGAGGTTCGTGACCGTCACAGGAGCCAAACGATCGACACCTGAACCATCCCCCAGTTGACCCTATCGGTTCGTGCCCCAACAGGAGACAGAGCCGTCTTGGCGCAATGCGCACGTGGCGCTCTGGCTGGCAGCCAGGGCGACCACGTCATGGTCAAGACCGCTCACCGCTACCGCGGTGTTGTGCGAGGTCGTCGTGCCGTCGCCCAGGGCCCCATAGGTATTGTCGCCCCAGCACACCACGGCCCCACTCTCAAGCAGGGCGCAGGTGTGCCGCCAACCAGGGGCAATCTGCTTGATGTTGGTCAGTGGCACCGGCGGCAACGCAATGTTCCCATCAGCACCAACCGACGGCGGGTCGAACGCCAGCACCGACTTGGGCGCCAACAAAAAGAAGATGAATGCAGCAAGGAACGGCAACTTTGGGAAGATCCATCGTGTGCAGGGCATCGCTCAATTCCTTATTGCATAAAGACGAAACAAGACATCAACCATCAGGCACAGGCGTCGCTGTCGGGCTATCACCACCACCGCCGCTACCTCCACCCCCCGCACGCTCAAACCGAAACGGCTGGTTGCCGCCCAGGTATTGAATGCGCCGGTATGGTTCGCGCTCGACGAGCAGCACGCCCCAACGATAATCCCTGCCTGAAGCAAACAGGTGGGGAATCACATCCGCAGTCTTTTCCAGATCCACAGTGACGGCGTTGGCGGTCGTATAACCGACGGGGCCAAACCCGCTGGCCATTGGGTCCGCGCCTGCCACCCAGAAGACCAGCTCGAACGCCTGATTCTCACCCAGTGCAAAGTTGGGCTGCCATACAAAGGTACGTTTTCCCTGCAGGTTTGCGTCCAACGGCTCCACGAGGCTGACGCCTGCCCCAGCAATGGGAGCTGCCTGAGCGGGAGGTGCAGCAGTCACTCTTGTCGGCTGTGGAGTCGCAGTTGGCGGGCGCGGCGTGGCGGTTGGGTTCAATGCACGTGGGGGTCGTCGGCGTTGTCGGCGAAGGCAACGCGACTACGGCTGAAACCGTGGGAGACTTGGCCAATGGGTGCTCGTTGCCGCGCGTTGGCTTGCTAGCCGGTGTCTGTGTGGGGCGCAGGGTAGGTGTTGCCGTCGGAGATGATCTCGCAGGCGGAGCAACTGTCGGTGATGGGGCGCCGTTGAGGTCGGGAATGGTTTTGTGGTCGAGGTTGCAGTTGGCTTGGGCAACGGCGTCGACGTAGGAGTTGCAGTCGGTGCAGGAGGCGCCGTTGAAGTCGGTTCTGGTGAGGGTGTCGCGCTGGCAGTTGGTGTCAGCCTGGGCAGCGGCGTCGACGTAGGGGGGGCGGTCGGTGATGGAAGTGTCGTTGAGGTCGGCGGTGGTGGAGGTGTTGCGCTGGCAGTCGGCATCACCCTCGGCAACGACGTCGACGCAATGCTAGCAGCCGGTGATGGGAGTGCCGTTGAGGTTGGCTGCGGTGATGGTGATGCGTTGGCGTTTGGCGGCAACGTGGGTAACGGTGTTGGCGCGGTCACTACGGTGGCAATTGGCGTAGGTAGCGGAGTGGGTGGAACGGCTAGCTTTGCGGCAACCGGAGACGCTGACGCGAGTTCGTTCGCGTCCGTCTCACTCTGCGATCCCAACGGTGTTGCAGTCGGGGCAGGCGTGACCAGCGCCTGTGCCACCGGCGAACCGGCGCCGGAGGCGGTGATCGCACCAACCTGGTCAAGCGTGGTCACAGGCATCAAAGTTGTCGTGGCGGCTGTCGAACGCACCGGTAGCGCAACACCGTCTGTGGCATCACCAACCGGTTGGTCAAGCGTCGGTTCCGGCAGGTTAGCGTCAGCCGCCCGCAAAGTTGGCGTCGGAGTCGGCGAGCCGGCACCACTTCCATTCGCAACAATGGATGGCGTATCCGTTGTTGCGAATGGTGGAGTCGCACTTTGGCTTGCAAACACAATCCAGGCAATTGCCACGAGAAGTAGACCTACAACCGCCAGCAGCAATGGCACGGGGCGCAAACGGCGTGAATGTTGGGGGCGCGACGGCTGCGTAGAAAGTGGATAGCCGAACAGCGCCTGAAACATGTCCGCCGCCGTCTGATAGCGGTCGACCGGATCCACCATCAGCGCCCGGGCAATGACCTGCTCACTACGGGTAGAGATGCCCTGACTGTATTTTCGGGGTGAAGTCAGCGGGGCCTTCTTGCGTGCGCGCTCAGTCGCCGTGGGTGGAATGTGCCCAGTTAACAGGGTATAGAACGTGGCGCCCAATGCATAAATGTCAGTACGTTCGTCCGTACCGCCATCGTACTGTTCAATGGGTGCGAAACCGGGCGTCAAGGCGCGCATACTGGGGATGGTCGCCGTTGTGGCAGTGAATTTCGAAATGCCGAAGTCCACGAGCACGTAACGGCCGTCCTGGGTGCGCTTGATGTTCGATGGCTTGATATCTCGATGGATCACCGGCTGTAGACGCCCGGTGTGCGGGTCGTGCCAGGTATGGAGGTAGTGGACAGCTTCCAGCACCTGCTCCAGGCAACGACGCGCCTCCGGCTCAGAGAGCGCGCCCTCTCGGCGGATAATGTGATCCATGTCTTCGCCAGGGACATAATCCATGACCAGGTACTGCTGACCCGAAGGTTCGAGAAAATAATCCGTAACCTTTGGCAAATTGGGATGAGAGAGGCGCGAGAGGATCAGCGCCTCACGCTTGAATTGCTCTTGTGCATCCTCACCCACGTTCGTGTTTTCTTTCAGGGCGACAAGATGTCCAGAAAGGCGAGTGTCTTCACACTCGTAGACCGCACCCATTCCTCCCTTGCCGAGCTTCCGTTGCAGGCGATAACGCCCGGCAAACAACGTTGACTCGGGCATATCATTTCCACTCGCTATAGAGCGGTTGCTCATGGTTGTACGCCAGTACCGGCGGCCGGCGTGTCAATCGGTGGTTCAGATGGAATCTCAGGCACTGAATTGCTTGGCGCCTCGGTTGGGGTGTCTGTTGCTTCATCGATCGGCATGGCAGTAGGCTCATCAGTGGCGACGTCGGTTGGATCGCCGGTTGCGGTATCCGTTGGCTCTTCGATTGGAAAGTCCGTCGCTTCGCCGATTGGCGATTCGGTGGGCATTTCGCCCGTGATGTCGTCCGGTACTTCGAACTGTACATCCGGCACATCGGTTGGCGTGGGCGTCGGTGTTCCAAGCACCAGCAGCGCAATCGAGAAGTGATACGGTATGGGCAATCCCCCTCCTCCGGATTCGACGACCAGGTAATAGTCTTGTGCGCCAGGCAGGGCTTGCCGAATCTCAGCGCCTGGTGCAACCCGTGCAAGTTGAATGCCATCTGCGCCTAGGAGCCGCAGCGTATAACTGCCAGTCCGGTATGACTGCACCACCAGACGCTGATCAGGTGCTCCGCTGCCACTAAACACATACATGCCGCTTGCGCACCCCGAATCAGCCCTTGTTTTTGGATGGGCGGCTGGTCAGGTCGCACCACCAGTCGCTGGGCATTGTCACGCAACATGTCAAGGTATGCAGTCGAGACCGTCGCTTGCTGCGGATATACTGTTGCAGGCAACGGTGTACTGGTAGCCGCGGGTGCTGCTGGCGGGGGAGATGTGTTGTTCCGGCCAGTTGCGACTGGCGTTTCGACAACCGCAATTACGTTGCTTGCTGATGGGGCCACAGCCGGGAGCCTCGTAGCGACCAGTGTCTCCTTTGCGACTACAATAGCCGAAGCGAGGGTCGTCGTTGCGGCAGTTGTCGCAGGTTGCACGAGCTGTGCCGTCGCCGTTGGTAAGGGTGCGTTCACCTGAGAGTCTTTCCGCTGCAAAAACAAGATCAGTGCCAGTGCGACGAGCACAAAGCCGGCAACGGCCAACAATATGGCCGCCACCGGTCGCTGCCACACGGGGCCGCTGGGCACAGGGGACAGATCAGCGTCGGACCGCACGCTTCTATCCGGCAAAGATCGCCCGAACAACTCCAAGTACATCGCTGCGGCGCTCTGAAACCGATCTTTCGGCTTCACTTGCATTGCGCGGTCGATGACGCGACCGACGTGGTTCGATAGACTCGCGTTATAGTGCCGCGGCTGAGGCACAGCAACGCCGCTGACGCGATTGGTGGCCGTTGGTGGTGTGCGGGCTGTGAGCATCGAATAGAGTGTCGCACCCAGCGAGTAGATGTCGCTGCGCTCATCCGTCCCGCCATCGTACTGCTCCAGCGGCGCATAGCCGCTCGTATAGGCGCGTGCACTTGGTTGTGTCTCGGTCAGTCCTGACAGCTTCGCGATGCCAAAATCGACCAGCATGTATTGCCCCTGCTGGGTGCGCTTGATATTGGATGGCTTAATATCGCGATGAATGACCGGTTGCCGGCGACCGGTGTCTGGATCCTGCCAGTTGTGAAGATAGCTAAGCGCATCGAGGATCTGCGCCATGCACGCCAGCGATTCTTGTTCTGTCAGGGGTCCCTTCCGCAGTAGCTGCTGCACATCATCGCCGCGAATATAGTCCATGACAAGGTATTGCTTGCCCGTGGGTTCGACAAAATGGTGTGTGACTTTTGGAAGATTTGGGTGGGCAAGACGCGCCAGGATGCGCGCTTCACGCCTGAACTGCTCTTGAGCATCATGCGAGACATTCGTGTTCTCTTTGACCGCGACAAGGTGCGGCTCGGATTGAATCGACAGGCTCGTGTCTTCTGCCAGCAGGATTCTCCCCATACCGCCCGCGCCAAGTTCTCGAATAACACGATAGCGCTGTGCGAGCAATTCATCTGCCATCGAAATATACCTGGAGTTAACCTGCGAACCACTAGAATCGCGGCCCGCCCCATGCGCCCAAAAGCGCTAAGTTAGCCGGACCGCGCGTTGTTCAGCGCGTATCACCTTCATCCGGGATTTGCGTTGCTTCACCTTCCTGATAGCGGTAGGCAAAGGTGTAAAACTTGATGAGATCGCCATCGCGCAGGAGCCGTTCCTCACTCGCTTTAAGCCGTGGCGGTGACGCACCGGGCGGCGCCTCGCCATGAATCAAAAAGGTGCCGCCGCGGCTACCACTGTCACTCGGATAAAAGTGACCGTTCTTATACATGATCACGGCATGCCGTCGCGAGATGCTGACATCCTTGATGACGGCAGTGCATTCGCTGCTCCGGCCGATGGTCACGGGACCGCCACGAAAGAGCCGGATCTCCAGCGGGGCGGGCGATATTCCTCTTCTGCCATCAGATAGGCAAACGGCGCCTCTTCTCCCACAACCCGGACAATCTCAGTCGCAGCGTCGTCACTGGCCAGATTCGACAGCCGCCGGGATCGCCGTAGATACCGAAACACCAGCAGGGCTGCCGCTCCCCAGAGGATCAGGGCTCCGCCCACGAGGAGGAGCAATTCAAGCCAGGGTGTCCCTGCGGTAACGGTCGAGTCTGCCACGATGTCCATTGTGGTGTTGTCTAGTACCGGATCCGAATTTCAATGACCGTCATCTTACCCAACTTCAACTGTTGGATGTCGCGCAGCTTAGTCGGCTGGTTTGGCGTCAGCCGCCGATCTTCAAGCCAGGTGCCATTCCCAGACCCGAGATCAGCGACAGAAAATTCACCCTCCTTGACCGTTATCTGGGCATGTTTGCGCGAGATCTGGCGATCCCCTGGGAACGCGACATCACAACTGCTGTCCCGCCCGATCACGCAGGGGAAGCGTTCAACGGTGTAGGTCTTGCGGTCAGCGGCATGGGGGGTCTGCAACACCCGCAAGGTGATAGTCGCCCCCGGTCTTGCCGGCGACGCCTCCGGGTTGCCGAGCACCGTATATTCTTCCAGGGGTTTGTCGAGCGTGTAGGCCGGTTTCTGTTTCCGCCGGCCATAGAGAATCCAGAGCGTCAGCAAAAAGAGGATCAGCACAATGCCGAATAGGATGGCCGGATTTGCCGCCAACGCAGCCCCGAGTTGTTCCCACCACGACGGCGGCGCAGGCGGCGTTGCCTTAAACGGATAGGCTTCCAGTTCAATTGGTTCACCGTTGTCTGTCTCCAACGACAGAACCATCTCGTAGCCATCCTGGCCATCTGGGGCGTCTGACCTCACGGCCAACATGGCTGGCGGCATCGGGATCTTGAGTGGCGCGCCGGGCCGGTAAACTTCGTGGCCGATGTCACCGATCTTTTGACCCGTTGCACCATCGCGGATAAACCCGGTGTATTCGTCAATGCGTTCTTCTTGCGTCAACTCCAATTCCACCAGCAGCGTCTTGCCACTGTAGTCGGCCTTGATGGAACGGACCCTGGCTTCGGGCAGCGGCGCCTTCGGCAACTCATGTTTGAACTCCTTGTCAGCCAACAGACAATCCGCCTTCTGGTCGACGCGGTTCGGATCGGGCGGGCGCGGGATGCAGATGCCGGCCGCATCCTCGGCGCGCACTAGGATCTTGTACTCGCGTCCGACATCAAGCCGCTTGCCGTCGATCGGTACGAGTAGGGTCGGCTGACCATTCAGGGCGAAGGCATTCTCAAACGCAATGACACCGTTGTCCCCTTCAACGGTCACAATCACCCGGTCAATTGCAGTCGGATTGGCAAGACTGATCGACACATCATAGATGCCACGGGCAGGATCAAAATTGATCCCGTTGACGATGGCATCCGTGGTTGGGGCGGTCGGCGCCTCGACAAAGTCACGCGGCACAATGAAGGTGAATGGGTTCGAATAGAGGGGATCGCCGGCATCGCTCACGGCGACTTCCAACAGACCGCGTTTGGGGCCGGCTTCCGCCTTCACGCCAAAACTGGCGCGATACTGGCTATTGAGACCGGTGAAGATCAGCCGAAACAGATCACCAACTTCGGGACCACTCCCAATGGCCGAAAATCCTGCGGTCTCTTCGGCCATCTGCTCCAGTTCCTGGCGGTTGATATCGGCTGGCTGGGAGAAGAGGCCGATCGTGTTGACCGGAATGTTATACGATTGGGCCTGATCCACTACTTCGGCAAAGCTGTGCACGCTACAGCGTTGGCCCTGACTTTGTCCCTGCACCAGGCGCAGGTCTTGACCATCCGTGAAGAGGATGATTGCTTTGCGGGCGCGCTCCCGCCCTCAGGGTTGGCTTGTTTTAACTGTTCAAGCGCACCATGGAGACCGTATCGTACATGCACGTGTTACCTGCGGGATCGGTGATCCGCCTCGATTGCGTCCCGCACCACCCCGATCAGCGGTGAAGTCCTGGAACCAGTTGCATGGCATCACTAAAACGCGCCACCCCAATCGACGCATTAGGTGGCGCCTGATCCAGCGCTTGTTGCGCCGCGGCACGCACGGCCGGCATCGTCGGCTGCATACTGCCACTGGTGTCAAGCAACATCGCAATGTAGATGGGGCTGTCGGCCTGTGCTGCTCCCTTTGACTCAACCACAGCTTTGGGATCATCCAATATCCGCAGCGTTGATTGCTTAATGTCCGCATCCGGAATGGGCCGGCCGGCCTCATCCCGGATCACAAAATACACATCGAGCCCCATTGTGGCATCCTGATCGGCAATATCGGTGTCAAAGACGACCAGGGGTGTACGGTCCTGGGCGCGGCCAACCCCAGGGGACAACAAACACATCAGCAACGCACTGACAAGTAGCACAGCTTGCAGAATGCGCATGAGCAAGATCCAATCTACTGAGGCTATCCAGCGTAGTCTTCTACGATGCTGCCAGAGCTTCGGAGAGTAACGCTTGACTGCCGCAAGATTGCCGGTGTGGACAGCGAGCAGGTTGGGACGATCTTTGGCGGCAGTCAGGAGCCAGGCCGATCTTCCACTCTCAATTAAAGTGAACTCACGCCGCTCTACAGCACCGGTGTTGGCCTGGCTGAGGGTAGTGAAGACTGCGACATTGGGTGCGCCGGCAAGTGCATCGACGAATTCCTGCGCGGCAGCTCGGGTTGCTTGGGGCGGCAGCGCGAGGCCAACGCCGCGTCGCGCTGCCCAAGGCGCGCTGATTCCCGGACTTGTGCCAACGCTTCCGCCGAGATTAGCCATGGGTCCGGAACGGCATTACCGGTCCCACGCACCCCACAGTTCGCTACCATCCGATCGATCAGCGCCTTTGCGGAGTCAAGCACCTCGAACTCGTGGAGAAAAGGCGCAGGGCGCGCGTGGGAAAGGACGGTAGCGCCGCGGACATAGCCAAAAAAGGCCGCGGGCAGTGCTTCGCCTGCTCCCCAGTGATACAGGGTGACCAGACGCTCAGGGAACGCGTAGACCCCGGTTGCAGCCAGTAATTCAGTCTGCACGACGGGCTGGCCACCCGCGTCGATTTGTACTAACTCCCGCGCTTGCAGACCATGACCGGCGGCAGAGAGTGCCGCGCTCACCTGGTCGGCTGCTTTCTCGGACAGCGGGTCGTCGTCCACCCCGATCGTGGGCGTAGCGCCCATCAGGCCAAGCAAGAATGCCAGTTCCTCATGCGAGAGGATGACGCGAAACTGTCCTCGATGATTGTCATTGGCCATGTTTTAGTCTCCACTCTGTTTTTTCTTTCCAAGTTGGCCCAACAGCGCAGCCAACATGGGGCTGGAAGCAACTGCGCTTGCGATCACGCCAAGCATGTTATTGCCGCCGGCCGCGGGGGCTGCTGCATCGCCGGCTGCGCTGAACGTAGTGCGCGATGACGATTCCGCTGCCTGGCCTGCGCCGACGCCAGTCCCGGCGCTCTGATAGCGCATCCTGGCAGGAGCAACGGCGACTGCATCATCGCTGCGGACACTTGAAGTCTCAAAAGGCATCCGGCCGCTCGGATAGCCCCCTGCGTTTCCCGGACCGCCGCCACCACCCATGGAACCGCCACCCCCGCTGCCACCGCCGCTGCCTTGGCTGCTTGGCGCCGGTTCACTTTCGGTGGGCGTTGGTTGGTCACCGCCACCGCCGCTGCCTCCACCGCTACCGCCGCCACTGCCACCGCCGCTGCCGCCGCCACTGCCACCACCGCTACCGCCGCCACTGCCACCTCGTCGCCGGCTGCCGCCGCCGGGTCGGGCTGGCCAGTCCCCGGTTGGACGCCGGCAAGCCAGTCGGCCGGCACGGACAACTCATTCTGGTTATTATTCACATAATCATTCAGCGAGTTTGTGACGCCAGCCAGCCAGTCGCCTGGCACTGAAAATTCGTTGGTCGGGTTTGTGGCGCCCGCACCGGCCCCCGCATCAGGTGGTCCCCCGGCGGCGCCACCGCCAGAGCCATTCTGGTCCGGCCCGTTACGGAACGGCGATGCGGCCTGTTCATCGGCTGCCCCAAACGTATGGCTGATGGCGTTTGTCACGCGAGTGGCTTCGCCAAGCGCATCACTTAGCCGCTCCATCGATGGGAAGATCAATTCCTCCATTTCGCGGAAGAAAGCGTCCGCACCGCGGCCGATCCAACTCGCATTGCGCAGCGGCGCATAACTTTGATGCAAACGGTTGGATAGCGCCGCTGTCAGTTGCGCCTGGCGCGAAAATGTTGCGCTGACCTGTTCCATGCTTTCATAATCGACGCATCTACGTCAGATGCCATCCTACTTCTCCTCTCGTGTGGCGCTATTGTCCTGACTCTCAAGTGTAGGTTCGCCAGCCGGACCCGATCCGCGGTAGGTGGGTCGGATTCCGCCGGTGCTGGGTCAATGCGGACAACCTGCCTTAGTGCGATTTCACTACGTTCCAAAAAGAGGACATCTCCCGGCAGCAATGCGCCGCGGCCCTTATCAAGAGACTGTGTCGTTCCATCTACATGGCGCAAAGTGGCTGGGTTCCCAGACATACACTGTACGTAGATCTGGTCGCCTTCCTGGGTGATCCGTACGTGCCGCCGTGAGACGCGCAGGCCGTTCGGTAGGTTGCCGAGGTCGACCACCACCAGGTTATTCTCCGGCAACGCGGCATCCGTGCGGCCCACAATCGCCGGCAGCCAACTCACCTTGAACACGCTGCCGCTTGTCGTTTCGCGCAGGTAGAGCGGCTGTTCAATCAGCGTCGCGCCAACTGGCGTCGCCTGAGGGCGCTCATCCAACCGCAGGCGGACGCCGCTGCCAATTTGGGCACTGATTGCGGTTGCCGGCTCTAGTTCAATACCGTTTTCAGCGTTTACAAGCCGATAGTCGCTGGCATCAACGCCCAGATACTCAATCTCTCGAACTCTTGTAGGACCGCATTGATCAATTCTTCAGGTCGCAGATCAGCCAACACCAGCGCCTGTTGATCAGGCTTGTCAAGTACGTCGATCTGAATCGCCAGCCGTTTACTCGCTGCACCCATGCGTTCTTTGCCTCCGCCTCACGTAGTCTGGCCATTGCCCTGGTCGGGCCTGATCTTTGGGAAGTAGCCGTCTGCGGCAATGATGATGTCGTCAATCGACTCGCCAAAGAAGCTTGCTTTCAACTTCGATTCAGCTTCAAGCACGTCGATTACACACTGATATAGCACATTCATATCGCTCCACTGCGCCACTCCGGACCTGCTCACCTTCGGCAGCCCGTTTGTAAGCCGCACGATGAAGCAAGTCAAGCAGTTTGGCCGCCCGCGGATCAGCGGTCGCAGCGCCTACGCCGCTGCTGGTCGCATTCTGCGGCGCCGCCTGCCACTCAAGGTGCTCGTCAGGATAGCGCTTAACGATGCGTTCCACCCAGTAATCGAGCGCCTGGGCAACTTTGATATCGTTGTCTTCGGTCTCAGTACCACCGTTGATCTCATACGGACTTGCGACTTGCACCAGCGCGGTCTGGCCGGACTTCACGAGGTAGCCACGCCCGACATTCAACTCCTTGTCCTGCATGCCAGCCGGGCGGCGCGACACGCGCAGTGCATCCAGCGCTTGACCGGTGCGTAGGCCAAGACCAAAGTTGCCCGATTGAATCCGCCTACGCAGCTCATTGCCGCCTCCTTCCAAGTTACCCGCGATCACAAAGCGCAGGCCATCGCGTCCATAACGCCGGGCAAGATAGGGCAACTCCTGGGCCAGATTGCGCTTCTTCTCCAAATCTTCGGCAAAGTCATCATAGTTGTCGATGATGACATAGATCTCGCGGCGGTTGACGGCCCCAGCGAGACCCTCACATTCTGCCTTCAACTGGGGCAACAGCGCCTCAAGTTGTTCCACCTCATCCAGTACACTCAACACGTGTGGCAACTCATCCAGGCGATGGCGTCCCCCATAGTCAGCCAGCCTGCGCTGCACATCGATAAGGAGCATGGCAACCTGTGATGGCGGATAGCGGTAGCCAAGCGACAACACCCAATTCAGCAGCACCGTCGTTTTGCCTGAGAAGGGTGGACCTGCCACAACAAAGTGCGGCCCCATCTTTTTCAGGTCAACGATAGCGGGCAGGAGCGCAGCATTCTCCCCGAGGACCGCTTGCATGTTTGCGCTCATGGCACCGGCGGCCATGTCCAGCATGGTCGTCAATGGCACAATCTCAGGCAACGTGCGAATAGGGTCGGGCTGCGTGCGCATCGTTAGCTTCGTGCGAATGTGGAGACACATGTGCTCAGCCAGCCGCTGTAGGTCGCTCGCCTCGTTCGACGCATCCACGGTCGCATCGGCGTCGACAACACCCGTGGGGCGAGCTGCATGAAAGAGCAGCGGGCGCTGATCGACGCGCATGTAGCCACGGCCCGGCACGTTGCCAAACTCAATTGCGCCACGCCCCACCAGATCCATGTAGCGATCGGTGTTTGCCTGGCGGAACGTCACCCGTTCGCCAAAGAGGCTGGTCACCCGGCTGACCATCAACGAAGCAGTCGCCACGACAAACGTGATGCCCATTGCCAGTGAGCGTCGAATCAGGGGGACGAGTACATTTTCCACCAACTGCTCCTGATTTTCCCAGAGCTCCGGAAAGTTGTCGATCACCACCAACACCGCTGGATAGGGCTCTTGCGGATGTGCAGCGTTGTACTCGTACAGCGAGTTGACGCCGGCGTCAGACAGGAACTTCTGGCGTTCCTCAGCAATCCGATTCAGCTTGTCGACCAACCGCCCCAATCGCTCGTAGTAGGTCTCCTCGTCTGCGTAGATCACCGTGCCGATATGCGGCAAACCCTCCAATACACGGAAACCGCGCCCTCCAAGATCCAAAACATAGATATGCAGTTCGTCTGGTGAGTGGGTCGCCGCCAGGCTCGTCACCAGGGTGCGCAGCAAGGTCGTCTTACCGGAGCCGGCGTCGCCGTACACCGCCAGATGATAGCGCCCGAGTTCAAAGGCAAGCGGATCCTGGCGCGCTTCGCTCGGATAGTCGATCAGCCCTACCACCGCGCGCAGGGGAGCACGCTGCCAGTCCGCGCCCGGCCATAGCCCATCCGTCTCACCGTTAAGCCAGTTGTTCACAGCGTCGCACAGGATGAACTGGTGATTCGTTTTGGCATCCCGTAGCTGCGACTGCAGGCTGAACTGCGTCGGGAGGAAGCTTGGCCAGGGCTTGGGCGTTGTCTTCCAACTATTCAATTCGTTGGACAACTGCACTGCCATGTCAAAAGCCTGGGTACCTCTTCGGCCACAGCCCCGCTACTCTCTCCAGGCGGTCGATCAGGCCAGATGACCCCCTGCTCGCGATCATCGATCTGTTTCTCACCTGTATACGAGACCTGGATTAGTTCGATGTTCTCGTTACCTACCTGCAGGTAACCGCGGCCGGGGACGCCATTGGGCAAGAACGCCGCATCGCCACGGCGCAACATCTCGCGGCTCGTGTCGAGTTCTTCGACGCGCAGACAGATCCGCAGCTTGATATTGGCGCGCATCTGATCGGTGACGCCTTTCGGGCGCTGGGAGAGGCAAGGACAAGATTCACCCCCTGGGCGCGGCCAACCCGCGCAATGCTCTCCAATTCCGCCTTGTATTCAGGATTGTCATCGATCATCTCGGCGTATTCGTCAATGATGATGAATAGATGCGGATAGGCAATGCCTGGCCGATCGCCAGGTAGGCGCAAGTGGTAGCCCTTCTGCCGGTATTCAATGATATCCTTCGTACCCGTGTCGGCATTCAGCTTCTGGCGGCGACGAATTTCCGCACTGATCGAAATAAACATCCGCGCGACCGCTGCCTTGTTCAGATTGGTTACGATATCGACCACCTGAGGCAACTTTTCAAAGGGTTTGAAGGCGCCGCCGCCCTTATAGTCCACCAATACGAAGTTCAAGATCGACGGTGAATAATTCACAGCCAATCCCACAATCATCGTCATCAGCAGTTCTGACTTGCCCGAACCGGTGCCGCCAGCAATCAGACCGTGCACGCCATCCGCCTTTGCGGAGAGATGTACGTTCCGCGCGTGGTTGCCCGCGGCAATGCCCAACGCAAATTGCAACCAGTCGGCATGCTCGGCAGAACCGGTGTGCGCCCATCGTCGCTGCATCCCATCCTTGAGACCGGCTGCAAAACCGTGGGTGGGCGTGACCTGAAGATCATCGATCAGCACCTGTCGGTATGAGGAAGAGGTGGGCAGCGCCTCGATCCGGAAGGGTCCGCTCCCGTGCCACAAGTGGCGTCCCTGCTTGTCCATCACTGCGGCAATTTGGCGAATGGTGTGGGCTTCCGTAGGACTGGATTTGCCCTCTTCGTACGTCGTCACAAGCGCAACCTGAAAATCCAGTGGCTGGCGTCCGACCCTGACTGCGCCCCGTCCCGGGACCTCATCGATTTCTGTATAACCGCCACCGACAATCGCGCGGTAGTCATCCGGATCCGGCAGGCGCAACGTCATACGCTCGGTGAAAAGGCTATAGATGGGCGTTGGCAGCGCATTAAGCCGGTTGATAGTGATGAAGAAATAGACGCCATAGGTCTTCGCCTGCCGCGCGAGCGTAACAAATTGGCCGACGGGGGTGTTGCCGTCATCCTTTCCGGACTTGTCACCAAAAGTCTCCAGGTATTCGCCGAAGTTGTCGATCACAATCAGAATCGCGGGCTCAACCTGGGTGGAAGAGGCGTTGTATTCAAAGAGCGTCGAGACTCCAACCTGGCTGAATTGCCGCTTGCGAGCATCAACGATATTGTTTAGCTCGCGCAAGAGTTGTTGAACCCGCTCTTCATAGCCGCGCTCGTCGGGCAGAATGACACTGCCGACATGTGGCAACGCTCCCAACACTTCCAGGCTACGGCCCCCAAGATCCAGGATGTGCGCCTGGAATTCGTCCGGCGTATGCGTCGCCGCCAGACTTGTGATGAGCGTGCGCACGAAGGTGGTCTTGCCCCACCCCGACGCGCCAAACAAGACGCCATGGCCCTTGCTAAGATCGACGACGAGCGGCAACTGCTGGGCATTGTAAGGATCGTCCACAATGCCGGCAACGGCGCGCATGGCGGTAGTCTGCCAGTCGATGCCAAACCAGGCCGGGCGACCCTCGCACCATTCCCGCAAGGCTGGATTCCAGGAGTTCAGCGTCGAGAAGCGGTTCAGCGTGACGATCTGCCTGGCTTCGTCGCTCCAATAGCGGGTTGAGAGCGGCTGATTTAAATACAACCGCGGTGGGAGTGGTGGCGGCCAGGGCGTACGTGGGCGCTCATCGACCAGGAGTTCTCCCGCCAGATCGACCGCGACATCGTAAAATTTTGCCTGGCGTCCACCGTCGCGGATCTCGTCGTAGGGTGGCGCGGTGTAATTTTCACCGGTGTACGCCACCTGGATGAGTTCGACGTTGTCATTGCCAACCTGGAGATAGCCACGACCAGGCATGCCATTGGGTAGATAGGCTGCATCTGGACGGCGCAACATCTCGCGACTTGTGTCGGTTTCCTCGACCCGCAAACAGATGCGGTATTTGATATTGGCACGCATCTGGTCCGTGACGCCTGTGGGGCGCTGTGCGGCCAGGAGCAGATGCACTCCCTGAGCACGGCCGAGGCGCGCGATGGAGTCCAGCTCACTTTTGAACTCCGGGCTACTGGCGATCATCTCAGCGTATTCATCAATAATCAGGAATAGACTGGGATACGGAATACCCGGTCGCCCGTCAGGCCACCGCAGGTGGTAGCCCTTCTGTCGATATTCCACAATGTCCTTAGTGGTTGTGTCTGCGTTGAGTTTCTGACGGCGTTGCATTTCTGCATTGATGGCAGTGAACATGCGCTTGACGCCGGACTTGTTCAGGTTCGTGATGATATCAACCACGTGAGGCAATGCCTCAAAGGGGCGGAAGGCGCCGCCGCCTTTGAAGTCGACCAGCAGAAAGTTGAGCGCATAGGGATCATAATTGAGCGCCAATCCAACGATGAGCGTCATCAAGAGTTCGGACTTGCCTGAGCCGGTGCCACCTGCGATGAGACCGTGGACACCGTCGCGTTTGGCTTCAAAATGCATCTGGCGGGGCCGGTTACCGGACGCCACCCCCAGGGTGACACGCAACCAGTCGGACAGATCCGGGTCCATACTCTCGCGCCAGTTCTGCTGCACGCGCGCGCGCAGGTGTTTTACAAACGCATCATTCAGTTCAAGGCGCCAAATCCGGGCCAACAAATTTTTGAACAACAGGGCCTTGGGCAATGGATCGATGCGCACCGGCTCGTTGAAGCGCCGTCCTGATTGCTGCATGTATGTGCGCATGCTGCGCGCCAACTCGGCCAATTCTTGCGCTTCGCTCTGACCAACGCCGTCGGCGTTTTGCACCAATTGGAAGGGCTGCGCAACTTGGAACTGGAGCGGTAGATGCCCGATATCGACATAGCCGCGGCCGGGGATCTCGGGGAGATCGCTGGCCGCGCCGCTGACAATAATCCGGTACTCGGTCGGATCACTCAGCTTTAGGGTCAGTCGCTCGCTAAACAGGTTGAAGATCTGCACCGGGATCACCCCAGAAGTACTGCTGGTGATCACCAAGTGTATGCCGTAGGGCTTGCACTGCCGCGCCAGATCCGTGGAATTGTCGAAGAGGTCCTCAATTTCATCGTTGCCGGTATCGAAATTCTCCCTAAACTCAACGAAATTGTCGATCACTAACACGATTGAGGGCTGGGATCTTCTGGGTGGAGTTGATTGTACTCGTACGTTGAGAGTAACCCATGCGTACCAAGCAGGTCCTTGCGTTTGTCAACGATCTCGCCGATATCACGGAATAGTTGGGCAACGCGTTCCTCAAACCCTTCTTCGTCGGGGCTGATCACCGCGCCCACGTGTGGCAACTGCTCAAGCATACTGAGGTTGCGCCCGCCCAGATCCAATAGGTACAGATGCACTGTATCAGGTGAATAGGTGGCAGCGAGACTCACCGTCAACGTGCGAATAAAAGTAGTCTTGCCCCAGCCTGAGGCGCCAGTTAGCACGACATAGCCACGTGGCAGATCGATGACGAGCGGCAGTTGTTTGGCTGCGTAGGGGTTGTCCACAATCCCGACCACTGGGCGCAACGCATAGTTTTCCCAGTCCGGATGGTCGTTCCAAGCTTCTTCCCCATTCAACCATTTGCTTACCGACGAGTTGAGACTCAAGACCGCATCGAACGGTTGCCCCTGCGTGATCTTTTCCGCTTCCGCAAGATACTCCCAGGCCGTAATGGAGGGCGTGTTGTCATCCTGTGCGACCAACACTTCTGTGAGTGAGAGTTGGCGTGGCAGAAAATCTGGCCACGGTGCGCGCTGCTTGGGCACATTTTGCTCGCGTGCCAGTTTGTTCATCAGCTTAATGATCACCGTGTAAAGTTCAGGCGTCTCACGATAGGTGTCCAGCAGTTCGTCCCGCTTGCGCTCTGGCCACAGCACCGGCGCCGGATCGACATAAGGGTCGCCCGCATAGGCCACCTGGATCAGTTCCACTTCGTCGTTGCCAACCTGCAGATAGCCGCGGCCTGGCACCCCATTGGGCAAGAATGCGGCATCAGGACGGCGGAGCAGTTCGCGACTCTCGCCCGGCGTCTCGACCCGCAGGCAGATGCGGAACTTGATGTTGGAGCGCATCTGGTCGGTAACGCCGGCGGGGCGTTGCGCGGCAAGAATGAGCGATACGCCCTGGGCGCGGCCAACACGCGTGATCGTTTCCAACTCCGCGCGAAATTCGCTGCGATCAGCGATCATCTCGGCGAATTCATCAATGATGATAAACAGATAGGGATATGGTGTGCCTGGGTTCCCATCCGGCCATTGACGATGATAGCCTTTTTGCCGATACTCGACGATATTCTTGGTGCCAGTGAGTTTATTGAGCGTCTGGCGCCGGCGCATTTCGGAATTGATGGCCGTAAACATGCGCGTGACGCCATCGGCATTTAGATTGGTGACGATGTTGACACAATGGGGCAGGGCGCGAAATGCCTCAAATGCGCTGCCACCTTTGTAATCCACCAACACAAAATTGACGAGTGATGGATCATACGTGATGGCCATGCTCATGATCATGGAGATGAGCAATTCTGATTTGCCGGACCCGGTCGAACCTGCGACCATGCCATGCACACCGTCACGCTTGGCAGAGAAGACCAACGTGCGCGGTTTGCTACCGGCGAGCAGACCGATCTTGGCGCGCAGCCAATTGGCATATTGCGGCAATGTGCTATCCTGCCATTTGCGAATGATCGCAGGCGCCATCTCGGGCAGCGTGTGGAAACCCATGAGGGCCATAAAGGGCACCGCATTGGCAATGTCGGCCCCTGAGCTTCGGCGAATGCTGCAAGTGGCCAACAAGTGAGCAAGCTCCTGCATTCGCTTTGGATCTTCGATGCTATCGGCATCACCGACAAAGCGCCATGAGTTGACACCGGTTTCGGCATAACGGTAATGAAGGCTCCGGACGCTGTTGGCTCTTGCGATTGGCTGCCGGCGCGGTCTTTTCCACTTCAATCACGGCATTGCAGCGCGTAGGCGCCTTCCTGCGGTCTGGCGCCAAGAACAGGACGGAGGCGCCCAGGATTGGTCCGGCGTCAAGCAAGATGGAGAGTGCGGCGTCGTTCTCGATATCGCGTAGGGGTGACTGATCGTCATAGGCGGCATCGAGCAGATCAATCACTACCAGGAGCAAGGGGAGCGCAGGCGTTGCGGACGCACTTTGATTGTTTTCGTCGTGCTCCTCCAGTTGCAGCCGGCGCTGCGCAAGTTCGCGGCGCAACCCCTCCATGAAAATGACCAGCGGTTGTTCTTCATCTTCCAGCGAACTTTGAGGTGCGCCGTCCTCGTCTTCAGCAATGGTGTCCAGGAAACAACAAAGCGTACGCTGTTCCCCTCCCTGGCAGTGAGGCAGTTCAAACGCCCACTCCCACTCGCGTTGGCGAGCCGCGATCACATAGATCTTGGCATCAATCGGCGCGTGAAATACGGCGAAGTTGGCAAGCATTGCGCGGGTGTAGCTGTAAACCGCGTCGCGTTCGCCCACGATCCCCAGGGCATGGACGACGGGCGTCCGCACGGTCTGCGCTTCCTGTGCCTGTT
>JADJPH010000070.1 GCA_016713335.1 Candidatus Fredericiella danica | reverse complement strand
GGTGACCGGCGCCTACTATTTCGTGCCGTCGATTCAGGCGATCAGGGAATTCGCCCACGTTGACTATTGATGATCATTGACGATTGGCAAACTGTTCTTCGTGGTGCCATTTGGGAAGTTCAACCCTAAATCGGCTCCCTTCCCCAACCACACTGGTGAGCGTGATGGCGCCGCCCAGGAGTTCCACCATCCGGTGGACATAGGCTAGCCCCAGGCCGACACCTTCGTACTGGCGCGAAAGAGAACCGTCCGCTTGCACAAACGGCTCGAAGATTGAAGCCTGTTGCTCGGGTGCGATGCCAATACCCGTATCCCATACCGTCAGGGATACTCTTCCTACCTGGAGGTCAGCGTGGACCTCCAACCCGACTGCGCCATTTGCCGGCGTAAATTTGACAGCGTTATCGAGCAAAGCCTGCAGCATCTGAATGATGCCGTCGGCGTCGCTGATGATTGTTAAGTCATCTGGCTCGACAGTCAGTTCTATCGTCTGCCCTTGAGTTCTGCATGCGGGCGCGGCACGAATTGCCACCGCGCAGATCCCGGCCAACCGGCAAACGTGCCAGATACACGTGCACGCCGGCGCCGAGTGTGCCTGTATAACGCAAGATGCTGCTGACGATTGACGAGCCGCTCACCGCCCCGCCGAATGTTCTGCACGTAGTGCGTCTGGCGTTCGTTGAGGGGCCAACAAACTGCATTTCCAGCGCTTCGGCCATGCCCAATAATGCCGGGCCAGTGGTGCGCAGTTCATGGCTCACAGCTGCCATGAATTCATCTTTCATCGTTGCAGAGCGCTCCAAACCTTGCATTGCCGCGGCGAGTTGCGCCGTGCGCTCCGCCACGCGTTTCCAGTTCACTGTTCAGTTTCTCGATTTCGGTCTGGGCAGCCTTACGCGTCGTAATGTCATGAATCGCGATCAGCCGTCCTGAATGATGGCCGCGGGTCACAAACTGGCGAGATATATAGTTCGAGATAGCGCACTGTGTCGTCATCGATAGGCAGTTCAACACTCGTCTCGCTCACTTCGTCGACTGGCGCCGCCCAAGCTGACCATTTTCCAAAGATCGTGCTCGCCACTTGACCTGGCGCCAGCGGGACCGGTGGCGCCAGGAGTCGCTGCGCCGCTGGGTTGAAGTCCACCACCCTGTCGCGTACGTCCAAAACCACCATGCCCTCCGCCATCGTCTCAATCAATGTTTCGCGGGCAACCGGCGCAAGGTCAAGCATGTGTAAACGCACCGTGCTCCACACAAAAATCGTGCCCGTGAAGATCAAGACCAATGGGGTTAATTCCAGGCCAGGCTCGGGGCTGAGGCCCGCGTTATAAATGATGTTGACCAACCAGGGAGTGAGCGCAGCGACCACAAGCAGGGCAGCCTGACGCCAATAAATGTTTGGGTAGCGGTAGGCCGCGCAAGAGCAACACGGTGCCGATCGCCATCAGCGTGTAGGAATATCCGACTGTTCCAATCCAGAAACCAATGCCATGGCCGTACACCGCCAGATTGGAAGGTGGGCCTGTTAACGTGATGCTCGGCCAGATCAATCCATGCCATTCATTGGTAAGTGCCAATAGAAATGTAACAAGCGGAACTGCAAATAGCAAGCCCACTCGCCCCGGAGTGAACCAATGGTCCAGATGATCATATTCCAACGCGATCAAGAGAAAGAGTACGGGGCAAGTGAGGGTGCCGATATATTCGAACTTGGACCACATCAACTTGCCGGGGATGCCAACGGTGGCATATTCCACCGCTGCGCCCGCCAACCAGATCGCTACGACAGCCATCAGGCAAACCAAGGGGTGTCCGCCTGGCGCAGCACGGTGTTGCCACGCAACAAATGCGATGATTGCGGCAATGACGGCGGCGGCGGCGCTGAGTAGGACGAAGGGGGTAAGCACGTAGGTCATTGGCACCCCCAATGTATCTGTGCGGCATGGTTGCGTCTTCGGCGCACCCGCACAACACTGGCGCCTTATGGCGTAGTTAGCAGCTAATTATACCACCAGAAGCGCCGAGATGTATATAAGTCTGGGCAATTCCAGTCAGAGCCACCCCGTGGAGCTGCCAGGTGAACTTACTGTTGTCCAGGATCCATGGGCTGGATCGGGCCATGCCCTGGATAGATGCGGGTGGCTCCGTGTGCCCGTAGCAAGTTCCAACTGCCACTGCCGCCGCGCCGGCGAGGTCATCCCCAACATACGGCAACGGGTGAGATCACCGGTGAAGACCGCGCCGTCGTCAAGCAGAAGCGAGACACTGTCGTCGAATGGCCCGGCGTGGGCAAGAATTTCGCCAGCCAAACCTACCTGCCATCAACCTCGCCCGGCTCTCGGTGAACGAGATGGTCACATTGCCGTCAAGTGTTATGTCAATATATTGATCGTGCGGTTTCGTCCACCGGCGCATCTGCGGAATGGCCGCCACTTGCGATTCGAGCACCAGCAGTGGCACGCCTGCCATTTTGAGTTCCTGGGCAAGCCCGGCATGGTCAATGTGATAATGCGTCGCCAGGGCAAAGCGAATCTCGGCCAGTTCGATCCCCATGCGCTTTAAATTGGCGCGCATCATCCCCATCGTGCCTGGATAGCCCAGGTCGACAAGCACCCGCGCCGCCCCGGCACTGATGACCCAGTAGTTGGTCGACTTATAGCCGACGTTCACAATCGAAGTCGGGGAGGCATGGAGATTGGCCCCCCCCCCCCCCCCCCCCCCCCCCCCCCCCCCCCCCCCCCCCCCCGCCCCCGTACACCCCTGAACGCGGTACGGAATCCTCTTGCAGCATAATACGAATCCGCACCGTTGTGATAGATGAAGACGTGGTCGTAGCGCCGATCCCCAAAGATGGCGCCGCCGCGGCTCCGGATTGCCGGCGGCGTAATGAGCCAGCTCGACGTCTTCGTATCAAACGCACCCAGCATCTGCAACTGCCGGTATTGCGCTTCCGTCAAAACCTCAGCGCCCATGGTGGCCGCCAGATCCAGCACGCTATTCTCCGGCTTATTCGCCTTCCTTGCATCCAAAGCGGCGCGGTCGTAACACAAACTTCTCCGCCCCGCCGGGCTTTCCGCCGCACAATCAAAGAAAATGGTCTCGCCTGTCGCTGCATCGCGCCCGACGACATCCGGCTCCCCGCCGGTCGCTTCCATTTCGCGGAGCGACCAGACCTTCTCAGGATGCGCCTCCAGCCGTGCCTGCACTTCAACCCAGTCAAGACCTGGGTGGCGTTTCATGTTCTTCTCAAAACGGGCTTTCAGCACGTTGACAAGTAATGCCCGCTCCTCTGCTGACAACTCTTTCTCCGTCTCCACCACACACCTCCGTGACGATCAACAGGGACCGGCATCGTCCCAACCAATGTTTCACACAGCCCAACTGATGGCTCAGCAACCTGCCCCCAACCCCGTAGCGCCGAAGTCTACTGCCTAAGCAACGCCTGTAAGCCACAGAATAGAACGAATGTACTAAATTCTACAGCAGATTGGCATGAGCGACAAGCAGCAAAAAGTCAGGTATGCCCCATGCAAGTTATTCGCCATCCTCCCGATCAAAGACCATCCAGACCTGGCAATCCTTATGCATCTTCCCGGCCTCAAACCCAAACATAAACGACCTTGTCAAGACAAATCCGCGCTGCTGAAAGAGCGATCGCCAGACCTTTGGTGGCTTGAAACCAAATGCAAAAGTTGAGGCGGGCGCGGCGAGCGCGCCCAAGGCGAGTCGCGGGGGCGCAGCAGGCAGGGGGCGCGGGGAGGGGGTGGGGCCCGGCCAGCGCCCCGGCCGAAGCCGCGGGGGCGGGGCCGGCGCCCGAGCAGCGGCGCGCCCCCCCCCCGGCGCCGCCGCGCGCGTCCCCCCCCGGGCCCGCCGGGGGGGGGGGCGGGGGGGTGGAGCGCCCGCCCGGCCGCCGGCCCCCCCCCGCGGCCGCGTGCCGGCCGGGGGGGGGGGGTGGCGGCGGCGGCGGCGCGGGGGGGGGCCCCGCGGCGGGCGGGCCGCGGCCCCCCCCGGCGGCGCCAACCGCGCCCGCGGGGCCGGGGGGGCCCAAGGGGCGGGGGCGCCGCCGCCCCCCCCCCCGCCCGGGGGGGCGGGGCCCCCCCCCCCCCTGGCGGGACAAGGGCCGGCCCGGTGCGGGCGCCGGGGGCGCGGCGGACCAGAATGATTCATCTCCCTTGCGGAAGATTCTCCTTTTAATTTCTTCAATTGTTGCATGCAACTGTGCTTCGTTCGGACGCGCTGCCTGACTGGATACAAGGAGAGCAATTGCTTCTTCGATCATCGCGTTGATTTCTGACTGGTACTCGCCGTAATACTCGAGGTAACTCGCTTTGAGCGACCGCATCAGAAAGTCGACCGCAGGTTGATCATGCAACGCAACATACAATTGCTCGACGTACGCGGGGGTAACCATATAAGTTCTCCTTCAACATATTAGGGTTAAGTAATTAGGAAAATCTTACCATTAGACTTGCGCCTTGTCACTCACTGTGGACATAAATACATGTCTGAATCTAGCCCTATGCAATAACCCTGTAACCTTACCAGCCACTCACTCACGTTCGCAGCCTGGACAGATGACAGGGCGATGATTGCACGCACGCTTGCGGCTCAAATCTGATATAATCTGATCGAGCGCCCGCACTGAAGCGCGGCGCCACAACACGTGAAACAACGCACTGACTATACGCAATCTTGATCCGATTGGAGCACCTGAACCAATGGCAAAGTGGCGCAAAGCTCGCGACAATTCCTCGAGCCGCCGAGCAAGACAGACAGAACTAGACCAGCAGAAGGCTTATATACACGAACTGATGGACGCCGACCAGTCTGGAAGCGGCCATGGAAATCCTCGATTTACTCGAACTGGAGTATCCCGACGATTATGAGGTCAAGTTGCTGCTTGGCATCTGCCACCTGGGCCAGGGCGACCCACTCACGGCAGTGCTAGCCTTTGAGGCCGCCTATGCAATCGACCGGAATCCAACCATCTGGTACCCGCTCGGCACGGCCTACCTCGAAGCGAGCATGCCAACCACCGCGCTCCATGCCTATAACGAATCAGAACGGAATGGCCTGATATTACCCGACGATGTGCAACCAGTGTTGCTAGGGCTCAGGGCACACCTGGAGCAAACGGCGCACGAACGGGGCCTCCCGCTCCATAAAACCAGTGCCGGCATGCGCGAACTAGAACGTGGCGACTTCTTTTTGGCATTCGGCGACAATGCCCAGGCCGCCGTTGCCTATCGCAGCGCAAGCCGGCACTTTGGCGCGTGGCCGCCACCCCATAACAGTCTCGCACTGGCGCTCTTCTTCGACGGCCAAGTACCCGCCGCTATCAATGAGGGCCGGCAGGTCCTGGCACAGCACCCAAAGGATCTGCCGGCCGCAACGAATCTGATCCGCTTTCTGGTCTGGAGCGGTGACCGCCGGCGGCCGAGCCTGTCTGGCAGGACATGCGGCGCCGCCTCCCAGTCGAGCTTCCCGGTGACGCACTGCTGTTGGCACAGGCCGCCGGGGTCATGGAGGATGATGAATCGGTGCGCTGGCTGCTCACACCGCTGGCGGACTGGACCGAGGATCAGTTTGATATTCCGCCGCAATACCAGCAGGCGCAGCTTTTCCTTGCCATCGCCGACGCCAACCTGGGGGATACCGAGGCCGCAAGACAACGGCTGCAGGACTTCGATCCTGAAGAGGACGATCACGCCCAGCTTGTGCTCGACGCGTTGGACAACGACATGCCAGGCCTGGGTCTTGTGGATCGCTTTGCCTATTACCTCGGCGCCGAAATGCTCCCTTTGCATCTGGCAGCGGAGATCATGGAACTGATCTGGGAAGTCGGCGAAGGCAACAATCCCCAGGCCGAGAAGGATTTCAAGCGCATTGTCGCGCGCTACCCGCAATTGGTGCTCATGGCCGAGAAACTGGTCTGGGAGGAAGATGACATCGATTTTGGCCTGATGATGTTGCGCTGCATCGGGACGCCGGCTGCGCACGCCGCACTACGCCGCTTTGCGCTCGGCCAACTGGGCAGCGATGCAGAGCGCATGGCCGCGCTGCTCAATCTGCAGGCCAGCGGCGGTGTCGAACCCGGTGAGCGTTTTATGGTGTGGCGTGATGACGCCTGGGAATCAGTCCAACCACGCAACTTCAGGATTGGCGCACGTTACGATCAGCCGCAACTGCGACCCAAGGTCGCAAAACTGATGGAAGAAGGCATGAACGCCCTTGGTGAGGAGCGTATCGAAGAGGCCGAGTCCCTGCTCCGCCAGGTGATCGC
Organism: Candidatus Fredericiella danica; assembly: GCA_016713335.1. Taxonomy (GTDB): domain Bacteria; phylum Chloroflexota; class Anaerolineae; order Caldilineales; family Caldilineaceae; genus Fredericiella; species Fredericiella danica. The sequence continues at coordinate 33,360 of JADJPH010000070.1, read as the reverse complement.
CCTGGAGCCAAAGGCCCTTTCCGCCTATAACAACCTCGCCTCCATGCTCCGCGCAACCGGTGATGAGACTGCGAGCCGGGCGCTTCTGGAACAGGCCCTCGCCGTCAATCCCAACTACCTTTATGCGCGCGCCAACCTGGCGCTCATGGCGATGGACGAAGATATTGAGGCAGCCGAGGCATTCCTTGCCCCGCTAGCAGCAGTGACAAACTTTACCGCCGATGAATTTGCATTCTATCAGTACACGTTGGCCCAGCTTGCCGTCCGGCAAAATGATGACGACAACGCGCGCCGGCAACTGGCGATGGGCCTCGCCATCCATCCTGATCATGAGCCATCCTTGGAGCTCTTGGCTACGCTGGCAGTAGAGGAGACACCGATACTCTCAGGGCTTGACCACAAGAGCTTAGCCGATCTCGCAAAAAACTTTGCGGACAATCTCCGGAGGCTGCAGGGCAAAGACTGAAGCAAACGATAAGATCATCGTCCTTGAAGCGCAATGGTGTCATGATTGAGCGCGGAGGCTGCCTTGCAAGGAAATGAAGCCCGCTATCGTAGCTTGGTGGAAAACCAATTTGAGCTAATCTCACGGAGCGATCCCGACGGGCGCTTGACATTTGTTAACGACGCCTATGGGCGGACATTTGGTAGATCGTGCGATGAACTGATCGGCCAGGAATACACCTTCAACGTACTGCCTGCTTATCTCCCCGTATTGCGTGCCGCAGAACAGGCGTTGCGAAACCCGCCCTACCGTGCGCATTTTGAAACATGCAACCTTACACCGCAGGGTCCTCGTTGTTTTGAGTGGGAAGCTTCAGCCATCCTGTCCGACCATGGCGAGGTAATCGAATTTCAAGGCGTTGGCCGCGACGTAACCGACAAAGTCAGGGCAATCACGCAACTGCGCGAGAGCGAAGCGTTTCGTAAACGCGTATTCGAACGTTCGCCATTGCCGATTGTCATCATGGATAGCCAGACCTATGCGTTCATTGAGTGTAACGAAGCAGCAGTCGCCGTCTATCGTTACGCATCTGCCGAACAACTCATTGGGAAAACGCTGCGCGACGTTTCCGCCCCGTTGCAGTATGACGGCGTCGCTTCAGTTGGTAAGCTACTAGATTATCTTGAGCGAGCCAAGGCAGAGGGCCAAATCACATTCGAGTGGCGCCATCAGCGCCCAGACGGCGAGTGCTGGGATGCTGACGTGCACCTACTCAGCTTCCAATCCGGCGAACGCAGTTTCATCCAGGGCACGCTACAGGATACGACGGCCAGACGGAGCATGGAACTGGCGATCCGCGAACGCGTCAAGGAACTGACTTGTCTTTTTCGCATCGGGCGGCTGCTGGAAGACCATCACGCCACAACTGACACCATCTGCAACAGTATTGTCGCGGAGCTGACAGTTGCCATGCAACATCCCCAGGCCGCAATCCCGTCCCTGTTTTTGGATGGTGTGCAATACGCCGCAGGCGGCTATCGAGAGGAACTGTCGCACGCTCTGAGTGCCACAATCGAGGTTGGGCAAGCGCAACGGGGGCAGCTCCGTGTCTTCTACGCCGGCAACGAGTCATTCATTATCCCCGAAGAGCAAAATCTACTTGACAATATCACCCGCATGCTCGGCCTTTGGCTTGAACAGCGGGAAGCTGAAACCGCCAGGGTCGGCGCCCAGCGCGAACTGGAAGAACTCAACCGCGAACTCGAACAACGTGTGGAGGAACGCACCGCCGAAGTGCAGCACAAAGAAGTCACCTATCGCGCGCTCTTCGAGAACTCAAATGATGCGATCTTTCTGATGGCCCCTTCCGGCGAAGATCTACTCTACAATCAGCGGGCGCTCGACTTGCTAGGCTACACCCGCGAGGAATACGCGACCCTGGCGGTCGGCGAAATTATTGTCCCCGAACAGCGAGCGCAAGCCTATGCACTCCTTGCCGCAGCACTGAGCGGCAAGGAAGTCCCGTTGTATGAACGCACGCTCATTGGCAAGAACCACAGGCTCGTCGATGTGGAGATCAACCTTTCGCCGGTGCGCGACACCGCCGGAAATGTCATCATGGTGCAGAGCGTCGTGCGCGACATCACCGAACGGAAAAAGGCACAAGCGGAAATGCGCGCAAACCAGGAGCAACTGCGCCTTGTCAACGATGCGCTGGAAAAGGCGTCACGGCTAAAGGACGAATTCCTGGCCAGCATGAGCCACGAGTTGCGCACGCCGTTAACCGGGGTCCTTGGCCTCGCCGAATCCCTCCAAATGGAAGTGTACGGGGCACTCAACGAGCGACAGCTCAATGCGCTCAAAAATATTGAGAATAGCGGCCGGCACCTGCTGGAGTTGATCAATGACATCCTTGACCTCTCCAAAATCGAAGCCGGCAAACTCGATCTAGAAATTGCCCCCTGCGCGGCGACCGATATCTGTCGCGCCAGCCTGCAGTTGATGAAAGGATTGGCCGGACAAAAGCGCATCCAGGTCAGCTTTGCCATCAATGACGATGCCCTGGTGGTCACCGCTGACGCGCGCCGCCTGAAACAGATGATCGTCAATCTGCTCAGCAATGCCGTCAAATTCACCCCTGAACGCGGTAGGGTAGGCTTGGCGGTCGCCGCAGATGCGGAAGCCCAACAGGTACGTTTCACCGTATGGGACAATGGGATCGGCATCCAGCCAGAGCAGTTGCCCAGGCTTTTCCGGCCATTCGTGCAGTTGGACAGCAGCCTGGCACGGCAATATACCGGGACGGGATTGGGTTTGGCGCTGGTGCAACGCATGGCGGATCTGCACAACGGTCGGGTCGAGGTCGAAAGCATACCAGGCGAAGGCAGTCGCTTCACCATCATCCTCCCGTGGTCCCCATTCACAATGTCATCGCAGATAGACGAACTTGGCGCAGATGTGAAGACACCACCGCATCCCGTGCTTACGCCTGATGAAGAAGCGACCGGACCTTTGGTGCTGATCGCCGATGACAACAAAATGACCGGCGAAATGATCACAGACTTTCTCACCGCGTACGGTTTTCGAGTTGACGTCGTTACCAACGGCTATGCCCTGCTCGAACGCGCCCACCAGATGCATCCGGACGTAGTGCTGGTGGACATTCAAATGCCCGGACTCGACGGTCTTGAGGTGATACGCCGTCTGCGGGCACACCACGACGATGCAGTTGCGACAATGATAATCCTGGCGGTCACGGCGCTGGCCATGTCAGGCGATCGGGAACGCTGTCTGGCCGCAGGAGCAAACGAATACGTCGCCAAACCCATTGTCCTGAGCGACCTGGCAGCACACATTGAAGCGCTGACGTCAACAAATCGAAAAAGCCGGTAGCCAGAGAATTCAATTCGTCGCCCGCCGGTTCCAATCACCTCAACTGACTTCAACGGGATTCCTGCAGCAGTCGGTGAGTTCGATTCACTGCGGAACTGCCTGCATTTCCTGTGCCTCAGCCTGCCGCAACGCGGCCATGGTAATCACGCCCGCCTGCCATGCAGCAGCCAGCAACGAGACACCCAACAAGAGATACGCAACGCCGTGCAGCGTGCTGCGCATGTCAACTAGAAAGATACTCGCCCAAATCAATGCGCCCCCGGCGTTCACCGTGACAAGGCTCAGCCAGTTGCCGCCCAGCCGGGCATCCGGATCGCGCAACAGCCAGCGCGCCAGGAAATAGGGTGCGACGGCATACAGGAACTGCAACATCCAACCGTACACCAGCGCCTGTGGTGCGGTTGCCTCAATGTCGGCACCGGGAACGCCAGGTGTCTGGAGGATGACCAATGGGGCCATCAACACTGGCAGCAGAATCCATAAGTACGATACAACCAAATGCCATGCCGGCGCTTTGGCAAAGAGACCGTTTCGGCGCAGCGCCCTGATCAGCAGCCCCAATAGCCAGATCGTGGCGGTCAAATGCAACAGCAGCCCCGGCACCAGCACCGCCAGATTGCCGTTGAGCCAGGGCCCCATCACCAGCCCAAGCGCGCCAAGCGTCATGGCCCAGAAGAGGAGTCACCGACCGGCGCCCCGCCAGGGGTGCGCCGGTCAGCGCCGGCAGCAGATCGATGAGCAGCCCCGCAAAGAACAGCGACGCAAAGCCCCAACTGTTGGCATGAATGTGCGCCTCTTTCGGTACGCCGATCTGCAGTGGCCCGCTCCAGCCGACCCACAGCCCGGTGCCGATCAAAATGCCCACTAGCTGGTAGGTCAATCCGGCGATATAGAATTTGAAGCTGCCCGTGGACTGGCTTTCCGTGCCACCCAGATTGCGCAACTGCATGATCAACAGGATCACCGCCGCGAAGACGAGCGTCCCGCCGAGGATGATCAAACCGCTGTTGACGCTGGGAATCCCGGCCAGCAACAGCACGATCCCGGAGTTGAGCGTCAACCAGATGTCCCAGCGCGTGGACGGAGTGTCTGTTCCCCGTCGCCCGGCGGCGAAAGCCGGCAGCACGCCAAACACAGCTTCCGTGAGCACGCCGAGGGTGATGAAGTGCACGCGCAACCAGGGCACACCCGCAAACCACGGCAGCAGGGTGAAGCTGGTGAACGCCGCATCCACCGCGGCGATGAGCGCTACAAATAGATAGAATACCGCCATTAACAGGAATGGGTTTGGCATTGGAATCCTTCCTTTCAGATGCCGCTCTTCACGGCGAGAAATGTCAATTGACTCTCCGCAACGACCCCGCGACTTGCGCCGGGCGGGGCAATTACAACGGCGCCTGCAGAGACCGCAAACGGTTCACTGTTGACGGTCATGAGGCCGCAACCGCTGAGGAAATGATAAACCGCAAGGGCTTCCGGGTGTGGCGGGAGCTGCTGCCCAGGCTTCAAACCGACCACAAGGACCTTCAGCTTCTCGCTATCCACCAGAAATTGCGGACGTGGACCGGTGGCATCAAAGACGGCCAATACCTCCGGCGCGGCATAGTAAACAGCAGGCAATTGGGTGATCTCTGGCATCTTCGTCTCTCCGACTGACTCTGCCACTTGGGCGTTCATGCTGCAGCGCCGAACTTCACACTACAAGCAGACCATAGCATGGTGGAGATGGCGCAGTCCACGACTTTTATCGGTTTTCTGGACGAGCGGATGCTTTGAGGCTCAAGATCGGGTTCGAACCAACCTACCCATCAAGTTGAGCCCGCTGGGTTAATCCAGGACGGTCGAGGATTGTGATCTGGCGGCGGTCGACCCGGATCATGCCCGCGTCGGCGAGGGTGCGCAGGGCGCGGTTGAGGACGTCGGGCACGGTGCCCAGCCGCGCGGCCAGTTCGGCCTGCGTCAGCCAGGGTTGGCGCACCAGGGCATCCGCAGGCGCAGCATCGAGCAACAGCCGCGTGAGACGTACTTCCACGGTATGGAGGGAGAGATCGGCCACCATACCCGCCAAATAGGCAATCCGATCGGCCATGTTGGCCATCACCTGTAACAGGAGCTCCGGTTGGTGCGTAAAGAGCGGCTGCAACACGGTGCGGTGCAACTGCCACAGCGCGCACGGCTCCAGGGCAATGGCGGTTGCCGGGTTGGGCCGCGCCAAAAAGATGCCGATCTCGTTGAATACTTCACCCGGTCCAAAGTAGCGTAAGACCTGCTCACGCCCGTCCAGTGCGAACTTCACGACCTTCACCCATCCGGTGTGGAGGCCGTAGAGACCCGTATTCTGGTCACCTTCCAGGAATACGATGGCGCCCGGCGCATACTCATGCCAGGTGGCCAGCCCTGCCAGCGAATGGAGCAAGGCAGCGTCCAAACCTGCAAAGTATGAGACGGACTTGAGTTGGTCAACGACACTTTGTGTGGAGTTCTGCATGGCGGGTCAATCATATCACAAGCAATACCGTCCGTCAGCGCACCTCTGTCAGATCACCATCCCGTCAGGGTGGTGGTCCCCCCGTCCGTCAGAGCACCGTCCCGTGAGGGTGGTGATCCCCCCTGTCCGTCAGAGCACCATCCCGTGAGGGTGGTGATCCCCCCGTCTGTCAGAGCACCATCCCGTCAGGGTGGTGTTTCCCCCCGTCCCCCTCCGTCAGAGCACCATCCCGTCAGGGTGGTGTTTCCCCCCCCCGTCCGTCAGGCACCCATCCCGTCAGGGTGGTGAGTCCCCTCCCCACCGTCCGTCAGAGCACCATCCCGTCAGGGTGGTGATCCCCCCGTCCCGCCGTCTGTCAGAGCACCATCCCGTCAGGGTGGTGTTTCCCCCCGTCCCCCCGTCCGTCAGCGCACCATCCCGTCAGGGTGGTGATCCCCCCGCCCCCCCGTCTGTCAGAGCACCATCCCGTCAGGGTGGTGTTTCCCCCGTCCCCCGTCTGTCAGAGCACCATCCCGTCAGGGTGGTGTTTCCCCCCGTCCCACCGTCCCCGTCTGTCAGAGCACCAGCCCGTCAGGGTGGTAAGGGCCTGGCCAAAGCTCACGCCACCGTGCAATCAGCTCAATTCGTGCTTCTAGATAGCCGCGGCTTCGGCATCGCCAACCACTTACTCACGTGCGTGGCTCTGTTTGCTACATCAGATCACCATCCCGTTTGGGTGGTGAAGGCCGCGGCTCCAGCATCCCCCCCTTGCTCACGCGCGCTTTCAATCTGACATAATTCTCCACACAAATCGGACCAGACGGAAGCAGCACTGGAACTGCTCGAACTGATCGAGGTGGAGCACCCGGACGATATCGATCGTGCAGAGCATCAAGGGAACCCTCGAGAAGCAGCGCGTGTCGTTGGCATGCCCATAGATAAATACGTGGCAGGTCTGCGCGATTACGAACGCGGCAACTACTTTCTGGGACTCGGCGACTATGCACGTGCCATTGCCGCCTACCGCAGCAACGCTGCCAGGCAGTTTGGTGACTGGACAGAAGCATGCAATAGTCTCATACGCTTCCTTACGTGGAGCGGGGACCGCTCCACCGCAGACGCAATCTGGTAAGAACTTCGGGACCGCACTCCAGATGAACTGCCTGACGATGCATTGACATTAGCCCAGATTGCCGGTCTCATGGACGATGACGAGAGCGTAATGTGAATACTCGCACCCCTGGCAGAATGGAAGAAGATGCGGAAGCCGCCACGAACTATCTCGCCCCACTAGAACCAAAGGTTTCAATGCGGCGGACCTGCCGCCACCAACGGCAAGAATGTATTGATACGCAGCGACGCAGGCAGGACGAGCACGCCGGACTCGTCCGCCCGCATCTCCCCACCTGGCACGATGCTCACAAATACCCCCGCCGCCGTTTCAGTCATGGTCACGGCGTAGCTTGCGCCCGCAGGCAAGCCTGTGATGATATGCCGGTCCGTACCGGCTGGGGCGGTATAGCTCAGTTGGCGGAAGGGCTGGTTCCAATCGTCACTAAAGAGCACCGCGGTCTGGTTAAGTACAAGCCCGACAAACCCGCCGTCCGTCTCGAACAAGTGGGCAAGCGTGGGTGCGGCATTCTTGCCGGCCCCTTGCACAAGGTGCAGAAAGCGGGCTTTCCCGCCGCCAGGTGCTTGCACCATCACCCGCTGCGTCATCGGTTCGTGCGTGGCGACGGTGTCACCAACACCATCGCCCGCGGGGTCCACCAATCGCATGGTCGCCCCGCTGGGCAGCAGGGTCGTGATGAACAGTTGCTGGCCCCGGGTTGTGGTCATCCGCGACTGAAGATCGTTCACGGTGGGAACGACCGGCAATTGCCACCAAACCCGCTTAAAGCGATCACCAGGTGCGTCAGCCCTGTCAAATACCACCACCCAATCAGGCATCAACCAAATCAGATCGCGGCTGGCATGGCCGACAGCAGTGGCGCGCTCGCGCGTCGAATTGTAGAGGTTCGTGGCATCGCCACCGGCATAGGTGAAATCGGCGTAGAAGCTGGCACGCAGGGGACCAGGATCAGCGGTGGCGACGTAGTTCCACTGTGAGCCGCGCCGCCACAGGTCGATGCGCCAATCACTATCGTCCAGGTCAACAGGGCGATCGTTCTCAATGGCCAGGGTGTTGCGAAACTCAGAACTCGCAATGCCTTCGGCAATGTTGGCGTAGCCCGTGCGCGCCTTGGTGAGCCATTCGCCGTTCCGGTAGAACTCGAAGTGGTTGCCGTCCGCTTGCTGGTGGTCAATCTGGTTCCAACCCAGGGCGTAGGTCAGCCAGCTTGCTTGTGCGGACCAATCCGTGCGGGTGAACAGACGTTGCATCCCGGCTGCCATGTACCCGGTGGGCATGACCTGGCGCGGGTCTACGGGCGGCGCTGCTTCGGGGTCGAACATCATGAAGTAGAGCAGGGTGGAACGAAAGTAGTCGGCACCGCACCCGCTCCACCAGATTTTCCGCGCCACCGGGCGTCGTGTGAAGCTGTATCCAGCGCACGGCGTCGAGACGCCGGCTGTTGCCTGCCAACTGATCGTGGAGGGCCAATGCGCCGAAAGCGTCGATGAAGTCGGGGAGGAGATAGCGCTGGGCGTCGCCATACCAGGCAGGTTGAAACACCTGCAAGCCGTTATCCGGGTTCTCAACTCTGTCTGGGCTGATGGCATGCAGGTAGACAGTGACCATGTCATCCCAGAAGGGGTTGTTGTCCAACACCACGGCTGGCCCCAGCTCGTTGGGATTGGCGCGTCCGGCGGTGTGCAGTGCGAGCAGGAATTGGAGTGCATAGCTGGCAGTCTGGGGGCTGTACTCAAAGCCTTCTGGCAATAACCCGCCACGGACCTCCGTGCGGATGGCCTCATCGAAGAGATAGAGCCAGGCGCCGGTGGCATTGGCCAGGTAGCCTTGCAGGGCTGGACTGGCGTCGGCAGGATCCAGCGCCAGCGCCATCATGCCCAGGTTGCGCATATGGGCGGCAAAATAGTTGTTGCCTGCCCAGCGCACCTGGAGCCGGTCAGCAGTCAGCACGGGGTCATTGATCACACCAATGGGTTCAGGGTGATGATAGCCGAATTGGATGATCTCGTTGCCCCACCGTGTGAAGACGGCGCTGATAGTGGCCTTGTCCTGCGCCGTGAGCGTGTCGTAAATCCAGTCCACAGTCAGCGGGAATGCCTCGCCATACCAGCGCGGACGGTCGGAGTCTTCCGTGAAGAAGATCGGGTCCCGAAACGGCGGATAGACGGCCGTTTCGGGATCGCCGGGGCAGAAGTAACTCCGCTCATCGGCCGGACCAAGTGCCGCGGCATTCATGACATGCATGAGCAGGGTGCGCGCCCGCTGGGCATAGTCGGCCCGCGCGGCTGGCACAGGATCGATCAGCGCCATGAACGCGAAGAGTTGGGCGTAGGCCTCGGTGGGGTATTCGGTGTAGCCGCGCTGTCCGCAGTCTTCGGCGGGGACGCGGCCTGCGTCCATGTCGGCTTTGGCCCGCTCCACCACAGGCGCCAGGCCATCCGCATAAAGTGGGTTCGTTGCCGTCGCCCAGCCCCGCAGCCGGACGACATCTGCCGGCGTGAGCCAGAGCCGCGGGTGATTGGCCGCAAGCACGGTAGGTGCAGGTAGAGGAGTTACCTGCGGCAGGGCAGTCGCGGGGCCGGGCGACGCAGCCTCGGCCGCGCCCGCACCCGTCGTCTGTCCGCAGGCAACCATGATAAACAAACTCAAGAGCAGCGTGAGCCAAGATAGTTCGTGCTTCATTGCGGGCACCTCATCGCCTTTCGCAATCATGGGCGTAATCAGAGCATGGGCCGGACCAAAGTCGATTCATTACGGTTTCTCCTCTGCGAGTGGTGCTGTCGCTTGCTCATCGAACGGGACAACTGTAGCGGCCAATATACCGCTATCGGCGCTGGCACAGGTGACATTTTGTGACGTGTTCTAAATGCGTCAGCCTAATGCCGGCGAGTTGGCGGCCGGCTGACACACTCTTGGAACTGAACCGGTGTATGCTGGTTGCGACAACTGCGCAAACTCGTGAATCGGAAAAGGAAAAAGCGAAATGGCCACTGAGTTGACACCAACCGTTCAGAAAGACAAGGAAGTGGAAATCCGCTACCGCGGCGGCTCCGGCGACGCCGTCTACGGGCTGGGCCTCATCGGCGCGTGGATCTTCTACATCGGCCGCGCCAAGACCTTCCAGGAAGGCGCAATCGGCTTCCTGAAAGGTCTCGTCTGGCCGGCCTTTATGGTCTACGAAGTGCTGGAATACCTACGCAGAGAGTAAGCCCCCCGTACAGTCACCGCTGTCGCCCCCAGCGAACGAACGGTGCGTCGCACGGGCGAAAACACCGGCATTAACCAATGTTCCTGCCGCCCGTGCGCTGCACGGGCGGTCGAACTGGCCCCTCCCAAAAATTGCCGCTTGACATCTGCCTACCGCTGATCTACACTATCGGTAATGTTACCGGTAATGTTACCGGTAACTTTTCCACAAGTGCGATCCCCGCCTTTCTCAGGAGGAAAGAAACATGAAACGAGTATTTGCTGTGGTCTCTCTGCTCGTGCTCAGCGCACTGCTCTTTGCCGGCTGCACGGGCGCCGTTCCTGCCGCACCGGCCACCGGTGGTGAAGCCAGCGCCCCCGCCGCCGATGGCGCGCCGGTCACCCTCACTTACATGGCTAGCCAGGGCTGGATCAAGGACGCCGAACTCGAACTCGCCAAGAAATTCGAGGAACAGACCGGCATCCACATCGATTACCAGATTATCCCCGCCGACCAATACTTCAGCGTGCTGAAGACAAAACTGAATGCCGGCGAGGCCACCGATATCTTCGGCGGGCAGAGTGGCAAAAACCGACCTCAAGGTGCAATATGATGTCGAGAAGAATGCGGTCGATCTGACCGGCGAAGAGTGGACCCAGCGCCACGATCCGATCGCACTGGACCAGGTCAGCCTCGACGGCAAGGTCTACGGCGCCGAAATCTGGGACACTATCGCCTCCAACTACTTCGTCGTGGTTTACAACAAGCAGATCTTCGCCGACAACGGGCTAAGCGTGCCGACGACCTATGCCGAGTTCAAGGACATCTGCCTCAAGCTCAAGGATGCCGGCATTAATCCGCTGTACGAACCCATCTCCGACGGCTGGCACCACGTCCTGTGGTTCCCCATGGTCGGCCCCCGCTATGAGGAACTCAACCCCGGTCTCGCCGACCAGTTGAACAAGAACGAAGTGACCTTCGCCGAGAACGCAACCCTGGTCGAGGCGATGACCCAGATCAAGGAACTGTATGACATCGGCTGCTTCGGCGATAACGCCCTGTCTGACGCCTTTTCTGACGCCCCGGCCAAGCTGGCCAACGGCGAATTTGCCATGGCGCTCACGACGCTGACCGCGCCAGTTGCGATCGAAAAAGACTTCCCGGATGTGAAGGCTGACTCCTTTGGCTTCTTCCCGATGCCGTTGGTCGACAACCAACTGCAGCCTGCGCACCCGGCCGGTCCCAGCAAGTTCATCTACTCCGGCTCCAAGCATGTCGACGAAGCCAAGCAATATCTGGCGTTTCTGATGGAGCCAGAGAACCTGCAGTACCTGCTCGACAACACCCCTGACTTTGCCGCCCTCGACTTCTCGGGGCTGCAAGACAAGTGGACCGCCGAACAGAAGGCGTTCTTGGACGCCTACCCGGCCAAGACCATTGTCTATCAGGATGCCGTCACTTATGTCAATCCGCAGTGGATGGACATCGGCAAGGACATGGTTGCCATGTTCACCGGCGCCATGACACCCGAAGACGTGCTCAAGAGCATCGATCAGCGCCGCACCGACATGGCGACCACCGCCAACGACCCGGCCTGGCAGAAGTAACTTAGAACTTCGCTTCGTACTTCGAACACCCGGTGGAGCGCATACACGCAGATGCGCTCCACCGGACTGGCACCCCGCCCGGCAGGCTACAGAGGCAGACAACGACCATGAGAAGCAGAACCTATCCGCTCTATTTTGCCAGCGGCGCGCTCATCCTATATCTACTCTTCTATGTCCTGCCCAGCTTGATGGGTTTCTACTACGCGTTCACGGATTGGAACAGCTATTCCTCCGAGGTAAACTTTGTCGGCCTGGAGAATTTCAAGACCATTTTCTCCTCGGGCGCCGGCCAGAACTACCTCCTATTCATTCGCAACACCGTCATCTTTACGGTTTCCACCATTATCCTGAAGACCGGCATCGCCCTGGGGCTCGCCGTGCTGCTCACCCAGGGGCTGCGCCACTTCTCCTACTTTCACCGCGTGATCATGTACCTGCCCGCGGTGCTGCCGATGCTGGTGGTCGCCCTTGTCTTCAAGTCGATTCTCAACCCGGCGACAGGGCTGCTGAATGTGACACTGCGCAACCTGGGTCTGGGTTTCCTGGCACAACGCTGGTTGGTGGATGTCCACTGGGCACTGCCCTCGGTGATTGGCGTGGATACCTGGCGTAGGGTGGGCTATATCATGGTGATTCTCATTGCCGGGTTGCAGGCAATCCCGCGCGAATACTATGAGGCCGCGTCGATTGACGGCGCCAGCGGTTGGGCGTCGTTCCGGCGCATCACGATCCCGCTGCTCATGCCGGTGCTGGTGGTGACCACCGTCCTCAATCTGTTGTACGGACTCAAGGTCTTTGACATCGTTTTCGTGTTGACCAACGGTGGTCCCGGGCGTGCGACCGATACGGTTTACACCGCCATTTTCGACGAGTTTTCCAAGGGTCGCTACGGCGTGGCGACCGCGCTTTCGAGTCTACTGTTCGTGATCATGATCGTCCTGGGGTATTTCGTGATCCGGCTGATGCACCGTGAGGTCGAGGAATAAGTCCTATGCGTTTTCGATGGCAGAGCATCATCAATCACGGGCTGGCCATTTTCGTCAGCCTGCTCATGTTCATCCCGGTCTATCTTGTCTTTGTAAACTCGCTCAAGTCAAAGACCGAGGCCGCCTCGATGGGGCCGGCACTGCCCGCGTCGTTGAATTGGGCGAACTTCGCCACGGTGATCGAACGCGGAAAACTGGTGATCGCCTTTGGCAACAGCGTGCTCTACGCCGTCGCCGCCACCGTGATCGGCCTGACCGTGGCTGCGCTGGCCGCCTATGTGCTTTCGCGGAACCGCACCCGCACCAACCGCATCCTTTATTTCTTCATCATTGCGGGCATCGCCATGCCGGTCAATTTTGTGGCATTGACCAAAGTGATGCAACTGTTGCACTTGATCAACAGCCAGCTCGGTATCATCCTGCTCTATTCAGCCTTCTCGATTCCCTTCAACGTGTTTCTGATCTACGCCTTCATTCAAACGATCCCGCGCGAACTCGATGAAGCAGCCATTATTGACGGTTGCAGTCCCATCCGGCTCTTCTTTTCCGTCATCTTTCCCCTGCTGACGCCCGTGTTGGTGACCGCGGGTGTACTCGGCCTACTGGGGATCTGGAACGAATTCCTCGTACCGCTCTACTATCTCAACCGGAGCACGCACTGGCCCATGACGCTGGCGGTCTACAACTTTTTCGGGCAATTCCAATCGGATTGGAGCCTGGTGTCGGCGGATATCGTACTCACCATCTTGCCGGTGATTCTCATCTACCTCTACGCCCAACGCTACATTCTTGCCGGTATGACCGCCGGTTCCGTGAAGGGGTGACGCACGTGAGCACGATGCTTTGGAAAGAGAATTGGGCAGAATCACGCCGGCACTATCTGGATTGGTGGGCAGGCAAGGGTCTGGTCATCACCATGTGGGATTACGTACGCACCGTTGGCGCGCCGCATGCCCTGGTGGCGGTGCCGCCTCCGGCCCGGGACCTGAATCAGCGCTGGTTCGACCCAGTCTGGCGCGCTGCTGATATCCACTATCAGCTTGCCAATAGCTCCTTCAAGGCCGATATCATGGCGGTCGCCAACACCCATCTTGGCCCGGGATCATTGGCGGCAATCCTGGGCGCCGAACTCGAAGGCAGCGAAGATACGATCTGGATTCATCCCACCCCAGAGCGGAATGCCCCAATCGTGCTTGACCCAAACAACCGGTGGTGGCAGTTGCATCTTGACCTGGTGCGCCTGTAAACGCAACGCCCAGGGAAATTACCTGGTTGGCTGTCCTGACCTGATTGAGGGGCTGGACACCCTGGCCGGGCTGCGCGGCACGCAGCCCGTTTTGCTCGATACTGTGGACCAGCCCGAAGAACTTGAAGCGCAGTTGCAGGCAGTGAACGCTGTCTGGTTCGCAGCCTTCGACCAGATCTACCACGAGATCAATGAAGAGGGCGAAATGGCCTTCTGCTACTTTTCGATCTGGGGGTCCTGGCAAGGTGGCAAAACTGCAGAGCGACATCTCGATCATGATGTCGCCGGCCAGTTTTCGCCGCTTCGTCCTGCCTTACATCCGCCAACAGTGCCAATGGCTCGACTATTCTCTCTACCACCTGGACGGCATCGGCGCCATTCGCCACCTCGACGCCCTGCTCGAAATCGAAGAACTAAACGCCATCCAGTGGACGCCGGGCGTCGGCCAGCCACAAGGGGGTGACCCCTGCTGGTATGACCTTTACAAACGCATTCGCGCCGGCGGAAAAGCCGTGATGCCGGCCTGGGTGGAGGTAGATGAACTGGCGCCCCTGCTCGATGCGGTCGGCCCGGAGGGTCTCAACATCCTCATGCACTTCACATCCGAACGCGACATCGACGCCGCGCTCACAATCGCCGATCGCTACCGCGCATGAGCGCGGTGTCCATCAACGTCCGGCAGGGCACCCTTCTCCTACTTTGCGGCTTGGCGGGGGTCTCTGTATCTCTGATCATCAATTCACGCTAGACGACCAGATCGAAGAAGGCACGATGTCTATTCTGTCCTATACCAATCAATCGGATGGTCTCTATCTGCAGACCACGCACGGCCGTCTGGCGCTGACTGCGTATTCGCCCTCCGCGATCCGGGTGCGCTATACCCTCAACCCCGAGTTTTCCCAGCAGCCAAGCCTCATGGTCATTGCCACCCCCAACCACAAGACCCCGTGGTCCGTCACCGAGGAGGGGAACACGGTACGCTTTTCGACTTCAATGGTGACAATCGCCATCGACAAGCAGACCGGCGCGTTCAAGTATTTGAATCACGAGGGTACACTCCTCACAAAAGAGCCTGACTGCGGCGGCAAAACACTTGACCCAATTGACGTACTGGTCTCTGTCTTTGACGACGCCGCGCTCGCCGAAGCGGATGACAACCCGGATGGCGTGCGCGTGCGCGCACAGAATGTACGCCAGGTCGTCGACCGCAAGGCGTTCCAAACGAAACTCGAGTTTGAGTGGGAGCCAGGCGAGGCACTCTACGGACTCGGCTCGCACGAGGAGGGCATGCTCAACCTGCGCGGGCAGCACCAGTACCTTTACCAGCAGAATATGAAGGCCGTCGTACCCGTGTTGATTTCTACGCGCGGCTACGGCATCCTTTTGGATAGTTACTCGCTGATGACCTTTCATGATGACGCCTTTGGCTCCTACCTATGGACCGACGTCGATGATGAAATGGATTTCTATTTCGTCTATGGTCCGGAGTTTGATCCAATTGTGCACCAGTTGCGCCAACTGACCGGCGCAGCGCCGATGCTGCCCAAATGGGCGTTCGGCTACGTCCAGTCCAAAGAGCGCTACACTTCCCAGGCCGAACTCATCCAGGTCGTGCAGGGAGTATCGGACGCCAAGCTCCCGCTGGACTGCATCGTGCTGGACTGGAAGTCGTGGACCGGCGAGCTCTGGGGGCAGAAGACCCTTGATCCGGTGCGCTTCCCCGACCCAGACCGGATGATGGCCGACCTCCATGCCCTGCATGCGCACCTGATGATCTCCATCTGGCCCACAATGCGCGCTGGGGGCGAAAACTGGACGGAACTGCGGGATCATGGCTGCCTCCTCGGCAACCAGGCCACCTACGACGCGTTCAACCCGCTGGGGCGTGAACTATACTGGCAGCAGACCAATGCGGGTCTGTTTTCCCATGGGATCGACGCCTGGTGGTGCGATTGCACCGAGCCGTTTGAAGCCGACTGGCACGGCGCCGTCAAGCCTGAACCCGAGGTGCGGCTGCGCATCAACACGGACGAAGCAAAACGCTATCTGGACCCCGAAACCATCAACGCCTATTCATTGCTCCATTCGGAAGGTATCTATCGCGGGCAACGTGCGGTCACCGACCGGAAGCGGGTGTTGAACCTCACGCGTTCCGCATATTTGGGCCAGCAGCGCTATGCAACCGTCACCTGGTCAGGCGACGTCGCCGCAAACTGGGAGACATTGCGCCGGCAGATTGCCGAGGGTCTCAATTTCTGTGTGACTGGCTCACCCTATTGGACCACGGATATTGGCGCGTTCTTTGTCGTCGACAAGCCGGAGTACTGGTTCTGGGACGGCGACTACGACCAGGGCGTCGATGACCTGGGGTATCGGGAGCTATTCCTCCGGTGGTTCCAATATGGCACGTTCCTGCCAATGTTTCGTGCGCATGGCACCGACACACCGCGCGAGATCTGGCGCTTCGGTGCATCAGGCGAACCTATCTATGACGCACTTGTGACCTTCCTCAACCTGCGCTATCGCCTGCTGCCTTATGTCTACTCCTTAGCCGGCTGGACCACACAGACCGCCTATACGATGCTTCGTCTGCTGGCCTTTGACTTCAAAGCAGATACCAATACACATGATATCCGTGATCAGTTCATGCTAGGTCCGGCGCTCCTGGTCAACCCCGTCACCCAACCGATGTACTATGGCGCAAATTCCACGCCGCTAGTCAACGTCGCCAGGGAACGTGCGGTCTACCTGCCGGCAGGTGCGAGCTGGTACGACTTCTGGACGGATGAATGCTACACTGGGGGCCAGACCATCGCCGCCGCGGCGCCACTTGACCGCATCCCACTCTATGTGCGTGCAGGCGCCGTAGTGCCCATGGCGCAGCCGATGCAGTATGTGGATGAGACCCCCGGCGCGCCGCTGGAAATCCATGTCTACCCTGGTGCTGACGGTGCGTTTTTACTGTACGAGGATGCCGGCGACAGCTATGACTACGAACGCGGTGCGTTTACCACGGTCGCATTCCGTTGGGACGAGGCGCACCGTTGTCTTATAATCAGTGACCGAACGGGCGCATACCCTGAGATGCAGATGGAACGCACCTTCCAACTCGTATTCCATGGTGACTCCACCCTGCGGCGCCCGGTAGTCTATTCAGGCAAACAAGTTGTGATCGAGAATTAAACCTGTGGTCAAGAAAACAACGATTGTCGATATCGCATCGGCAGCGGGTGTATCCGTTTCCACTGTCTCCCGCATCCTGAACAATAAGCCCGATGTGGCCGAAGCGACGCGTCAGCGTGTCCTGCAGGTGATCGAAGACCTGCGCTTCGCTCCCCAGGCGCCCTGGCAGCAGTTACGCTCAGGACGCAGCCGCGTCATTGCCCTGCATTTTCCACAGGACTTCAACCCGCCGTCGACGGACATCATCACCGCTGCAGCCCTTCAGTGCGAGCGAGCTGGGTATTCGCTCAATCTTGTTGTCAGTTCGCTCGATGAGTCTGACCTGTTGGCGATCTATCGGAGCGGTCAGGCCGACGGCATGATCCTGATGGAGACGGTGACTGCGGATTGGCGCGTCAACCTGTTGCGCCAGCAGGGCTACCCCTTTGTCATGATTGGACGATGCGCCGACAACGCGGGGCTGAGCTACGTCGACGTCGACATTGCCGGCGGCGTGTCGGCGGCATTTCGCCATCTGGTTGAACTGGGTCATCGCAAGATCGGCTTCGTCACGATCGAACCGACCGCAAAGCACCAGCAGTACGGTTACGCCACCTGGGCGCTCCACGCCTATGAACAGACCTGCGCCCAATTCGGCCTCGAGCCCTGCTGGCAGCCGCTCGACTTCAAGCTAGGTCATGTGCAGGACATTCTTGCGCGCTTCCTGGCGACACACCCCCAATTAACGGCCATCGTGACGACACAATACATGAGTGTGCCGGAAATCTTGAAGGCGCTCAAAGTGCGCGGCCTGTGCGTACCCGACGACATCTCGATCGTTGGCTTGATCGATGATGTCATCGCCGAACTGCTCACGCCCCCGCTGACATCCATTCGCCTTCCAGCGAGTAGTATGGGTGCAGAAGCGGTGCGGCTATTAATTGATCAATTGGAAGGAAATGAGCGCGAACCGGAACAGATCCTGCTCCCGGCAGAGTTGTGTATACGGGGCAGCACCGCACCCGTGCGCAACATGACGGCATCAAGGATTCCCCAATGAAACCTCTGGGATTGGGTGTGCTGGGTCTTGGAGAAGGCCGTAGCATCGTGTCGGCGGGCGTCAACAGCGCCCTCTGGCAAGTGATTTGCCTGTGTGACCTGAACGAGCAGCTCTGCCGAGAGCGTTGCACCGAATTCGGTCTGGAGCGCTACACAACTGACTACGATGTCCTGTTGGCCGACCCTGCGGTCGACGTCATTGGCATCTACACCCCAGACCATCTTCACGCCGGCCACATTCTGCGCGCCCTCCATGCTGGTAAGCACGTCATTTGCACCAAACCGCTGCTCGACAACCTCGACCGCGCGCAAGAGATCATTGCAGCACAGGCGCGCAGCGGCAAACAGGTCATGGTCGGCCAGAGCACGCGCTTCTTTGCGCCCTTCATGCGCCAGCGGCAGCACTTTGAGACGGGCGCCCTGGGCGATCTCGTCACCATCGAGGCGAGCTACAACGCCGACAATCGCTGGTTCCTCGACAAGCCCTGGGCGAAGCAGCCGTCCTTCAAGTGGCTCTATGGCGGCATCAGCCATCCCACCGACCTTGTACGCTGGTACATGCCCGATGTGAGCGAGGTCATGGGCTACGCTTACTTGAGCGACAACGGTCGCGCCGGCGGGTTGGTCAATCCGGACACTTATCATTTTGTGCTCAAGGCGTCCTCCAGCAAGATCGCCCGCATCAGCGGGACCTACTCGTGCCCGACCGTCCCGGTGGAGCGTGACAGCCCAATGACTTGCGTGCTGCGCGGTACACTTGGCGCGAGCCAGGCCGATTACCATGAATTGCGGTACGCGTGGAAAGTCGGCGCACAGGCGACCATCGAGTCGTTTGAGGCACAGCGTGGCTATTTCTTTCGCTTTGAAGGCAACGACCATCATGCAGGCGAGTACCAGAATTACATCGAGTACTTTGCCAACTGCCTCGCAACGGGTGTCACCCCAAAGCCCGACGTCACAGAAGGGATCGTTACCGTGGCGTTGATGCAGGCCATGGATCAAGCCGCAATGACCGGCTCGCCGGTCAAAGTGGTGGATGTACTCGACCGCTACAACTTGGCCCACCTCGAAGGGCGTAACCAAGATGCATGATCGCGACGTGCTCTGGTATGCCGAACCCGCGCGCAATTGGTGCGAAGCACTGCCCCTCGGCAACGGCCGTTTGGGCGCCATGGTCTTCGGCGGGGCGCCGCGCGAACGCATCCAATTCAATGAGGAAACGCTCTGGTCGGGCTTTCCACGCGACCATACCAATCCCGACGCCATACGCCATCTGCCCCCCGTCCGTGATGCCCTCTTTGCCGGCGACTACACCCTGGCGGACAAGATCGCGCGGCAGATGCAAGGCCCATTCACACAAAGTTTCCTGCCATGCGGCGACCTATTCCTTGAGTCCGACCAGGACGACGGTAATACCACCGGTTATCGACGCTGGCTCGACCTTGATACGGCAGTGCATCACGTCACCTATGGTGTAGGTGTACATCACTATCGCCGCGAATGCTTCATCTCCTCTCCGGCAAATGTGCTGGTCTTGCGCCTCATAAGCGACCAGGTTGATGGCTTGAACATGCGCATCCGCCTGGAGAGTATCTTGCCCTCGTGGGTGCAATTACAGGGGCAGATGCTCCTCCTGAGCGGAAATGCGCCCGAACAAGCCGATCCACACTACATCCGGAGCGAGCATCCCATTGTCTATGGACCCGCAGGGATGACCTTTGCCGCGCGCGTCGGGGTGAAGATCATCGGCGGCAGCCTGCACGTCCACGGCAACACCTTTCATGTCACGGGCGCCAGCGAGATCATCTTGCTGCTGTGCGCGGCAACGAGCTTCAACGGCTTTGACCGCTCCCCGGTTGCGCAGGGCAAGGATCCGCTGGCGATCACTGCCCGCATCCTGGAAGCAGCATTGCCCCGCGCCTACGAGGAATTGCTTGCTGAACACCTCGCCGAGTACCAGCCGCGCTTTAGGCGGGTGACGTTGCGCCTCGGCAACGAAGAGCCGCGACAACTGCCCACAGTCGAGCGCATCGCCGCGTATGCCCAGGCGCCTGAACCAGCCCTGGCCGAACTACTTTTCCAGTATGGACGGTACTTGCTGATCGCTAGCTCGCGGCCGCACACCCAGCCCGCCACCCTGCAGGGGATCTGGAACCAGGATATCCAACCGGCGTGGAGCAGCAATTACACCATCAACATCAACACCCAGATGAATTACTGGCCCGCCGAGACAACCAATCTCGCCGATTGCGCCACCGCGCTCTTTGATTTTCTGCAGGGACTGAGCGTCAACGGGAAAAAGATCGCGGAGACCAATTACGGCGCCCGTGGCTGGTGTTCGCACCATAATAGTGACATCTGGCGTCACGCTGCCCCCGCGGGCAACTACGGTTGGGGTAGCCCCTGTTGGGCGAGCTTTCCCCTCTCAGGCGCCTGGCTCTGCACCCATCTCTGGGAACATTACAGTTTCGGAGGCGATCGCGACTTTCTTGCCCGTGTCGCTTACCCGATCATGAAGGGCGCCGCGGAATTCTGTCTGGATTGGCTCATTGATGACGGCAATGGTCACCTCGTCACCGGCCCGTCGACCTCCGCCGAAAACGTCTTCGTCACCCAGGATGGGGTGCAGGGCGAAGTTAGCATGGCCACGGCGTTTGACATGGCGATCATCGGCCAGCACTTTGAGAATTGCATTGCAGCGGCGGCAGCGCTCGACGTGGACGCACCCTTCGCCCAGCGATTAAGCAGTGCGCGAGCACGACTCTATCCCTTTCAAATCGGGGGCCAAAGGCGACATCCAGGAGTGGTCGCAAGATTGGGAAGCGGTTGATCCGCATCACCGGCATATTTCCCATCTCATGGGGCTTCACCCTTTTAGCTTGATCACCAGAACCACCACGCCGGCTTTGTTTGAGGCGTGCCGGCGTTCATTGGAACTACGTGGGGACCAAAGCACGGGCTGGTCAATGGCCTGGAAGGTGAACGCCTGGGCACGGCTGCGCGATGGCGACCGGGCACTCAAAATCCTTGCTGCGCTTTTCAACCTGTGCCATGCGGATGACATGGCCGACTACAACAACTTCGACTTTACGAACGGTGGTCTCTACACCAATCTGTTCGATGCACATCCACCCTTCCAGATCGACGGTAACTTCGGCGCCACCGCCGGGATTGCAGAAATGCTGCTCCAGAGTCACGAAGGCGCGATCGGCCTCTGGCCGGCCCTGCCCGCGGCGTGGCCAAATGGGGAGGTACGCGGTCTGCGCGCCCGAGGCGGCTTCGAAGTGGACATCACCTGGTGGGAAGGTCAACTGGAGGAGGCGCGCATCCGGTCAAACCTGGGGCGACCGTGCCAGGTGACAGCGGCTGCCGATGTGAACGTGCTCCGAGAGGGCCGTCCCGTGCACATTGCGGAAGTTGCCCCGCGGATCTTTGAATTTGAAACGGACGTGGAAGCCGAATACACGATTGTATTGATGCGCTGACGGCCAGGCAATTCATGCCGGCGTTTAGTACTTGCCATACTCCTGCCAGGTTTCCCACCACGCCACGATATTCTCGGTAGGCACCTCAGATTGAATGACATGGATCGGCGCAAAGATGAAGCCTCCGCCAGGCGCCAAATCCTCGATGCGCCGCCGCGTCTCGCTCCGCACTTCGTCCGGCGTGCCAAAAGGCAACACGCGTTGCGTGTCGCAACTCCCGCCCCAAACCGTCAGATCTCGCCCAAACTCGCGCTTGAACTTCGCCGTGTCGTCCATCCCGGCACAGTTTACTTGCCAGGGGTTGATGATGTCGACGCCTGCCTCGATGAGTAGTGGCAGGGTGGGGTAAATGGCGCCATCGTTGTGGAAAAAGATGTAGGCCTTGCGCTTGGCCCGGCGCTTGATGAACTCAAAAAGCCGCTTGTGATAGGGCCAGATGAGTTCCTTGTACATCCCTAGCGAAACAAGCAGACTACGCTGACCGCCCAGGTCATCTGCCTCAGAGACAATGATTGGATAATCGCCCATCTGGTCCAGCGCTGTACCCCAGTAGGCCATCTTAATCTCAAGGATTTTGCTCATGATGGCATGCACCATGGAGGGGTTCGTGGCCATGTCCACAAAGAACTGCTCATAGCCCCGCATCCACATCGCATGTTCCCACATACCCGAACTCATGCGCTCGAGGATGAACGCCTTCTGCTCACCGTGGACGACGTGATCCGCCGCCACGCGCATCCCCACGTAACGCTGTGCGTCGTAGGGATCCGGCCACGGAAAGCGTTCGACATCCTGCACCGTTTCTGCGCGCGCCAATGGGCTATGATAGAGATCATAGTAGTGCCCGCCTTCCGCAGGCATCTGCCAGCCCATCCCCCACTCATCGGTCAACTGGTAATGCGTGCCGACCAATCCGTGGTCCTTGGCCGGGCCAGGGTTGGCCGGTGGCTGCGGCCCAACACACCTTACATCGAGGTCCAACCGCGCAAACGTCGCATCGTCGGTTACGGCCAACTGGGTGATCTGCTCCTTAACCCGTGTATCGCCGGGGATGCCCAGAACGTGCTTGAGCTTGCGCAACGCTCGAATGTTGATACCGGTGACTGCAGTCCCGCCGAGATCGATCGGGATGCGATCAGGCTCCTGATGTTCCAACGCGGCTAGTACGCGCTGATAACTCGAGTAATCCATTTGCCATGCTCCACGTTCGGGTTATTCTGGTAATCGGGCAACTCATGGCTGCGGCCGGCATGGGGGTTTGTTTGAGGCCAATTTACGCCGGGCGCAGCGCAACCGGCGCACCTACACAGTCAAAGATCGCACCCTCCAGCTTCGCACAGTAGGTTTGAATTGCGTCATTGTCGAGGAGCGTCTTGTCCGAATCGCTGATACACTGGGCGATCGCCATGCGCGAGATCTTGATCCGGTGCCCTGCCGTGAACAACAGATCAGCCTGGCGCGCCGCCGATAACATCGTATGATACGCCGGGTACAGACACATCAGCGACGCACGCCGATAGCCCTTCGCATGAACCGGCAGCGCAAGCACATACGCCATCGAATCCCGCATCTCATTCAACGCGTCGCCCAGGACCATTGCCTTCCATGGCAACTCGGCGCCACCCAGTTCAAGGGGTGCGTAGGCCGCATGCCCCATCCAGGTGTCCGGCAGGTAGCAGACGCCGCGATTCAAATCCTCAACAAAATCCTTGATAATGTTCGTCTTCTGGAGGCTGCGCCCACAACTCTCGGCGCGTGCGTGCAGCCTTGCGGCGACTTCCGGCGCCAACTGATACTGCTCGACGACAAGTTCCGAAGCCAACTGGCCGACGGTGCCCGCCACATAATAGCAGTACTCATTGTAGTCTAGCTCGGATTCGAGCACCTCGATGCCCTTGCGCCTGACGAACGCAGGCCGCGTTTGCGGGTCGCCGATCCCGCGCATCCCCTTGACCATCGCACCGACCCAACGCCGGATAATCCCCTGCGAAGAGCGCGGGATTGCGCCATAGAGTTGCCAAAGCGGGAGACCAAGACCAATCCCCATCATCTGCCGTTCATCGGCGGTCAGACCGGGCCAGGGTTGGCGCTCCCATTCTGCCAGTTGACCGGCCGCACGCGCCGGCTCATCCAGCAACAGTGCGAACTCATCAAACCGCGCCTGCTTCCACAGCAAAGGCTGGGTGCAGTCTTCGATATTGTCGGCGACACGACAGAGGAGATAAGCGACGCCCAGATAATGGCGCAGCGGCGATTCGATATACGGGATTAGGAGCGCGAACGAACGGGATACTTTCTCCAATTGCTGCACGAGATATTTCTGCTGCGTTGTGGTCGGACTGAACGCGGTCGGATTCTTGGTCATGATAGCTCCCAAAACAAACACAATTCCAGCACGGGTGCAGGTTGGCGCAGTGGAAGCTGGGGGGTCACAGCGTTGTGAGACCGCCTGGCACTGAGCGTTAGGAGCATAGCACAGTTACACGGCTGAAACCTGATATGTTTTGGGTGAGTTCCGGGTGAGTTCCAAATGATACCAATCAGGATGGTGAGTCCCCCGTCTGTCAGAGCACCTCCGTCAGCGCACCTCCGTCAGCGCCCCCTCTCGTCAGCGCACCATCCCGTCAGGGTGGTGATCCCCGTCCCCCGCCACACGCCCCCCCCCCCCCCCCCCCCCCTCCGCGGCTCTGTTTGTCACGTGCACCTCTGTCAGCGCACCTCCGTCAGAGCACCATCCCGTGAGGGTGGTGATCCCCCCGTCCCCCCGCCACGCACCAACCGCTCGCTCACGTTCGCGGCTCTGTTTGTCACATGCAGCCGTCTGTCAGAGCACCTCTGTCAGAGCACCTCCGTCAGAGCACCATCCCGTGAGGGTGGTGATCCCCCCGTCCCCCCCCCCAACCGCTCGCTCACGTTCGCGGCTCTGTTTGTCACGTGCACCTCCGTCAGCGCACCTCCGTCAGAGCACCATCCCGTCAGGGTGGTGAGCGCTGGGCTGGCACAAAGCCCTCCAGCCGCTGACGCTTACCGGCTCTGTTTGTGGTGCCGGAGCCACCACTAACCACCCTTGCGCAGACTGGAGAGATCCTCCACCTCGCGTTCGACGCGTGGCGTACGCACGACCCGGATCCGGTCAAAGAGCGCCAATAGGATGCCAATGCCGTTGATCACGTAGATAATGGTGAATGCGCGCGCAAGTTCCGTGGTGGGCGTGAAATCGCCATACCCAATCGTGGCAAGGCTGATGACGCAGAAGTAAAGCGCGTCCAGATAGCTCCACCCCTCCAACCAATGGTAGACAAACACCCCCAACAACAAAGTGCCCATCGCCCAATAGAAGACAGGTCGCGATTCCGGATCCTGATCACATCCCACAGAAACATCCTCTTGATCGGATGGTAGCGCTTGATCTGCTGCGTTACTTCTGAACGCAATGACTTCGCCTCACTCACAGGCTTTTCCTCCAACGGATAGCGTGACGACAAGCTTATTTCGCGTGTTCGCCGTCGCCGCGCACGCTGACAAACAGGATAAAAACGCTGATCACAAAGACCCAAAGTGGAAATACCAACATCACCCACGCCGTCATGTTGATGACCACCAGTAGGACAATGGCCAGAATGTAGGTAAGAAACACCAGGAAGCGTGGCATCACACGCGTACGCATCCAAATCGTGCCCAGCGACAACATGAAGACACCGGCCATCCGAATCGCATAGACGTTTGTGATCGTGTAGATCACAAAGCGACCAAAGGTGAAGACGCCGCTCGTCTCTAGCGTCTCCCTGTCGAGTGCGTACGCACTGACCATCCCGCCGGCAACGGCCGCGGAGCTAAAGACCATGGCGAGGAAAAGCAGCCCGCTCCCAAAGAACACGGTGGAGAGGAACTGATCTTCGTGGGCACCTAACCGATCGCGGATAACGCCTATAAACCATAGAAACGCAATCCCGGCAAAAGGCATCAACATCAACGCAAACTGGACGGTTCCGGCGTTCGTCTGCAGCCAGGTGTAGGCGTCTGCACGCGCAATATTCTCTGGAATCGCCAGTCGCATCAACCCCACGCTGATCGTAAAGAGCACCGCAAACAGGATGCCAGCCACGGCGGCGGCGCGCGGTGTACGGAGCGCCTGACGCGCCAATGGACGATGATGTGGGTGAGAAGGTTCATCCATCACTTGCAAGCTCCTGAAAAGACGCAATCGGCACATAGAAGGGCATGGGTGTATTAGACCTAAGGGGTAGACCAGAGGCAACACAAATTATCAATTGTCAATGGTCAATTGTCAATGAAGAGGTCGCCCCCGCCGCCCCCGCCGCCCCCGCCGTCGCAGCATCAGGACACGGGGTGTGACAAAAAATAACACCGGCATGAACCGTGTTGCACTTGACGACTGCGTGCACACGAATCATGCCGGGATATCTGTGTACTTGGCGGTTAAGACGCCGGACGAAACCCGATGGACTTGCGTTGGTTTAGGCGCTCGCCAACAATTTCGCCTTCTGCGCTTGAAATTCCGCGTCCGTAAGTATGCCCTGCGCCTTCAGGTCGCCAAGCTTCTGCAACTGAGTCATCAGTTCGTCCTGCGACATCGGTGCGGGCGCTGCGGGCGGCGGTGGTGGCGGCGGGGCATAGTACTGGGGCGGCGGCGCCTGCTGAGCAGCCACCGCATTTGCCGCATTGGCCTGGGCCTGCATATTCTTTTCGGCGGAATGACGATCGACCGCATTCCGGGTAGCTTCTGCGGTGCCTACGATGGCGGCCGTGCGCGCCATCCCACGAAGTAAACCTGGCATCTCTTTCTCCTTTAGTTCTTTGCAGACAGCGTGGCAAAAGCCTCATCGACCACCGGCGCCGGCACGCGGATATTGATCGCAGTCTCAGCGCCTGCATCATAAATCGCATTGACTAACCCAATTGCCCAGACATGTTCGATGGCAAGGGCAACAACCGCCGACCCCGGCGCCATGCCTTCGAGCAGGGCGTGCGTATCTTCAACGTCAAATAGCCCGTGCGTGCCATCCTGAATGAACTTCAGGTTACTGCGCTGCGCGTCCGGCAGTTGCATGAAATCCAACTGGAATGCGTCGCCTGCCGCATCTTTCATCAGCACCAATACGTCCAACACACGGATCGTGCCTGCGGCGGTCGCCTTTTCAAGCTCTTGGAGCACCTTGCCCTCAAGGCGCGGCTTCGTGCCTGCCACGACCACAACATCTACTGGTCCACGATTGATCATCTCTCTCTCCTCGTCTTGATTCGGTCCATCATACGGCATACCACCAATCCTTTCCAGCGCGGTATTGTATGCCAAATTAACCACAAACGCCACCCCCAGATTGTGTTGATTCTGGGTGATCCCCCATTCACACGCAGATTCCCCCACCATTCAGGTGCATTGGGCCTACCGATTGCATGCTATGCTCAGCGATATGCGAGATCCCGGAGATTTATACCGTGACGAGCCAGCCGTCTATCGAATTTGTTTGAGTGGTGTGCTCGACGCAAGTTGGTCAGACATGCTTGCGGGGATGGCGCTCGCCTCGGACGAAACCGGCAGCCACCGCGGAATCACCACACTGAGCGGGTGTGTGGCCGATCAGGCTGCGCTCATGGGCGTCCTGAATCTTGTATATACCCTGGGTATGACGGTGCTCCTCGTAGAGTGCGAAGGTGCGGCCACGCTCATCGGCGCCAACGCACCAGACGCACGCTGAGAAGGACGCGTCGGTGGCATGACCGCGCCACGTCACAACATGGTTTGGTTGTCGAATTGAAAGCCCATCGCGCGCGCCTGTAGCACGGCGGCGCGGCGATTGTCCACATGCAACTTGCGAAACACGTTCATGGCGTGCTGTTTGACCGTGTCGGTCGAGATGCCAAGCGCCTGCGCAATCTCCTTGTTGGTCATGCGCATTGCGAGCAGTTGCAGTACTTCCATTTCGCGGTTGGTCAACAACTCAATCAGGTCCGGATGGCGCGGCTGGACAAAATCCCGTGCAGCAGCTGTGGCTTGAGGCATGCGCTGCGCCGGCTCCTGCATGGCATTGTCACGCGGGCTGTGCACACGAAGTTCTTCGATAAAACGTTGGTGAACACCGGTAAATTCCAGTTCATCCAATAAATCGCGCACCACCCGACTCGCGTCCAAGAAGACGCGCCGTACCCCACCGGGCTGCGCTAATTCGACCGCCTCGCGCATGGCCAGCAACGCAGCCTCATGCCGGTTCATACTGACATGAAGTTCGGCCAACTGCACCAGAACCTCAATTCTGGCCATGCGATCGTGGGTTTCCGCGAGGAACACATCCTCTTCGCTCAGCAGTTGTTCGGCTTCCAGCAGTGCCGCCGGCGTGCCCTGACCGATCAAGACCAGCGTGGTGACAAGCGGTGCCGCGCAGAGCCCAATCAGCGGCCTCCGCTGGAAGCTACGCTCTGTTTTTGCCACCCACCGAAGGGCCTCTTCCCGGTTATCATGGCGGTATGCAACGCCGGCCGCACACGCCTGCGCCATCCCACGCACGGCTGCATTGCCTGGCTCCTGTGCGTACTCCGCTAATAATTCGATCACTGCTTGCGCTTCGTCCTGTTTGGTTTGAGCAAACAATGCCGACGCCAGGCCAAACGCGCTCTGCACAAACACAAACGACGAGGCGATATGCCGGCGGCTGATCACGGCCAGAAAATCGTCGGCGGCGGCAGGTGCATCGTTTTGCATGTAGTGTGCGCAGCCGCGGAAATAGTAAGCCCAGGCCAGAC
Source organism: Candidatus Fredericiella danica (assembly GCA_016713335.1). Classification (GTDB taxonomy): domain Bacteria; phylum Chloroflexota; class Anaerolineae; order Caldilineales; family Caldilineaceae; genus Fredericiella; species Fredericiella danica. The sequence goes on along the minus strand of JADJPH010000070.1, from coordinate 4,930 downwards.
TTTCTTGAAGATCCTTCTGCGCCGCGAACCACATCAATTCTTCGGCGCTATTCCTCAGCGCCGGCATATCGGCAGCGAGCCAATAGAGAAACAACGCGCAATCAGAATTCGTGTATGAGCTTCGTCCCACTCATGCGGTTCACAACGTGTTGCCTCGACCAAGATGTCCAGCGCAGGCTGGATGCCGCTGGCAATGTATGCTCCCAGCGCAAGAAAGAACCAGGCAGCGCCGCGTACATGCGCATAGTCGTCCGGCGCATATTGCAGGGCGCGACGCGCAGTGGTGCATGTCCGCGTCGCATCAGCCACTAAGAAATATTGCTGGCTGCGCAACGCCTCGATTTCACTCCGCATCCGCAATTCCACCGGAGCGTACCGTCCGCCCTCGTCGAGAATTGCTTCGGCTAAATCCAACCGGGCCGGAATCTCAAGCAGTCTTTCACGCTTGTGCAGGATCCAGGCCTCAAGGAGCAGCAATTCGGGATATCCATTGATCTCGCGGCGCGGGATCAGTTCCAACCAGGCTTCCAGCCGCTGCCACTTTTCCCCGCAGATGGCTGCGTGGCGGTTCGCCTCAACAATCTGGACGGCGCCACCGATGTCCCCAGCCGACAACGCGTAGGCGACTGCCTCGTCGACCAGATTCTGGCTCGCACACCATGCACTGGCTCGCCGGTAAAGCGCTGCGATCTCGTCGATGGAACAAATCGCACGCAGGCGGTGCTCAAGTAACTGTTGGAACAGTTGATGATACCGATACCACCGCTTCGAGTCATCCAGTGTGATCAGAAAGAGGTTATTGTTCTCCAAATGATCGAGCGTAACCTGGCTTGAGCCGTGTGTAGAATCCTGCCCGACCACTGCGTCGCAAAGCGCTGCGTTCAAACGCTGCAAGATGGAAGTTCGGACGAGAAAGTCCTGGATCTCTGGCGCCTGGCGCGCCAACACCTCTACCGCCAGATAATCGATCGTATAGCGGCTTCGTCCCCGAAAACGGGCAGTCGCACCGGCGATATCTTCGTGGTTGCGCAGATAGAGCGCAGCGAGGTGCAATCCCGCAATCCAGCCCTCTGTCGTATCCTCCAAAATGCCAATCGTTTTGGCGTCCAGATTCTGGTCAAGTACATGTCGCAGATATTCCTGGATCTCGTCTGTCGTGAAGCGAAGATCAAACGCGCGCACCTCAGTCAACTGATCGCGTCCACGCAGGATGGCAAGCGGCAGTGGCGGTTCAATCCGTGTTGCTAAGACCAGGTTGAGTGCGCGCGGCGGGTACTGAAGCAGGTCCTTCAAGAAGCGGTGAATGGTTGGCTCTGTAACCACATGATAGTCGTCCAACACCAACAGGAACGCGTCTTCCAGCACATCCACCTCGTCGGCAAGCGCCTGCGCTACCGCCGCATAGGACATTGCGGCGCCATGACCCGCACCAACCGCCAGCCGCTGATTGATTGCCGGATGCAGGCGTTCAATCGCAGCGAGCAGATAACCGAGAAAGGTTTCGAGGTTGCTATCATTGGGGTCAAGCGACAACCACACAGCCGGCATACCACTGCGCTCTACCCAACTGCTGATGAGAGTGGTCTTGCCATAGCCGGCAGGCGCCACCACAACGGTCAGTGGCCGGCGCCGATCCAGCGCGGCATAGAGGCGCGGCCGCACTACCAGATCCCCCGAGACACGCGGCCGGTTCAGTTTCGTATGGATGAGTGGCGTTGAAAGTGTGGACAAACGATTCGGCCGTACGTGTGATCCAGAGCTTGTATCCGCCTTGTGGTGCACAATAGCGTGCCCAGAGTATACTCTGATTTGCCAGCTTACACAATTGTGCGGCAAATTACTGATGAACAACCATGAACACCGAACCGCAGCCCACTGAATCAGACCAGATCGTTTCAACGGCCACGAGCGCGGTTACCGGCGTTGGTGCGGTAACGCCACTCGGCCTGACCGCCGGCGAGTTGGCAGAGTTTGCCGGCGCTGGGCATGGCCGACGCGCTGGGAACCCTGTCATCCAGTGCACATGCGGGTGAAGTAAAAGATTTCCGCCCGCAGGATTCTGGGGCAAAGCGCGCGTCATCGCGCATCGCACCGGCGTCGGCCGTGCGCATGGCGCTTGCCGATGCTGGATTGCCAGAACCTCTGCCATGCGGCCGTGGGTACAGTGGCCCGGCAGGCGGCTGGAGTAAACGTCGCGCGTGGGCCTGTCAACTTGTGACCGGGTTTCTACCCAATATGCCGGCCTACTACGTCAGCCTGGTCACCGGCGCCCACGGGCCAATCAACACGGTTGTGGCAGCCTGTGCCAGCGGCACACAGGCGGTCGCCGACGGCGCAGAACTGATTCGCACGGGGCGCGCCGACATGGTCGTGGCGGCAGGGGTGGAAGGAGTCATTGACATCGCCTCGCTCGGCGCCTTTTCACTTCAAGTTTGCGGAAGAGGCTGACGAGGTGCCCCTTGACCGTCTCCGTCGATATCCCCAGGTTGCGGGCGATCTCCTTATTGGTAAGCCGCTGTAACAGAAGATAGAGAATGTCCAGTTCGCGATTCGTGAGCATCACGCGCAGATCGTTGCTTCCCGGCTCCGAGGTCTCGACCGGTTTCATGTGCTCACTTTGCCGTGAAGCCGCTGGCTCAGGCGGCTTCCCCACGTGAACGTCTGAGACGCCATGCTCAATGATGAATGCCCGGTGTAGTCGCTCAACGAAGTCTTGCTCGACTCCCGCAATATGCAGCATGCCGATCAACCGGCCGGCGTTTGGCCCCTGATCGAGAAAAGGCCGTTGGGCGGCGCCAGGTTCGGCCAGTCCAACCGCCTCTGTGAGGGCAGCGAGCGCCCGCTCCCGGTCACCAAGCGTCTCTGCGAGCGTCGCTTCAAGCACTTTCACCTGGATCAAAAGGTGGTTGTTGTGTGTGCGCCTAGCAATGTCGGCGGCACGCGCCAGCCGCACGCTCGCCGCTGCCAGATCTGCATCGGTTCCGCACGCAATGAGCACCTTCGCCGGCGCTAGCACAGGTAGATAAAAGTGAAGAACGACGTCCATCGCATGATCATGGCGGAGCGCAGCCACCCAGGCGAGTGGTCCGGCTAGTAGCCCTGGCGTACCTCAAGTTCCGCGACGGCGGCATCCACAATTTCACTCAAGTCACGATTCTGCATCCGCAGCGCGTATTCTCTGGCGGAAACGATTGCGCGTGATGCTACGTCGGGCCTTCCTTGTGCCTGATGCGTCAGGGCGAGGCCAATCGCACTATGAACATAGCACAACGAGTGGGCCGATAACTCAAGTCCCACGACGGCGGCGAAGTGTTGCTCTGCAGCAGCCAGATCGTTCTGCAAATAGCACGCACTGGCATAGAAGTAGTGCGCCCAGGCGGCAGTCGTGGCCAGTGATGCCGATTTGGCCAGATCAATGATCCGTGGAAATGCGTTGCGCATCGCCATCAGGTCACCAGCCACCAGGTCCACATAAAGGCGTAACGTACGACTTCGTAGCACCGCGATGTCGCGCGCAATCAGCGTGGTATTGGCGCTCGCATCAAGCAACTCATATGCAGGCTGGAGTTCGCCTGACATGTGATAGCCGTAAGCGGTATGAAGCAAAGCCATCGCGCGGGCAATTACCGAACCGGGCCTGATATGCTCCAGCGCGTAGAGACCTAACGTCAGCGTCTGTGACCCATCAGAGCGAAAAGACGTGATGAGCGCACGCAATGAAGCGACTTCACCGCGCCATTCACCGATCTGCGGCAGTTCCACCGGAATGACTGAAAGCAACGTGTCGATCTGCTGAAGAATCATGGTGAGATCATGAATTCTGAACTGAACCTGATCGACGTACGCCTTGATAAATAGCAACTCAATCTCGCCAAGCACCGCGTCGGCAGGGAACAACGTCAGCCAGTGTTCAAGGCGATGATAGTCCTGCCGATCCAGTAGCTCATGCCGGTGACGTCCGGCGACAGCGGCGGCGGCAGCAACCTGCTTTCCGCTGACCAGCAGGCCAATTGCCTCCTCATACCAACCTTGGGATTCGTGCCAGGTGGCAGCCCGCTCGTATAGCCCCGCGATCTCCTGCGGTGCGACCTCTGCCATCAAGATGCGCGTGAGCGTGCGCCTGAACAAGGGATGATATCGATACCAAACTCCATCTTCATCCAGCATACTGGTAAAGATTCCATCCGCCTCAAGTTGCTGCAAGAGCACCGAACCGGCTGGGGTCATTCCGTCCATCAGATGATCGCCCAGGGGTCCGCTGACGCGATCCAGGATTGAAGTGCGCAGGAGAAACCTGCGCAGCGTTTCCGGCAAATTCTCGAACACGGCCGAGGCAAGATAGTCGATCACAAATTGCTCGCTGCCGCCCAGGGCTTCATCCCACGACCTGACATTGGGGCGTTGGCGAAGGTAGAGGGCAAGCAAGCGTACGCTTGTCACCCAACCAACCGACCGTTGGAGGATCGCCGTTATCGCACGCTCATCCACAGGTCGTGAAAGTGCATTTTCTAGAAAAGTGGTGGTTTCCCCGTGTGAAATTCAGCTCACCCTGCCGTATCTCACAGATTGCCCCCGCAGGCGTATGCCCCATGGCAGCACGGCATCATGTCGCGATGCAATGACGAGGTGCAACGCGGCGGGTGCGCAGCAAGCCGCGCCAGCCATTCATGGATTACCGGATCTGTCACCACGTGGTAGTCGTCAAGCACCAGCACGAATTCCTGTTCCAGCACGTCGAGTTCATTGATGACCGTCAGCCCGATCACCGGGAACGGCGGGCGACTTGGGGCGGTCAGTAGCCCCAATAAATCCTCTCCCCAAGCCGGGAAGATTGTGCGTAACGCAGTGACGACGTTGAGAGAATTGGAGCGGATCGTTATCTTCCGCATCCAGCGAGAGCCAGGCGCGCAGAAGACCGACCTGCGCCAAC
>JADJPH010000069.1 GCA_016713335.1 Candidatus Fredericiella danica | reverse complement strand
CATCCGGAACGCAACATTGGCCGTAACATCGCCAGCCGGTTCAGCGTAGGTGCGGCTTGTAGCCCGGGCGCATCAAGCTAAGGACCGCAGCCACCCGCCAAGGGAAGACGGGGGCAAGATCAACGCGGAGACGCGGAGGAGGTGAGAGCGCGGAGGAGGAAGGAAGATGACAGGATGGCTGGGTGAGCGGTAACATTTGCCTTCAGGACTTCGTCCTTCTCTGCGCTTCTCCGCGCTAACCCGTGTTTTCCGGCGTTGATCGTTCTTCACAAATGGCATCGCCCTCATCCAGGACGCGATCGGGCATTAAGGGTTGAGACCGGCGTCGGTCACTATATCCACCATGGGGACCCAGTTCCTTCTCTAATTCCAATACGAGACCGGCCGGGAAACCATGGTATTGACTTTTTCACCGGTGCTTGACCAGCAAATCAATGTCACTATCGGGACGGTCTTCACCACCACGCACGACAGATCCCGTAACTCCGAATATCATAGGCGCCGTGCTTTGCAGCAATCCGCACGATGGTCGGGCGAAGCCTTAACAAACCTCTACGCCAGATCATCACAAATTCTCAATAGATGTGCGGTAAATAGACGCAGCCCCATGTCGCTTCCGGCATGGGTTCTACCGATTCTTGCTTTCAGACAAATGGGGAGGCGGCGCCTCGCCCACAGATGCAGATTGAGGAGTGTTGATGAGCAATCGATGCCCACAGTGCCAGTGTGCAGAATCGTGAGACGGGCAGGCTTCTGCGCCGCGAGTGTGGCAGCGTTCCTGGCCGGCCCATGGGCGGAAGCTACGTTAACGGCGTGGTCGCCGAAAGACGGATGCTACCGCGATGGGTGCGGTTGCTGCCGATCTGGATGGGCAGTCCAGCGAAGAAGACGGCGATCTGGATGCCGGCATGCTGGTTTCCGGACGGTACCGGGTCGGGTCCACCATCTGGCACAACGGGCGCTACGTCTATCGGGTGGAAGTATCACGGCGTCTGCCGTCTGCGGTATGGTGGCCATCGCCTCGGTAGAACCCTTTTAACTACCGCGGCGCCCAGCTATCGATGATGGCGTTGCCCTGGCTGTATCAGCCAGGAACTTGAGTCGTCTGCGGATGAGGGCGAGTCGGCCGTTGAATGGGAGGGGCTAACACGGGCAGCTGGTTGTGGACGCTGATGCGGGCGTTGGGTCCGGCGAGTTAGCCACACACAGCTTTCGCCAGATGATACCGCCGGCGCCTTATCTTCTCCACGGTAATCCCGGCACCCACCTTGTTGGGCAGCGTTCGGATGTAGGTGCTGGGCGGGCCGGGCGCGCCAATGAAGATAGCATTTTACCCGCTGGGCGACTGGCTGCGACATTGATTCCATCGCCAGCCTGAGCCTTGGCCTCTCACCTCGTCGCCGACGGGATAGTCGTAACATCTGATGAAGCTTGGTCGCGGAGTCGCACCGCCTGTAAAAACATCAGCGTCGAGTTGTTTCAATCACTTGGCCTGCCCGCCGCACAAGGCGCTGTTAGCGGAGCTGAGACCATCGTCGGGGCATCGAGCAGGCGATTCAGCAGGCAACCAGGAGATTCATGAGAATGCCCGCACCAACGATAGCAACATGGGCACGACGGCTTTATTGGCGCTTCCGCCGCCAATGACGTTTCACGTCGCCAACGTGGGCGACAATGCGGATACCTCTGGGGGCGCGAGGGCTTGCGCCAGTGCTGACCAGGAGACCACTTACGTCTTTGGGGGGAATGAGAAGGGGCTGATCGAGGAAGATGAAATCTATAACGCATCCCCGGCGGAATGAGATTCATCGCAGCCTGGGACGGCGGATGCTGTCGAGGTGGAGTGGCCATCTTATCTTAGCTGCACCCGGGTGATTTGTTGTTCCTCTGTATGGACGGGTCAGTGGAAATGTTGCGTACTGATGGGATTGCCGATGTGCTGCTGTTGAATCTCGGCGATCCGGCGCGGATTCGCGACGAACTGCGGAGCCGTTTAATCAAGTTGCGGTGAAGACAATATCAGTGTCGTCGTTGTGTGCGCAGTTGGTTGATGTGCAAGCGCACGTACTGCGAAGGCCGGTCTTGGAAATGAGCACAGGGTCAGGCAAGGTGATAAAAGTGGGGGGATCAAGAATTTACGGAGTGGCGCCGATCGAGCGGCATTTGAGGCCGGTAAGTTGGTGCGCGCGTAAACGCGTACACGAGCGCAGCGGATGCAAGAAGAGGAACGCCGGGGCTACGGAGCAACCGGGTGAAAGTGGTCTGGCAACCGTATGCCCAGGGGCGGGTCAGCGAACCAGAACTGGTGAGCTTCTGTCACCAGATCCAGACTACGACACATGAGATTACGGAACCATAGAAGGCAAGCGGCCACCCTGCGGAAAGAACAGGCGGCTGGCCAGCGTAAATGCTTGATCAGGCATGACGTGGATGCAAGGGATGCATTTTCGCAACAGTGTTAAAGTCACACTAGTAGACCGTCAATTGTGAACATGTAGTTTGTCGTTGTGCTCGCTGGTTGGGTAACATAGCGGTATACACCCAAAAGGAGAGCACCATGAACCAGAAATACCTCGTGAAGTTGTCAGCGGCAGAACGGAACGAGTTAGGGCAGTTGCTGAGCGCCGGCACGGAGAAAGCCCGGACCCTTACGCGCGCCCGCATCTTACTGAAATCCGATGCCAGTGAGGCCGGTGCGAATTGGTCATATGCGCAGATCTGCGATGCGTTTGATGTCACGGAAGTGACGGTCAGCAAAGTGCGGAAAGCGTACGTAGAGCAAGGCTTAACGGCGGCCATCCAGCGCAAGCCCCCGGCACGGGAGTATCGGACGCGCCTCGATGGCCATGCGGAGGCGCACTTGGTGGCGCTCACCTGTGGGGCGCCGCCGGAAGGCCAAGCGCGCTGGACCCTACGTTTGCTCGCGGAAAGACTGGTAACCCTGGAAGTGGTGGAGTACGTCTCCCATGAGACCGTGCGCCAGACGCTAAAAAAAATGAACTTAAGCCTTGGCTGAAAGAACAATGGTGCATTCCCCCCAAAGCCAATGCGGAATTTGTCTGTCGGATGGAGGATGTCTTGGATCTCTATGCGCAACCCTATGATCCTAAGCGCCCGGTCGTGTGCATGGACGAGACCAACAAGCAGTTGCTGGCGGAAACGCGTGACCCCTTGCCCATGACGGGCGGCCAGCCCGCACGGGTTGATCATGAGTACCAGCGCCAGGGCGTGGCCAATCTCTTCATGTTTTTCGAACCGCTGCCCGGGCGCCGGCATGTCCGGGTCACCGCCCGCCGCACGCGCCTGGACTGGGCCGTCGCCATGCAGGAGTTGGCTGATGTCCATTATCCGGACGCCGAGATCATCATCATCGTACTGGACAATCTCAATACGCACTCGGCGGCTTCCTTCTATGAAGCATTCTCGCCCGCTGAGGCGCACCGGCTGGCCAAGCGCTTTGAGTTCCACTACACCCCCAAACACGGCAGCTGGCTCAATATGGCCGAAATCGAACTCAGCGTCCTCGGCCGACAGTGTCTCAGCCGGCGCATCCCCGACCCACAACTGCTCACCACCGAAGTTGCCGCCTGGGAGGCACAACGCAACCAGCAGGGCGTCATCGTTGACTGGCAATTCACAACACCAGATGCACGCATCAGACTCAAACACCTCTATCCAAAAATTCATGATTGACAGTCTACTAGATGGGTTGGACAGGTGCGCCTGGTGATGCTTGCTTGAACCTATGGTTATTTCCGGATGATCACGCATGACGCGATAATCATGCGCTCGAACCGGTATTTATACTTTCATTGCCCTGCATGAAGTCAAATTCGCACGGCAACCGGACGCAATCGCGTACTGAATGATGTAGCCTAGGAGCACCCAACCTGGGCTAAGCTGTGCATATGCGGCAGGGTCGTAACCGGAAGTATAGAGCCAGAAACGCCGATCGTATTCAAAGGCAAAGAGCGCCGCAGCTTTTTCACCGTTGATGGTGAGGAAGAAAAGGCGCAGGTGTCCTGCATCCAGCATCCGCCGGGCAACGGCCGAAAAGAAGCGCCGCATCTCCGGTGTCATGAAATCCGCCTTGTCTTCACGGCTGGCGCGCTGCAGTGCCACAAAGTCGTCCACCTCAGCTTCAAGCACGTGCTCGGGCCCCACCAGGTAAAGTCCGATCTCGGCTTCGCGTTCGGCGCGCCGCTGTTTGCGGCGGATTTCGTGGCGCTGTTTCTTTTCGACCATCTCCTGGAGATAGTCTTCGTAGCGGCGGGGCAAGGCAAATTGAGGCGCCGTATCTTCCTGGAAGATCTCCGTTTGACAGCCTGCCGCCGCAAACAGCGGCGGCAAATCACGGTAGGTCAGGCTTGCTTCCGGTAGATTGCAGAGGTCAATCCCGTCCCACTTTGGCGCATCGGGACTCATCAGCCAAGTGGCGAACGCGCCGAAAACTGGACCTTCCCAACCGCGCTCCACGATCAGGTCGAGGTAATCGCTGACTTCGAGACAGCCAACGAGATGCAGCCAGGGGCGTCCGGTGTCGGGACCCTCGGTAATCAGCGAATGATAGAGCGGCGCAATGCCGACCAGGCAACCGGTGACGCTGTTGCGGAAGGCAACGATCCAGAGATCGCCTCTGCCGAGCTCGGCCCACCAGGTGGTCTGCCATTCGTGGGTGAGGAAAAAACTCTCAAATCGGCTCCGCTGGAGGAGGGGATTCCACTCGGCGGCGAGCACTTCAAAGCCCGTCGGTCGCGCCTCCGGACCATAGACGGTCATGACGATCGAGGGGGCATCGGTAAGCGAGCGATGCGGATGATGAACCGGCGCGGCCGGTTGGGTTGAGTCAAGACAAGCAGAATCAGGTTGCATTGTTCGTGTCCACAGTCGTGCATTCGGGGCGTCTCAGGCCGAATGGCACGGCGAAGTATAGTCCACGGTGCAGGCGCTCACAAGTAAGGTAGCGCACTTTGCGCGTCTAGTCTTGGTCAGGGTCGTTGCGGTCTTGCGTTTCCAAGCGTAGATCACCCCAGGGCTGTGACGGCGATCAGCCCCAGGATACCGAGCAAGATGCCGATAACCTGCAGTGCGGGCACGATGTTCAGGCCACCCTGGCTCGATCTCTGGGAACCCGAAGTAGACATGGGGGGCAGCACCAGCACTACGGTGGGTTCATCTTTCGGTCCTGCTTCAGCGGCATTGGGCGCCACGTTTTCCGCCGGCGCCGTCGTTGTGGTGATCGGCGGCGCCAGGGTCACCAATGACTGAAATTCAACGACAGGCTGCGGATTCGCATACAGCGTGATCGAAGGCGTTGGGGTTGAGGGTGGATAACAAACGACGATGCTCACGTCGTCGAGAAACTGCCAGGTGCGTAGACCGTTTGTATCGTTGAAGGCATTGAAATAGATTTGAAGCGGGCGCCCGATAAACGTCGTCAGATCGACGACTTCTTCCACCCATTGCGGGTCGTTCTGTCGTGTACTGCGCAAGACGCGCACCGTCGAATTGTCCGGTTTGAGTATGACGACCTGCTGTTGGTCCTGGCCCGGCGCCGGAGCATTCGTAGGCGCCTCTTCAGTGCGGTAGTATCGCCACCAGCGCAGTTGTGCAGTCGAAGCGGAGGGCGGGATTTGAAAAGTCTGGCGGATGGACGAGAACGATGGCAACTGCGGTACGACGCCCAGGTCCGGATCGACACCCAGGCGCACGCTGCGGGGTGGTGAGTGAAACATTGTACCGATATAGGCGGCCGGCACCGGCGAATCGCCAAAGATCCAGAAGGCGTTGTTGCTGAAATCGCCGTTGAAAATCGTATCGGTCGTGCATCCAACCGGAATCGTTGGCGCGGGCGTCACGGTGATCGGTTGGGGGATTGGGATCGTCAATTCCAGCGTGTAGGTGGTATTGGTCGTGCTGACCAGGGTGATCACGTAATCCTGAGAAACCGGCACAACGAACGACCATTCATTTTGTGGATCGGCCGGTTGTTTGTAGACGACGCCATCGGAGGCGCCCTGTAGCCCAAAGGTCGCCGCGCCGGCGACAAGCGAAGCAAGCAGGATGCGGATGTTCTGGCCTGCTGCAGCGGCAAAGATGTATTGCTTATTAACACCGGGCTGGAGGGCGCCGTTCACCACGGCGACGCTTTGGCCCGGCATAAAGGTGATGCGCTCTGGCGCCGGCGTCGGAGGCAAAGCGCCGGGCAAGGTGACCTGCAGGATGTAGCTGGTGGCCGCCGGGGCAACAACGCCGATCAGATAGTCCTGCGCAATTGATGACGGAAAGGTAACCTCGCGCGGCGCGGCGCTGTCGGATTTGTAGAGAATGCCATCGGTGACGCCTTGCAGACTGAAGTTGGCGGTGTTGCCCGGCGAAGTGATGCTCACGGTCACCGACTGCCCGGCGCCGCCGGCGAAGACGTATTGCAGGCTCTGCCCTGGTGCAAAATTACCGCTTTCGGTCGCCGTCGTCTGTCCCGGCATGAAGGTGATGCGCGTCGGGCTGATCGGCGTTGGCGTGCCGGGGTCGCCCAAAGTGACTTCCATGTAGAAGGCCACCGTCGTGGGTGAAGCGACGGTGATGATGTAGGTCTGCCCGGCAGGCAGCACTCGCGAGTAGTTGAGTGATGGATCGCTGAAGTCTTTGTAGACAATGCCGTCGCTGGCGCCGGACAGCCTAAAATTGGCGGCGTTGCCCTGTGAGTTGAGGACGATGGTCACGGACTGACCTGCCAGACCCGGAAAACTATAGCGTGGGCTGATCCCTGGCCCCGCCTCGCCGGTGACCGAGGTGCTCGCCTGACCGGCGAACAAACCTGCGCGCATGATCGAGAAGTCCAGGGCCGTGATCGCCGCGTCTGGGATGGGTGTATCCTGGAACGGCGGTGCTGCGCGCAGGTCTTGAGGAAGGGATGCAAATACGAGGACTACGACAAGGCACGCCATCAGTGCGGCGGTGCGATGACGCAGAGATCGAGCCCGACATAGAAAAGGCATCCAACGGTGCAAGGTCGCTGTCCCCTCTGGATGGTGGCGCGTGGCGTCAAAGTTGGGCGCTTGATCGGGGCCAATTGGCCGCACGAGATATTATTGAAGGAAATTCTATCACACCGGTGATATGGTGACAATGAGAGGCGTTGAAATAGACCCCAAAAACTGTCAGATCTTCCTCACCGGATCGCCGGTACGAATCAGCCCGGGCAAGACGACGCGGGCGTTGATGCCACGCAGGTGCAACTGGCGTCCGAGGGGTGAGTTGACAAACTTCATGGCATCCAGGCCAAACCGCGCGACGAACTTCTGGCAGCCGGTATGGGGTTGCGCCGTGACCTCGATGACGGCTGAGCCGATGGCCAGTTGTGTCCCAGGCGGCAGGTTCTCCTCACTCAGGTCCAAATCCACATAGAGTTGATCGCCGGCCAGTGGCCACCGATCCGGGTCTTGGGCGACCAGGGCAATGGCACGCGCATTGATGACATTGAGCTGCATATCCGGATGGGCTGAACCGTCTGTGGTGCGCGCACTGCCACCCTGGGCGGTGGTCTGCTATAATGTCCGCATGCCGATCCATCTTTTGCCACCTGAAGTGGCCTCCAAGATTGCGGCGGGTGAGGTTGTCGAACGCCCGGCCAACGTGATCAAGGAATTAGTCGAAAACGCCATTGATGCTGGCGCCACCGAGATCCGCGTCGAGGTGCGTGAAGGTGGCCGGCGCCTCATGCGAATCACCGACAACGGCCACGGCATCCCTGCGCAGGAGGCGCCACTGGCCTTTGAGCGTCACGCCACCAGTAAACTTTCCGGCGTGGATGACCTGGATCACATTGCAACGTTTGGCTTCCGTGGTGAGGCGCTCTATAGCATTGCTGCGGTCAGCCAACTCACGCTGACCACGCGGCATACGGCCGAGGACTTTGCGGTCACCCTGCGCGTTGAGGGCGGCAACCTGGTCAATCAGAGCCGCCGGGGCGCCGTCCGGCACTGCGGTGAACGTGGAGAACCTCTTCTACAATATGCCGGCGCGGCAGAAATTCCTTCGGCCACCCGCCACAGAAGCCGGACAGATTGCGCGGGTCATTGAGCGTTTTGCGCTGGCGCATCCTGATCGGCGTTTCGGCTTTGTCAACGAAGGCAAGCTGGTCTTTCAATCGAACGGAACCGGCAATTTGCTCGATGTGCTCGTCAAAGTCTATTCGGCGGAGACTGCGCGCCAACTTGTCCCAATCGGCACGCCATCGCGTGGCCGTGAACGCGATGCGCTGGAACAAGACATCGATTTCATGGCCGATCCGGTCGACGCGCGGGCCACGATCGCATTGCCGGCGCCTTCCCTCCGCGTGAGCGGGTATGCCAGTTTGCCATCGCTGACGCGGCCGAATCGCAGCGAAATCACCCTGTTTGTCAACCGGCGCTTCGTAGAGGATCGCAGCATTACTCATGCGGTGGTGCAGGCCTATCACACGCTCCTGCCGGTAGGTCGCTATCCGCTGGCCGTCATCCTGATCGAAGTCGATCCGGCCCTGGTGGATGTGAATGTCCACCCGCAAAAGACGCAGGTGCGTTTTGCCGAGGAGCGCCAGGTCTTTGGTGCAGTGCAGAAGGCGGTGCGGCGAGCAGTTGTGGGGGAGGCCCCGATCCCAGATGTGACCGTGACGGATGAGGGGCGCATGGCGCCGGCGCCGGCTACCGACACCAGTTGGATTACCGGCTGGGCGGCGCGGCGCGAGGCGATCCTGGCCGCGGGTCAACACCAGCGTCCGTTGGATCTTGCTGCACCCAGCGGCGACCGGGGTGCGGCGTCGCCGCCCACCGCTGCACCGGGCGCTTTCGATGATGGGGATCGCGTCACGAACGCCGGTGATGAGCGCAGCCCGGCGGAGGGCGCCGCACAAGATGAGATCCTGGCGCCGGGACGCCAGGCTGAACTTGCACCGCGCAAGACGCAACTCCCGCCTTTGCGCGTGGTGGGCCAGATTGGGGCCACCTATCTTGTGGCCGAAGGCCCGGACAGCATGTTCTTAATCGATCAGCACGCTGCGCACGAACGGATCCTCTACGAGAAATTTCTGGCACAGCGTTATGGTGCACCCAATGGGATCACGCGTCAGGCGCTGCTCGAACCGCTCACGCTACATTTCGGCACGCGGCTTGCCGGGCTGGTGGCAGGGCATCTGGCGGAACTGGCGCACGCCGGCTTCGATATCGAACCTTTTGGCGGTGAAACGTTGCTTGTGCGTGCGGTGCCCAGCGCCCTGGCGGGCGAGGATCCGCTGCGCGTACTCGATGAGATCGCGGGGAGTATGGCAGAACGCCGCAACCTCGTTGGTGAAGAGTTGGAAGATCAGCTTGTCAAGATGGTCTGCAAACGCGCGGCGATCAAGGCCGGTCAACTGTTGAGCGACATTGAAATGCAGGAGTTGGTGCGCCAGCTTGAGGAATGCCAGTCGCCGCGCACCTGCCCACACGGACGGCCTACCATGATCCAGGTCTCCGCGGGCGAACTGGAGAAGGCTTTTGGCCGAATCTAGCGTCGAATGTGTGTTGTTTTTGGCGTCTTTCCCTTTGTCCCTGCCTGTACTCTATGTTAACATTGCAAAATTCGAGAGTCTGCGTCACTTTCAAGATTGGCGCGCGGCCAGACGACAAATCATAAGAGGTTACTATGTCTTTTACGGTTAATACGGAACCCCGTGACGATCGCCAACTGGCGGTCATTATTGAAGTATCAAGCGATCGCGTCGAGCGCGAATTGCGCAAGGCTGCGTCGAAAGTGGCGCGTAATTATCGCTTTCCGGGGTTTCGTCCGGGTAAGGCGCCGTATCACATCGTTGTCCAGCAATTTGGGCTTGCGAACTTGTACAACGAGTTCGTCGAGGATCTTGGTCAGGAAGTCTTTGAGCAGGCGCTGAAGCAGGAGCAGATCCAACCCTATGGTCAGGCGGCGCTTGAGGACATTCAGTTGGAGCCACGGACTTATAAGTTGGTGGTGCCGCTGGAACCAGAAATTGAGCTGGGCGACTATCGGAGCCTGCGGCTTGAGGAGATCAAGCCGGCGGTGGATGAGGACGAAGTGACCCGTCGCGTCGAAGCGCTGCGCGATGAATACGCCGGTTGGCAGGATGTTGAGCGACCGAGCGACTATGGCGACATGCTGACGATTGACGTCAAGAGCGTCATCGCACCCGCTGAAGCGGGCGGTGAAGAGACCGTTGTGCTCAATGAAACGGACTGGGATGTGACGCCGGATCAGGAAAATCCGATGGAACCCCCTGGATTCGATCAGGAACTGGTTGGCCTGAAGGCCGGCGATGAGAAGACCTTTGTCTTGAGTTGGCCCGTGGACGGTCAGAGCATTTACGCGGGCAAAGCAGCGACCTTCAACGTAAAGGTCAAGGGCGTGCAGGCGTATGAAAAGCCCGCGCTCAATGACGATTTCGCCAAGTTGGTCAGTTCGGATGTTGAAACAATCGATGAACTGACAAACGATATACGCGAGAGCATCGAGGCAAACGAGAAGAGCCGCGTCCAGGATGAATTCATCACGCAGGCGCTGGATGCCGTGGTTGATATGAGCACGCTTAACTATCCGCCGATCGTGATTGAAGATCAGCTTGACTCAATGCTTGCGGACACCGAGCAGCGGCTGCGCCAGATGGGGATCGATAGCCTGGAGACTTTCTTGCGTCAGAGCAATCAGGAATTGCCGGCATATCGAGAAATGCTCCGCCCCGCGGCAATCAAGATTGCACGGCGCAACCTGGTCATCTCCGAACTGGTGAAGTCCGAGCAGTTGAAGGTCACGCAGGAAGAAGTCGAAGCCCGCATTCGCCTGCTGGTAGGTCTGGACGGCGACGGCGAACCTGATGCAAACGCAGAAGCCATGGCAGAAATGCTACGACATGGTTCCGGTCTCACCATGATGATCAGCCAGATTTTGACCCAGAAGACGCTTGAGCGGCTGCTGGCGATCGTGCGTGGCGAAGAAGTTCCGGCGCTCGGCGCGGGTGATGAGGCGCCAGCCGGAGACGCTGCCATAGAGGTTGCCGCCGTGGAGGTTGCTGAGGTCGCAGCGGACGAGGCAGAATAGAGTGCCGGCGACAGTGTGCGCATGGACAGTCACCGGCGGCTTGCGGGCGATTGTTGACGATGTGAATGTGGCGATGTCGCGTTGTGGTGCAACGCTAATGGAACGCAAACAGGCAAGAGAAGAGCGCTTACATTTGAAGTTTTGATTGGGGCGTATCGTGATCCTATGCGGGCCATATTACCAACAGACGAAAGCAGGAGTCATCTGATGATCAATCCTATGAACGTGATCCCGATGGTGATCGATAACTCCGGTCGCGGCGAGCGCGCGTATGATATTTACAGCTTGCTGCTCAAGGAGCGGATCGTATTCCTCGGTACACCGATCAACGATCAGGTTGCCAACTTGATCGTTGCACAGTTGCTTTACCTGGAACGGCGAAGACCCCAATCAGCCGATCAACATGTACATCAACAGCCCTGGGGGCAGCATCTACGCCGGTCTGGCCATTTATGACACGATGCAGATGATCCAGGCGCCGGTCGCCACGTATGCTGTGGGCGTCACGGCGAGCATGGGCACCGTGCTGCTTGCATCCGGCGCAAAGGGCAAACGCTATGCGCTGCCCCACGCCACCATTCATATGCACCCCGCGTCAAGCGGAGCGCAAGGCTACACAGAAGACGTTCGGATTGCATTCCGCGAGCAGGAACGCGTCCAGACCCAATTGTTCCACCTGGTTGGCAAACACACGGGCCACACGTGGAAGGATATTGAGGAGGAGTTCATTCGCGATCGCTACATGAACGCGGTGGAAGCCAAGTCATTTGGTCTGGTCGACGAAGTGCTCGGCGAAACCACCGACCTGGTCGTCATCAGCAAAGAAGGTATGATTAGCGTGGGTCCTCAGCCTGCGGCGCTTACCGATGGCAGTCAATCCTGAATTCCCGACCCTAACCGTACGGCAGGCCACGATCGCTTGCCGTACGGTTACAATTCGACCAAGATAGCAGCGTATGGCCTCTGACACACCTTCCTGTTCCTTTTGTGGCAAAGAAAAAGATGAGATTCGACGTCTGATTGAAGGCTCGGATGGCGTCTACATTTGCGATGAATGTGTGTTGCTTGGTGCGGAAATTCTGGCTGAAGAGGGATTGATTGCCGGAGGCGCGCCACGTGCCGGCGGCGCGCCGGCACACGGACCTCGCACAATTCCAAGCCCACGCGCCATTGTCGAGCATCTTGACCAATATGTCATCGGTCAGGAACGCGCCAAGAAGGTGCTATCCGTTGCGGTCTACAATCATTATAAACGCGTCTTTGGCGCCTCTGCGGCCGGCAGCAACCGCCCGCCCGTCGAATATGAGGACAGCAATGTCGATCTGGCCAAGAGCAACGTGCTGCTGATTGGTCCCACCGGCAGCGGGAAGACGCTGTTGGCGCATACGTTGGCGAAAATGCTGGATGTGCCCTTCACCATTGCCGATGCAACGTCGTTGACTGAGGCTGGGTATGTTGGCGAAGACGTTGAGACGATCCTGGTTGGCCTCCTTCAGAATGCGAACTGGGATACGGCGCGTGCGGCGTATGGTATTGTTTATATCGATGAAATCGACAAAATCGCACGCAAGAGCGGTGACAACCCGAGCATCACGCGTGACGTGAGCGGCGAAGGGGTGCAGCAGGCGCTGTTGAAGATCATTGAAGGAAACATCGTCAACGTGCCACCCGGCTCAGGCCGGAAACATCCACAGCAGGAATTTATCCAACTAGATACGCGCAATGTGCTATTCATTGCCGGCGGTGCGTTTGCCCGATTGGGCGAAGTCGTGCGCCGGCGCGTCCAGCATCGTGGCGGGCTTGGTTTTATCGACGAAGA
This sequence comes from Candidatus Fredericiella danica, assembly GCA_016713335.1. Lineage (GTDB taxonomy): Bacteria > Chloroflexota > Anaerolineae > Caldilineales > Caldilineaceae > Fredericiella > Fredericiella danica. Next base: position 10,776 of record JADJPH010000069.1, on the reverse strand, counting down.
CAATGCGGTGCGCCCAAAAAATGCGCTTCAGGATATTGTCGTTTCCGACATCCCACTGCCGGAAGATCCTGCCGAGCGCCAGCGCGAACTGCGCATTCGCAAGATGGAAAAAGAAAGCCGGGAAGAGAGCGAGCTGTTGCGCCAGGTGTTGCCCGACGATCTGCTTGCGTATGGGTTGATTCCGGAATTCATTGGCCGTCTTCCGGTTGTTGCAAGCCTTGACTCGCTGGACCGGAAGACGCTGGTTCGTGTGTTAACCGAGCCCAAAGATAGTGTGGTGCGCCAATTCCAGCGTCTATTTGCCATGGATAATGTGCGTCTCGAATTTGAGACCGAGGCGCTTGAAACCGTCGCGAACGGAAGCGTTCTTGCGCCGCACCGGCGCCCGTGGGTTGCGCAGTATTGTTGAAGATGCGCTGCTTGATGTGATGTTTGAGATCCCGAGTCGCGACGACATCGTGCGGTGCGTCGTCACCAGGGAAGTGTTCTCTCAGAACCGGCAGCCGGCCCTCTATACGGCAACCGGGCAGCCGGTCTTTCTGAATCGAGATCTGCGCAACGCCGCCTGATTTGCCTGCAACTGAACTCGACCGCCGTGGCAGCAGGTTGCTGCGGCGGTCATTTGCATCAATTCCCACACAATGAAGTCTATCGAAGAAAGGCCGAATCATGCTCAAGGAATTTCGTGAGTTTGTTTCACGCGGGAACGTTGTCGACCTTGCGGTAGCCCTGGTGATGGGCGCTGCCTTTGGCGCAATTGTCACCTCGCTGGTCGATAACATCATCATGCCAATGGTCGGCGTCCTCATGGGTGGCGTCGATTTCTCGACATTGTCCATTACGATCGGCAACGCCGTCATCGCATACGGGATGTTTATCCAGGCGATCGTGAACTTCTTCTTTATCTCGGTCGCGATGTTTTTCCTGGTCAAGGCCGCGAATACGATGATGCGCAAAAAGGCAGAGGCGCCGCCGCCACCGGCCGTGCGTGACGAGGTGAAACTGCTGACAGAGATTCGTGATCTCCTCACCGCGCAGCGTAAATAACTGGAAATTCAGGTGATGCGCCCGCGTTGTGGCGCTCTGGATCGGTTTCGGTTGGCGCCGCCTGGTTGGGGTGATTGGTTGTTTGCATTGGAACTTCATCAATGATATGCTGCTCGTCCCGCTAACTTTGACGAGGCAATGATGCAACGCGACATGGCGCTTGTGCGCAAACTTCTACTTGCAATTGAAGCAAGTGAACGCCCCCTGGACACTGGATTTGTTCGGATTTCTAACTTCACAGGCGAGCAGATCGCGGAGCATGTGCGCATGCTATGCGAGGCCGGTCTGGTGGAGGGTGTTGCCACGAGCACAGAACGCGGTGTGCGTTGGAGCGAATTGCGCTTAACCTGGGCCGGTCACGATTTCATTGACGCCGCCCGCAACGAGTTGGTCTGGCGCGCTGTCAACGAGGCAATCAACGGCAGCATGGGGACGGCCTCTTTTAGCGTCTGGCGCGCTGCGCTACTCGACGAGACATTCAAATCTTTGGGGGTGCCACCCAGTGAAGACAACCTGCCGAATCGCAAGGTGGCGTGACAGCGCGTTCCTCTCACACAATCATCCGCGACGCACCTAAGGCGCCCGTCTCTGATTCGTCACTGAGTGAATTGAGCATTGTGTTGGCGTTCGATAGCCGCAATGATTTTCAGGTCGGTCACGGGAAACGGAAACGTGTGCAGCGAGGCGAGTGCAGCCCAGCGCCAGTCGGCGCAGCCCAGGGTTTGCGGTTCGCCGCTGACAAACTGCGCATGAAAAGCATGTAGTGTGATGCGAAAGTGGGTATAGGCGTGTTGCACCGTGGCAACCCGATCCGCCACGTGGATCTCGATGCCTAGCTCCTCTTTGATCTCGCGGCGCAGGCAGGCTGCCAGGTCAGCATCTTGCGGCTCAAGTTTTCCACCAGGGAATTCCCATAACCCTCCCAGTAACCCCTTGTGGGGACGTTGCGCGATCAGCAGTGATGATTGGAAGCGTGCGCCCTGCCAGATGACGCCCGCGGCAACATCATAGTGGGGTGTGCGTTTGCGCGGCGGCATGACGGGGCGATCCGCCTGGACCCCGCGGGCTGCGGCCTGGCAGTGCGCCACCAGGGGACACTCGTGGCAGCGCGGCTTGAGCGGAAGGCAAACCACCGCTCCTAATTCCATCAAAGCTTCATTGCAGGCGCCGGCGGCGCCATCCGGCGCCGCTTCCACAAACTGGCGCGCCCTGGACCAGAGTTCGCGCAGCACTGGGGGCTGATTGACCGGCTCTGCAATGTCGAAGACACGGGCCAGGACGCGCTTCACATTGCCGTCGAGGATTGGCTCTCGCCGATTGAACGCCAGGCTCAGAATCGCGCCGGCAGTGTATTCGCCGATACCCGGCAAGGCTAACAGTGCGCCGCGCGAGTTGGGGATCTGCCCATCACATTCGGCCGCAACGATCTGTGCGGCGCGATGAAAATTGCGCGCGCGTGCATAATACCCAAGCCCCTCCCACGTTTTGAGCACTTCTTGTCCATCCGCCGCAGCCAGTGTTGAGATTGTCGGAAACCGTTCCATCCACCGGTGGTAATAGCCGACGACGGTATCCGCGCGGGTCTGCTGCAACATGATCTCGCTGGCCCAGACTCGGTATGGGTCGCGTTGCCCCGGCGGGGCATCCCGCCAGGCGAGGGGGCGGTGCTGCGCACTGTGCCATGACACACATGAACAGGCACTGGGCCAGCAAGGTTGCGGCAAAGACGACGACAACCAGCACCCACATCCAGGACGAGAAGGCGCCGCTCTGCTTTTTCTTCTGTGGTTTGGGTTTTGGTAACTCGGCCTGGCAACGCCAACAGACAACTTTGTCGTCAGGATTCCAAGTCTTGCATTTAGGACAGTCCATGTGCGATTTCCTTAACCTTCCTCAGAGATCGCAATCGTAGCATAGGTGAAAGCAGGTGACCAACTTTAATAGCGACACTCACGTCAATGCATTTTGCAACCGGCGCATTCTGCGTATAATCGCAACACCTGCACCCAACCCTCGCACGGTGCGCCACACCAGCGGCGTTTTTAACCTAGAGCGACATCCGGAGGAAATTTATGCGAAGAACAGCGACGATCCTGCTCGCCATGCTTGTCTTGGCAAGCATGCTTTTGAGCGCGTGTGTGCCAGCAGCCGCACCCGCGGCCCCTGCGGCAGAAGCGACTGAGGCTGCTGTGCCCGCAGCGGCGGGGCCGACCGAACTCGGCGCGGGCGAAGGCCAACTCGACATTGTGGCCTGGCCCGGGTATATCGAGCGGGGTGAAACTGACCCGGCCTATGACTGGGTAACCGAATTCGAAAAGGCAACCGGCTGTAAGGTCAACATCAAGACCGCCGGCACCTCGGACGAAATGGTTACACTCATGAATCAGGGCGGCTTTGACCTGGTAACGGCTTCTGGCGACGCCAGTCTGCGCCTTGTCGCCGGCGGCACGGTGCAACCGGTCAACACGGACCTGATTCCCAGTTTCTCGACTGTGGATGAGCGACTCCAGGACGGTGCATGGTTTACCGTTGACGGCGTTCACTATGGTGTGCCCTATCAGTGGGGCGCCAATGTGTTGATGTACAACACCGAGACTTTCCCCGAAGCGCCCACGAGTTGGGACGTCGTCTTCAAGGCGATGGACTTGCCGGATGGGCAACCAAACAAGGGGCGCGTCCAAGCCTATGACGGCCCGATCTACGTGGCCGACGCAGCGTTGTTCTTGAAGGCGCAGAATCCTGACCTGGGCATCGAGGATCCGTACTTCCTCAATCAGGCGCAATACGACGCAGCCATCGAATTGCTGCGCGGACAGCGCGAATTGGTGGGGCGCTACTGGCACGACGTAGCGGTGCAGATGTCTGACTTCACCACCGAGGGCTTTGTTGCCTCCAGCGCCTGGCCCTATCAGGTCAACCTGCTGAAGGCAGAAGGCAAGCCGATCGATAGCACCGTGCCGGCGGAAGGCGCCACGGGCTGGGCCGACACGACCATGTTGCACACGAATGCGGCGCACCCCAACTGTGCCTATCTGTGGATGGAGCACTCGCTCAATCCCAAGGTGCAGGGTGATGTCGCCGCCTGGTTTGGTTCGGTCCCGGTTGTGCCGGCCGCCTGCGAGGCGAGCGAACTCCTCGGCGCCGAAGGTTGCGCGACCAACGGTTTCGACAACTTTGACCAGATCTCCTTCTGGAAGACGCCCACCACCAAGTGCCCGGACGGCACCGACGCGTGTATTCCGTACAGCAAGTGGGTGGAGGATTATATCGCGATAATGGGCGGACAGTAGGAAAGACAGGGAGACAGGGAGACCAGGAGACAAGGAGACCCCGTCCGTCTCCTTTGTCTCTTTGTCTCTTTGTCTCCTTCAGATCAGGAGCCTTGCAAATGGAACATAAGCTATTTATTGACGGTAAATGGGTTGACACCACCGGCGGCGGGTCGATGGCGGTGGTGAACCCGGCGACGGGGGAAACGATTGGGACGGTGGTCGATGCGTCGGCGGCGGATGTCGATCGGGCGGTGCAGGCGGCGCGGAAGGCGTTCTATGACGGGCGTTGGTCGCGGCTGACGCCGGGCGAACGCTCGACGATCCTGTGGCGTCTGGCCGACCTGCTCGAACAGAACGGCGAACGGATTGGTCGCGTCGAATCGATGAATGCGGGTAAGCCATTTGCACAATTGACCATGGCGGGCGATATTCCGTTTGCGGTCGATAACTTGCGCTTCTTTGCCGCGGCGGCGCGCGATACGCACGGGATGCGCGCCGGTGAATTCTCCAAGGGCTACACCTCGATGTTCCGGCGTGAACCCGTCGGCGTCGTGGGGCAGATCGCCCCCTGGAACTATCCGCTGTTGATGGCAGTGTGGAAGTTGGGTCCGGCGTTGGCGGCCGGCTGCACTGTGGTGCTCAAGCCCGCACCGGCGACGCCGTTGTCAACCCTGATGTTGGCGAATTTGATGGCAGAAGCCGGCATTCCGGACGGCGTGGTGAACATCGTCACCGGCGGCAATGACACCGGACAGGCGATTGTCGAGCATCCGGAGGTGCGGATGGTCAGCCTCACCGGTTCGACGGGTACCGGCAAGAAGATCATGGCCACTGCCTCCAACTCGCTCAAACGCGTCCACCTGGAATTGGGCGGCAAGGCCCCGGTGATCGTGTTCGATGACGCCGACCTTGAGGTTGCCACTGCAAAAGCAAGCTTTGCCGCGATCTGTAACACCGGGCAAGACTGCACCGCAGCCACGCGTGTCTATGTGGAGCGCAGCCGCTACGCTGATGCCGTGGAGTCGCTGGTCGAGGCGATGCGTGGCGTCAAGGTGGGTATGCCGTTCGACGATGCCACGGCGATGGGTCCGGCAATTTCGGATGTACAGCGCCAACGGATTCTGGGTTTCATTGACCGGGCGAAAGCAGGCGGCGCCAAGGTCCTGACCGGGGGTGGCGTGCCCAAGGAGTTCGACGCCGGCTTCTTCGTGGAGCCAACGGTGATCGTTGAAGCGGATCAGAAAGCTGAGATCATCCAGAGTGAGGTGTTTGGCCCCGTGCTGACGATCAGCGCCTTCGACTCGGAAGCACAGGCGTTGGAATATGGGAACGACGTGCTCTATGGTCTGGCTGCATCGGTCTTTACCCAAGATGTTGGCCGCGCCATGCGCATTGCCCAGCAACTGGAATTCGGCACCGTGTGGATCAACGATCACATCCCGCTGGCTTCTGAGGGTCCGCATGGTGGCTTCAAACAGTCAGGCTTTGGCAAGGATCTGTCCGCCGAAGCGGTTGGCGACTACCAGATTACCAAGCATGTCATGATCGCCAATCAGTGAACCTATGAAAAGCCAGTCCACACAGGATATCGCAGTCGTGTTCGAGCAGGTCACACGCGCGTTCGGCGAAGTGAAGGCCGTCGACAACGTCGATCTACAGATCCGCGACGGCGAGTTCTTCACGATGCTTGGTCCTTCCGGCTCAGGCAAAACCACCTGCCTGCGGATGGTTGCCGGGTTTGACCGGCCAACGGCCGGAGAGATCTACCTGCACGGGGTCAAGGTGACGACCTTGCCACCCTATGAGCGGGACGTCAACACGGTCTTCCAGGACTATGCACTCTTCCCGCATATGACCGTAGGCGAGAATATCGCCTACGGTCCCATGATCAAGAAGATGCCCAAGGCAGAGCGCCAGCAACGTGTCAACGAGATGCTTGACCTGGTGCGGTTGCCTGGCTATGGTGCGCGCAAGCCGTCGCAACTGTCGGGCGGCCAACGCCAACGGGTTGCGCTGGCGCGTGCGTTGATCAACCATCCCCGCGTGCTTTTGCTCGACGAACCCCTGGGCGCGCTCGACCTGAAATTGCGCCAGGAGATGCAGATCGAACTCAAGAATCTGCAGCAGCGATTGGGCATCACCTTCGTGTTTGTGACGCACGATCAGGAAGAAGCGCTGAGCATGAGCGACCGTATCGCCGTGTTCAACCAGGGCAAGATCGAACAGATCGGGACACCTGCCCAGATGTATGAGCAGCCGGCCACGCCCTTTGTTGCGAATTTTGTGGGCACGTCCAACATGGTCAAGGGTGAGTTGGCGAAGCAACTGACCGGTGTTGACCAGTTGTATGCGGTGCGCCCAGAGAAGATTCACCTGGGTGTCCTCACAGCGCCGCCGCAACCGGATTCCTATGCCGTTGCCGGTAACGTGCTTGACGTTGTCTATCTGGGTCTCTACACGCGTTATCTGGTCCAACTGGACACCGGGGACCTGATGGCAGTCGTCCAGCAGAATCTTGAAACGGCGGCGGTCGACGTACATGCAGCACGAGGGCAACGCGTGCAACTGCAGTGGAGCCGGAATTCCATGCTGAAACTGGGGGCAAAGTAGCCTCATGACGACTGGCGTTGTCCCTGCATCCAGCCAGCGATCGCTGCTTGGACGCATCTCAACCGGGCTATATGTGCGGCCCTGGCTGCTGTCGTTGCTGCTCTTTGCACTGCCTGTCGTCTACATGGTAGTGCTCTACATCAGCCCGTTGCTGGTCATGTTGATGCAGAGCTTCTACCAGTTGGACGATTTTAGCGGCAAAGTCGTGCGTGACCTGACGCTGAAGAACTATCTGGCGCTGCTGCAGCCGGCCAACCTGGCGATTATCCTGCGTACGGTGGGCATGGCGGCGGCCGTGACCGTCGCCTGTGCGCTGCTGGCGTTTCCGATTGCATATTACATGGCGAGACATGCCAGTGCTCGCACGAAAATGTTCCTTTACCTGGCGGTGATTTTGCCGCTCTGGTCCAGTTATCTGATTCGCGTCTACGCCTGGAAATTGATCCTGGCCAAGGAGGGGATCCTCTCCTATTTTGCGGACATGGTGGGCGCGCTCTGGATGATTGAGGGTGTGCTCAAATTGCCCTATGTGGGGGGGCCATCGCTGTCGGTCTCGGCGATGGGGATGTTTATTGCCTTTACCTATGTCTGGTTACCGTACATGATCCTGCCGGTCGAGGCGGCGCTGTCGCGCGTGCCGAATTCCTACACGGAGGCGTCGGCTGATCTGGGCGCGCGCCCGGCAACCACCTTCCGCAACGTGATCTTGCCGCTCGCGTTTCCGGGGGTGGTGGCAGGGTCGATCTTCACCTTCTCACTGACGCTTGGCGACTTTATCGTGCCGAGTGTGCTGGGCAACTCCGCCTATTTCATTGGGCAGGCGGTGCTTGCGTACCAGGACGGCCGGCAACCTGCCGTTGGCGGCGGCGTTCACCGTCGTGCCGATGGTGATCATGTTCGTTTACTTGATGGGTGCAAAGAAGCTCGGTGCGTTCGAGGCGCTCTAGAATCATGGCTGCGACGACACTATCTGGAAAAACGAGACGCCCGTGGGGGTTAATTCTTGCATCGACGCTGGTGCTGCTCTTTCTCCACATCCCGATCTGGGTCATCTTTCTCTACACCTTTACCACGGACGCGACGACCTTCACCTTCCCCCCACCTGGTCTTACGACGCATTGGTGGGGCGCTGCTTTGCGGCGTACGGACTTCTGGGCGGCGTTGTGGCTGTCGATCCAGGTGGCGAGCATCGCCACGGCGATCGCGTTGGTCCTCGGCACCCTGGCGGCGGCGGCGGTGCACCGGAGTCGTTTCTTTGGGCGCGAAGTGGTCTCGCTCATGCTGTTGTTGCCGCTTGCGCTGCCCGGCATCGTGACCGGTATCGCGTTGCGGTCGACGATCAGCATGTACGGCATCCCCTTCAGCTTCTGGACGATCGTGATCGGTCATGCCACCTTCTGCGTGGTGACGGTGTACAACAATGCACTGGCCCGCTTCCGGCGCACGGGGTGGTCGCAGGTGGAGGCGTCGATGGATCTCGGCGCCAACGGCTTTACGACCTTCCGGCACATCCTGCTGCCGGTGTTGGGGTCGGCGATGTTGGCGGGAGGGATCCTGGCGTTTGCGTTGTCGTTTGACGAAATCATCGTCACGACGTTCACGGCCGGGCAGCAGCAGACGTTGCCGATCTGGATCTTCAGCCAGCTCTTCCGCCCGCGTGATCGGCCCATCACCAATGTGGTGGCCTTCTTCGTGATCATCATCACGGCCTTTCCGATCCTGTTTGCCCACCGGCTTGGGGCGCGGGCGGACGAACATGTGGGCGGGGCGCGGTAAGCTCCTCTAGATCGTAAAATCCTCCCCGTGCCATAGCCCCGCCTCGGGTGCGTGGATGTGGGGCACGGACTCATCGTGAATGTGCACCTGTTGTTCGAGCGCCTCGACGCGTTGGAGCAGCGTGCTCACCAGGACACCGATCGGATCGGGCAGATTGCTGTGATTCAGATCCAGTAGGTCGGTTGCCCGGTGGGGCGTGCTCCGGGCGATGTTCTGCCCGGGCACGCCGACCACCACGGCGTTTGCAGGAACTGACTTCACGACCACCGCATTGGCGCCGACGCGCGTGTCTTCCCCAATGTTGATGGCGCCCAGAATCTTGGCGCCTGCTCCCACGACCACACGGTCACCAAGCGTCGGGTGGCGCTTGCCCTTGTTCAAGCTGGTGCCCCCGAGCGTGACGCCATGATAAAGGGTCACATCGGCGCCGATCTCCGCAGTCTCACCGATCACGACGCCCATGCCGTGATCGATAAAGAAGCGTGGCCCAATGGTGGCGCCAGGATGGATCTCGATCCCGGTCAGCCAGCGGGCGACTTGCGCCAACCAACGCGCCAGGAAGAACATCCGGTGCAACCAGAGCCAGTGGGTGATGTGGTGGCTCCAGATGGCGTGTAACCCGGCGTAGCAAGTCAGCACTTCGAACGTGCTGCGCGCCGCCGGGTCTCGCTCAAAGACTGAGGCAACGTCGCTCTGGACGACTCGTCCCATATACGCCACTGCCCGGAAAGGGAACGTGATCGCGTTCCAGCCGGTGCGGAGGAAATTGGTGCGTGGGAGGGTGGTTTCCATGGTTTAGTCCGCCAGATTCGCCGCCAAATTCGCGTATAGCGCCGTGCTCAAGTAGCGTTCGCCGAAGGACGGGATGATCACGACGATCAGTTTGTCCTTGTTTTCGGGGCGTTTGGCGACCTGAAGTGCAGCCCAGGTGGCGGCGCCGGAAGAGATGCCGACGAGGATGCCCTCTTCCTTGGCCATGCGGCGGGAAGTGTCAAAGGCATCGTCCGCTTTGACGCGGATGACCTCATCATAGATCGTGGTATTGAGCACCGCGGGGACGAAGCCGGCGCCGATGCCTTGGATCGGGTGCGGTCCCTTCTGACCACCGGACAGCACAGGGGAGGCGTCGGGTTCGACGGCGACGACGTGTAGGGAGGGCTTGCGCGCCTTGATCACCTCGCCAACGCCGGTGATGGTGCCGCCGGTGCCGATGCCGGCGACCAAGATATCGATCTTGCCTTCGGTGTCGCGCCAGATCTCCTCGGCGGTCGTCTTGCGATGAATTTCCGGGTTTGCCAGGTTTTTGAACTGCTGGAGCAGCAGGTACTTGGAGGGGTCGGAGGCGACAATATCCTCCGCACGCTTGATGGCGCCGCCCATGCCTTCGGGGCCAGGCGTCAAGACCAACTCGGCGCCATAGGCGCGCAGCAGCATGCGCCGCTCCTTGCTCATTGTTTCGGGCATCGTCAAGATGCACTTGTAGCCCTTGGCGGCGCTCACCATGGCCACGGCGATGCCCGTGTTGCCGCTGGTGGGTTCGACGATGACGGTGTCCTTGGTCAGCAAGCCGGCCTGCTCGGCGGCTTCGATCATGGCGAAGCCGATGCGGTCTTTGACGCTCAGCGCCGGGTTGAAGAATTCCAGTTTGGCAACCACGGTTGCGACCGCGCCTTCGGTGAGGCGGTTCAGGCGGACGAGCGGGGTGTTGCCGATCAGTTCGGTGATATTGGATGCGATAGCCATTGGGATGTTCCTTGTTCTTCTTCCAACTCTCAAGTGTTGAATTGATCCAAATAAAAAAGACGGCCAACAGGCATGAAAAAAGGGCGATGGCCCACCGGTCGCGAAGTATTGAATACTTTTCGCGAGGTTGGCGTACGCCCTTTATCAACCTGTTGGCCGTCTGGCTCAACGAGGCGTGGGGCTTACGCTCCTCGCCTCATACAGATGCAATAGCGAATCATCATGTTTTGCATTCTAGGCGGCATGTCGCCGCAGGACTGTTAGCTAGACTCAAATCGATGTGTAATTTGAGTGCGGAGAGGTATATCAAATTGTAGAGGGTTGTGCA
>JADJPH010000068.1 GCA_016713335.1 Candidatus Fredericiella danica | reverse complement strand
CAACCTGAACTCGTGGGGTGAGGCGCTTGCCCTGCTCAAGGGTGAGCGTGCGCATGGCACGGGAAACTGCGGCCTCCTTGCAAGGGAATCGGAAAGCGCGCCGCAGGGGAGCGCCGCTAATTGGCTCAGTGAAGCGGCAGATGCTGCTCGCCTGGACGTCCTAGGCGGAGTTGCGGTTCCAGCAAGAGTGGGAATTGTTGAGGATCTCAACTTGCAGGTAGCGGTCGACCGCTACCGGTGCGTTGCCGCTGCGAAGGACGAGGCGGTCAGCGACAAGCCTCTTGAAACTACTTACGGCCATCGTCAGCTCCCGGCCCCAAAGGAACTGGAAACAATTGAGTCTGCGCGTGAGACTGCGCCTCGCTGGGGACGACCTGGTCCGCCTTTATGACTTCTTCTCCCCCTTTTACGCCTATGCCAGGCGTGCAGCGCATAACGCACTGATGGATGTGCTGGCGCGCCTGCCCCATAATGACGCTGATGAGATGATCCTGGCACTGACCGCGGTGATAGACTCACCCAGTGCAGAGGGCATCGACGCTGAAATTGATGCGGCAAGGTTTGCGCTTCGGATCGATTTTGAACGCATGCTGGCGATGGTCGACAACGAGTTGCCGGAAAGGCAACATCAGGTGGTCCGGCTGACGCTTGCGTTGCGTCCACAGTTCAAGCGCGCGCTGCTGCTGATCCTTGGCGTGGTCGCCGACGATTTTCCGGAACTGGTGCGCGGCGCCTCCATCGATCAGGCGATTGCATCCGCTCTGACGCGGCAGCGACCCGAAAAACCCGCAAATGAGAATGACGTCCGCGTTTTACGGTTCCATGCGAAGAAGAAGATTACCACGCTTGATGCCGTGCTTGGGGCGCTACTGACGCGATTCCTGGAGGCGTAGGGGAGTTGCCTGCCAAACCCAATTCCCGCTATGGATTTGCATTTAATCTGCAGCTTGTTGCGACGTATTATGGTTTGAGGTATCCAAACATGGACGATTCAACGATGTCGTTACCGGCCACGATCGCATGCGCAGCCTGCCAGGCGCTTTTGCCCATCTACGTTCGTTACCAGCTTGCCAACCAGAGGGTTGAGCACATCTATCCAGCAGTAACGCTCCATATCGAAACATGTGAAGCTTGCGAAGCTGTCTACAATCGCGAGTTTCGCGAGCAAGGATTGCAGCAGAGTGTGAATGCACTAAAGGCCGTTGGCGATTACCCTGCAACGGCTGCTATGGCACAGATCTACACGCACATTGTCGCGCCTGGAGGCGTTGCGCTGGATTGGCGTGAACGTACTTGGGGCACGGTCGCGCTTTGGCACGATCTGGCAACAACTCAACTGCGGAGAGGTGGGAGGTCCGGCTTGCCCAACTTCTGCCGCCGGCCGATGGAGTGCCGAATCCCGCGTTTTCCGGTTTACAGGGTAAAGCCGATGATGCAAGCCATTCGCTCTTTGCGCACGCAGCCCCTTGATGACGGTCAAGCCGAACTGGCCGTTACCTGGTCCCGTTCGAGGAGTCGTCAGCGTCGCGAGTCCTGCTCGTTACGGTGACGCTGGAGGATCCATTTGCCGATGCATCAGGCATCGCGGTCGTTTTGAACGGTCCTGTTGGCAACCGGACGGCGCTGACTGATGCTGAGGGCAGGGCATACTTGTCAGGTATCGATCACATTGAGTTGGCAGATTACCGGGTGATTTTGGACTTTCCCTGACCGGCTTCGGGTTGTCAGCGGACAGGGAGTGCGTGTGTGGTTCCGAAATGAGTCCATGATCAACACTGGTTTGCCAACCGTCACTCCCCGTATTGTGCTGCGGGGTTGCGCTCACCGATCAAGATGTAAGGGGACCAGAAATACGGGTGTTCAAAGACGCGGCTTTCCATTCTTGGCTTTTCGCCGGGATGGGACCACTCCCACAGCGCATCGATTTGTCGCTCAATCGCTTCGGCGCCAGCCCAATTCGTCGTTGCCGTAAGCGCCTCTTCAATGGTCAGCGAACGTAACCACTGCTGCGCATTCGACAATGCTGAAGCTGGATCGAAAAACTCAGCCGGCGGCGCTTGTGTGTATAGGGATGCCATTAAGCGTTCGATCAGCAGGCGTTGGCAATTCATGCACGCGCCAGAGTGTCGCCAGCAATGAGGGTGTGCCAGCGTAGAGCATTGCCCGGCTCAGGCCGAGGATTTCGTCGCCACGCGGCGTTTCCGCCCGACCGGTTTCGCACGCCGCCAGGATTGCCAGGGTCACATTGCATGCGTAGCCTGCGCAGGATCCTCCGTCGCATAAAATCCGCCATCTGCCAACTGTAGCCGCGACAACATGGGATAACGGCGGTCAAAGACCGCATGACCCAAGAAACATAGCACCCGGCAAAACGCGCACGGCGCACCAATCAGTTGCCGCCGTCGCCTGCTCTCCCGTCATCGTAACGCCACCGGTCATTTGCACGATGCGCTGCGCCGCCGGTTGGATCAAGCGCAAAAGCGGGTCGTTTGGGCGAGTGCAAGCACACCGTGATTGGGTGAGGTAGGCCGAGCAAAGCAAAATTCCATCAGCACCGTAGCGCTGGGCGCTACACCACCCTGCGGTTGGCCGTCCACGGCGCATCTCCGAGTTCCGGGGTCAACGCACCCATGGGAATGTGGCGAAGCGGCCCCGCAGGGACAATATAGACCGTCTGTGTGCGCTCCAGCGCACCTTGCACCGGTGCGATCAGCCGCTGGTATAACTCGGAGTAGAGGCGCACGGGACCCAGGCGACCTGTGCCCGGCGCAGGTATCAAGCTACCACGTCGGGGGCCGTCCAGATAATCGCCAATCAGGAGCTGCAACCGCCGGAGCGTCACATCGCGCGGCGGCAGGCTCGGCAATGACCGCGCCCTTCGTCACGACAATCATCCAGATTTGTTCGTCCGGGCCGCTGGTCCAGGTGAGAGCGCCGCACCAGCAGGCAGGCGAGCCTGCACTTGTTCTGTCGTGAGCGGCTGCCTCATGGAGAGACCCGCGAGGCCGGTTCTTCTAGTTCGATGCGGCGGTCTAGCGTCGCCAATTCAGTGTTCGAGCCGTTTGACTTCATGGGCGGGCAGGGGCCGGCTGGTCGTCCAGGGTTTCCGCTGCGTAAAGTGCATCGAGATGCTGGCAGAGTTTCCTGCGCCTTGCGAATAGGCTCTTTGAGCTGACCGCATGAGGTCTGGGTGACTGACCGGCAAGGAGATCTGCCAACACGCGCGCGGCCGCGTTCTGCGGCCGTAAAGGCCGCCGGCGGCATCGTCATGGCGAGGTGCAAAATGACCGGAGCCGCATAGATGGCGTCGATTGTTGCACGATAGCGGATTTGCGAGGTTGGCGCCGTAAGCCGATTGCGGATCGATTCGGCGTTGGCAATCGCCTCTTCAAAACTTGTCAAGGCGGCGGTTGTGTAATGCCTCCGCGCCGCAATCTGACCCTGAACCCACATGGCTTCTGCCAGATTTAGCGGGTCGTTCGTCTGTCTGAGAATTGGCAAAGCCATATCAATTGCAGTTGTGGCTTTGTCGAGCCGCTCCTGCGGCAAAAAGACCCAGTGTGCTAGATCGGTGTACGTGTAGCCACGCGCGTGATCTTGTTCTTGGGCGATACAGAGGTCGATGTACGTGCTGAAAGCGGTCTCCGCCGCAGTGAAATTGCGTTGCTGGGCAAATACCTTGCCAAGGCCGTGCCACGACTTGGCATATTCCCATTCGCCAGCGGCGCCTGCGGCTTGTGCCAGCGAGCGCCTCGGCGTGAAGTTCGAGTGCGCGGCAGCAGCGGCGGTTGCCCCATTGGCTGGACGCTGCCCTGTTCGAAGCGAAAACAGAGTGAGATAGCCCAGTTATTGTCAACTTTGGCGATTCCAAGTGGGTTTGACGCCGCAGCGTAGGCGGCGGCGGCCTCGCTATAACAGCGGTCAGCTTCAGCCCATTCCCCCTGCTCGTCGAAGAGAATTGCCAGTTCCATGAGCGAGCGCGGGCGCTGTTCTTGCGACAAAGGCTCGGAAAGGAGCGCGCGCAGCAGCTTTTCGGCGGCATCGTAACGATGTCGCTCCATGAGGAGGACCGCCATGTAATGTTGGTGGGCATGCTGGAGCCATGGTTCGGAGTGCCGCTGGAGCTGGTTGAGGAGCGCCTGGCAGCGCCCGTGATCGCGCCGTTCCAGCGCATCCAAGAAGTTTGCGCGCCAGAGGCGGAACATTTCTGCTAGATCGGCCTGTGATGCAAACTTGTCAGCTTTGGGCGGCATGGCGAGTAACCAGAGAATTCGCCGGCGGTCGGCGCTCCTGGATCATAGCCTATGCGCAACATCTTTGCTACATCAACACACTCCCTGGCGGCGCGTCCGGTCTTTGGGAGATCTCTGAGAGAATTGCGAGAGATCGATTGATGGAAAAGTCGCGGCATTGATGTGGTGAGGCGCTGCCGTTGTGCGGTGCTTCTGTTGGCGCGCATTTGCATCGGCGTGCGCTTCCTTTCCGTTCGTGTCACGGCGCACTGTGTGCTGCAAACGTCGTAGCCGTCCACGTACGTGCGGCGGAAACGTCTTGAGGCTAAAGCAGCTCGATCGCGTCGATGCCGGCGTTATGGCTATTTCTGTAGTCACATCCACGCCGGAACCCGAGAACACCAAATGGTCTGCGCAATCAGTCCGGAAGTAGCCAACGTCACCTGGGGCGATGATGCTGGTGACGATACCAAGGTGCTGGCGCACGGTGCATCACGCGTGCTGCCGTGTCATCCGTTTGTGCTGGTTCAGAAGGGTGCACAGGCAGGGCGGGCGCGCAGCCACGACGCAATGCTGGTCAGCAGCGCCGTGGCTTGCCGCCTGTTGGTGTCTCCACATGGGAAAGCATGTGGTTTAAATGGCATGCCCATCCTGCGGGCCATTCGTGCCGATGCCGCCAGCGGTGGGCATCGTGGCAATTGACAAGTTTGTCGCAATCGGTGCGCTCATGAGCGCGACGGCCAGGCAGACCACCAGCCACTGACGAAGGGTTGCAATTGAAGGAAAGAACTGCATCATATTCCACTCTCACTTTCGCACTCCAGGTTCAAGAACGCCCAGAACAGCATTCTGTAGTAATCACGGCGAGAGCGGGGTGACATTAAATGATTGCGCGCAATGGAAATTTCTGGACCGAGAGTGTTCGCAGCGATGGCTATCCCTGGGCATCAGTGGCTGGGCTTCCCGGCACGGCTTCGCCTTTAGCTCTCACCTAATTCCTGCAACCGCTCTGCCAGCGCCGCGCGGACAATGTTGCCGTAGCGGTCGTCCTGCAAGACATCCAGCCGCGCCAGCGCAGCGGCATAGCAGCGTCGCGCTTCGGCGACTTGCCCAAGGCAGGCGTGGGCGTAGCCCAGGTTGAGGTAAAGCGAGGGATAAAAGCCGGCCACACGGTCGTCGTCGACGGCGGCGGCATGGTCAAGGGCGAGTTGGTTCCAGCGCAGCGTTGCTTCCGGAGTCTCCTGATGCCGGGCGAGGAAGTGGGCGGCGATGCAGGCTTCGTAGGCGTCGGTGTGCTCGGCCCAGGCCTGGGCAAAGCAGCGCCGGGCGTCGTCAATGCGGCCAGTGCTTTCCGCCTCCATGCCGGCGGCGCAAAGTTGGACGATTGGGTTGGTGGGGTCGATCAGGTCAGGCATAGAGGGTCCATTTTTGAATTGGCGGTTGACCGGAAAATGCAATTGTCAATAGTCAATGGTCAATTGTCAATGAGGAGGGCGCGCTGCCCAACGCTGTGACGTGGTGGCGGCAATGCTCACTGATAAAAGGTGTTAGTGGTTGTCAGCGTCAATGAACTGTGCCATGATAGATGCTAGCGTGAGTTTTTCCCGAGTAGTTGACGAATTGGGGGTGCGACATGCAGTGGAGTGACATTCAGCGTGATTACCCAGGCCATTGGCTACTGATTGAGGCGCTTCAAGCGCATAGCGATGGTGGACATCGCATCGTGGATGACGCGGTTGTCATTGCTGCCTATGACGACTCCCAAAGCGCATTAAGCGCATATGCTAAGCTGCATCGAGAGACACCGCAGCGTGAACTATATGTGTTTCATACGAATCGCCAAGAGCTAGACATTCTCGAACGTACCTGGTTTGGAGTTCGTGCTTCAATATGAACTTACAAGTCATCGATGGGCTTCCCTTTGTTGCCGTGACCGTTGCTTTTGACGGGCGCGAATTGCAAATCGACAACGTGTTGATTGACACTGGGTCTGCCGGAACTATCCTCGCGGCCGATCAACTCCTGAAGATAGGGGTCGAATATGCAGAAGATGACGAAGTGCATCGGATCCGCGGTGTGGGAGGCGTAGAATTTGTTTTCGCAAAACCGATCGAGCGACTAGCCGTAGGCGCTTTGCATGCGGATCGGTTCAATATCGAGGTGGGGGCCATGGATTACGGCTTCGAGATTAATGGCATCATCGGCGTGGACTTTTTGACAACAGTTGGTGCAGTAATCGATATGAGGAACCTGCAAATTCTGCCGGCCTGAAGTCGATAGGTCACTGTGTCGGGTTCGGAAGTGTTATAAAGAATGTCTTGATGAAAATTGTTGTAAACAGCAAACAGGCCAACCGGTGCCGGTTGGCCTGTTTGCTGCTGTTCCGTTCAACAAGGAGAAAGCGACCCGTCCCAGAGCTGTAGTTGAATCATTTGGGGTGGCTCCAGAATACGCTGGCGGGCTGGGCGTTGCAACCGTCAAATGACGCAACATTAACAGGTAGTTGCGCTTGTGTTCCTTTTACGCTCCCTGCCGCCTCGGTTACGGATTCAATTCCCGATAGAAAACCACCGTATCATCGAGCGCGTCCCCGTCCACGCTGATGGCGAAGCGGGGGATCACCCCGGCCACGGTGTAGCCGTATTTCTGGTAAAGTAGCTCCGCGTCCGCCGCGCTTGGTGTCGAGCACCAGCAGGGTGCGGCCGTGCGCACGGGCGGCCTCTTCGGCCGCGGCCAGCAGCGCCTTGCCGATGCCGCGCTGGCGCATGTTGGTAAAGACCAGCAATTTCTCTACGTCGGCGCGGTGGCGGCCATTGGGCTTGCCGACGAGCGCCAGTTGGATGGAGCCGGCGAGTTGTTCGCCGTCAAATGCGGCGAGCAGCAGGCGGTCGCCCGCGGCAATGCCGGCGATCACACCGGTCCAGTACCTGGCGACGGTCTCTTCCGGCAGGGGCAGGACATAACCGACGGAGGCGCCGTCCTCGACCGCGTCGCGCAAGAGTGCGGCGAGGGCTGGGGCCTGTTGCATGGCTTCAATCGTTGAGAGTTGGCGAATGATGATCATGGCGCGCAATGATAAGCGGTGACAATTCCAGGCGCAAACTACCAAAATTCTGGCGCTGTGGAGAGTGAAGTCCAGGTAGGGACAAGGATCGCCGCCAAGCCGCAAAGACGCCAAGGAAAGACAAAAAGAGATGTTCCCGCAGGGACGCAGGGTTGCAGGGGGAGGAAGGGAAAGATCTCCCGCCAAGCCGCAAAGACGCAAAGCGGGGGGAGAATAAAAACCACATAGAACGCAGAGAACACAAAGAAGGAGAGATCTCCCAATCTTTCTTTGTCCCTATCTGGCATTTCCCTGCGTCGCTGCGTCCCTGCGGGAGCATCTTCTTCGCATCTTCTTTGCAGCTTGGCTGGAGGCTCTCTTTCCTCGCATTTCCTGCGTCGCTGCGTGTCTGCGGGAGCATCTTCCGCATCTGCTTGGCGGCTTGGCGGGAGGCCCTCCTTTCTCGCATTTCCCTGCGTCGCTGCGTCTCTGCGGGAGCATCTTCTTCGCATTTGCTTTGCGGCTTGGCGGCTTGGCGGGAGGCTCTGGGCCTTGGCTTGAATGGGTCTAAGTTTACGGCGAGCAGTCTGGGTGTATGTGACCGCGCTGCCGCTGTTGCGGAAAGTGGTGTGGTTGGTGTTGAATGAGTTGCGCAACAAACCGCAGAACGAGTTCTTGCGGCTCTTTGCGAGCCGGCAGCGGGTGCGGAAGCAGACGTTGGATGAGGTGCTGCAGGATCCGATAACGCTTGAGTCAGAGCCGCTATTGGCGGCAGTCTTCGGGTTGCAGCGCATGTACCAAATGGAGAATGAGGCGATGACAAAGGAACTGACGGTTGATGACGTGATGGCCATTGGCGACAAACTGCGCAAGCAGGCGATTGCCAGCGGTACGGTGAAGGAGCGGCTGGCGGGGCTGGCGCCGGAGGAGGTGTTGGCCGCGCTAACGCCGGAGCAGATGGCGGAGCTCTTTGAGCAGCTCAAGGCCTTGTTGGGTGAGCAGGCGCCCGCACAACCCAAGCATCGGAAGCCGAGCACCAAGCGTTAGGTGCGCATGCCAGTCGCCTGGGGATGTAGCGATGACAAAGGAACTGATGGTCGATGTCTGGTCTCATGTCCGAGGTGACACCCTATCCCGAAGCCAATCAGATGCTTACGTTGTTGCAGGAGCGCATCCTTGCGATCCTTGGTCCGCGCCTGGTCGGTCTCTATCTTTATGGCTCTCTGGTATGGGGCGACTGTGACCTTGGCGTCAGTGACATCGATTTGTTGGCTGTTACGGCGGGCGCGCTGACTCAACCCGAACTGGATGCACTCCGGCAACTGCATGCGCAGCTTGCCGCTGCCTACCCCCTTTGGGATGACCACATCGAGGTGGCGTATGTGTCCACGACCGCCCTCAAGACGTTCCGCACCGAAGCGAGTCAATTTGCCAACATCAGCCCTGGCGAGCCGTTCCATGTGCTCGACGTCAGCCGGCATTGGTTGCTGAATTGGTACGTGGTGCAGGAGCGTGGCCTTGCGCTCTACGGGCGGCCGCCGCGTGCGGTGATCGATCACATCGCAGTCGCCGAGTACCAGGCGGTGGTGCGCGATCATCTGGCAGGGTGGGGCGAGTGGGTGGAGGAGATGCAAACACGCAAGCAGCAGGCCTACACGATACTGACCCTGTGTCGTGCCATGGCGGCATTGGAGACCGGTGAGCAGTTGTCCAAGCGCCAGGCGGCGCTATGGGCGGCGCAGCAGGCGCCGGAATGGGCGGACACAATCCTCACTGCACTAGATTGGCGCACGGGGGACGAGGAGACCGGCGCGCTGGCGGCGGCGAGCATGGCGCGGACGGTGGATTTTGTGGCGTATGTGCGGGAGCGAGAAGGAATTATCGCGTGAGGAGAAAAGAGAAGAAATTCAAATAGTTAATAATTGATATTCAATAACTAATGATTCATTGTGCGTGCCTGGGTCGGGGCGCCGCACTATAACTTATTTTTAGGAATTGATTACTGATTATTAATTATTGGTTTCCGTATGTACTTTCCCTTTCCGTTCCCATTTTTACAACGGTATTTCCAGGTTAATTTTCGTGTAGTCAACAGAAGTCCTTGTGACGGTCACGAGGAGCGATTGATACGGTTCGAACACAAGCGCCACGCTGCCGGCAGAGCCTTGCCAGTGCAGAATCACTTCACGGTGGATCGGCTCCGGTGCAGGCGGGCGGGCCATAGGGCATGGGGTAGCGCAGCCCTTGTGTCATGGGGTGTGCAAAGAAAATCGTGAGCGTGTCGCCATCGACGCGACACCAGAAATCGGGGAGGTCAGTCCCTGCTAGCAGGGGCGGATGGGGAGCAACGTCTTCGATGCCGGCGCTCACATTCGGCAGCGACAGCAGGCTATCCACCAGGCGCTCGTAGTCGGCATAATATTGGCTTCCCGGCGGGTGTGGCAGGTGCGCCATGCAGACCGGGAGACCCGCAAGGGCCAGGCGCAACAACTCTTCCAGTGCGCTGCGTTCCAACCATTCGACATCCACGTAGAGCCACGAGAACTCCGCCTCGCCGCAGTGTAGCTTGCCCTCGGAAAACGTCGCTTCTTTTAGGAACGGCGCCGACACCCACAGCGGGCGGTATCCTTTGAGCGCCCTGGGTAGCTTTGTTTCCTGAAACTCATAGACATATTTCGAACTTGGCTTCTGTAACTCCACGGGAAGTTCATTGGCCATCCAGGCATCTTCCAATGGCAGATAAACGGCCACATCGGCGTAGGTCCGGCCGCGGCGCATGGCTGTGCACACCTGGTCCAGATAGTGGTTGAACGGCCCAAAGTGTGGCGCCAGGGGACTTTCGGGACCCACGTGGGTCGTGGCGTAGAAGCGTTGGCTGCCGCCGGGGGGATTGTAGGGCATGCCGTGCCACACAATCTCATTGACGCCGTTTGCCATCAGGCCATCGGCGATCAACTTCAGGTCGTAGAGCTTTTCCTCCTGCTGGTGCGGTCCTGGGCCGGGGCATGGCTCCCAGCCATAGACGCAGGTGAAGGCCTCGGCAGACACCACCGGCTTGCCCGCCAGCGCCGCGGCCGAGGCGGCAAAGTCCGCAAAGTCACAGTCGAAGAGGATCGCCTCGCTTTCCGGAATGTCGACGGATGCGTATGCGGCCAGAATGTCGGCGGGTGCGCCATGGCACTGCACGCGGGCAAAGCCGCCCAGTTCATGACAGAGGCGGGTGTAGGGTTGGTAGAATTCCTCCAGTGCGAGTTCGGCCAGCAGGACGCGATAGTCATAGCGCTCGACCGGGTGGAAGTCGAGGTCCCGCATAAACGGGCGGATGTCATAGCCAAAGCGTTGCCGGAACTTGTCGCGAAACCCTGCAGTCCAGAGGTCATCGGGCAGGACCTCCCAGGAATCGCAGAAGAGACCGGGTGGCGCGGTCTTGGCCGCCAGTTCGGGAAGGCCGAGTGCGGTGCCAAACTGCCGGGCATAGCGGGCGACGGCCTCCTGATCCAGGTGGTTCAGCACGGGTCCGCCATCTGCGCCCAGGGGAATCCCCCAAGCCTTCTCCAGCCGCTGCGTTGAGGGACCCGTATAGGTTTGCGCCGCATCTGCTTCCGGCACGTTCCACCCGCCGAAGGGCCAGGCGCTGCCCATCGTGAAATCGCAACCCAGATCGAGTTCGGCGGCGATGGCGGCGGCGGTGCGCACCGGCTGTGCCCAGGCTTCGCTCAGCCAGGGTGGCCCGAGGACGCTGTTGTCCTGCGGATACATCCAGGCGATCTCAACCCCGCCGAAGCCGTTGTCCTTCGCCCATTGGAGTTGGGCGCGGATATCGGTTTCTTCGATGGGACCGGAGAACCACCACCAGCGGGTGTAGGGGCGAGCAGAACGGAAGATTGGCGCATTCATGGTATTAGCCCTTCATTCTTTTTTCGATCCGTTGGTCTGGAATGAACCAGATGACCGCCACCGTTACATACATGAGCAGTGAGATTGCCGGGATGAAAAATGCGATTGGGATGGCGCCGGCATAGAGCGCCAGCGAGGCTTTCCCTTTCCGGTCACTGCCCACGGCGTCGGCCAGCAGCGAGCCTTGCCCCTGCAATGGCAGCAGGGCACGAGTGAGGATCGTATACGCGATGGCGGCCAAAAGCAACACGACGCCGTAGAGGGCGACGGGCAGAGCTGCAAACTCGTTCTCGCCCATCCAGCCGGTGGCAAAGGGGACTAAAGAGAGCCAGAAGAGCAGGTGCAGGTTCGCCCAGAGGACGCGTGCCGCTCGACCTTGTGCACGGCCTGCAGCAGGTGGTGATGGTTGTTCCAGTAGATGCCGATATAGACGAAGCTCAGCACGTAGCTCAGAAAGACCGGGATCAGCGGGACGAGCGCATCGAGCGTCGTTTCATGGGGTACACGCAATTCAAGCACCATGATGGTGATGATGATGGCAAGCACGCCATCGCTGAATGCTTCGAGTCGACCTTTGCTCATGGGTGGTGGCCTTTGGGTGTTGTAGACGCGTACTTTGCATTAGAGTGATGAGTACTTTGCACTGGATTTGATCGACCAGCATTGTAGCACAGGGAAGAAAGGCGGTGTGGGGCAGTTGGCAGGGGAGGAAAAGATCAACGCGGAGATGCGGAGGGGCGCGGAGAGCGCGGAGGGACTCATCAGAGCTGTGCACATGGATCAGAGCCGTGCACATGTGTCAAAGCCACGCACGTGAGTAAGTGGTTCGCTGGGCCGCGGCAAGGGCTTTGGCTGACGGACGGGGGGACGGGGGGATCACCACCCTCACGGGATGGTGCTCTGACAGAGGTGCTCTGACGGATCCTCGCCCGTCACTGTACGATCCCGACCCGCGCGCCGGTCCGCAGTATTTGCCAGCGCTTTGATTTCACGGTTCGATTCTGTGCTTCGGTTTCGAGCATCGATGCGAATTCATCATCATGGGTTAACACCAGGACCTGCCGATCGCGTCCGGCCTCAGCCAGTCGCTCGGCCATCACCTGCCGGTTTTCGCGATCAAGACCGGAGATCGGATCATCGAGTACAATGGGGCCAGTGTGCCCCGCCACGTCAAGCTCTGCAAAGAACGCGGCAAGCCCCATCAAGGCCTGTTCACCTTCGCTTAAGACCTCCGACATGTCGGTCTTCTTGAAACTTTTCGCCGGTGGGGCAAGCCGGATCGTGGTTACCCCCGCGGCCAGAGGTTACGACCTGTGCCCGCAAATAGCCCAGCCCGACCTTGGTGAGTTGGCGCGCAGCGCCTGGACCAGGTCGTCCGTGACAAGTTCCGCAGCAATACGCTTCGATAGATTCGTGATCGGTGTCGTGCTGAGTTCGCTTGCGATGGCTTGCAATGCCTGGGCCTTGTGCTCAAGCTCAACCCGCTGCACCAGTTGGTTGAGCCTTGGTTTCAACCACTTGCGTGCGCGCATTTCTTTCAATTCGTTTTCCGCGAGCCCGTCAGACCCCGCAACCGTACTGCGTTCGATGTCCTGGATCGTGTCAGACACAATGTCTCTTACGCGCGCCAGTTCATCACCTGCGAGTACGTCTGCGTACGCTAGATTCGAAATCGTCATTTCGAGGAATCTTCCCTGCTTCGCCATAAGGGCCAACGCCTCAAGTGCGGATTCGAGCTGCTCCATGGCAGCGGCAAGTGCTGGATCTTGACTCCCGCGCTGGGCATCCCGGACTGCCTGGCGGATAAGTGCAAGCGCATCGTCAAACTTGCGCACATCTGAAGCAAGCAGCAACTCCAACTCGTCAATCTCTTGCGAAGCGCACTTGCTTGCCCATCTTCGGTGGCCATTGTGTTTTCGACCGCGCTGAGCGCTTCTGCAAATCGTTGCAGCCGGGAGATCGCGGCCACATCAAGCTGTTGTTGGCATAGCGGGCAGCGATGCTCAGGTTCGACCGCGGGGAACGGTGAGTTGGGATACGCATGCGCTTCCGAGTAGCTTCGAGCCGCACGGAGCAAGGCAAACCATTCTGGTGAGGCCCATCCTTCGAGAAGGAAGTCATCACTACGATTTGACTGGCTATTACCTGATGGCTTGCGCTTCCACAGTGGCCAATCGGAGTCTTTTTTCTTCGATGCTTTGCGAGACCTGTTTGAGGTCGGTCAGTAGCGTGTCTGAAATTCGATACGCTAGCTCAAGGACCGCACTGTCAGCGCTTTGGAGCGCAATGAATGCAGTCTGCGCCATTGCAAGCTTCTCGACCTCATCCTTTAAGGTCTGCCTGTTCAGTGTAAGTGCTTCAAGTTGTTTGCTGAGATCGGCGAACCGCTCGTCGTCTGCTGCTGTCCATGCCGCAAGCCGCTTCAGGTTAGCTGCCTTGTCGGCTGGAGTGCCCCACCCTACGAGCACATTGTGGACCTCTGTGCCAAACAATGCAGAGTCATACTCTGGGGTGTGCATAAATCTCTGCCGCGGCTCCCTCTAATCTTAGTTTTAGCCACTTGCGGAGTTCAATCAGCCCTGCCAAGACATCCATACCACGGCAAGAAGTCCGCGACATTTCCCCTGCTCCAAATACATTGAACTGCATTCACGATCGTATACAGCTATCTTGGAGAGGTGCTGGTGCGGGCGATCGCTTTCGCGCCAATTTACTTTCTGTCTGGTTCCGTCGGCTAGTATGTCAAACGTGGCATGCGCCTCGGACTTGCTTGAACGGGACGTGAACACATCCGGCAGAATGCTGCCCCGCACACGAGAACTCCCTGCAACCCGAAACAGTCTTGTGAAACTCGACTTTGCCACTGCCGTTGCGGCCTACATAGATGTTGAGCCCGGTGGTCGGTTCGATCGGAAGCCGTGCGCCCGGCGCAAGTGCGTTGCAATCTATGACTGCCTCGACACCGGCAAGAAACAGCGCGCCAGCGGCAGGTGCGAAATGGATCAAGTCGTCTGCTGACACCGGCTCAGCGACGAGGACCGGACCTTCGTGGCGGATGCCCGCGGCCTGTTGAATAAGCGCCAATGCCCGCAATCGGTCCTGTTCATCAAATGATCCGTGTGAAAGCATTTTTTTGAGGGCGTCTTGTTCCCACAAGGGCAAATCCGTAAGAATTCGGAGTAATTGCGTCGCGGACATGTTGGGTCTCCCAATTCGGCATGAAACAGGTCAGGCATGAGCTGCTTCACTTGTACATCAAAAGACATGGTTCAAAGGCACTGTTGGAGATCTTTCGTAGTTTTTTCATAGTTCTGCGATGATAGGGTCACCTGCTTCATGGTTCGGTGTGTTGGGTGGGCAGAAACGAATTACCTCCCTCCCATTCTCGAATACGTAAGTTCGCTTACGCAATCCACCGGAACGCGGCGCGATTCTAGTGTCTACCCTCGCACGTCGCCTTCAGCATCGTTCGCGACATCGCTACTCCAGAGCGTCGTAACGTGCTTGAACCTGGCAGTTGCATTATTGTGGCGTTGCCAGACTTTCGAAATTGATTGAGCCGAAGACAAACATCGACGACCCGCTTGCGCCACGACTCGGCTCCGGACACGTTGTTTGCAATGGTTGGGGAGGTCGTGATGAAGCGCCGGACGCCGCGTGCGATTCATTTGGTTTTGTTTGTTGTTGGTTTGGCTGGCTTTGTTGTGATGCAGCCGGCAGGTGCAGCCAGTGCAGAGCCTACCACCCCTACCGATGCCCCACACCGGTGGTCACCGACATTGCGGAAGAGTGGGGCATCGGCGGCGGGCTGCTCTATTGGGCGGATTCCTGTTTTGCGGAGGAGCAGCCGCCACCCAGCATCATCAAGCGCCGGCCCGTGGCCGGCGGCACGACAAATACACTGGAACAGACCGACCCCGGCAACTGCCTGACCTACCTCAACCTTGCTGCAGCCGACGACGGGGTCTATTACTACGATGCCATTGCGGCGCGTCTCGAACACATCCCATTGAGTGAGCCGTACACGCCTCTGGTCGTAGCGGATCTTCCTGCAAGCCAGAAGCCGAATGACGGCAGCACCCTGGAGGTTGCCGGCGCCTATGTCTATTGGGTTTCGTCGAATGCCGGCGCGGTGCTGCGTGCGCCAAGAGTTGGCGGCGCCGTTGAGGTGGTGGCCGGTAGCTTGTCGAATCCCTTCGATGTCATGGTCTTGGGCAACATCGTCTATTGGACGGATAGCGCCGGCGTCTGGACGACCCTCAATGACTGCGGCGCCTTGCCTTGCGATGGCACCAGGCAGTCGTTCGCCGCGTTTGGCGCTAATACGACCGGTTTTGGCCTGCTCTATCGGAGTGGGCCAAAGCTGGGTGCGTTCAGCTACTCCATCCTGTGGGTTGAGCGCACAAACACCGGCGCGGACAGCAACTATCGAATTCGCAGCCGCGCCTGCAGTTTCGTCGTGCCGTGCACGGACCCGGCGACCTTCTACGATGCCGCCACCAACTGGGTGATTGGCCGGCCGGTGACGGACAATACCAACGTTTTTTGGACCGAGCGCTTCGTGAGTATTGCGACCCCCGATGGCAAGATCCGCCGCAAGCCCTTTGGCGGCGATGCAGCCGATATTGCAGTGAGTCTGCCCACCATTGATCGCCGGCTTGCCATTGTCAATGGCAATCTCTACTTCGCGATTGGCAGCAGTTCACAGCCAGGTGGCGCCGGCATCTATTTGCTGCCGCTCAACGCCAGCGCGATTCTGCGTGACCTGGCAGCCTCGGCCTGGGAAGTGACGCAGGGGATTCAGAACACGGCAAACGCGGCGCCACTTGTCGCAGACAAAACGACCTACGTGCGCGTCTATGCGTCCGAACTGAGCGGCCCCAATGCGTTGATTGTCGAGGCAAAGCTCCAGGGGACGCGCAACGGCGTGTCGCTGCCCGGCTCGCCCTTATCCCCGATCAACGGCGCCCGCTCCCTGCGCACCGGGGCAACTTTTGACCGGGCCAGGCTTGCCGATGGTTGGCTCTTCCTGTTGCCGGCCAGTTGGACGCAAGGGGCAGTGGCGCTGCATGCCGAGGTGGATCCACGTCACGCCTACACCGACCCCAACCTGGCTAACAACGCGCTCGACACCACTGTCAATCTTCAGAAGCAGCCCCCCGTCTGTGTCTGGACTGTGCCGGTGCGCACCCACACGCCAAAGCCGTCGACAACGGATCCAAACTTCTGGGCCATGGTGGATCGCTTCAAGGCGCGCTGGCCAGTTCCGGATGTCTGGATCTACCGTGATACCGAGCCAGTCGAAGAGTTGCAGGTCTGTTGGGAGGCAATCTTCCCGTACCCGTGCTACGGCCCCTATGAACTCGAAGACGGCTGGGCGCTGGACAATGGCATCCCGGATCGGGACAAGGTCATTGTCTCGCTCTGGACTCGAGCGCAGCTCTCCTTTAATCCCGACGCCTGTGACGACATTGGCGCGCCGGTGCACTTTATGGGGATGGTGCATCCTAACGCAAACAATGGCGGCGCCTCGGGCTACGCCAGCCTCTATAGCAACCAGTCGTGGGTGCAACTGCTCGACCATACACCGAACCCCGCCTGATGGACTGGTACGCCGTTCGGGAGGGAGCGTGATGGCGCAAGAACTGGGGCACAACTACGGGCGCGAGCATGTCGACTGCGGCAACCCGGACGACATCGACGGCAGCTATCCCTATCCGCCTTGCCAGATCGGCGACGCCGGACAGGACAAATACTATGGCTTTGACACACGCGCGCGCACCCCGATTGCGCCGACGGCTGCGGCTGACTTTATGTCGTATGGCAATCGCACGTGGGTGAGCGACTACACCTGGCGTGCTTTGCTCAATTCGTTTGCGGGGATGGGTGCGCCTTCCGTGCAGCCCACACTGGTCAATGCCGGCGAAGTCGTCTATGCCGCGGGGTACATCGATATGGCCATCAACCAGGGCAAACTGAATAGCCTGTTGGTGCTGCCACCCGCGTCGGTGCCACCCCAGACACTGGCGGGCGCCATGCAGCCGGCCAACGTCGCCCACGGCGACGAACCGCTTGCGACCTATCGACTGCGTTTGCTGGATGCGGCCAACGCCGTGCTGCATGAAGAGGTGCTGGCGCCGGTGTTGATGGACGATCACTCAGAGACGAGCAACCCCGCGCTCTTTTCGACCACCTTTGTGGCGCCGGCAGGTACGGTGGCGAAGGTGCAACTGCTGGCGGACGCCGCCGTGATCGAGACGCTGAAAGTGGGCAGCGGCAAGCCAACGGTGACGGTGCAGAAGCCCGTCAGCAGCGAGGCGGTGGACGCCGGTCTCGCCGTCGCATGGACGGCCCACGACCCAAACCCCGCGGATACGCTGCGGTTCACGGTCCAGTATAGTTACGACAACGGCGGGCATTGGCACACCCTGGCTACGGACCTGGCGGGGGCGCCGGACGGGAAGAATACCTTTGCGATTGCGGATCTCGGTTCGCTGCATGGCAGCAACGGCAACAGCGCGCGCATGAGAATCCTGGCCAGCGACGGCTATAACACCGGCATCGGTCTGTCTGCGCCGTTCACGGTGGCAAATCGAAAACCGGATGTTGCCCTCTTCGCGCCGGTTGCAGGTCAAAGCATCCCGGCTGCGATTCCGGTGTTGCTCAGCGGCGCTGCGACAGATGCCGAAGACGGCGGGCTGGGGGATGCGGCGCTGACCTGGCAGGTGGATGGTGCGTCTGTGGGCGCAGGGCGGGATCTGGCCGTCTATGGGCTGGCGCCGGGGCACATACCGCCGCGCTCACCGCCACCGACGCAGCCGGCAATGCACGCACGGTCTCGGCCGGTTTCCAGATCGCACCGCTCAGCATTCCACAGCCGGTGGCGCCGCTGCTGGATGGCTTCTGCGATGACGACGCCTATGCCGCCGGCACTGATGTTGCCCTTGCGCCTTATGGCGATGGTGCGCAGGCGCATGTACGCATCGTGCGTACGGGAGATGCCCTGTGGGCCTGCTTCAGCGGTATGGAACTCGGCGCCGCGTCGCCCGGCGCCTTTGCCGGGCTGCGGATCGATGTGGACAACAGCCGGAATGCCACGGCACAGCCAACTGACTACGGCTTCTTTGCCGGCGAAGACGGCGACGTCTTCACGGTCGCGGGTGACGGCAGCGGTGGTTTTGCGGCATCGGGTCCCGGCGGACTAGCTGCACAGGTAAGCAGTGGCGCCACTGCCTGGGCGGCGGAACTCCGGATTGCCGCAGATGTGATCGGCGGGCTGGATCATCTGATCGGCTTGCGTGTGGAACATGCGTGGCTGGCGTTCCAGGGCGATGACTATGGCTGGCCTTATGTGTCGACCTTCAACCAGCCCAATACCTGGGCATTGGCTGGGCTGGGTGAGGTGCCCACACTCGCTTCCATCGATCCGGTGACGGCAATGGTCGATGGTGTGGCATTCGAGCTGGCGGTCGAAGGCACCGGCTTTGTGAGCGGCACGGCGGTATTGTGGAATGGCGGTGCCCTGGCGACGACCTTTGTCGATTCGGAGCATCTGTCCGCCACGGTTGACGCTGGGAAGTTGAGCAACCCGGCAGCGGTCACCATCAACACGCGCGCCGGCCCCCGCCAGCTTTGGCTCAAATGGGCTGCCGTTTGCGGTGGTTGCGCCGCAGCCGGCCATTACCAAGCTCACCCCAAAGATCGTGGCGGCCGGCGCACCGACGACAACGATCACGGTCGATGGCGCGAACTTCGCGGCCGATGCCCAGGTGTTGTGGGACGGGGCGCCGCTGCCGACGACTTTTGTGAATGGGAGCCGGGTCAAGGTGCAGGCGCCGCGCGCACTGTTGGCGATCGGTGGCGCCGTCGGCCTTGCGGTGCGGAACCAGACGCCGGTGGAGGCGGTCTCGGACCAGGCGATCTTTACGGTGGCGGCAGCCAGCAACGCCGTGTTCATGCCGCAGATGAGGAGGTAGGGGGTGTCGCAGTGACGGCCCCTTCCCCCGGCCACACGGGGATGCGAAATTGGGGGGCATTGGGGTTGCCCTTGAACCGCGCCTCGATTTTGTCATAGCCCGTGTGGCTGGAAAGGACAGACAGCGATACAGACGCCGCAGCCGTAGTTTGACGTGAAGTAATCACGGCAGGTCGCATGGTCGATGGCCTGCATTCCGCCGTCGCCACGGGGTGTGGCTGTTCATGATGGCACTTACCGGGCAGGAGCGCACGCACTTCTTGCACATGGCGCAGAAGTCGGTATCCATAGGTGTTCGTTCATTTTGCCCTGTGCTTCCAGGTGGGTAGATTCGTCGTAGATGGTGTTGATGCGTAGCCGTGCCTTCGCCTGGTGCAATCAGCAGCCCGTGATAGCCGATGGCGCCGATGCCAGCCAGTTCGGCCAGGTGCACATAGTCGGTCAGCCCACCCAGCGCCATGCCCGGGTAGGCGGCGTAGCCGTTGGCTCGTAGGTGGCCGGTCAGCTTTCCAGAGATCGTGGACATCCGTTTGTAGCCGTCCATCACTTCCAGTTGGCAGTCAAAGCTGGGCGCTGTCTCAATGGCCTCCTGCTCCATTTCCACCGTAAAGACGATGGCGTATTCGCAGGGAATTCCCTTGCCCTGGAAGATCGCATTGCGCGGCACCTTGACGTAGCCAATTTCCCTGGCACCGGCGGCTCGTGCCATCACCTCCAGCTCGGCGATGAACGCAGACGATGCCCTGTCCTGAGTTGGCTTGAACGGCTCATCGTAAAGGCTCGATCCGCGCATCATGTTGGCGAAGAGCGGCACCCCCTTTGACATTGCCTTGAGTCGCTGGCGCGGCGTCAAGTTGAGCATCGACATTTTTTCCTTAGGTAGCTCCGTGTCGAAGTGCGTGCGCGGCTTCGACTCAGGCGCGGGTGGCAAGAGCGCGTCCATGTTGTGGATGTGGCGGTCGTTGGTCTCGAGCAGATTGTCGAGCGACGGCTTACGCTGGCGGACAAACATGTCGAACAGTTCCTGGAACATGGCATTGCCCCAATTCGGTTGTGACAGAGAGCCACCCATCGCGTGGGCGCCGGCTGTGCGGTGTTTTTGTATGCAAGCAACTACTTGCATACAATACATGAAATGAACACCATTGTCAAGCAGTTTTCCACCCTATTGGGCTGTGCGCTATAGTTCTGCGCAGCGAATTTGCAGCGAAGTGAGGTTGGCATGGCGCGTACGATTTCGGACGACCAGATCTTGGAAGCTGCGCTGAATGTCATTGTCCAGCGCGGTTATGCGGGTGCGACGACCCGTGAGATTTCCACAGCCGCGGGGATGAATGAGGTAACGCTCTTCCGGCGCTTTGGCAGCAAAGAGCAGCTCTTGCGCGCCGTGGTCGAGCAGGAAGCGCAACGCTTTAGCCTGCTGGGGATTGAGTATACTGGTGACCTGGAGGGCGACCTGCTGCGCGTGGTGTGCTTCTATCGCGACTTGATGCGCGTGCGCGGGCGGATCATCGCCATGCTGATCAATGAAATCCCTCGACAGCCTGAGCTGATGGGCTTGATGGAAACGCCGCTGCAGATCTTCATCAGCATCACCGCGATGATTAAGCGCTACCAGGACGATGGGGCACTTGTCGAAGAACCGCCCGAGCAGACACTGTTGGCGCTGGTGGGCCCCTTGTTTCTTGACGGCCTCTTGGGTTTCGTCCAGCCACAGCTCGGG
Organism: Candidatus Fredericiella danica; assembly: GCA_016713335.1. Classification (GTDB taxonomy): domain Bacteria; phylum Chloroflexota; class Anaerolineae; order Caldilineales; family Caldilineaceae; genus Fredericiella; species Fredericiella danica. The sequence goes on along the minus strand of JADJPH010000068.1, from coordinate 15,798 downwards.
GGCGCTGGGTTCACGCCCGAAGAACTCGTGGCGCGGTTTCTGCACGGGCGCGCCTGATTGGGAGGTTCCGCTTCCGCAGGTGATGTCTGGCCATAGGATTGCGCAGATGCCGCGTACACGTGGGTAAAGCGTTCCCCACCGACAATTCACCTAGATCCCGCCGAAAGCGTGCACATAGTGCACGCCGATAATCGGCCTTTTGGCCGATTTTAATGCATCCCCAGCAGCGTAGAGTAGTGGATGTGGAATTACGTTTTCCGCGCCACCTTACGCCTGGGGGATCGATCATGCGCATTCGCCGACTGCTGCCACTCACCTTGCTTGTTTCCCTGCTGCGCTTCACCCTTATCCGCCCAAGATCGCACGCCCGACAATCCACCAGCCCTCACCGCACTTGATGCGACGGGGCATCGCGGAGGCGTCGCCAGATGGGATTACGGTGACGTGGGCGACGCCAGGACCTGAACGCGGCTGGGTCGAATATGGCGCGGCGCCCGACACGCTGGATCGGGTGGCCGGCGACGTTGCCGGAAATGACGCAGTCGTGACGAATCATCAGGTGTTTGTGCCGGGCGCAGCCACAACCTATTACGTGATCGTGAGTGGTGGCGTGCGCACCAGCAAGGAAGGGCAACCGTTCGTCTTGGCGCGCCCAGCGCCGATGGTGGAGGCGGCAGACTCAACCAGTATTCAACCTGGTCTGTACTGGGACGCTGAATGGGGGATTGGCTTTTCTGTTCCAGCCGGGTGGTCGGCAAAGCCTGCCCAATTGGGCGCCATGGATGATGAACGCACCATTGAACTTGCCGGTCCCACTGGAAGCCGGCTCGTTGTCAGTCGTATGCCAAATCCTCAGCGCCTGACCGCCGGCGCCTGGTATGCGGCCAATCGCCGCCTGTATGATGGTGGGCGCACGCACGTGCTGGGTGAGAATCGGAGCGCTGACGCCGATATGACTGTGATCGGGCAGCCGGACTCGTGTACGACGGCGCCTATGCTGGCGGCGATTTTCAGCCGGGCGGACGATGTGATCGTTGTCTCGACCGCAGGACAACCCGCTCCGGGTGCTGCTGCGGCATTCGCTACTGTCGTCGGTTCCGTGTACTTCGATCCTGCGGCGGCTGCAACGCGGCAAGTGCTGGCGATGGAAATGGCGACATTCCCAGCCGCGGAGCGTAGCATAGACTGTTCGCCACAAGTGATTGGCGACCTTGCTGCTCCTGCAAAATGTGCTGGGGCTGCCATGCAGGCGCCCAGCCCGGGCCGAATGGGGTTTCCGTGGAACTGCATTAACGACGAAGAATATTGTCTGCCTTATTATACCGGGAACCCGGACTACTACGGGTATTATGGCAAACCGCATCGCGGTCTCGATATTTTTGGCACGATTGGGGTGACGCCGGTTTACGCCACCTACTCGGGTGTAGTTTATCTCTATGGCGTCTCAGCGTTCCGCATCTATTTCGATGCACCCTACAACGATAAGCTTGCGTACTATACGCATATGGCGGGGAGCAGCGGCGCTCCGGATTATCGCCAGGTGGTCAACGGCCAGCGCGTTGCAGCGGGACAATTTCTTGGTTACACCGGCGCCTACGGGATTGGCGCATCAGCGCCCCATCTTCATGTATCCTATGTCGGCGACCCTTCTGGCTCCGAAACGCCCTGGCCAACCCTCGACCCCACGATCCTTTTGAGTGCCAAGAATCTCGTCTGGTATTCAGGCTGGACCTACCGGTATGATCCTGTCACCTGTGCAAGCAGCACTGCCGACCTCTACGAACCAGATAATCTGCCACAAGTGGCGCGCGCGATGTTGTTTTCTCGGACCTGGCAACAGCATGATTTTCACGCGCCTGGCGACGAAGATTGGTATTCGTTTTATTTGAACGCCGGCACCGGGATCCGGCTAGTGACGGGTGCGCTTGGCGTCAGGGGCGACACCGTGGTGGAGATCTACGGAACTGATCGAAAGACTTTGCTGGCAAAGAACGATGACAACGATGGCACGTATGCCTCGCGGCTGGATTGGATGGCGCCGGCCGCCGGTCGTTACTATGCAAAGGTGCGCCACTACTCCTGGAAGGGTTACCCCATGCCCGATGCTACGTTGCGCATCAGCTACACCGTACCAATCTATGGCGCTGGATCGGGATACTCGGTGCGTATGACCAATAACTTTGCCTTGGATCGCCCGCGCGCCGCGACAACGTCGAACACCAACTATCCGGCAGCGAAAGGGAATGATGGCAGCACCGGCACCCGCTGGGTTTCCACCTGCAGTGCATCCCATCAGGACTGGTATGTGGTTGACATTGGGAGCGCCCAGTTCACCGAGGTGCAGGTGAACTTTGCCGCCGCCTATGCGCAGCGCTATCAAGTGGCCTGGTCCGACGATGGGGTGAACTTCACCGGCTATCTCTATTCAAATAGCAGTTCCGGCGTGAAGCGGCATATCGTGGGGGCGCACAAGGCGCGGTATGTGGGCATCCATCTTGAGGAACTTGCGCCCGGCGCCTGCAACTATTCGATTTGGGAGGTCTCGGTCTATCGCAGGGCGTCGGCGCAAACAAGCGGTGCACTAGAAGAGGGCGCCGACACCGATGGCGTGGTGCAGCAGCCGATCGGCCAGCTAAGCCATTTCGTGCGGAGCGACGCGGGCAGATCCCGATGGCGGGCGAGCGGGTGTTTATGCCGGAGATAGGGAATCGCTAAATATCCGGAGAAGGGCAAATTACTCATAGGCAAGGCTTTCGCACGCTGATGCGGCTGGCGGCGCGGGCGGGGAGACCGCTGGCGAGGACCGCGAGGACGGTGATGATGCCCAGCCAGATCATCGGCCCCACCGGCGAGTATTTGTAGACGATCTCGCCGCCCAGGGCCGCACTGAGGCCTTGTAGCAGCAGCCGCCCGGCGGGGATACTGAGCGGCAGCGCGATCAACCAACTCAGCCAACCCAGGATTAGCCCCTCGCCGATGAAGAGACCGAAGATCGTGCGTGAGGAGGCGCCGATGGCACGCAGCACACCGATCTCGCGGCGGCGTTCGAGGACATTGAGCGAGAGCACGCCGCTCAGCGCAAGGCTGCCTACGAACGCAATCAGGACCGCCATCGTCGCTAGCAGTGTGATGATCACGGCAAATTGATTCATGATGCCGTCGATGATCTCGGAGGCGGTGTCTTTGCCAAACACGGACGCTGCCTGCAGTCTCACCCGATTGTCGGTGTACACATCGCGCAGTGTGCGTGCTAGCGTGCGTTGGCTTGCCCCGTCGGCAGCGGTGGTCTGGATCCAGATTGTGTTGGCGCGATCCAGTTCATGCAGGTCGAGTGCCAGGACATCCCGTGGCACGTGCGCCGAGTTGATGATCACCGGATCGAAGATAAGGCCAACGACCTGCCAGTCGGATTCATCCTTTAGCCCGGGTTTGATCGTGATTGTGTCGCCGAGTTTGATACCGGTGTCGTTGGCCAGCTTTTGGTTCAGGACGATCGCGTGCGTATCACCTGGTTGCAACCACCGGCCTGCGCGCAGTTGTGGCCCGTAGAGGGTTGTGGGCAGCGGCACCCCGAAGAGCGTGATCCGCTTGTCTGCGTTGGATTCCGGCTGTCCGACCGGACGAATCGTGCCATTTTGCAGTGACCATACTTCGACCTCTGCGACTCCGGGTTGGCCGTTTGCCACTGCCTCGACACGTTCAATCCGTTCGGGACGCTCTGTAGCAAAGTTGACGTCGAAGTTCAGGATTGAGAAGAGCAGGTCGCCGTAGGTATAAAGGGCGGAATCGCGCGTCGTCATCACCGTCATGAAGATCAGCCCGCTCAACACCAGCGTGATCTCGGTGAGGATCACGCGCTGTTTGTGGCGAAAGGTGTTGCTAAAGGTCAGCAGCAGCATCTCCGGTACGCCGCGCACCTTTGCCAGCATGCGGTCAAGTAGCGAGGGTTTGGTGTTGAGACCGTAGGTGCTGATTGCCTCGCGCACGGTGATACGAGCACCCGAGTGGATGGGAATGATGGCGATCAGCAGCGGCGCGACCAGCGCGATGACCACCTGGACGACGATTGCCACGGGCGTGAGCTCAAACGTGCCTCCCCCCTCGACGTTGAAGGCGCCGAGCAGGTAGTCACCGAGCATGCGCGCCGAAATTGCGCTCAAGGGTACGGCAAGCAACAGGGCCAGGATGCCATAGCCCAATACGACCGCAAGGTAGACAAGGGCAATCGTGCGGGTTCGGGCACCGATTGCCTTCAGGATACCGATCTGATTGGTTTGACGGCTGATCAGCGCAGTGATGGTGTTGTAGACCAGGAACAGGCCCAGCAGCAAGGTGATGATGGCCATGAAACCCATGATAAAGAAGAGGGCGTCCAGCGAATCCTGAAAGAAGTGTTTGTTTGGGTTCGCGATCCGTTCGCCACGCATCGTAAAGCCGCCCGACTCAACGTCCTGCTTCTCCAATTTGTCCTGCACCTCGTCGGCGAGCGCAGTCGCGGCGGTCTGCTCGAAGGGCCAGGTGCTGATGAGGATGCGGTTGAAGCGTTCATCGCCGGTGAGGTTGCCGTATTCCTCGCGCGTGGCATAGAACTGGATGTTCCCACCGAAATTGGGGGGCTGCGTATTCGGGTCATAGACCACGCCGCTGACCGGCAGGAGCGACTCGTGGTTGGCGATGCGGACGTAGACACGGCTGCCGGGGCCGATGCCATACATCGTGTCGCCGCCCTGCCCGACGGCCAGCAGGTTCTTGTGGGGCCAGGTCCCGGCGAGCAGGTCCATTTTGGCCAGCTTCTGACTCTCAAAATCGTCGCGCGCGTTGAGTCCGGCCGGCTTCCAGGGTTCGTCTGGCGTCAGACGCCATTCGATCGACTGCTGCATGAGTCCCTCAAGTTCGGTGACGCCTTCCACACGCGCCAGTGCGTCCAGCGCAGCGTCGTCGACCGGGGGGTCATTCCAGAGATAGATGGCGGCGGGCGATGACTGGCGCCAGCTCCCCTCCATGCCGGTGATCATAAATTGGCGTGTGGCGAGAATCATACCGATGGCAAAGGTGCCGACCGCAATGATCAGCACGACCTGGATCGTGCGGCCCTTATGTTCCCAGAGGTCACGCCAGACCTTGTCCCAGAGTACGCCTAGCACCATGGCTATATTTCCTGCCTGTGATCGGCGACGATCTGGCCGTCGGCAATTTCCACCTGGCGTGGCAGTGTGTGCGCCAGATCCTTATCGTGGGTGACAACCACCATAGCCTTTCCATCCGCCACCAATTGGTGAAAGAGGTCAAAGATACGGTGGGCGGCTTCCTGATCGAGGTTACCGGTCGGCTCATCGGCGACGAGGAGCGGCGGGTCGTTGGCCAGGGCCCGGACGATGGCGGCGCGCTGCTGTTGGCCGCCGCTGACCATGCCCGGCAATTTATGGGCCTGATCGGCCAGGCCGACCATTTCTAGCAATTGCAGGGCGCGTGTGCGGCGTTCCCGGGGTTTGTATTTGCCGGCGAGGTCCATGGGCAGAATGACGTTCTTCAGCAGGGTCAGCGCGGGCAGCAACTGGAAGAACTGGAAGATGATGCCGACATGTTCGCCGCGCCAGCGTGCCAGTTGGTTTTCGCTGAGGGTGTGGATCGGTTTGCCGAGCACGACCACCTCGCCGGCGCTGGGGCGGTCGATGCCGGTGATCATGTTGAGCAGGGTGGACTTGCCGCTGCCGGAGGGGCCGACGATGGCGACAAATTCGCCTGAGCCGATCTCAAGGGAGACATTTTTTAAGATGGTGACATCGCCGTCGCCGACATGGAATTGCTTTACCACATCGCGGATTTCGATGATGGGATCACGGGTTTCTGGGGCGGTCATAAGAGAGGTTTTGGAAAGAGTTGACATAATTAACGCCGATGCGCTGAGGTCACGATGTGGGCTCATACGTCTCAGCGTAACAGGCAGCCAATATCATAGCACAGAGGAAGAATTTCCCGCAGGGATGCGGGGAAGGTGGGAGAAGGAACTCCCGCAAAGCCGCCAAGCCGCAAAGGAAGCACAGAGGGGAATTTCCCGCAGGGACGCAGAGACGCAGGGACAATGCGAGGAAGAATTACCGCAAAGAACACAAAGAACACAGAGAAAGACAGGGAGATTTCTCCTTCTTTGTGTTCTTTGCGTTCTCTGCGGTTTCTATCCTCCCCCGCTTGGCGTCTTTGCGGCTTGGCGGGAGAGCTTTTCCTTCCTCCTCTGCGTCCCGGCGTGCCTGCGGGAGCTTTTCCCCTTCGCGTCTTTGCGGCTTGGCGGGATGGTTTCGCGCTTATTTGAGCGGCGCGATGATCTGCTGCCAATCGCCCGCCACGACGTCCGGCACGTGCCGCAGGGGCTGGCCCTTCCATTGTGACTCGCTCCAGATGAACGGTTTGCCATCAAAGACCGGCGTGCCGTACTTCATCCAGAACATAGTCTGCACAGCGCTCGGATCGAACCTACCTTCCATCTCCTGTGCTTGCAGCGCATGGGCGGCAGCAGTGACTTTGGCGTCGATTGCGCCATCTGGCACGGTTTTGGGTGAAGGCGTAGTGCCCCAACCGAGATCCCACCGGCCATAGATCGACAATGGTTCGTCTGGCGCCGTGTAGGTGATGAGCACTTTGGCTGACTCCACGTCAGTCACGCCGTCCATAAATTCAAGGAACTGGGCGCGGCGGGCTGGCCTGGTTTCCACTGCCTGGAGCTCTTCCTCAATCAGAACGGACGCCGGATAGTTGACGCCCAGAATTACGTCTGGCTGGACTAGTTCGGTGTCGTAATCGGTTGTCTGGCCTTCCGGCTCTGTGGTGACGACCCAGGGGCCGCCGTCGGCTGATTTGAAGAAGACGAAACTCTTGTACCCCATTTCGACCAGGCCGATCTCGCGGGTTTTGGCGGCGATGACCATGTAGCCGTTCATGTAGGTGCCGGATGGCGCCAGTGAGGCGAAGTGGAAGAGCGCATCGATGGATCCGGCGAACTGCTCCGCCAGTGCTGCGCGCCACAACATCCACAGGGCGTCTGTCTTTGGCTCCGTGTAGGTATAGTGGTGGGTGGTTTCGTTGAAGAGAATTCCCGCCTTGTTGTAACCAAAGTCGGTTGTGCTGGCAATCAGGCCGGGATAGGTGGAATTGAACGTAATCAAGTCGCCGTTGATCGCATAGGTTTGGGCCATGCTTTGGTCCAGGAACCCTGACCATGTGTTGTGGGCAATCAACACATCATCGTCCAGGCGTTTGACGAATGCAGAGCACTTGGTGACCGGCGCGGCGTCCTTATCCAGCACATCGCTCAGATCGGCATAGGCATTCAGGTAATAGACATCCATGAACGTTACGTTGGGCGCACCATATTGCAGCACCAGTTCGTCCGGCCGAAAAGTGTCAAGCGCAGGCAACCAGGCGCCGCTGAAATCCAGCACGGCGGGCGCATCGAGGGTAGCGCCGTGATAGACGCCGAGCAGGCGAAACAGGAGGCGCGACAATTGCTCCTTGAGCACCGGATCTGCCTGGTTGGTGGTGTAGCCGACCGTGTAGGTGTAGTTTTGTTCCAGGATCTCCAGTGCAGTCGCCAGTTGCTCGTCATTTGCAGGAATGGTCCGGTCTGGCGCCGAGTCGTTGAGGGCGAAATTGTCCCAGCTATTGTCGCGTTGGTGGCGCATTGGTCCTTCTGCAATGCTTCCTGGATAAATCCCGCCTTGTATTCGGCGCTCAACACGTTGGCATCGTCGACAACCACCGTGAGCCAGACGAGATGGAATGGGGAGCTGAGCATGGAACATCGACAACTGGGCGGCTCTGGGCTGATGGTGCCTGTCTTGACCTTTGGCACCGGCACCTTTGGCGGCAAGAACGAGTTTTTTAATGCATGGGGTGGGAGCCAGGTGGCGGAGGCGACGCGCCTGGTGGATATCTGTCTAGAGGCGGGGCTGAACATGTTTGACAGCGCCGATGTCTATTCGGAAGGGTTGGCCGAGGAGATTCTGGGCCAGGCCATTGCAGGGCGGCGCGACAAAGTGCTCATCTCTACCAAGGCAACCTTCCGCGCCGGTGACGGTCCAAATGACGCCGGGTCGTCGCGCTTTCATCTCATCCACGCGGTGGAAGGCAGTCTGCGCCGGCTAGGGACCGACTATATCGACCTTTTCCAGTTGCCTGGCTTCGATGGGAAGACGCCGGTGGAGGAGACGCTCTCCACGCTCGACGATCTGGTGCGGGCGGGCAAGATCCGGTATATCGGCTGCTCAAACTTTTCCGGCTGGCACCTGATGAAGTCGCTGGCGGTCTCTGACCGGTATGGCTGGAGCCGGTACGTGGCGCATCAGGCGTATTACTCGTTGATTGGCCGGGACTACGAGTGGGAGTTGATGCCGTTGGCGGTGGATCAGAAAGTGGGTGGCGTCATCTGGAGCCCGTTGGGGTGGGCGCGATTGACGGGAAAGATTCGCCGCAGCCAGCCGCTACCGGAGGTGTCGCGGTTGCAGGTAAAGGCGGCCTTTGACGGCGGCCCGCCTGTGGCGGAGGAATATCTGTACACCGTAGTGGATGCGATCGACGAGATTGCGGCGGAGACGGGGAAGACCGTGCCCCAAATTGCTTTGAATTGGCTATTGCAGCGCCCGACCGTGAGCACGCTGATCATCGGTGCGCGCAACGAGGAACAGTTGCGGCAGAATCTTGGCGCGGTTGGGTGGAGCCTGACGGCGGAGCAGGTGGCGCGATTGGAGACGGCGAGCGCGACGGTGCCGCCGTATCCGTACTGGCATCAAAAGGGATTTTGTGGAGCGGAATCCGTTCCCGACCAGGATTCGGCTCGCCAATCTGGTGATGGCGCGCCCCCCCTCCCCCCGGCCCCCCCCCTTCCCCCCCCCCCCCCCCCCTCCCCCCTCCCCCCCCCCGCCTGGCCCTTTTGCCTCTTTTTGGGGTTTTTCGGCCCCCCTCCTCTCCCTCCCCGGGCCCCCCTCTCCTCTTCCCCCCCCCCCCCCCCCCCCCCCCCCCCCCCCCCTCCCCCCCCCCTCTCCCCCCCCCCCCCCCCCCCCCCCCCCCCCCCCCCCCCCTCCCGGCAAGACCCGCCGCGGCCCGCCCCGGGGCGCCCGCCCCCGCCCCGCCCCCCGGCCGCCGTCAACCTTGGGCGGCCGGGGCCCCGCCCCCGGGCCGGGCCCCCCCCCCCCGGGCCGTCGGGCCACCCTTCCAAAAATTGGCCTTGGGCCTTTTTGGGCCGTACGATGTTCATTGCTTAAGGCAAATTACATCCCCTGGAATGCCCTCGATTCATCTTTGCCTTGGGTTCAGTGATGCTTTGTGGCTAGATAATAAGTGGGGTGAGCTATGACTCCGATCGTGCTACTGCTCTCAGGCATGCTGTCCGTACTTGCATTCCAGCCGCGGTTACCTGCACAGGATTCACCCTCAATCTACCTGCCGCTTGCCAGCCGGGTTGACGTGTTGATCGCGGTCAACACCTTTGAAGATGAACTCAATGACGATGGCGACTGCGCACTACGCGAGGCGATACAAGCTTCCAATACACAGGCTCCCGTTGACGAATGTCCCGCCGGCAAGGGCAACGATGTCATTCTGCTCCAAGCAGGCGTCTATACGCTTACGATTGACCGCACTGGGCCTGATGACAATTCGACCGGAGATCTGTATATCACTTCCATAGTGACGCTATTGGGTGCAGGCCGCGATGCCACGATTGTGCGCGCCGCGATGCGGGATCGTGTGTTTCAGGTTGGTCAGAACGCCGACGTCGTCATCGGGCAGTTGACCGTTGAAAACGGTTTGGCCGATTTTGCCTTTCCCGGCGGCCTGCTGACGCGTTGTGGTGGCGGTGGCTTGCTCAACGCGGGTAGGCTTGCGCTCGTCAATGCCACACTGCGCGACAATCAGACCCGCGACGGGTTGGTTTCGGAGTTCCTGGAGTGTGGTAGCGCGCCGTGGGGCGGGGCAATCTGCAATCTCGGTGCCGGCCGTCTCCGCATGACCCATACATCTGTCATTGGCAACCGTGCTGGGAAAGGTGCGAACGTCTGCTATCGCCACCAGGGGTCCGGCGGCCACGGTGGGGCGATTCATAACCTCGGTGAGTTGATCGTCGAAGACAGTTTGATTGCCGGCAATGAGGGCGGTCAGGGCTTTCCGGGCGGATTTGCCGGATCCGGTGGAGGCATCTACAACGATGTTGATGCCACATTGGTGGTGATCAGCAGCACAATTACCGGGAATGCTGGCGGGGTCGGTATGTCAGACCAATATTTAAGTCTCGACGGCGGCGGCGGTCATGGTGGGGGCCTATACAATAGAGGGATTTTCACCATCACGCATAGTGCGATCACTGGAAATACTGCCGGCGAGGGTGTCTATGGGCATGGCGGATCGGGCGGCGGCATCTATAACGACTACCGGGAAGACGTCGTCTCCATCATCAGTTCGACCATCGCTGATAATATCGCGGGAACTGGCCACACAGTGGTTGAAGTGGAACCGCCCGGCGGCAGCGGCGGCGGGATCTACAATGAAGGCGTCATCCATTTGGTAGCAAGTAGCGTACTGAGCAATGTCACCGGGATCGATGAAGGCGTGGACTACGGCGACCAGGGTGGCGGCATTGCAAATCTTGGTGTGCTCACGGTGACGAACAGCACCTTCAGCCATAACCAGGCGCGCGAAGATCGCGGGGGCGGCATCTTCAACGATGGCTTTCTATATATGGATCACGCTACGGTGGTGTCGAATACAGCGGCAACCGATGGTGGTGGGATCGACAGCACTGACGGTGAGGAGACTGCTGTGAAGAGCACGTTGTTCGGTGGGAACACAGCCGGCGGCGCAGGGTCTGACTGTGCCGGCACGATCTCCTCCAGTGGCCACAACCTCATTGTTGATACCGGCGGCTGTACGATCCAGGGCGATGAAACCGGTAACGTGTATGGTCAGCCGGCAAGCATCACCGAATTGGGTGACTGGGGGGGTCCCACCTGGACCCACGAACTGGAGGCGCTGTCACCGGCCGTGGATGCCGGCGCCTGTGATGACTTGACGAACACCGCAGTGCTCACCGATCAACGGGGTGTGGCACGCCCACAGGGGACCGGCTGCGATATTGGCGCGGTGGAGACGGGCACAACTGGCCGGTGACGGGAGACAGGAATCAAAGAATGGCCTCAATCCTCGATTCCCGCCGCTGTCTCCACCAACTTCCGCAGTCGCTCCATGAAGCGTGCTGCGGGCGCACCGTCGACGATGTCGTGATCAAAACTCGCGGGGATGCTCAGGTATTCACGCACCTCGATCCGGTTCACGATCACGCCTGGTTTTGCGGCAATGCCACCTAACGTCAATTGCAACGTGTGATTGGTGACCGGGATGCCCCAGCCGCTGCCGTGGCCAAACATTCCTATCGACGTCACGAGCACTGTCCCATAAACCTCCTTCAAACGCTCCGGCTGCCGGAAGAGCCAGCGCAAGAAGAGCCGCCGGGCAAAGCTCGGCAGCCTGACAAAGGCGTCAATGAACTTCGATTCTTCGCTCTGCTGGTGCTCCTGCTGGAATGCGCGGATTTCTGTATGCAGTTCGTGGATAGTCTTATGGTTGACGTCTCGGATGATGTGTGGGCGGATGGTTTTCACTCCTTCGACTTCAACCTCAAACAACATGTTGACGTCAACAGCATCGAAAATGACCAATTGATTGCGCCAGTTTCGGTATGCCTGCACTTGTCTATCCGCATCGATTGCCTGACCCAGGCAGGCGAGAAAGAATGCAGAAAATGACGTCGCTTCGCCGGTCCCGGTCTTCTGCCGATGCAGCGCCGTCCGCACTTTTGTCACATCGAACTCGACCAGGCCGTGAATGGTGTGTTTGTTGCGCCCCAGCCGGCCCCCGTCGACCATCAGTTGGCGGGTGCGCGGGTAGGGAAGAACTGTGAAGCCTGTCGAGTGCGTGCTCATGCGTTGTTGCCCCCGGTCGAACTTACGGCGCGCCCAGATAGTGTCTGACCACGTTCACTGCATGCTCGACGCCATGTTCAGCGCTGATTGCCTGCCCACAGGCATGGGCGCGGCGCGCCATGTCTTGATCATTTACGGCGCGCCGGATCGCCTCTGCAAGCTTGGCGGCCGTCAGTTTCTTCTGTGGGATCGGCGCCGGCCCCAGTCCCATTGCATGGATCCGGGCGCCCCAGAAGTGCTGATCGAAGGCGAATGGGACGATGATTGTGGGTATGCCGGCGCGCAAGCCCTCCGCCGTTGTGCCGGCGCCGCCGTGGTGGATGACGGCGGCCATGCGGGGAAACAGCCACTGGTGGGGGGCGGCGTCGACGACAAAGACGTTGATGGGCACCTGGGTGGTGCGCAGACCACCCCAGCCGGTGAGGAGCAGCCCACGTTGCCCGCTTTGGGCCAGCGCATCCAGCATCAGATCTGCGATGCGGCCGGGTTGCGGCCCGCCATACTCCCGAACCCGATGTAAACGGGTGGTGCACCTGCACCAAGGAACGCCTGAAGGTCAGCGGGTGGCTGCCAACCGTCGGCATCGTTCAGAAAGCAATAACCGGAGAGGTGGTAATGCTCCGGCCAATCGGTTGGCCGTGGGAGGATGGCGGAACTGTAGGCGCTTAGCATAGGCTGAGCCCGCATGGTTCGATAGAAACGCAAGAAGTTCTGTGCAGGTAGCCGCAGCTTACGCCTGAAGGCGCCCACGAAAGGGCGGTACCATTGCCAGATGACGGCAAGCATCGCCAGGCCCGACAGGTAATTGGGCCAGGGGCCAGATTGCGTTGGATTGGGAATCCCGGCGCCGGAAACGCGCGAGTCGGAAGCAAAGGGGTGGGTTCAACGTGAAGCATTGGTTTCTGTTGCGACTCGGCGATCGCCTGGCCAAAAGCGCTGAGCACGCCCAGGCAAATGATGGCATCCGTTTTTTGGCAGGCCAGGTACGCATCGTCTGCCATCTGCGTAATCACAGGTTCCACCAGGCGCCGGATCGCGCGAATCGACGCGATGGGACTTGCGCCGCCGCCCTCCATCAGGCGGCGTGCCGTGTCGCTGGCCATAAGCTGTTGAACGTCGCCCCGTAGCGGCGTAAAGGCGACGCCGTGCCCCTGAACAAAGTCGGCGAAATCGGCAGGTGCGGCCAAAACCACAGCATACCCGGCGTGCTGCAGCCCTCTGCCCAGGGCGACGCAGGGCTGGATATCGCCGCGTGAACCAGCGGCAAAGATCGCGATCTTCATGGCTCACCGGCAACCGTCACCAAAGAATCAACAACTCAGCCGCCTGCCGCGCCCCCGGCTACGATCACGAACCCAACCAGACCGATAATCCCGAGGATTAACATGATGTAGAACAAGTCCGAAAAGCCACCCCGTTCCTCTTCCATGGCCGACGCTCCAATCAACCGCAGTCACGTTCTCGGGCGAGGGGGTGGCTACTCGAGCAGGCGATGATCGCTCCTGCATGCAGCCGGGGCACTGCATCGTGGCGAAGGGGTGCATCTATTATAGCACATAATAGTTGTGCGTTGGCGGCCCAAACCGTGAATGCTCCTCACCCCATTATTTGAAAACCTATTGACAATCATTTTCACAAGTGATATATTTGTGGAGCCGATTTTCATATTGAGGAATTCAAGTGGACAACCAGAATAACCATGAGCGTGGCACGCTGGCTGCGATCTCGGATGCGTTGCCGCGCCTGAAGGGGTCGGCGCAGAAGGTGGCGCAGTTTATCGTCAATGCGCCGCGTGAGTCGATCAATTTGACGATTACCGAGTTAGGGCAGCGCGCCGGGGTGAGCGAGGCCAGTATTGTGCGCTTTGCCCAGTCGCTTGGCTATTCAGGGTTTCATGCCCTCAAGATCGGGATTGCCGAAGATCTGGTATCCCCAATGCTGTTGGTGCACGAAGATCTGACAGCGGAAGATTCACCCTCCAGTGCGGTGCAGAAGGCGATGACCGCTGGAATGCGGTCGCTCGAAGATACTGTGCGCATCCTGGAACTGACAGTGCTTGAAGCTGCGGTTGAAGCATTGTGCGGCGCCCGCCAGATCGAGATTTTTGCTTCGGGCAATTCGCTGCCACTGGCGATGGATCTTAATTTTCGCCTAACCAAGATCGGTCTCAATAGCCGGTTTTCGATGGACCCGACGATGCAGGAGATGTACGCGAGTTTGACCACGCCGGACGATGTTGCCGTGGGTATCTCGCATACCGGAAGTTCCAAGGACACGGTTTATGCCCTGGAACTGGCGCAACAGCGCGGGGCGCGCACGGTTGCCATTACCAATCATTCGAATTCGCCCCTGACGCGCTACGGCGACTTTTGTTTGTTCACTTCCACCCGGGTCAGCCACTTTCGCGAGGAGGAGATGGCCTCCAACCTGGCGACGTTGGCGCTTACCGAGGCGCTTTATGTTGGGATCTGTGTGAAGCGCTCTGCCGCCTCGGCGCAGGCTGTATCCAAAACAATGCGTGCGACCCGGCATCGCAAATACTAGAACCGCTGACACACCGAGGAGGTGAATTCCGCTAATTGACAAATCGGGCTGTTGGCTAAACGCAGAGGGATTTCGGCTGTCTTGGCGGGTTAGCCGGACTTCCTCAAGTGGCCCCAGCAGGTGTGTCCATTTGTGTGCCGGCCTGAGGCGTACTGGACATTTGTGCAGGCCAGCTCCCCATGCCAATTGATCCGTTCCACACTTTTTTTTTTAGGAGAGGAAGCACATGAACACGCGTGTTATGAGTCTGATCCTTGCGGTGGCGATGGTATTCGCCGTCTTGGCCGGTTGTGCGGCGCCTGCAGCCGTCCCGGCCGCTGCCCCGGCAGAAGCCACCGACGCGGCAGCAGCGCCTGCCGGCGAAACGGTTACCCTGCAATTCCAGCAGTGGTGGGAGCCGGAACTGCCCGAGGGCGCCTTCCGGGCAATGATGGATGAGTTTGAAGCCCAGAATCCTGGGATCAAGGTCGAACTGATCAGTGGCCCCTACGCCACCACCAAAGGAGCAGGTCGTCGCCGGCGCAGCCGCAGGCACCATGCCGGACGTCGTTGGTCTGGATGGCGCCTGGGTCAGTGACTTTGTGAAGCAGGGCGCGCTGGCAAGCATGACCGACCTGATGGAGGCTGCTGGCTTTGATGATGCCGAATTGGCGTCACAGATCCAGGTTGACGGCGCCACCTACATGATTCCCGTCGTCAACTTCATTTACCCGCTGTTCGCCAACATGGATCTGCTCGAGCAGGCCGGGATCACCGCGGTGCCCAGCACCCGCACTGAGTTTGCGGACGCAGCCGCGAAACTGACCGACGCCGAGGCCGGCGTCTACGGCTGGGTGCTCCCACTGGGTATGCAGACTGCCAACGGCGTCCAGAACGACGTCATGGCATGGGTCTGGGCATCGGGCGGTTCGATGATGAAGGATGGCAAGCCGGATCTGGCCAATGCTGATGTGAGCGGTGCGCTTGAATACATCAAGGGTCTGTGGGACGCCGGCGTGATCAGCCCGGGTTCGTTCACCATGAATGAGCCGGACAAGGTCACCGAGTTCGAGAATGGCCGCGTGGCCATGATGATCGATTCGCTTGCCCATATCAATATGCTGCGCAAGGATACCCCGGATCTGAAGTTCTCGGTCTCTGCTTTGCCGGCGAGCGATGACTATAGTGGCCAGCGCGGGATTCCGTATGCCTCGTGGGGCATCGGTGTCGCCGCCAACAGCCAGCACCCGGCTGAGGCCTGGAAACTGGTGCAGTTCCTGATGAGCCAGGACGTCAATTCCGAGCTGTC
>JADJPH010000067.1 GCA_016713335.1 Candidatus Fredericiella danica | reverse complement strand
CGACAAGGCGGGACCTCGTGGACCTGAATACCTTTCTTAATTTCATCGGCGTGTGGACGCTCGGCAGCATGACGTTGATCGACTTGCTCGCCGCAACGACCAACGCCTTCAACGGAGCGATTCTGGCGAGCCGCCCCGACCACCATCGCAACTGGACCACCGTCGGTATTGTCCTGATCGCCGTGATTGGCGGTATCGGTGGCGGTGTTGCGCGCGACGTGCTACTCAATGACTTGCCCAGCGCCTTAACAAACCCATGGTACTTGATTCTTTGTCTGCTTGCAGTCAGCCTGGCGTTCCTGCCATGGGCCGCCTGTCGGGACACCACATCCGGCGCACCTTTGACTTCATGGCGGCCTTCTCGCTGCCTTGGTACGCCATCATCGGCACCCAGAAAGCGCTGGCTGCCGATCTGCCGATTTTGGCTGTGGTCCTGATCGGTATTGTCGGCCCCACTGCCGGCCGCTATTTCATCGACCTGACCGCGGGTGTGACGCCGCAACAGTTCACGCGTGGCGAGTGGTTCGTGGGCGCCGCCGTCCTGACCAGCTTGACCTACATCGTGCTGTATTGGTTCGGTCTGGCGACTCCATCGGTCTGGCCGGCCACGATCCTTGCCTGGCTGGTCGGCTTCATCTTCCGCATCCTTGCCTTGCGCTTCAAGTGGGAAGAACCTGAGCCTTGGGACCAGGAGCGGCTCCATGTCAGTCGAGGGGCCTGCGCCGGCAGCAAGTAAAGGCACTACGGTGCATCAGATTCGCATTCAAGTTGGTCTAACCCAGAAAGTTGGGACAGCCGCAGTATCATCATAGAGAGGTAATGAAGACACTATGGACCCGTTACTCGTTGTAATCATAACTTTCGGACTGATTTTTGTTGTCACTGCTTCGCTGGGCAACGGTCTCAGCATCACCGCACCGGCAGTGTTGGGCCCAATGCGGGAGCATAAGCAGCTGAATGTGATGCTGTTGATCAGCAATTTCATCGTCCTCCCGGCGTTAATCATCGGGCTGACGGCACTTCTTCCGTTCGAGCCGCAAGTCAAGATGGCGTTTGCTGCGCTTGCTCTCAGCGCGGGCGCGCCTTTCATTCCGTGGCTCGTCAGCCTCGCAAAAGGCAACCTGGCCTACAGCGGGAGTGCGGTTGTCCTGTTGACCTTTGCAACGTTCATCATCCTCCCGTTGGCGCTTCCCCTTGTGCTGAGCCTGCTCGGGACCGGGGCAACGCCTTCGATGTGGCTCGTTCTCTGGCCCATGTTGCTCTTTATGCTGCTTCCGATCGTAGTGGGTATGTTCATCCGGGCGCGCTACGTGAGCCTGGCGATGCAGATCGGCCCCTACCTCGGACCACTGTCGATTACGTTTCTGGTAGTGCATATTACGCTGTTTCTTGGCTACACCTGGCAGGACTTCATCTCGTTGGCGGGTGGCGGATTAATCGCCATCACGATTATCATGCTGCCACTCGCCGGCATGTTGATCGGCTACCTGCTTAGCCCACCGTATGTACTCAGCCCGGTTCCGGCGGCAAATCCACAGCGAGGCAGCAAGATTGTCTCGGCCGTTGCCGTTGCCCAACAGAATACGGGCGCGGCCATCTGCTGCGCGATCTTGCACTGGGCGAATACACGGTCGCAGGTGACATGATCCTGGTTGGGGCAATCACCACGATCATCATTGTAATGCTGGCGATGGCTGAACTGGGTAGAAGATATGAAAAGGCGCAGGGTGTTGCACCAACGCCCGCGCCGATTCCCCCGCCACTGACAGCGCCGGCGAATTCCAAATAGGTGTAAATACATATGGCAACAAAGGGTGAAGCAACCGTGACCCGAGCGGCAACGAAGCACGCGAAACCAAAATACACCGGGTTTATGGCCGGGTGGTTGGTGTTTGTCGGGCTATATCAGATCTTTCTCGCGGCACAGCACGGTGGGCTATTTCTTGGTCAGAACAACCTTCTTCGCCAAGACCTCAGTTCCACGGCGCTTTCCGCGTTCTATGTGGCAGCCGGCATCTGGTTTCTGATCGTTGGCTACGGGATCTGGACCTTGCGCTGGTGGGCGTTCCCCGTGGGCCTGATCGTGCAAGGCATGGTGATCGCATTGGCGCTGATGGGTGTTGTTCGCTGGCTTAGCTTAGGTCAGCCAGCGCCGATCGTTTGGGACGCGATGGACCTTCTGTTCGCCGCAATCAATCTGGCCTGGGCATTGTCGCGCGATGTTCGCGCTGCGTTCAATGCCCAGGCGGGGAGCCCTAAACGGGTGATAGGGGCCGCAAGCAGGCACCCAGCAGAACTCCCATCTAAATCAAGTGCTTAGGAGAATTCGCAATGAGTAGCGCAAAACCAAACATCATTTTCTTCTTCTGGGACAATTTTGCTTGGGGCGAACTCGGCTGTTACGGGGGCGGCGTGTTGCGTGGCGCCCCACGCCGCATCGACAAACTCGCCACCGAAGGGTTGCGTCATTGAACTTCAACGTCGAAGCCCAGTGCACGCCTAGTCGCTCAGCGCTCTTGACCGGGCGCCATTCGATTCGCTCCGGCACGCAGACGGTGCCGATCACCGGTGGTGCGGATGGGCTGGCGCGCTGGGAGGTGACGATGGCGCAGGCACTGTCTTGATGCGGGCTATGCGACGGGGATGTGGGGAAGTGGCACCTGGGTAGCAATCCTGATCAGCGGCCCTGTTGAATTTGGTTTCGACGAGGCCATCTGGTGCCTGCGCACGGCCGACGAGGTGCTTTGGACCATGCAATCGTATTTCCCGAATGGTCCTGTGACTTCCGCCCCCTACACCGGCGCCATGCAGATTCCACCGAGCCGGAGCCGATTTGTGCGGAAGAAGAAGGGCGCCAAGGCCGAAGTGATCGCCACCTACGACGCTAAGTTCCGCGCCGAATTCGACCGTAAAATCACCAACTGGGCCATCGATTTTATGGGGCGTGCAAAGCAGGATGGCAAGCCGTTTTACATGTATCTGCCGTTTACGCAGGTGCACATCCCGCCCATCCCCGACCCTGAATACGCGCGGGCAAGACCAGGCGTGGCAACATGGGCCGACCTGCTGGACGCAGATGGACGATTTTACCGGCATGATTTTGGACAAGCTCGAGGAGTTGGGGCTTGTAGATGATACAGTCGTGGTGTGGACGTCCGACAACGGGGCCGGATCCCAACTATCGCATGCCGGCGATCGACCCCGATCCGGCAGGTGGTCAATGGAATGGATTCCAGGCCCATGGCGCGGCGGATACTTCACCTCGCTCGAAGGCTCCAACCGGGCGCCGTGCATCGTGCGCTGGCCGAACAAAGTGCCTGCTGGAAAGGTTAGCAATGAACTTGTCCATGAGGTCGATTGGTTCACGACGTTGTTGAGTGTGGCCGGGGCAAAGGCGCCATCCGACCGGCAGATCGACGGCATGGACATGCACGACTTCCTACTTGGCGCGGCCGAGGCGTCAGGGCGTGACACGATCCTGTGCCTGCAAGGTAACCGTCTGCAAGCGATCAAATGGCGCCAGTGGAAGGCGAGCCTATTCCAGCAAGATGGCTTCATGTCAACGTGGTCGCCGTACAACATGCCGCGCCTCTATAACCTCGAATGGGATCCCCGCGAGGAGCATGAAGTCGACTTCCCGCATGGTTGGGTCGTTCACCCCATGGCGGCGGCAGCCGGCGCCTTCCTAAAGACGCTTGTCATGGAACCACCGATCAAGCCGGGAACGCCTGATCCGTACCTGCCACCCAAGCCTGGCGAACTACGTCCGGAGGAACACCTCCAGATCGGCGTCATCACGCAATACGTTACTGCGCTCACCAGGGCGCACGACGATTTGCCTGAACCACCGCATGGAATCAGTCACTCAGCCGGATAGGCGTTGCGGCGCAGATTTCGCTGAATAGCGAACTATTCAGCCTGAGCGAAGGTAGCAACCGGGCAACAAAGTTCGCAGTACGTGCAGCGGGTTGTGACCTGCGCACATGGTGGACAGTAGCTGCGGAGGGCGGCGGGCCTGCTCGGCGCCCTCGGCTGCGAAAGCAGCCAGGATCTTCTGTTGCACCTGCGGCATGCGCAAGTCGCGCTCGGCGGTTGTTGTCAAGGGCGCAGCAAATCATCGAAAACGCCAGGACAGCTGTGCGCTGTTCATCCAAACGCTCGGCCAGATTGCGGGCTTTCGGCTTGGGGCGGCGCGGACGTTGCTGCGTGGCCAGCACTGCGGCGGGACCAGATTGGCGGCCAAGGCGTCGTCGATGATGCGCTGATAGGTGCTGGCGGTCCGCACGTTGTGCCGGAGGGTAGTGGCGCCAGCCGTGCAGTGGCGACGGCAGGCATGACGAGGAAGTGCCGCATGTCGGTAGCAGGCTTGCTTGAATTCTTCGCGATATAGGTGGTTCACGCAGATGATGCGTTGCAGCGCATGTTGACAGGTGTGTGCTCGTAGGCCGACCAACTGTCGTGGACAGCCACGCCGGTGAAGTGCGGCAGTTGCCCGCGGCTTCCGATGCCGCTGGGCAGGCGGTCAACTGTGCGGTCGCATGCAGGTGCAGCCAGTGTCGCTGCCCCAACATAGAGGCCGGTCTCATCGCAGTGGGACGCACCTTGGCCAGCGCGGCCTTGATGTTGTCTACGATGGTTGGACGGCAGTCGCCGCTTCCCGCCGCAGTTGACGATACTGCAGGCGTCAACTGGCAGCCGGTCTCACTTGCGCGAGGCGCTGGGCGGTGACAACTGTGCTGGTTCCCCCTCTCGGGGCCTATTTAGGTTGGGAGACATCCGGTGAGGGTCACCCACTTCACCACCCACAGCACGGACACGGCACCTGCGCTTTCACATTATTCCGTCGCCGTCAGCGGTGGCAAGTCGAATACCTGCTTGCGCTCCGGTGCGGTGGCCGCCGCACCTGCGACCAACTCGTGCACGCCGTACCGTGGTCCGGCCGATGCGCCACGACGCTATCGGCTTCCGGCTGCAAGGTCAGCGTGGTGCCGGGGTGCCCGGATTGGCCGCCCGCCTTCTTCCCGCTCGCCTGGCGCAGGCTCTTCGTCTGCGTTTCCCTTTGTCCCGACTCGACGGCCAGTGAATTGCTATCCTGCCCAAGCTGCGCTTCCGGCTCCACTGCAGCCTTCGGTCCAGCTGCCGGATCGCATCGAGCGCCGCCGCCAATTGTTCCGCCTGCTGTGATCTACGCAGTCGTTCTTCTCCAGAAGGTAGGTCTCCACATTTATGCCGTGGATCAGTTGAATTCGTGGAATGATGGACCAACCAAAAGTGCGATCCCCGACTTTGTTGCGCGCGTAACCACCGTCGGCGGCCCCGACTTCGTACTGCCCGCTGACCGCATCGCCACGTTTGATAACGATGGCACCCTATGGTGCGAGAAGCCCATGTACATCCAACTGGACTTTATTCTGCGTCGATGGGTCGAAATGGCGCAGGCCAATCCCGCACTGCGCGACGAGCAGCCGTGGAAAGCCGCCGTCGAAAAGGACTATGCATGGTTGGGCAACGCGGTCGCAAAACATTATCGCGGAGACGACAGTGACATGCCCGCCGTGATGAAGGGCGTACTTACCGCGTTTGCAGGGCTTACGACGGAAGAACTGACCGAACGCGCTGGAGAGTTCTTGCGCACGCAATCACATCCGACCTTAGCGCTTGTATAGCAAGTGCGGCTACGCGCCGATGATCGAGCTATTGCGCTATCTCCAAGCCAACGGGTTCACCAACTTTATCGTGTCGGGCGGTGGTCGTGATTTCATGCGGCCGATCACCCAAGAACTCTACGGGATTCCACCGGAGCGAGTGGTGGGCAACAGCAGCGTCGAACTTGCCTTCGCGAGAACGGTGACGGCGGCGATGCTGGCGCAACCCCAGCTGAACGTGCTCGATGACGGTCCTGCAAAACCGTCAAGTCTCTGGAGCCGGATTGGCAAGCGTCCCATTCTTGCAGCGGGCAACACGAACGGCGATATCGCCATGCTCCAATACGCCAATAAGCCACCACGCCCGGCCCTGCGGTTACTGGTCCTGCATGATGACGCAGCGCGCGAATTTGACTATGTTGCGGGTGCGGAGAAAACCCTCGAGCTCGCCAAACAGTACGGCTGGACGGTTGTCAGCATGAAGGACGACTGGAAAACCATCTTTGTGTGGGTTGAATAGTATACGTAGAGGAGAAAAGAGTATGGCTACCAAACCCTTCAAGGGTGTCATCAATGTTGACATTCGCGATTCCATCCCCGATTGGGAACCGTATGAGCAGCCCAAAGCGCCGGATGGTGCGCCGAACGTGCTCTTCATCGTCTGGGACGACACCGGCTTTGGCGCACTGTCACCTTCGGCGGACCCATCGAAGTGCCGACCATGGATCGGCTGGCCAAGGGTGGGCTACGCTACAGCCAGTTCCACACCACGGCGCTGTGCTCGCCGACGCGTGCCTCGCTGCTGACGGGACGCAATCACACCACCGTCGGCATGGCGTGTATCTGCGAAGCCACCACCGGCTTCCCGGGGTCAAACGGGCACATCCCCTTCTAGACTGCGCTCATCCCCGAAGTGCTCAGCGAAAAAGGCTACAACACCTACATGCTGGGCAAGTGGCACTGCTGTCCCGAAGATGAGACCAACATGGCGTCCACCAAGCGCAACTGGCCCACCGGCCGCGGCTTCGAGCGCTTCTATGGGTTCCTGGGCGGCGAGACCAACCAGTGGTATCCAGATCTGGTGCAAGACCAGCAGTTCGTAGAGCAGCCGGCCGAGCCGCCCAAGGATTGGGCCGCGGGCATGAAGGATGGCGACTATCACCTGTCCGCCGACCTGGTCGACCACGCCATCGGGATGATCGCCGACGCCAAGCAGGTGGCGCCGGAGAAACCCTTTCTTCATGTACTTCTGCCCTGGCGCCAATCACGCCCCGCATCACTCCCCCAAGGAATGGGCGGATAAGTACAAGGGCAAGTTCGATATGGGCTACGAGAAGATTCGTGAGACGATCCTGGCCAATCAGATCAAGCTGGGGGTCGTCCCACCCGGAACCGAACTGTCGCCGATCAACCCATACGCCGATCACAAAAGTGCGGACGGCAAACCATGGCCCTGCGATGTCGTGCGCCCTTGGGATTCGCTGTCGGATGACGAGAAGAAGCTTTTGCGCATGGCCGAGGTATGCCGCCGGTTTCTGCAGCTACACCGATCAAGAGATTGGGCGCCTGATTGACTACCTGGAAAATCCGGCCAGCTCGATAACACGATCATCGTGGTCATCTCCGACAACGGTGCGTCGGGCGAAGGCGGTCCCAACGGTTCCGTCAACGAGAACAACTTCTTCAACAGCGTCCCGGACAGTATGGAAGATAACCTGAGGCTGCTCGACAAGCTCGGGTCCGAAGAGACGTACAATCACTACCCAACCGGTTGGGCCATGGCGTTCAATACCCCGTTCAAGCTGTGGAAACGCTACTCCTGGAACGGCGGCATCTGCGACCCGATGATGGTGCATTGGCCCAAAGGCATCAAGGCCAAGGGCGAGGTGCGCGACCAGTATACCCACTGCAGCGATGTCGTGCCGACGATTTACGACTGCTTGGGCGTTGAACTGCCGGCAGAGGTGAAGGGTTACACCCAGTGGCCGTTGGAAGGGCAAAGCTTCAAGTACAGCTTTGACGATGCCAAGGCAGCCACGCAGAAAGACACGCAGTACTATGTCATGCTGGGCACGCGCGGATCTGGCACAAGGGCTGGAAGGCCGATACGATTCATCCTTGCGGCGCCCGGTGACTGGGGACACTTCACCGAAGATGTGTGGGAACTCTACAACACCGAAACGGATCGTTCGGAGTGCAAAAACCTGGCGGACCAGGAACCCGGTGAAACTGCGCGAGCTGGACCTGTGGTTCGTGGAGGCGGGCAAGTACTTTGGCCTGCCGTTGGAAGATCGCAACGCGGTGGCCATCCTAACCACGCCGCGGCCGCAGATGAGCCCACCGCGCAGCCGCTACATCTACTACCCGAACACGCTCGAAGTGCCGGAGGCGGTGGCGGTGAGTGTGCGCGGCCGTTCGTACAAGATCGCCGCCGAGGTCTCCATCGAAACGCCCGAGGCGGAGGGCGTGCTGTTTGCGCACGGCCACAAGTTCGGCGGGCACGCGCTCTATGTCAAGGACGGCAAGCTCAAGTATGTCTACAACTTCCTGGGCGAGAACGAGCAGATGATTACGTCCGTGAGTTCAAGGGCATGGCGACCCAGCCTGGGCAAGTTCGCACTGTGCGGCGAAGGGTTGAACGTCGGGCGCGATGGCAGCGCCAACGTCACCAACGATTACCCGGGCGACATGCCGTGGGCGTTCACCGGCGGCGTAATCGATCAGGTCATCGTCGATGTGAGTGATGAACCCTATCAGAACCTCGAACTGGAGGCGATGGCGGTATTGAGTCGGGAGTAGCACCCTGGCAGCTGTGTAGGTATGGGTTTCAACCGCATGCATCCCCATTCACCATGGGCGAGGTGTGCGGTTGAAACCGTCTCTGGCTCATCGTGACGACTATGAAATGTGACCGATACGCACCATAATAGATCGTCCAGCAATCCTAGACTTTACGGGAGTCACTGAGACAAAGGAGGTCTTGATCGTGTCTACGCAACTGGAATCCTGGAACGAAGGCGCCGCCAAGAACGCCATCCTGGACTTTGTCGCCAGACGACCACCCCAGGCAGCCCCGACTTTGTTGCGCCTGCGGATCGGGTCGCCACCTTTGACAACGACGGCACGCTGTGGTTGGAAAAACCGATGTATATCCAACTGCAGCATGGGCTGCGTGCGATCGGCAAAGCGGCGGCCGAAAACCCGGCACTGCGTGAGCGCCAGCCGTTCAAGGCAGTCTATGAGCAAGACATGGGCTGGCTTAGTCAGGCGGCTGCGGACTATGCCAAAGGTGATCTCTCCGGTGTCATCGCCCTTGTTACCGGTCTGGGTGAGGTGTTTGAGGGCATCGCCCCGAGGTATTTGAAGCCGACGTCGTTGAATTCCTGTCAAATGCCCAGGACTCACGCTTCAAAGTGCCATTCAAACAGCTCACCTACAAACCAATGGTTGAACTGGTGCACTATCTGCAGGATAACGGCTTCCAGGTGTACATCATCTCAGGTGGTGGACGCGATTTTATGCGAGCGGTGAGCGAAGAGATTTATGGGATTCCACGCGAACGGGCCATCGGAAGCAGCGTGACGTTTGCATACAGTGAAGATGCGCAAGGGGTGGCGCAGGTTGTGCGCACCAAGGAACTCGAACTACCCATCAATGATGGACAAGGAAAGCCAGTCTACATTCACCGGGCAATCGGGCGCAGGCCAATCATGGCAGCCGGTAATTCGGACGGGGATATCCACGTGCTAAAGTATGCAAAGGGAAGCCCGCGCGCGTCACTGGCCCTGCTGGTACACCACGACGACGCTGCACGCGAGTATAGTTACGATGACGGTACGGAGAAAGCACTGCAACTTGCGCCAGAGGCGGGGTGGATCGTCGTGAGCATGAAAGAGGATTGGAAGACGGTGTTTTAGAAATGTGGTGCGTATTGCGTATCTCGTATCATGTACGAATCACATGATACGAGATGCACAATACGCATTACCTTCCCTACTTGCAGTCGGCCGCCGGTTCGCTGTCGATTTCGACGGCCTGATTCTGGCCGTTGACAACCTTGAACTTCACCTTGGCACAGGCTCCGACCGTCAGGGCGCCCTCGGCCTGGTCGAGTTGAGTGGCCTTTGTGGCGACGAAGGTCTTGCCACCTACGGTCCACGTGCCGACCTTGCCACTGGCCGGCTTGACCTCGACCCAGCCCCGGTGGCGGGGCAGGTTGCCGCCCTTGGCGCTGGCGATCTGCGGGGCGACGATGGACGGCGTGATCATGGCCATAAAAACCAGGCTCATGGCGACAGTGCGGAACTTAGCGGTTGGTTTTACGAATTGCATGGTTGATTCTCCCTTGTCTCTACACAGTTGTTTATTTGTTGATACATCCGTGTGCTTTATCGTGCGGTCTGACCGGATATCGCTCACTTCTGAATCAAAGTATACGGGGGGGTGGGGGCTTTCACCATGCCCCTGCGGACAGTCCTGTAGATGAAAAAAGGACAGTCTCTGGCGAACCAAAGACTGTCCTTTCGGGAGATGGAAGCGGGCGTTCCCTGTCCTAAAGTACAGGGTCAACACTGAGATGGGGCGCCGGCTTGTAGCAGGCCGGCGCCAACGGCATAGGCCACCATCTGGGCGCGGTTGCGCAGATGCAATTTCTGCAGGATCTCGCGCGTGTGGTACTTGACCGTGCGCTCGGTGATGTAGAGAGCATCGCCGATCTCCTGGTTGGTCTTGCCTTGCGCCATGAGTTGCAGCACCTCAAGCTGGCGCTCAGTCAGTTGATCGGGCGTGTCGCTTTGTGGCGCCGGTTCCGGTGAAGGCCGCGCCTGCTGGGCAAACTCACGCATGAGGCGGGCGGCGAGATCGCGCGTCATCGGCGCCTCGCCCCGCTCCAGCCCGGCCAACATTTCCAGGAACTGCGGCGCCTGCAGGTTCTTGAGCAAGTAACCGCTGGCGCCATTTTTGATTGCCGTAAAGAGCGTCTCATCGTCTGCGGCCATGGTCAGCATCACAATCTGCACATCGGGCATCTCATCCTTGAGCAGGCGCGTGGCCTCCAGCCCGTCGCAGTTTGGCATATGGACGTCCATCAGCACGACGTCCGGCCGCAGCCGGCGCGCTTGTGCGACGGCCTCAAGGCCGTCGCTGGCGGTCCCAACCACGTCGATGTCGTGCACCAGCAGCAGGCTGCGCAGCCCTTCGAGCATCAGGGCGTGATCGTCTACCAGCAGCACTTTCATATGGGATTCTCCTGTCCATGTCTGTTTCCTGCGGCACCCTCACCTCAACCCTGGTGCCGCCTCCCGGTGTCGACCGCACCTTCAACACGCTGCCGATTTCGGTCGCACGGTCACACATCATCTTCAAGCCAAAATGCCGGCCCGGTTGCTCGGCCAGGTAATCAGGTGCAAAACCGGCGCCGTCGTCGGTGACGGTCACCAGGATGTAGGCGCCATCCAGTTTGAAGCTGACCCAGGCATGCTGCGCCCGTGCATGTTTCTGAACGTTGGTGAGCGCCTCTTGCACAATGCCAAGGAGCTGCACTTCGGCGTTGTGGTCCAGCCGGCTGGTTTGCAGCACTTCGGCGTTGCGGACTTCAACGTGGAGATTGGAACGCCGTCGAAATTGCGCAATGCAGCCAGCCAGGGCTACTTGCATGTCAAGCGATTGTGTAGGTCCCTGTTGGAGGACGTGGATCTGCTCGCGCACATCGGTTTGCGCCTGTTGCACGACCGCGCCCAGACGTAGGAGGAGCCGGTGTGCGTCACTTGCCTGGCCTCTTTCAGCCAGGGCGCCTGCGGCCTGCGCCTGCAAACTGACGTAGCCGAGCACCTGGCCGACGGTGTCATGCAGTTCGCGGGCAAGCCGTTCCCGCTCGCGTGCTGCCGCCAGCGCCAACTCCTGCTGGCGCAGCGTTGCGGCAGCCTGTAGCCGCTCTTCGTGTTGGCGCCGGATGATGGCATCGGCACGGCGCACGATTAGAAAGAGCATGAGATAGAGGATCAGCAGAATCGCCGCCGCACCGGTGACAATCGTGCGCTCGGTGGCGTCGATGCGGTGGAGCAGCGGAGTCACGATGCTGTACAGTTCAAAAACGGCGGAACTGTGCGCTTCAGGTGCTGCCATGAGGACCGGAAGATAGGTGGAAAGCACATCTTGGTCCTCTTGGACGCCATCAAAGCTGCTGAAGCTGTCACGGTGTGTCAGTTCGCTGACAACGCCGCCACGGAGCGCGGTCTGGAAGCCTGCATTGGCGCCCTTCGCTTCACCGATCTGGCTTTCGTCAGTCGAGAAGATGGTGATGCCTGCTGCGTTGTAAATTTTGATCTTGGCGATAGGTAAGCCGGCGCGCTGGGCGGCTATGGTGCGGCGCAAGGTAGCGGTCGATGGGTGGGTGCGCAGTTCAGCGGGGGCAAGCCCAGCCGTGGCAGCAAGGTGTGCGGCAAGTTCGCTCCGCACGGAGTTGGCGATCGTCTGGGTGACGGCAGCGTTTTTACTTTCCTCCTGCTCAATGAGGGCCTGGATCGCCGTGTTGCGGTAGAAGACGCCAAGCAAGACGGTGACGGCGATGAAGGCAATCAAACTGGCGATCGAGAAATAGCGGAGCAACCGAAACATAAGGCACCTCTCATCTAAAAATGCGCACACCATGCGGCACTATAGGAGAGGAACTGGGTGACGCGGTTGATACATCAGTTCGCCGGCATGCCGGCGATTTTGTTGTTACATTCTTTGCACAAACTGCACTATAATGTTGCATCCCTTTGCCGGACGCCAGACCAGCGCTTTCAGGACACCAACACGCCAATCCGATTGGCGTTTCACATAGATGTGCTCTTTTGTTGCAGGCTGATTTTCACCCGTGTGAGAGAAGGAGAATTGTTGTGAGAAGAACCTTGTTCATCGTACAAGTTGCTGTTGTGGTCGCCGGTCTGCTGGCTGCGACCGCCGGGTCCGCAGCGCCAGGTCAGCGCTCAGGATGTCACCGAAGACCCCAACGCCCAACCCCTGCTCTTATGCCATTTGCCAACACGGGGGCTACGACCGAGGCGGAGTCCAACCGTGAGGGCCACGACGATGCGGCCAGGAGGCCGCATGGCGGGCACGGCCAACCGGACTTTGGGCCAAACGTGCTGGTTTTTGACCCTTCAATGCCCGTCAGCGAGATTCAGGCGGCGGTGGATGCGATCACCGTGCAACAGGTCGACAATGAGATGGGGACGCAGCGCTACGCCCTGCTCTTCAAGCCGGGGGTATATGGGAGTGCGGCCACGCCGCTGATCATTCAGGTCGGCTATTACACGGAGGTGGCCGGTTTGGGGGCGTCGCCGGCGGATGTGATCATCAACGGTCACGTTGACGTCTATAACCGGTGCCTCGCCGCCGACAATTGCATTGCGCTCAATAACTTCTGGCGCGCGCTATCGAATCTGACCATCAATGTGATGGGGCTGGACGGTTGCCGTGCTTCGGGTAATTTCTGGGCGGTTTCACAGGCGGCGCCGATGCGGCGGGTGAATATCACCGGCGGCAATCTGACGCTCATGGACTACTGCACGGCCGGCCCGCAGTATGCGAGCGGCGGCTACATCGCCGATTCGCAGACTGGGTTCATCATCAACGGGTCACAGCAGCAGTTCCTGGTCCGCAACAGCAGCATCGGCGGCTGGTCCAATGGTGTCTGGAACCAGGTGTTCTCGGGTGTCGTCGGCGCACCGCCCCAGTCGTTTTCCCCACACCGTTTGACCCACCGCCGTATACTACGCTGGCGACCAGCCCGGTGACGCGCGAGAAGCCATTCCTGTATGTGGACGCGTCCGGCCGGTACAGGGTGTTTGTGCCTGCCGTGCGCCGTGATGCTGCGGGAACGTCCTGGGCGAATGGGCCTGTCGCCGGTTCCTCTATGTCGCTTGATGAGTTTTTCGTTGCCCGGCCAACGGACAGCGCGCAGTCGATCAACAATGCGCTCGCCCGCGGCGTGAATGTGCTCTTCACCCCTGGCATCTATCAGCTTGATCGGACGATCAAGGTGAAGCGACCGGGAACGGTTGTTTTGGGGATTGGTCTCCCGACGCTGGTGCCGAACAACGGGATTGTGGCGATGGAAGTGGCCGACGTGACGGGTGTGAAGCTGGCGGGGCTGATGATTGATGCCGGGCCGGTAAATTCACCGGTGCTGCTGGAGGTTGGCAAGCGAAATGCTCACAAGAGCGATCCCAACGATCCGACCTCGTTGCAGGATGTATTCTTCCGGATTGGTGGCGGAACGCTGGGCAAGGCGACCACAAGCCTGGTTGTGAACAGTGATCGCGTCCTGCTCGACAACATCTGGGCATGGCGTGCGGATCATGGCAACGGCGTGGGTTGGACTGATAACACGGCCGATACCGGTGTGATCATCAACGGCGACGACGTCACGGCTTATGGGCTTTTCGTTGAGCACTACCAGAAGACCCAACTCATCTGGAATGGCGAGAATGGCAAGACGATCTTCTTCCAGAACGAGTTGCCCTATGATCCGCCGAACCAGGCGGCGTGGATGAACAATGGCGTCAACGGCTATCCTGCGTACAAGGTGGCGGACCATGTCCAGACGCACGAAGCCTGGGGGCTGGGCAGCTACTGCTTCTTCAATGTGGATCCGTCGATCCATGCGGCGCGCGGTTTCGAGACGCCGGTCACGGCTGGGGTGAAATCCCACAGCCTGCTGACCGTGTCGCTGGGCGGGGTGGGGACGATTGACCACGTGATCAATGATACGGGTGCGGCGGCGCAGGGGGTCGAGACGATCCCCGTGAACATCGTCAGTTACCCGTGAACTAAGGGTGCGCAGGTTGAGTAGCGTGTTCGCTGTCTTAACCAGGCGCCGCTAGCAGGAACGGGGCAGCCCGCAAGGGCTGCCCCGTCGCATTTGTTGCATCGGTCACGTCCTATAGTCCGTAAGAATCCTGTAATCATATTGTCCATTGCGCGTAATCTTTCGGTGGGATATTGGTCCTGCTGCAATTGCCGCGCAGCCCAAAGACTGCTCTCTGCAGAAGGCTGCCTTATCAAGCATGGGACGAAAGGACATAGAATGCGAACGCTGATTGTAATCGCCCTCGTGGCATCTACTGCGTTGTTTCTGGGGGCGTGTGGTGCACAAGGTGAGGTGTCTCAACCTGTAGCGACGGCAGTTCAACAGGATGTAACCGAGGACGCCGGCGAAATGGTGGATGATGAGGCCGAGGGTAGCGCCGGCGCCGAAACAATGACTGAAGCGCCAATGGTTGATGAGAATTCCGGCGGCGAAGGGACGACTACCACTGCTGTGGAAGAAGAGAGTATGCCGGTGGAAGCACCTCAGGCCGAAGCAACGGAGGCCGAAGCAATGGAGGCGAAGCAATGGGGGCCGAAGCGGCCGCAGTGCCCGCCGAACGTCCGGCGTGGCAGCAGATTCCCCTGACCGACGCACGCACTGGGGAGACTTTTACGCTGGCCGGCTTCGCGGGTAAGACCGTGTTTGTTGAACCTTTTGCCACGTGGTGCAGCAACTGCCGCCAACAGCTTGGCAATGTCCAGGCTGCCCGCAGCCAGTTGGGCGACGACGTCGTCTTCGTAACACTCAGCGTCGAACCTAATATTGGCAACGACGCGTTGGTAAAATACACCGAAGAGACCGGCTTTGACTGGACCTTTGCCGCAATGCCACCGGAGATGCTGCAGGCGCTCGCCGCCGCCTTTGGCCAGACGATCGGCAATCCGCCCGCTACGCCTCACTTTATTATTCGTCCGGACGGTTCGGTGACCAGCCTGGTTACCGGCATCGAGGGCCCGGATGCGCTGCTGTCTGCCATCAAAGCTGCGCAGGGCGGGTAAGTCCAGCTACGACCTATACGTGACAAGCGCCGGGTGTGGCTGCCGCCAGCCATGCCCGGCGCCAGTATCTTTCATTTTATGCTGCACATGAGGGTTGGTATATGCATGAATTGTTGCAGGCGTTTTTACTGGGAAACGGTGCCATCCTGACGAATGTGTGCATTCTGCCATTGTATCCCGGACTGATTGCGTTTCTGGCCGGGAACGCGGCGGACGAACGGGCACAGCGGGCGACAAAGTGGCTTGGTCTGCTGGTGCTTGCCGGCGTATTGACCTTGATGATGGCAGTGGGCTGGTTGCTCTATGTATTGGAGAGTTCGTTTGGCAACCTGCTCCCCTATGTTTTGCCGGCGATCTATGGCGTCGTGGTGGTGATGGGGTTGTTCATGTTGACCGGGCGCAACCCCTTTCAGCGGCTGCAGAGCACCCGGCTGCCGATTCTGCGCAATCCGTACGCCACGGCATTTGTGTATGGTCTGCTCCTTGGCCCGATGACGTTGCCGTGTGCGGGGCCAATTGTCTTAAGCGCGTTTCTGTTGGGTGCGGGCAGCGTGACCCAACTTGCGGGTAGCCTTGCCTACTTTTTGGCGTTTGGCCTGGGCTTTGGCTGGCCGCTGGTGCTGTTGCCTTTGCTGGCATTGCCCATGCAGCGTAACTTCACAGGGTGGATGACGCGCAACTATCGCCTGTTGACGGTTGCCTCGGGGGTCTTGTTGGTGGCCATCGGTGTGGTTGGTTTCGTCGTCGAGGTAGCGCCAAACGTGTAAATGACGCGGTACGCGGCGCCCCGAGCGGGGCGCCGCGTACCGTTCCGTACATCACATCATGACATCGAAGGTCTCGTAGACCGTCACTTCGCCGCCGGCATTGATCACCGGACAGCCCTTGGCCAGCGCCGCGGCCTGGTCCAGCGAATCCGCGCTGATGATCGTGTAGCCCGTCGCCATGGCGCCGGCGACGCCATCGACCACGCGCCCGTCCGCTGTGACGCGTTTTGCGGCGGGCGCAAAGGGGTTGCCTCCGTCAACGACGGCTGCGCCGAGTTGACCGTACCATGCGCCCCATCGCTCCAATTCCGCAACGCGTTCCGCTTCCGTCAGCATCATGCCTGCACCGCCCGCATACAACAGTAAGTACTTGGCCATTCTGGTTCCTCCGTTGATCAACAACAAGCACACTCATCGCAATGACGCCGGTAAATGATAGCACGTTTGTTCTAGTAAAACAAGCCCATTTCGCGGCGCCCTGTCTGCCTGTGTGAGAGGTTTACGTGGCGTTAAGTGCTTCTATTTGTGACCGATCAACGGCAAGAACATGGTGCTTGTCTTGTCCGGCTCAAAACTGAGATCACGCGAAGTCTCTTCACCCGTGATGTCGATGTTGTCAGTGTTCATGTCAGCGACATTCATGAAGCGCATGTTGCCGACAAAGAGGGGGCGCATCATCTCATTGTCCTCATGTTCGACGATGTGGCAGTGCCACACATACAATCCGCGCAGGTCGAAGCGCGCTTTCACGCGCGTGATTTCACCTGGGTACGCGATGACGGTGTCCTTGAAGCCACGTTCCCAAGGCTCCGGTGGTCTTGGTGCGCCCAACGTCGGCATGAAGGGTTGGCGGTCCACCACTTGGAATTGCACTTCGTGGATATGCATCGGATGCGCGTCCATCGTGAAGTTGTAGAGCTCCCACACTTCAGTGGCGTTGAGTGCCGGATTCTCAGTGATCGCGTCCACCCACATCATCGGCATCCCCATGGGCATTCCGGTGACCGGATCCGTGGCCAGGGTGCCCAATTTGGCGGCAGTCGGGCCAAAGGGCAGACCGCCGGAGTTGAGCACCACTGCCCCCGTGACGGGATCAGTCGTGACCAGTAGGGTCTTGGAGAACTCCTCATTTAGCGACAGCTTGCGCGTGACCGACGCGGGTCCCAATGGCGCAGGCGCCGGTAGTGTGAGCGCGGCGGGTGGCAGGCTCGTGTCTGGACTTAACAAGGCGCCCACGACAAATCGCATCACCTGACCTGTGGTTTCCGGATCTGCAACGTCGAAGTCGACGCCAGTGTCGCCGCCGCCAAATGGCTCATCGGGCGCTTCGTTGACCAGATAGAGTTCGGCGCCGGCCGGGAGCCCGGTGAAATCGACGATCACATCTGCCCGTTCCGCAGGCGCCAGCAACAGTTGGTCGAGTTCCACCGGCGCCGGTAGGAATCCGCCTTCTGACCCAATTTGCCAGAAGGATAGCGCGGCGGTCGCCGGGCGTGACGCCAGCGGGTCCGTTGCCAATTTCAAGATCAGGAAGCGCGAGTTGCAGCCATTCAAGAAGCGGAACCGGTAACGCCGGGGCTCGACCGTGAGTTGCGGCCAGGTATTTCCGTTGACCACGATGGCGTCCCCGAAGAATTCAGGGTTCCAGATCGGCGAGACGTCGCTGGGTTGGCCGTCCGGTGTCGTGGCGGGAATCAACGGGATCTGCAACTGCTCCGGCGTCAAGCCCTCAAAAAATGCCCGGTTGTCAGGATAGAAGAGCGATCCGTCCACGTTGAAGGATCGATCCTGAATCGCAATTGGAATGTCGTGATAGGCGATTCCAGGCGCATCCCCGCGCGCTGGCGCAGGCCCCGGCAAGACCCCGGGGGCCGCATCGTTTGGACCGCCGCGCACGATGTAGAAACCTGCCGGTCCTGCGTAAACGTTCAAACGCGTCATCCCCAAGGTGTGGTCGTGGTACCACAACGTTGTGGCAGCCTGGTCATTCGGGTAGTGGAAGACCGCCGAACCGGTGGGCCATTTTGCCAGCCGCTTCAAGAAGAACTTGAGCCGGAAGTAGTCATATTTGCTACCTGTGCGGGCAAAGCCCGCCGGGATGTTTTTAGCAGGCGGCAAGTACCAGGCCTCGGTGTATCCGTCACTCTCGTCAGTCGTATGGGCGCCATGAACATGGGGCACCAGCGGCACAGGACCCGTGTAGGGGGCAGGGCTCATCCCGTGGGTGTCGCGGCCGGCGTTGCCTCCAGGCGGGTTCGCCCAATGGAGGGTCTGGTCGACCGGCAGCAGATGCGGGAGGTAGTTGCCGTTGGCATCGACCAGGCCATTGATCCAGCGGACGCGCACCGGCGTGCCATGTTCCGCTTCGATCGTGAAGGCCGGGTAGTTCAGTGTGCCGGGATGGCGCTCCGATCCATAGCTCCACACCGTGGTCTGGGGCAGCGGCGCCGGTAGAATCTGTTGTTGGAACTGCTTTACGGTAATCTCATAGTAGTCAACCGTACCCCCGCCCCACAAGCGGATGCGGCCGGCCCGTGGCATGGCGGGTGGGATGACAAGCGGCGTCACGTACTTTGTGATCGTCGATGCATCCATTGGTGCGGCAGCCATTGCACCCAGGATCATTTGTGCGTTGGTCCCCGGCTGGCCAAAGAGCGCCTCGGCGGAGAGGCCACCGGGGCCGCAGTAGGTGGATGCGGTCGAAGCGCTGGCAGGCTTGGCAAATAAAGCGCCTCCCTTCCAGTACAAAACGAACCCGAGGCCTGTCAGAGCGCCGGTCCTGAGAAATTCCCGTCGTGTAGGCATGTAAGTTCCCCTTCGATGAACGCGGTCCCAACCATGAGCGAGATGCGGAGAGATTCGACGAAGTGATCGTTCGGGTACCGCATGGGCATACCGCACGATCGCTTATCGATAATTTTATAGATCGCGCAGGATCAACTACAACATGCAGAGGGGTGATCCAAAGTAACCAATTCGCAGGAGGAGAAGACCTCCTCCTTTAGGAGGAGGTTGATTCGAGTTCTTTTTACGGGCGTCCACCCCATGGGGAACCGGACATTCTTCGTAGAGACAGTGGGAGTGGAGCGCCGTACATCTATGGTTCAGACGACGGTGTCGATCTGGTGCGACGCCCGAGCCTTTATCGTCCCTTCCACGTGGGTGTCCGTTTTTCGATGAACGCGTCGATGCCTTCCTGGGCGTCTTCGGCCATCATGTTGCGTGCCATGACTTCGGACGCATAGGTGTAGGCGTCCTCCATGTCCATTTCGAGTTGGTGGTAGAACATCTCTTTGCCCATGGCGATCGCAAGGGGTGACTTTGCGACGATGGCGCCGGCAAGGCGCTGCACTGCGGCATCCAGTTCGTCTACGGGCACGGCGTAGTTGATCAGCCCTTCGCTGGCGGCGGTCTGGGCGTCGATGAAGTCGCCGGTGAGGAGGATTTCGAGCGCCCGCTTGCGTGAGAGGTTGCGGCTGACCGCGACCGCGGGCGTGGAGCAGAAGAGACCGACGCGGATGCCGGAAGTGGCGAATTGAGCGGTGTCGGCGGCGACCGCGAGATCGCATGCTGCCACCAGTTGGCAGCCGGCGGCGGTGGCGAGGCCGTGGACGCGCGCAATGACCGGTTGGGGCATGCGGTTGACGGTCAACATCATCGCGCTGCATTGTTCGAAGAGCGCGCTTTGAAAGTCCTTTTCCGGGTGGCTGCGCATCTCTTTGAGGTCGTGGCCGGCGCAGAACGCCTTGCCGGCTGCGGCCACCACGACGACGCGCACCGCTGGATCGGTGGTGATCACATCCAGTTCGTTTTGGATGGCGGCGATCATGGCGGAGGAGAGCGCGTTGAATTGGCGTGGGCGGTTGAGGGTGAGCGTGGCAACGCCACCCTCGTCGGTGCGGAGGACGAGTGGTTCATCGGTTGACATTGGTGACGTTTGTCCTTTTCGTGTTGGTCAACTTACTTGCGCGCTTGCTCGCGCAGAACGTATTTTTGCACCTTGCCCGTCGATGTCTTTGGCAGCGGGCCAAAGATGATGGCTCGGGGTGCTTTGTAGTGCGCCATGTTGTCGCGGCAGAAGGCGATCAATTCCGCCTCGGTGACGTCGGGCGCGTCGAGGTGGAGGGTGACAAAGGCGCAGGGCACTTCCCCCCACTTTTCATCAGGCCGCGCCACGACGGCTGCCTCCAGCACGGATGGATGGCGGTAGAGCACATTTTCAACCTCGATCGTCGAGATGTTTTCGCCACCCGAGATAATGATGTCCTTGGCGCGATCTTTGAGTTCGATATAACCGTCCGGGTGCATCACCCCAGATCGCCGCTGTGGAACCAGCCATCGCGCAGCGCCTGTTGCGTTGCGGTGGGGTTCTTCAGGTAGCCCATCATGACGATGTTGCCGCGGAAGTAGACTTCACCCAGCGTCTTGCCATCGGCGGGTACGGGTTCGAGGGTGAGCGGGTCCGCCACCATCAGACCTTCCAGCATGTGATAGCGCACACCCTGGCGCGCTTGCAGCCGTGCGCGTGCTTCGAGCGGCTCTTTGTCCCATTCGTCATGCCACTCACAAATGACGGCGGGGCCATAGGTCTCTGTCAGTCCATAGACATGGGTGATCTCGAAGTCATTGCGCGCCATCGCTTCCAGCACGGCGGCAGGGGGCGGCGCCGCGGCGATCATGCCATACACCTTGTGCTTCTTCTTGGCGCGCACCTCTGCCGGGGCGTTGACGAGCATGTGGTGCACGGTCGGCGCGCCACAGTAGTGCGTCACGTGCTCGGCGGCGATCAGGTCATAGATCCGGTTGACGTCGACGCGGCGGAGGCATACGTTTGTGCCCGCCACCGCCGCGATTGTCCAAGGAAAGCACCAGCCGTTGCAGTGGAACATAGGCAGCGTCCACAGATAGGTGGTGTGTTTCGGCAATGACCAGGAGAGGACGTTGTTGACCGCGTTCAGATACGCTCCGCGATGGTGATAGACGACGCCCTTGGGATTTCCGGTTGTGCCGGAGGTGTAGTTCAGACTGATCGGCGACCACTCATCGTCGGGATACTTCCAGACAAATTCAGGATCGCCCTCTGCAAGTAATTCTTCATAGGTGAGGGCGCCGAGCCGTTCACCGCCCGGGCCTAACGGGTCTACGATGTCCACGACGAGGATCGGGCGCCCAAGCAACTCAAGCGCGCGCTTGATGATCGGCGACGCTTCGGTGTCGGTGATCAGCACTTTGGCTTCGCAGTACTCGAGCATGAAGGCAATCGTCGGGGCATCGAGACGCGTGTTGAGCGCATTGAGGACCGCGCCGCACATGGGGACGCCGTAGTGGAGTTCGAAGGTTTCGGGTGTGTTGAAACCCATGACCGACACGGTATCGAGGTTGCCAACCCCGCGTTGTTGCAATGCTGATGCCAATTGCCGGCAGCGCGTGTAGGTCTCACCCCAAGTCGTGCGCCGGTCGCCGTGCACCGTCGCCACCTGGCGCGGATAGACCGCCGCAGTGCGTTCTAGAAGGTGAGTGGCGAAAGGGGCGTAAAGTTGGCAGGGTCTTGTCCAGGCCCAACGCGTACGGGTTACTCAGAGCCATTGTCTGTTCCTCTGCGTGACATATAGGTGATAACGATTCAGCGGGTCCGCTTCAGCGTGGGGCAAGCGCGAAAATACAATACTTAATTGTCAATGGTCAACGGTGAATTGTCAATTGTCATTTGGGGAGCACTATCCCTCAAATGACGATTGACAATCAATGTATGCATACTTACAATGAGACCATCGACCTTACTGGGTTCCTGAAGGAGGTGGGCCATGCGCCCCGAACAGTCACGCGCAAGCTTGCAGCTAGGATTCATGTTTACGCTGATGGTGGTCCTGTTCTCTGTGGGCCTTGGCTGCTTCTGTTATCCGCCGCCGCCGACGGGTGGCGACTTCAACAACCCTGAGCAGGCCTTACGCACCTACGATATCCTGGCCGGGCCAGGGCAGGTCACGCGCTATCAGGGGTTAGGCAATGCGGGATTGGAGACGTCGCAAGGCGAATCGGAAGCCATCAATCAGGCAATTCCCAGCACTTTCTTTGGTCTGCTGATCCCGACGGCGCCGGGGGCCGAACAACCGGGGCAATTGGTGGGGGATCAATATGCACCGCGTGCGTCCTACGCCATCAGCGGCACGCTCGAGCCGGTTGAACTGAAACAAGACCCGGCAAAGGCCGCGATCCTCGACGAAATCTATCCACCGCCCGCCGGGTCACAATGGGCGGCATTGGTCTTTTCCGATACCCATGCTTTGGATGGCGTGCTCAACAAGGCGATCGAGACGCAGAACTTCGGACTTACCTTCAACTACACGATTGACTTTTTTGGCGCCGATCCGTGCAACGGCTGCGCCATCCAGACGACCGGCTGCGCGCCAAGTGGGATGGGTGCGCTCTTCCCGGCCGATACGGTAGGGTCCTCGTCGGAAGTCGTCTGTACGAAGCCGTTCCCAAGTTATATCACGCTGACAAGTTCAGGAAAGCCTCTGCCGGGCGCACCGGTGGTGGCGGCATTCAGTCTTGTCGGCTATATCCCGACAACTGCCACGCTCGGTGGGGGTGTTACGCAGCCGGTGATACTACAGCAGACCGGGGCAACGACGCCGACGTTTGATCTTTTCCCCATCACATCGGCGCTCGGCTGGACCTATGCCTGGCAGGATATCAACGGTGCACCGATCAGCCAGATTGAAGTGCCGCCCTACGATGCCTGGGCGGCGTTGTCACCAAATCTGCTGGCATCAGGGAGTGGGGTGCCGACCTGCACCCAGGTGATTGATGTCGTGACACTCGATGCATCTGCGGAGAAAGCCGCGACGGAGGGCATGCTTGCTCCCGTTCAGGCGCATACCCAGGCAAACATCATCGTGCTGCCTGACGCTGCCAACTGCCCAGTGTTCGATGTGGCGGTACGGCAGGCGCAGGAAACTTCGGTCATTCTGAGCGGCAACCGGATGACCTACACGTTGACGATTTCAAATTTGACGGCTTCGACGGTCAACGGTGTCATCCAACAGACGGTTACGCCGACACGTGCAGTGAGCAGCGCGGCCCTACCAACGGGTTGCACCATCGCCGCAAATATCGTGACCTGCAACGTGGATGACATCCCGGCCCAGGGCGCCACGTCGGTATCGTTCGCAATCCTGGGAGTTCCCGGCTACAAGGGCCAGCTATTCAGCAACGTGGTTGCGAGCCCAGCCGGCGCTGCGGACGCAAATTTCCTGGACAATGTCAGCGGTCCATTGGTAGCCACTGTGAACTTCACACAGCCAACCGGACTGCCGGATGGCGAGGAGCCGGGCTTCGGCAATCACCTATTCATGCCGGGACTAAACCGGTAGTAATGGCGTCGAATCGCACGAAACATGGATTCGCCCGCAATCAGCGAAATTAGGGCGAACCCATGTTTTCAGAGCAAGCCATCGAGGGCATCCCACGCGGCTATTCGCTGGCGACCCATCGGCGTCTGCTGCAACTCAACCAGGTTGCGGCCTGGCCCGAACGCATTGTTCTGACGCCATGGGCGGGCCGGATTCCCATTGACCGGCCCATCTTCGTGGTTGGTCCATTTCGGTCTGGTACCACGGCCTTGGAGCAGATCCTCAGCAGCCATCCCACGGTTGGTGTCTTCTGGTTTTACACGAATGTTGCCTATCTGGCGCCGGTGGTGGGTTACTATTTTCTGCATTTGCTCAGCCGGCTGGGGCTGGTGGATATGCAGCCGCAGCCCTATCTGCATAACCCGCGCCTTGCGTTTACGCCGCTTTCAGCATTCGAATGTGAATGGGTCTGGTCGCAAGCCGGGAAGGATCTGTGGGATCCGCATTGCACCGACCTGACGACTGGTGCAGACTTCTTGAACCCCGAATTCGAGCGGATGCTGCGGAGTATCATCCAGCGGCATTTACTGGTGCAGGGCAGGCGCCGTTTCCTTAACAAGAATCCGATCCATCTCTTGCGCCTGGAATACCTGCACAAGCTCTTCCCGGATGCGCGCTTCGTGTACATCGTGCGCGATCCGGTGGAGACGGTGCTTTCTCACTATCGAATGGTGCAGCGGATTGCCGCCATCATCCAACCGCATCCGCAGGCACGCCTGGCGGTGGAATCTGGGTTGCATCTGGATGTGTTAACGCCGCGGATCAAGACGCAACAGTATGCGGAGACGCTGGCGCTGGAGCAAATTCATCCGCTCTTGGGGATTGCTCACCAGTGGCGTATGATGAATTTGACGGCGCAGGCAAGTCTGCGCACCAATCAGGCGTTGGGGCGGCAGGTATTGCAGATCACGTATGAAGCGCTCAGCCGAGATCCTGCTACGGTGTTGGCGCAAGTGTGGCAGTTTGTGGAACTGGAAGATACCGCAGCAGCCGCCATCACGACCCATGCGGCAGGGCAGCTAACACCGGCCCCACGGGCAAGACCGACGGTAGAGGAAGCCAGGTGGCTGCAGGCGGTCCAGGAAATTGTCGCTCCTGCAGCCGCGTACTTTGGTTACGCTGGCAAGATAGGCTAGAAACGGCCGAAGAGTCATGAACCCAGTTGGTCATCTGTTGGCTGACTTTGCAGCGCTGATCGTTATCATGGTATTGGCCTTGTTTCGCCTGCGGCGCCTGGCATTTACCGTCTATGACGTGATCGACGGCGCCTTCTTTATTCTAATGGGCGTATTTGCCGGTGCATGGGCCGCCAATGCAATTCCCCGTATTGTGGGAAACTTAATGGGGAGTTCCGTCTACACCCCTTGGTGGGCTGCTGGGGAACATTGGATGGGGGCGGTCACAGGTGGTGCACTGGTTGGCTACTGGTGGGCCAAACGGCGGCGCCTGCCGGTTGGCGTTTGCTTCGATGCGCTCGCCCCACTTTTGCCAATTACCCTGGCAATCATCCGCGTGGGCTGCTTCCTGAATGCGGATGCATTCGGCAGGGAGACGGCCAGTTGGATTGGCATGTGGCTGCCCGACCCCAACGGTGTTTACGCCATGCGCTATCCAACACAGCTCGTGAGCCTGGTTATGAACCTGTTGCTCGCGGGCCTTCTGTTCGGCTTTGAATTCTACAATCACCGGCGTGGTATGCCGTTGAATTGGCCTTTCCCAGGTTTTCTGTTTTTTACTCTACGTAGAACTCTACTGCCTGGGCCGCTTCTATTTTGAATTCTGGCGCGACGACATGTATCCCTGGATTGGACCGCTCACCTATTCCCATCTCTATTGCCTGATCGGTATTGTTTTCGCCACCTGGGCGATCGGGCGCGGATTGCGTGGTCCACAGCGCATGGGCAAGCCCGGAAAGATCGTCACGACCCGCGGTGGCTTTCTAGATGACATTGACTTGTTCGACCGCGCGTTTTTCGGTATTTCCCCGCGCGAGGCGGCAAGCATGGACCCGCAGCAACGGCTGCTGCTAGAAGTGGTTGCCGAAGCCCTGGACGACGCCGGGATCACGCGTGCCGGGTTGAGCGAGCGCACCACTGCCGTCTACATTGGCATGTCGTCTGCGGACTACGGCGACCTGCAATTGCAGATGCTTGACTCCTCCAGTCTCGACGTCTATACCCTGTCGGGTTCGGCACGGAGTATTCTTGCCGGCCGCATTTCGCATGCATTCGATCTGCGGGGCGCCAGCATCGCCGTTGATACAGCCTGTTCCTCATCGCTCGTGGCGGTGCATGAAGCCTGCGAGAAGATTTGGAATGGTGGCTGCGATCTGGCGCTCGCAGGGGGCGTAAACATGATCTTGACGCCCGCGCCCTGGGCCGTGCTTTCACTGGCCAGGATCATCTCGCCAGACGGCCGGGCGCGTGTCTTTGACGCCCGCGCCAATGGTTTTGTGTGCGGCGAGGGCGCCGGCATCGTGGTGCTTAAGCCACTGTTCAAAGCACAAGCGGACGGCGATCCGATCTATGCCGTCATTCTTGGCAGCGCCATCAACAACGACGGTCACAACAGCAGCGTGATGGCGCCCAATGGGCAGGCGCAAGAGGCTGTACTGCGCGCGGCCTATCGCCATGCCGGGGTCTCGCCCGGTGAAGTGCAGTATGTCGAGGCGCACGGCACGGGGACCAGCGTCGGCGATCCGATCGAGGCACGCGACCTTGGCGCCGTGATTGCCGAAGGGCGCAGCCCAGAGCATCCCTGTTTGATCGGGTCGGTGAAGACGAACATCGGTCACCTGGAAGCGGCGGCCGGCATCTCTGGGCTGATTAAGACCGCACTCTGCCTGAGCATCGCGCGATCGCGCCGAGCCTACATTTTGAGATTCCGAACCCTGCGGTCCCCTGGGGATGCGTTGCCCCTGGTCGTACAACGGAGCTACGCGTGGCCGCCTGTCAAGGGCCGGATGCTGGCGGGTGTGAGTTCCTTTGGTATTTCCGGCACCAACGTGCATACCGTGCTGTCAGCGGCTCCGGCAGTGGTAGCCGAAGACCCCGGCCAGGAGTCGTCAGGCGCACGGGTGTTGCCGCTGTCGGCACACACGCCCGCAGCGTTGATCGAGACTGTTGCCCGTTATCGGCAGTTTCTGGAAGCGGCGGCGGAGATATTTCCTCGACGACATCTGCTACACCGCCGGTGTGCGCCGCAATCATTCCCTGCATCGCGCCGCCTTTGTGGCGCATACGCGTCAGGAAATGTGCGATCAATTGAGGGTGTGGTGCGCAGCGCCACATGAAGCATCACCCGTACACACGCGCAGCGAACAAAGCCGTCCGGTGTTTGTGTTCTCTGGTCAGGGCGCGCAATTCTGGCCTTTGGATCTTGGGCTGGTGGTGCGTTTTCCTGTGTTCCGTGAGATGCTGCTGCGGTGCGAAACGCAGCTTGCCGCCGAGGGCGTCCAGTGGTCGTTGTTGGAACAGCTCTGTGCGCCAGATGGCGCGACGCTGCTGCGTCGCGCAGACGTTTGCCAGCCGGCGATCTTTGCCTGCCAGGTTGCGCTGGCGGCGCTGTGGCGTTCCTGGGGGATTGCACCCGCCGCCGTCGTCGGACATAGCCTGGGCGAAGTGGCGGCCGCCTATGTGGCCGGCATCCTGTCATTGGCGGAGGCCGTGCACCTCGTGGTGAAGCGTGGCCAAATCACGGCGCAGGCGTCCGGCAAGGGTGCGATGGCGCTGGTCGGGGTGTCGATGGAGGCGGCCCGCAAGTTGATCCGTACCGATGAATCCGTCCTCGCGGTCGCCGTAAGTAACAGCCCAACGAACTGCGTGCTATCGGGTGATCCGGCGGCGCTTGAAGCAAAGCTGGTGCAACTGGAGCAGCGCGGCATTTTTGCACGGCGGCTATCTGCCATCGACTATGCGGCGCACAGCCCGCAGATGGAGCCGCTGAAACATGAATTATCGGCGGCGCTAACGGGTCTGCCGCTGCCGCGCCGAGGTAATCCCCTTCTATTCTACCGTCAGGGCCGGTGTTCTGGCAGGAGAAGCACTGGACGCATGCTACTGGGCTGATAATCTGCGCGAGCCGGTGCGTTTCGAGCAGACGCTACGCGCGTTGCTCGCCGATGGTCACCACAATTTCCTCGAGGTGCATCCCACGCAGGTGCTGTTGCGCCCGATCCAGGAAGTCATGTCTTTGACGCAGGTAGATGGCGTCGTTTGCGGGTCCCTCCAGCGCGATACGGATGGCGCCGCGGTCTTGCTCCGTTCGCTTGCCAGTCTCTATGTGCATGGCGCCGCCGTTCAATGGGAAGGTGTCTACAGTGCGGGCGGTCACCACGTCACCCTGCCGCCAATTCCCTGGCAGCGGAAACGCTACTGGCTGTCTGCGGCTGAGGGTTCACCCGCACAACCCCGGCGCGCGCCAATGCAGACAGCGGGTGGTCACCCACTGCTGGGTGTGCACCTGCAGAACGCTGCGCAGCCGGCCACCCATATCTTCGAGACCGAATTGGGGGTTGATCGCCCGCATTACCTGACCGATCATCGCGTCGATGGGGTCGCTATCCTGCCGGCCGCAGCGTATGTGGAGATGGCGTTGGCGCTCACAAAAGAACTCCGCCCAACCGAGAATTTTGCACTAGCCAAGATGACTTTTGACAAGGCTTGTATCGTGCCTGAGCAGCGTCGTGATCACGGGCTTGAATACGGCCCGGCGTTTCAGGGCATCGGCCAGATCTGGTGTTCTGGCCTGATCATCGACGGCGCCGGCGTGGCGAGTCGTCGGGCGACAGTTGCGCTGAGGGGCGCGCGTGCATTGTCATTTCGTGCGCCTGACGCACCGGACGGGGGGTCAACCTTCAGACGGTGTAGCCGTGCAGCACCGTATTGACACACTGATGCGCCCAGACCAACCGCTTGACGGCGTTCTCTACCTGGCGCCGCCTGCATCGCCCGAATCCGGGGCGGTGGCGGCGGCTGCCACAGTGACCGGCGCCCTGCATCTGGTGCAGGCTTTGCTCGCACATGAAGGGGTGCGTGCGCCGCGCCTCTGGTTTGTGACGCGCGGCGCCCAGCCGGTGGTGGATGTAGACGGAGTCGCGCTTGCACAAGCGCCACTGTGGGGATTTGCGCGCTCGGTCGCCCTTGAACGTGCCAGGCTGAAATGCTCGATCATCGATCCGAGGCGAAAATGCCGAAGGGGCGAAGTCGATTTCCTATGTCAGGAACTGCTGGGCCGATGGGCCAGAGAACCAGGTGGCGTTCCGTGCGGGGCAGCGTTGG
Organism: Candidatus Fredericiella danica; assembly: GCA_016713335.1. Lineage (GTDB taxonomy): Bacteria > Chloroflexota > Anaerolineae > Caldilineales > Caldilineaceae > Fredericiella > Fredericiella danica. The sequence goes on along the minus strand of JADJPH010000067.1, from coordinate 3,975 downwards.
GTCGCCCGGTTGGTGCGTGAGCCCGTGCTGCCAGTCCAAACCCGGCGGCCTGCCTGGCCAGGTGAGGCATACCGGCTGGGCATGGCGCAACCGGGCATCCTCGATGACCTGACCCTGATCGCGCAGGGAACGTGCCGCCTGCACCGGACCAGGTGGAAATTGCGGTACAGGGCCGGTCTCAACTTCCTGGACGTGCTCACGGCGTTGGGTCTGCGTCCGGATCAACAAGGCCAGAGCTGGTCCTGGGCATGGAATACGCGGGGACGGTCGTGCGTGGGCTGCCATGTGACGACTATTCAAGTCGGTGACGAAGTACTGCGGGGTTGCTCCCCCAGCATGGTGCGTATGCGCTCACGTTGGCGGACCTTGTGGTGGCAAAGCCGGCGACGCTCGGTTTCGAAGAGGCGGCGACGGCGCCGGATTGCCTACCTGACGGGCCTACTATGCGCTCCACACGCTGCGGGCCGCATCCGGAAGGGGAGCGGTGCTCATCCATGCCGCTGCCGGTGGCGTGGGACTCGCCGCCGTACAGTTGGCGCAGCGGGCCGGCGCGGTCATCTTTGCTACGGCGGGCAGCCCGGAGAAACGCGCGTACTTGCGCCAACTTGGCGTGGAGTTTGTGATGGATTCCCGTACTTGGAGTTCGCCAGTGAGGTGATGGCGTACCAGTCGGGGGGGGTGGATCTTGTGCTCAATTCGCTGGCGGGCGAAGCGATTCCCAAGAGCCTGGCGACGCTGCGCGAACGGCGCGGTTTTTGGAGATCGGCAAGCGCGACATCTACGGGGAGAGAGCTTGCTTAACATGGGGTTGCTCAAGAACATCGCCTTTTTGCGACGACCTCATTCCCCTATTTGGCGGAGCAACCCGCAATCTGTCGGGAACTGCTCGGTGAGTTGACACTAGAACTGGAGGCAGGTGCGCTGCCGCCACTGCCGTATGTCGCCTTCCAATGACACAGGCAGAAAAGGCATTTCGGACCGGTGGGCGCAGGCAAAGCATCTTGGCAAGATCGTCCTGGTCACCGGGGAAGAAGTAGGGGAACCGGTGCAAATTGCACCGCGACCACGTCAATACCGTGCGCCAGTACGGGACCCACCACATACGGGCGGGCTGAGGCTTGGGTTACGCCTTGCCGCCGGCTGGCTGGTGTGGAGCGCGGTGCTCACATCGTGTTGCTGGGCCGGTCAGCGCCACCGCACAGGGCACTTGAAGAGGTCGCGCGCTTAGAAGTCAGGGGCGCAGCAGTGCACATCGGGCAGGCCGACGTCGCCTTCGCGGGAAGTTACAGGGTGTGTTTGATCGGGTTGCCGCGGCGTTACCGCCCCGGTCCGTGTGTTTCAGCCGCGGCATCCGTGACGATGGTCTGCTGCCGATCTGGAATACTGATCGCATCGATCGTGTGCTGGCACCTAAAGTCGAGGAGGCTAACTGCTACATTGCACCGCGCCAGTTGGATTGGACTTTGTTCGTGCTGTTTTCATCGGCGTCCGTGTTGGGCTCGCCGGGCCAGGGCGAACTATGCGGCGGCCAATGCTTTCCTCGATGGTCTGGCGCACTACCGCCACAGCCGGTTACCGGCGCTGGCGATCAACTGGGGCGCCTGGGCTGAGGCAGGCATGGCCGCGCACAGGCGCCAAAGCGACCACCTCGCCGCGCTCGGTATGCTGCCATTTTCACCGTCGTTTGGCTTGCAGTTGTTGGAGCAGGTCCTGGCTGATTCGGATCCCCAGGTGGCAGCGATGCAGGCAGATTGGCCACGTCTGGTGCAACATTTCAAATTGCCCCTGCTTGCGGAGTTGGCGGCAGAACTGGATGGGGAGACAGGTGCGGCGCAGACTAGATCTGGGCTGGCGTTGCAGACGCAACTGCGCGGCCTCAGCGCATCGGAGCGGCGCGCCGCGATCATGGAACTGCTTCAGAAACAGCTGGCGAACGTGTTGCGCACGCCCATTCACACCATTCATCCGGAGCAGCCATTGAGCGAACTTGGCATCGACTCGCTGATGACTGTCGAACTGGTGAACCGGATTGAGGTGGAACTGGCCGTCAGCGTTCCGATCGCAACGCTGTTACAAGGACCGACGCTTGCCAGCCTTACGGAGCAACTGGCCCCGTTGGTGGGTGAGCCAACACCGCCGGCAAACCAGGCGTCTGCCCGGGTGATGCAACGTTGTGCTGACGATTTGATTGCGTGCCGGGTGGCCGATCTGGCCGGGGAGGCGGAACTTGACCCACCATCGAAATAGTGCGGGGCAGTGCGCCTGGCCCGCACGCGGTTGCCCATCTGTTGCTGACTGGAGCGACAGGAACCCTGGGCGTTTTCTGCTGCGTGATCTGCTGAACGAAACCGAGGCACAGATTCACTGCCTGGTGCGGGCGCCTGCTCCTGAGCACGGCCGGGCGCGGCTGTTCGCCGCCTGGAGCGTACCTTTCCGGGCAGGCCTTTGGCGATGGCGCGGATCGTCGCCGTACCCGGCGATCTGGCGCAGCCCGATCTTGGGCTCACCGCTCCGGAATTTGAACAATTGGCCGGCCAGATCGACGCCATTGTCCACAGTGGCGCCGAGGTCAACTGGCTGGCGCCCTATGCGCAGTTGAAGCTAGCGAATGTGTTAGGGCGTCGAAACGATGATCCGGCTGGCGGCACGGCGCCATCGCCCACTCCACTACGTCTCGACCCTCGCCGTTTTTCCGGTTGTTGGGCGTGAGCCGCGGATCCTGACGAGACTACGCCACTGGAGCATGAGGGTTTGCTCTTCGGCGGCTATGCCCAAAGCAAGTGGGTGGCGGAAAGCTAGTGGAGACAGCCTGGGTGCGCGGCCTGCAGGTCATGATCTATCGGCCAAGCCTGATCGCCGGCGACAGCGTGACCGGGGTTTGGCAGAAGAGAACATTATAGCAAAAATGCTCCAGAGTTGGGTCGCGCTTGGCATGGCGCCGTCAATAGACGCGCAAATTGACCTTGTACCGGTGGATTACGTCAGCCAGGCCATCGTGCGCAGCCTCGTACAGGGTATGCCCGAAGGCGTACACATTGCGCACTTGAATAACCCGCGCCCTGTGACAGTACGGGAAATGATTGACAGGATGAATGCGTGCGGTTATCGCATTGACACTGCGCCGTATCCTGATTGGCGCGCGGCGATGCTGAGCCGGGGCGCAGTGCGTCGGGAGACGATTCTTGATGCGTTGGGACCCTTGTTTGCGCTACAACTCTCCGAACATATTGGGTGGTTGGCGCACATTCCGCGTTTGCGTCGAGACGACGCGGGAGGCGCTAGGGTACGTCGCCTGCCCGCCCATCGATGCGGCAACGTTCCGCTCTGTGTCGAGTATTTGCAGATTGGGTGTCTACACCGCGTCGCTCATTCGACTGACCACCGGTGGGCGTGATAGGTGAAGTCCAGGATCGGCAAGTATATTTGTACAAATTCATCTGGATTTTTGCTCCCACGTACTGCTTAAGCTACTTTTATCAATGCAAATCGACGTCATCGTCATGAACCGCCTTCAGGGGCTTGTCGTTGAAACCACGTCACCCCCAGGTGCGCAGAGTACTCCCAGGCGCCGTGAGCAATTCTTAGTTCATGCCGGAGTATATCGCCAGTGTTGTTCCAGCCGGGGTCGGTGGCAAGAACGTTCACAAGTAGAAGACCGCCCGGCGCTAGGATGCGCCGGGCGGTCTTGTGGTTCAACGTTTGAGCGCGGGCATGAACGCTTGATTCTCTTCGACCAGGACAGTGATCGAGCGTGGGCGGCGCCGCTCGTGGCGGTGATCTCAGCGACGCCGGCTTGAGGATCGGCGGTAGCACGACCGCATAGCCGGTGTTCACGTGGGCCGTCGTGGTCATGATGAGCCCCGCACCGGCAAAGGGTCACGGTCAGCGCCATCGGTCACCCAGTTCTCGTTTTGGTCGACGACCTGGGCGGTCAGGGTGAGTGCACTGCGAGGTGATGGTGATCACGTTCGAGGC